>CAYFIR010000167.1:0-11258 GCA_964343195.1 uncultured Bacteroidia bacterium | reverse complement strand
AATAGCACTTTCAGAGGTGGCATATTAAAGATCAATTTGCGGACCTAAAAAAGAAATAAGTCCCGCTGATCCGCGATCCCGTGAAGCGGGGAGGCGACATCGCAATTGGAAAAGCATCAATATGCTGGATAAAGTCAAGCAAAGAGTCAGTTTTGAAATTTTCCGCTTACCGCTTACCGCTTAACCCAAAAACCAGAACAACAGACTGCCACCCCCTCCCACAAGTAAGCTGCCAACGACCACTCTGATAAACCGCTTTGCGTCTTTTTCCCGCTTTTGCTGATCTACAGCACGCTGGGCCATCCATTCAGCATCTTCTTCATCTATCGGCTTGGGCTCCTCGGGCCGTTCTTTTTTTAGCTGAGCCAGTAAGGTCGTGGCGCGTCCTGCCTGTGATTGGATCACCCTCACTTTGACTCCACCAATTGCCTGTGTATCAAAGGGTACCACCCCCAGAAAATGGTGATCCATGACATAGTATCTGATTTGATGTTGGTCAAATAAGGCTTTCAATGCTACAAGCTCCGCATCGTGGGGGTAGGTATAGGTGGTTATGGTAATGAAGTCCTGAGCCAAGGTATTGGATTGTTTTTTTCAAAAGGCTATGAGCTGGAAAGGGCATTTCCTAGCTTTATCCCAAAGTAACGCTTTTCGTAAACATTCACCATTCTCCCATCTAACCATGGCAATCAGGACCATAATTTTTGACCTAGGAGGTGTTCTCATTGATTGGAATCCCCGCTATGTTTTCCGACAGATTTTTGAGACAGAAGAGGAAGTAGAGAAATTTCTCGCGGAGATATGCACCATGGAATGGAATCATCTCCACGACGAGGGGCAGCCCCTCGCGGTAGGAACCGAAAATCTGGTCGCTCAGCACCCCGAATGGGAATCGGAAATCAGGGCATACTATGGCCGGTGGGAAGAAATGCTGGGAGGACCCATCCATGAATCGGTGGAACTCCTTGCCCACTTACGGACAAGTGGTCAGTATCGCCTTCTTGCCCTTACCAACTGGTCTGCAGAAACATTTCCCGTAGCGCTGAATCGCTATGAATTCCTGCAATGGTTTGAAGGAATAGTCGTCTCAGGAGATGAAAAAGTTGCGAAGCCTGAAGCCGAAATTTTCCAACGGTTGATGGACCGCTACGAGGTAAAACCCGAGGAGGCGGTATTCATTGATGATTCCCCGAAAAACGTGGAGGGAGCGCAAGCCGTAGGAATGAAGGCCATTCATTTCAGGTCTCCTATGCAGCTTAGAGAAGAACTGGCAGAATTGCTCGGATGAATCCTGTTCCTTCAGCAGGGACATTAAAGGTCTTTTTTCAAAGCCTCAGAGCAAGGAAACCTCCCAGCCGATGGGTTCGTGTGCTACGTAATCATTCGATTCGACCTGGAATTTTGCTCTTTCCCCTGCCGCCCTGGATGATATCGGCGGAGGCAGTTAAGCAACTGATCCGGGTGATAGGGCTTGGGAAGAAAATCATCAAATCCAGCACGAATCATGCTTTCCTGTAATTGGCCGCCAATCGCAGACATCGCTACGATGGGTACCTGTGCCTGCCAGTCATAATCGAGGTCTCTGATTTCCGCAACGGCGCCATACCCATCCATCTCTGGCATGTGCAGGTCCATCAGCACCAGATCAAAAGGCTGCTGGGTCACGAGGTGGACAGCAGACAGCCCGGTTGAGACCACTGAAAAGTCAATTTCCCAGTTCTCGAGAAGAGAAGTAAGGATCTCCACATTCATGGGGTTGTCCTCAGCGACAAGCACATTCATCCCTGTGAGTGACAGGGACTGCTCTTCCTCAGTTTCTACGGAATGGTGGTCGGCAGAGCAGAGTGGCAGCGCCAGGTCGAATGAAAAGGTACTCCCCTTGTTGACTTCACTTTCCAGAATCAGTTCGGAATCCATCAGTTGTAACAGGTTCTGGCAAATAGAAAGGCCCAGTCCGGAACTCCCCGCCAGGCTTTTGGGGGCAGAGCTTCCCTGGCTGAATCGTTGGAAAACGGCCTCCTGATACTCTGGAGGAATACCAATTCCGGTATCGGATACCGAGGCTTCAATGCCTAGCAGGCCATCCTCCAGGATGATTCCCTGAATTCGAATGGTTATTTTTCCTGTTTCTGTAAACTTGATGGCATTGCTGATCAGGTTGCTGAATACCTGCCCCAGCCTCACTTCGTCTCCCAGTACATAATAGTTGAAATCGTCCGGACGGTCGAGTATCAACTGGAGCCCTTTTTCATCGGCCAGTGGCCTGTAGGTTTCCACAAGGTTCTCCATCAGGAGAGTCAGGTTAAGTGAGGCTTCAGTCAACTCCAGTTTCCCCTCTTCAAGCTTGGCAAAATCAAGAATATCCCCAATCAGATGAAGGATGTTCTGTGCGGCAAACTGTAGGGCTCGAAGTCTCGCCTTCTGATCCTCTCGTGGTTTCTCCTGATTGAGCAAATGGGCGATCCCGATTACTGCATTAATCGGGGTCCTCAGTTCATGAGAGACAGAGGAAAAGAGCATTTCCCTTTCCTGCATCAGCCTTTCAGCATGTAGCCTGGCCTGTATGAGTTCTTCCTGCTTGCGTTCCAGTTTATGGATTTGAAGAGTCTGCTGATTGTGGGCCCGCCGCAGTTGGTTTTGCTGCTGGACCATGTGCTGATTGCGCTCTGCCAGTGCTGCTTTGAGCGCTTCCTGCTGTTGATGAGTCTGGTTGAGGTAATTGGCAACCAGTCCACTGATCACACCGATGAACAGCAGATTGGCAATTCTAAGGTCGACCCCTGGTGCTGAGTAGAAGGACCCTGCCTCAGGATAAAGTAAATCCAATGCCTGGGGCGCCAATGACACAATAGCCAGAACCAATAAAGGGCCAATGAGAAGGGTTACCAGGTATGCGGCGATGAGGCGTATGTCTCTTGCTAGCACAAGCGCTATCAATGGCAACGATGCCAGCATGAGCCAGTCAAAATTCTGGGTGGGATGGTCCAAAGCCCTGGCTGCCATCAGGCCTGTCAGGACAGTGACGATGGTTCTCGAATACCGTTTGGGGCTACTCCAAATGATGATTGTTCCGACTCCCAGGATAAGGGTAGGGACCAACAGTGACAGGGTCGTTACGCCTTCGAGGAGTGTTTGGATCACATAGAAAACGTAATACGCTCCTATGGCATAGAAAAATGCAGCATCAAAGTAGCTATAGCCAGACGAGAGTTTGGATCGGGGGTCGGAAAAAATGGGAGGTATTCGGAGATTCCCTCGGATGAGTCTCAAAAATGACATTTTAAGCATAGTTTGAGCAAGAGTGGGCAAAGGTGGTAAGAACTGTTTTGGGTAGCTTGATGAATGGGAACGGTTTTAGGTGAAGCAAAAAGACAGTTGTGAGACCTGGGACTTTATGCTTTTTACCTACCATAAATATGGTGGAAACAGGGTCAGTAAAATAAATCGAATACCCACGTTTGGTATATAAGTAAGAACTCCGACGTGGGTGTCATATAATGGATCGTTTTGGGCGTGTTTTATTCACCATCATAAAATATGAAGCCATAGGGCTATTTTTTATCCTGGTACTCAATGTTAGAATTGTTTGACCAGTCCACCAATTTTTCGTGAGGTGTCCCATAAACAACACAATGGATATTTTTTTTACATCCGGCAACCTGCAGGATTTGCTGCTTCAGGACTAATGAAAAATTTTAGAGTATGTCCATAGGTTTCCCCCCAGGATCCAAGGGAGTTTGGGGATCTGGGTATAAAGCAGGGAGGGGGAGAGTATACAAAGCTGCCAGGTAAGAGCGTATGGCAGGGTAGGAGGAAGCTTTTTAATTCCCTTTCGTTGGACACTCAGTTAATTGAGCGAACTTTCTTCCTGCTCATTCATTTTGTAGGCGGCCTTTATTCTTCGGTTTACCAGCAGGTAATTGATGATGCCCATCGTTGCCACGAGACCTGCGAGTGCCAGTCCTACCCAGCTCCATGGAATCAGATTTTTAAGAGATTCGACCTTGAGAATCGCAAGCGCTGATACAACCAGGTACAGGGAGGTCCGAAGAAAGGAAAGGAGGGTACGTTGATTGGCGAGCCGGGTACGGTCGATGGCCAGAAAATCGCGCAGGATTATTTTTTTCGATTCCGGATACTGTTTGGAGGGTAGCTTCATCGGGGTGAGGCAATCAGGTGGGCAATCATAAAAAGTAGTGCCAAAAGCGGAACTGGTTACAGTGGCAATCTAAATGAATTGCACCACTCAAACCACGCTTTTGGCACTAAATGATTACAGGAACGCAGGTTCCTGAGGGCTGAATATTAGCTGAATATTAATGAGGAAGCCTGTGACGCAGGGCACCATATGCGTAGGTTCCCAATATGGCGCTCAATATGGCGACTCCCATTACGAATTCGCCGTTACCTACCAGGATATACAGCGGTCCGGGACAGGCTCCGGTAAAAGCCCATCCCAATCCAAATATGCTTCCGCCCAGCAGATAGCGCCAGAAACCCTTGTCGATGGTTTTGATTTTAAACGTGTCTCCAAGAATGTCTTTTGCGCTGGCCCAAAGCAGTATTCGGGTGCTGATCACCCCCAGCGTGACGGCAGTACCGATTACCCCATACATATGAAAGGACTGAAAACGGAACATCTCCTGGATTCGGTACCAGGAAATAACCTCTCCCTTGGTCAGGGTAATTCCAAACAGGATTCCCAGGCCGAGGAATGTGATGTATTTTAATGCTTTATTCATGAATGATATAGGTCAAGGGTGAGAGATCAAAAAATAAGTGGGTAGAGTAAATGGGTGGCTACCAGGCCCCCGATAAAAAAGCCTACTACGGCAATGAGGGAGGGTAACTGTAGGCTGGATAGGCCAGTGATAGCGTGTCCAGAAGTACATCCATCTGCGTAGCGGGTCCCAAAACCCACAAAAAATCCACCTATGACGATCATGATGAATCCGGGAAGTGTTGTCAGGCCGTCAAATGAAAAAATGGAATGTGGGACCAGAGTGCTCTGATCTACCGCAATTCCCATGGCCTCAAGGTCAGTTACGGTCGCACTGGAAATGTGCACCGCCTGATCAGGAGTCAAAAACTGGTGAGCTATGAATCCCCCCAGGATGGTCCCTACCGCAAAGGCAAGATTCCAGGTGTGGGATTTCCAGTCGTAATTAAAGAAGGGAATCCGCCTCCCTGCACCACCGATGGCACAAAGGGTACGGAAGGTTGAAGAAATCCCAAAGTAGTGCCCCATGAAGCGTATAGCCAGCATGGTAAACGTGATCATGGCGCCTGTAAACCACCAGGGCCAGGACTCTGACATGAGTGAGATTACAGAGCTAAACCATGAATCATTGGTTAGGAGTTGGTTTTCCATTGTTTCGTAGGATGGTAACTACCACGAGGCGAATCAGCAGGAGCCATGGCGTCCCGTGCAGCACGACATCAAACCAATCAATGGGTTGCATCCCTACCGCACCACCAGCAATCCACTGGATTTTGCCGACAATATGGGGAGGGGAGTAGGGAGCGAGACCGAGTGTAAGACAGGCAAAAATTACCAGTCGCCAATCGTCCAGGACAGACCTCATGGAATCAGGTTAATAAAGGTGAAGGATAAACGTAGGGTAAAAGGAAAAGGTTTAGCTCATTTGGGCTTCCAGCACCTGCTTGAGAGCTCCTTTTGAGAGCATGCCAGACTGCTGCCACTTGGCTTCGCCATTCCTGAATACCATAAATGTTGGTACTCCCATTATGTTAAAATGCTGAGCAAGAGCCGGGTTTTTATCGACGTCTATTTTGATGATGCGAGCCTTATCACCCAACTCTTGTGCAAGGTCTCGTAGTACGGGCTGCATAGCCTGACAGGGTCCACACCAGGTCGCAAAAAAATCAACCAGTACGGGAGTATCTCCTGAAATCAGGTCGCCAAAGGTTGGCTTTGTATTCTGAGTATTTTCCATTTTCCAGACAGCTATTTTAAAGATGATGGACAGAAATCAGCAGGCAATTGTTGAGAGTAGAAGAGAGTAAGGCATGTAAGTCCGGAAACCACAAGAGCTGCTGCTCAAAATGAAACTAACATACCTTACTCCCTCGAAACTGTCGTTTACCTTCTGTTTGCTGTCATTTGACTATTGGGTAACCTCGAGCCCCTTGGACATCCAGCTCATGATGCCACCGCTGAGGTCATAGATTTCCTCGAATCCCATACCAGCCAGTTGTCCGGCTGCCATGCGGCTACGTCCACCACTGCGGCAGTAAACAAATACTGGTTGATCTTTCTTGAGCTTTTCTGCTTGAGATTGGAAACCAGGACCCTGTACATTGATGTTGCGGGCCTTACGCAGATGTCCGCTCTGGAATTCCTGTGGAGACCGTACGTCGATCAACTGTGCGCCAGAGGTATTCTTGAGCTTTTCGGCAAAAGCACGAGGCAGGATAGATTCAACGGAGTCAGAACCAGCTCCGGCTCCTGAAAACATACCGCTTAGTTGAGAAAAGAAATTACTCATTGGATCAGAAATGTGAATTTTAATTTCTAAAGTTTGAAACAAGAGACCACCTACCAGCAACACTGGCTGGCGGCCCCTATGATCGATCACCCACAATCGATTTCTTTACCTGGAAGGAAACTAGTGTGTAGCTTCTGGCTGAAAGTCTTTGACAGCATAGCTGAGGTCAAATACTTCTGTGCCATCCAGAGCGTTTTTTACGATGCTTGTCCCAGCAGCAGAGCGGTAACCGCCAGCACAGTGGATCACTACGGGCTTGTCAGTAGCAATTTCCTGTGCGCGTTCACGCAACTCGGCCAGTGGAATATTTACAGCATGAGAGAACAGCGCACCAGCGTCATATTCTCCCACGTTACGGATATCAACAACAGTGAATTGAGATGGGTCCTGCTTGAAAGACTCCAGGTCAATCTTGCTTTCCTGTGCAGGTTGCTCTGAAGGAGCAGTCAATGCTCCGGCAATATTGGGCTCATATCCAATTTTGGCAGCCTTCTGGATCACAATCTCGCGGGCTTCGTCGTTTTCTGCGATCAGGTAATACTTCTCTTCGGGCCCTACGATGGATCCCAACCAGGTCTCAAATTTGCCGCCGTCCATCAGGTTGATGGCTCCGGGGACATGACCGGCCTTGAATTTGTCCTCAGGACGGGTATCGATTACCAGTACACCTGGTTCGAGGGGAGTATCTGCGGCGATGCGCGGGACACGATCGATGCTCTCCTGGTAGCTAGGTGCTCCATTTTTGTTTAGCCCGACATCATACCCAAAGTATTTGGGGATAAAGGGTTGCCCTTCCAGCAATACGTCCACAAACTCATCCTCACTCATGGGTTGCAGCGCATAGTTTTCCTTGAGCTGCTTGCCTATGGTACTTACGGTGTCACTGCTAAGGGCTTTTCCACAGAGAGAACCTGCACCGTGAGCTGGATATACCAATACTTCAGGAGCCAGGGTCATCAACTTGTTGCGGGTAGAGTGGTACATCTGACGGGCGAGGTCTTCTCGCAGTGCCTGGATGTTGCCGGCTTTCTCCCGAAGGTCGGGACGTCCGACATCTCCGATAAACAGAGTGTCACCTGTGAAGGCTGCGTAGTCATTGCCTGCTGCATCTTTTAGCAGGATGGTAATGCTATCAGGAGAGTGACCTGGCGTATTCAGGGCAACAAAAGTTGCTTCATTCATCTTTAGTTCATCCCCTTCATCAAACCCAACGTGTTCGTAGTCAGCGCCTAACAGCTTGGATACATAGATGGTGGCACCCGTAGCGTTGGCGATTTCCTGGTGGCTACTCACAAAGTCAGCGTGGGGGTGAGTTTCAAAGACGGCTACAATTTTGGCACCATGCTCTTCAGCGTGGTCATAGTATGGCTGTGGATCACGTGCCGGATCGACTACTGCCATTTTGTCTCCGGCTACAATTGCGTAGGATGCATGAGCCAGTCCTTTGTCATAAAATTGCTTAACGTCCATATTAAAAATTTCGATTGGGTAGAATAGTAGATTTTACTTCGTAGTGGTCTTTTGAGGAAAGGTTAATACTCGCATTCAATGCAGTCGTCGACACAGGCCATCAGGCGGGCAATTCCCCGATGCCCGATGGCATATCGGATGCTTTTGCCATCCCGCTCAGAATAGAGTAGCCCAGCCTGCTCCAGTGCTTTAAGGTGCTGTGATGCATTTGACTGGCTTAAATGTGTTTCTTCTGCGATGTCTCCAACTGTCATCCCTGTCTTGCCCATCAGCAAATCCACCACTAACAGTCGTCCCGGATTACTCAGGACCTTCATCATTTGAGATACTCTCTTGAGCTTGGATCTGTCGGTCTGTAAATGCAGCATGAAGCAAAGGTAGCTAATTTTCTAATATTATGAAATAATAATATTAAAATCTTATGCTTGATACGTAAACTATTTGTAAGGGTTGTCCTTGCGGGTAAAATGGAGGAATATTCGTAGCTTTTGGTGTTGATCAATTGCCTGGATTCCCAACTGACCATATCATGACTTTTTTCTCCCCGCATTCCCGTAGGACAGCTCTGAAAAAAATAGCTCTGGGGGCAGCAGCACTTGCCACTCCCAGATGGGGGCGCAGCCGATCTTCGAAAGATGGAAAGCTGGGCGTCGCACTGGTAGGACTGGGGTATTACAGCACTGATTTACTCGCGCCTGCTCTCCAGATGACCGAGCACTGTTACCTGGCAGGAATTGTCACCGGGACCCCTGCCAAAGTCCCCGTTTGGCAGCGGAAGTACGGCATTAAAGACAGGAATGTATATGACTATGGGAACTTTGATACGATAATCCGGAACAACGAAATCGACATTGTTTATGTCGTCCTTCCCAATTCCCTCCATGCTGAATTTGTCATTCGGGCTGCACTGGCTGGTAAACATGTCTGGTGCGAAAAACCCATGGCAGTAAATGCTGAGCAGTGTGAAGCCATGATCGAAGCCTGTCGCAGTAGCCAGGTACAACTCTCCATAGGGTATAGAATGCAGCATGAGCCTGTCACCAATGTGCTGATGACACTGGCGGGGCGCCCGGAATATGGTGCTGTGAAGCATATTAGCACGGCCGCAGGGTATTATGGTGCCTATCAAAATGATCCCGAGAACTGGAAAATAAGCAGGAAAATGGGGGGAGGGGCCATGTACGATATGGGCGTATATTGCCTCCAGGCGGCGCGGTATACTACCGGAGAAGAACCCGTAGCCGTAACAGCCCAGCACCATACCACACGGCCGACGGTATTTACCGAGGTGGATGAGACGACCACGTTTAAACTGGAGTTCCCGAGTGGCGCTATCGCACAGTGTGCGACCAGCTTCGGGATGAACAACAATCACCTGCATGCGACTTATGAGCGCGGGTGGGCCAAACTGGATCCCTTTTCCAGCTACAACAATGTAGGCGGTACTGCAAGCGGTTCACAATCCCTCTCAGCCTGGTTGGGAAATCAGCAGGCCCGACAGATGGATGCCGATGCTTTGGCTATCAAGAATCAACAGCCTGTCAGGGTTCCCGGGGAGGAAGGGCTACGCGATATCCGCATCGTAGAAGCCGTGTACCAATCTGCCAAAACCGGAGAGAGAGTCACACTGGGCTAGGGGAGGACAGAGACCAATAGCATGATTCCACTTTCCGAACCCTTCCTGACAGAACTGGACCAGCAATACGTGCAGGAATGCGTAGCCAGTGGCTGGGTATCCTCAGCTGGTCCCTGGGTGACCCGTTTTGAAGAAGCCCTGGCAAAGTACACTGGAGCCAGGCATGTGGTAGCATTGGGAAGTGGAACTTCGGCCCTTCACCTGGCATTGTTGATTGCGGGAGTGAAACCCGGTGAACTGGTCATCATGCCTGACCTGACCTTCGTGGCCTCTGCCAATGCTGTCCGGTATTGTGGGGCTGATCCCTGGCTGGTGGACATCGATCCAAACCACTGGCAGATGGATGTAGGGCTGGCAACCCGAGAGTTGCCCCAGTTGATTCAAAAAAAGGATGGCGGCTGGCATGAAAAAACTTCCGGCAGGCGAATTGCAGCGATTTTGCTCGTCCATGTTTTGGGGTACGGTGCGCACCTTGACGAATGGAAGCGGTTCGCAGCTTCGTTGGGAATACCGCTTATCGAAGATGCCGCTGAAGCCCTTGGCAGCAGGTATAAGGGGCGACACCTTGGGACATTCGGGGAAATGGGCTGCCTCAGTTTCAACGGAAACAAGGTCATGACCACAGGTGGTGGAGGCGCGCTGCTCACCGATGATGAAACAATCGCCCGAAAAGCCCGGCACCTGAGTACCCAGGCCCGAACCGATGCCTTCACCTATCAGCACGACGAAATTGGCTATAACTATCGCCTGAGTGGTATGTCGGCCGCTCTTGGATTGAGTCAGTTGGAGCAACTCCCTCACTTTTTGGCAAAGAAAGCGGAGATCATGGCCCGCTACCAAAAGGTACTGGGAACAGCGTTTCGCTTCCCGGACGTAGATGCTGCATGTGTTCCCAATCACTGGCTGTGCACCGCCCGCACCCCGGATCGGGATGGCCTCGCAGAAAAACTGCTGAAGTGCGAGATCCAAACACGGGCGTTGTGGACGCCGATGCACATGCTACCCATGTACGCTGAGACTTCATTTCTAACCGAAGAAATCCATTCGACCAGCCTGTTTAAAGAGGCACTCAGTTTGCCTTCTTCGGTGAGCTTAACGGAAGAGGGGCAGGAGCAGGTGATAAGGGGGTTGAGGGGAAAATGATACCCAGGTCAGGCTTTTAGCAGTGTGATTTTCCTTGCCGGGTTTTGCCCTCTGCTGATACTAGTGGAACAAGTTCGAAGTTCTGAGTCCGATGTTCGTAGTTGAAAGTGCTGATGGTCAGAATTTTATACGAATTTCGAATGGGTGATTACTTAATTCCGCAGGTACTAGGCTAACGCTGTCGGGGCAGGAAAAAACCAGGTGGTAAAAGCCCCAATAGCGTATCCTAGTGCTTTGTCAAGTGGGAAATGCTGGGTAAGCGGTCGCAGATTTTTTCGCAGATCAAGGCGGAAAATCCGAGTTTGGCGAGCCAAACTGCGAGACTGTAGGATAAAGGGACCCACAGACGAGCCTCAACGAAGAGATGCGGAAAAAGCCTGTCCTGAACGGAGTGAAGGAACTCAGCGATCACCCATCATTGGGGATTTGACAGAGTACTAGACTATAGTTTCGCCCCATGAAAAGGGCTTGAGAGAGTCTGCTTATACCTTTTTGAATTG
>CAYFIR010000166.1:0-11572 GCA_964343195.1 uncultured Bacteroidia bacterium | reverse complement strand
GACCCCAAAAATCCTGCGTTTGGCCTCGAAACACCAAAACCTAAACAGCCTCTTAGGGAGCGGAGCTGTGTGCACTGGAGGAGAGAAGCCAGAAAAATCAATCCGGGATTTTGGCTTTTGGGGAAATCCAATGTCCATTTCCGATAAAGGATAGGCTCAGACCCTGGTGCGAATTAACCTGATAGTTGTATTTTTAGTGTCAGCGGCCGGAGCCGCTAATTTGACCAGGACTACTCACAATTATTCTCATATGAACAAGCTAATCACTCTCATTTGCATAGGAGCATGCAGCCTGTGCTGGAATGTTGCATCAGCCCAATCCTCCGGATTTCCCTTTCAGGATCCGGATCTCAGTATCGAGGAGCGAACCGAAGACCTCATTTCCCGCATGACCCTGGAGGAAAAAGCCAGTCAGTTGCTCTACGCCTCTCCCGCAGTAGAACGATTGGAGGTTCCTGCCTATAACTGGTGGAACGAGTGTCTGCACGGAGTCGCCCGAAATGGCCAGGCTACGGTATTCCCCCAGGCCATCGGCATGGCAGCTACTTTTGACACCGAGCTGCTGCACCGGATCGGCAGTGCCATTTCCATGGAGGCCCGTGCCAAGTACAACGTCTCCATCGCCACCGGACAGCGAGGACAGTACCAGGGACTCACCTTCTGGAGCCCCAATGTCAACATCTTCCGGGATCCTCGTTGGGGTAGGGGACAGGAAACCTATGGCGAGGATCCCTTCCTGACCGGTCGCATGGGAGTGGCATTTGTCGAAGGCCTGCAGGGAGATCACCCCACCTATATGCAGGCAGCCGGGATGGCCAAACACTATGCCGTACACAATGGCCCCGAGGGCCTGCGGCATGAGTTCGATGCCGTGGTGGACATGCAGGACCTCTGGGAAACCTACCTGCCTGCTTTCGAAGCCCTGGTTACCGAAGCTGATGTCGAAGGCATCATGGGGGCTTACAACCGTACCAATGGTGATCCCTGCTGTGCACACCCCTACCTGATGCAGGAGGTTTTGCGTGAAAAGTGGGGCTTTGACGGCTACTTCGTATCGGACTGCTGGGCCATCGTGGATTTTTACAATGGCCATAATGTGGTCGAAACCGCTCCGGAAGCAGCCGCCTTGGCACTGAACACCGGGACCAACCTCAACTGTGGTAGCACCTATGGGGAATTGCTGGCAGCCGTAGAGCAGGGGTTCACCACAGAGGAGGAAATCGACAACAACCTCCGCGAACTGCTCCCTACCCGCTTTCGCCTGGGGTTATTTGACCCAGCAGGGACAGTGCCATTTGACACCATCGGTGCCCAGTGGATACGTCACCCGGACCACGTAGCGCTTTCGTTGGAAGCCGCTGAAAAATCCATCGTACTCCTGAAAAATGAAGATCAATTACTTCCACTCGACCCCAATGTCAACGGCGTATTCGTCACCGGACCTACTGCCACCCATGCCCAGGCTCTGCTGGCCAATTATTACGGGGTGAGTGCCGACCTGCGCACCATCCTGGAAGGAGTGGTGGACAATGTAGCTCCACATACCTCGGTGAACTACAGCCAGGGAGCCTTGCTCGATGAACCCAACCGCAATCCCATTGACTGGTTTTCCAGTAATGCCGCCGAAGCAGATGTTACCATTGCCTGCGTGGGTATTTCACAGTTGATAGAAGGTGAAGAAGGAGAATCAATCATGTCGCGGACCAAAGGCGACCGCGAGGACATCAGGCTTCCTCAAAACCAGATCGACTTTCTCAAAGTCCTTCGTGCCAATGCCGAAAAACTGGTGGTCGTCATCACCGGAGGTAGCGCCATTGCCTGCCCTGAAGTTTTCGAAATGGCTGACGCAGTCGTATATGCCTGGTACCCTGGTGAGCAGGGTGGGCAGGCAGTCGGGAACCTGCTTTTCGGTAAATCGGTCCCATCCGGACGACTTCCTGTGACCGTTCCTTACTCCGTAGAGGACCTGCCTCCATTCGAGGATTATGCCATGGATGGCCGTACCTACAAGTTCATGACCGCAGAGCCACAGTTCCCATTTGGCTTTGGGTTGAGCTACACCGAGTTTGGCTATGGGGAGGTTGAGCTGAGCAGCAAGCGTGTTCGCAAAAATGAAGGGATCACCGTTTCCACGACTGTTACCAACACCGGAGATTACGAAGGGGAAGAAGTGGTGCAGCTATATCTTACAGATGTGGAGGCTTCTGTAAGGGTGCCGCTGTTTTCCCTGAAAGCTTTTGAGCGTATTCGCCTGGCACCGGGAGAATCTGCTGTCCTTACCTTCGAACTTTCCCCTGAAGACCTGATGTTGATTGATGAGGAGGGAGAAAAGAAGCTGGAGTCGGGGGAATTTGTGATTTCGGTGGGAGGCTCGCTGCCTACCCAACGTAGCCTGGACCTGGGAGCAGCGGAGTATCAACAGGCCCGCTTTGAGGTGAGGTAAAACTTCAAATCGATAAACCGGTCGTCCTCAGATCAGAAACCCTGAGGATGACCGGTTTTACACTGCTGGACATTCTGCTTAGCCATGAATACACCAGATTCACCTTCCTCAGCTCAGCTCACCGGTAATTCCTAAAAGGGAAACTACTGCTGGGGCATCGCGATGTCACTTGCCTGGAACCAGTTATGCGATGATTTCCTGAAAGGGCCTTTACAACTGGAGTCCGGTGATCCTGAAGCCCAGAGACTGCTGGCTGGGTTCAATTCCCAAACATTTGATGCCAGTCTTACTCTGGACCTTATCCAAAATGGCACTGATTTCCAAGCGCTATGGCATGTCAGAAGTCAGAGACTAGAAGACGGTGGGTGTCGGCTCTAGGTACTTCACGTTGTTCCCCGATTCTACCGCTATGCGGCATCGATGATCGGGATCTTCGACAGCACAGGCTCTCACCAGCCCGTCCTTATGGACGGAAAACTGTTTAGAACCGCTATAGCGGTTTCGCTCGTGAGCTTCTCTGAAGCGAAACGTACTGTTACAGCGTCTCTGACGCCCAGTGGTATCTGCCCTGGACTCCGAATTAATCAACATCAGCCTGAAACCCTGAGGTTGATTAATCCTAAAATATGGTTTCCAGACCCTGTGTGGGGATTTTTCTCATTTGAAAAATGCATAAAGTCCAGCTTATGATGCGTGTAGAAAATACCGCCGTTATGGAAAAAATATAGGAACATCCTGAATGTGGTGATCTCTATTCGCCTTCCTGACTCCTGGTTCTTCCATTGAAAAGTGCAGCCTTTTTGAAAAAAAATGCCGGGATGACTTCTGGCTTCGGTAGCGAGAAAATCCTTTACTATGTAGTGATTAAAAGTTAACTTGGAATAAGTGTAAATTTTACGCTTGTTAAGGAGGCTAAGGACACTACTATGCTACTACGGAGCTTGCTCGCCCTGGGAATGATATGGGGCGGAACAGTCTGGTCACAGTGCCAGACCAATATTGACTTCAATACCTGGAGTCAGGAGGGACACGGGGTCAATGGAAACTGGCTCGTTCAGGGAGGGGGAACCTCTGTATTTCAGACGATTAATGGAGACCCGACCTTTTATGTGAGCCCTGACACATTCATCAATGTCATCATCCAGGGGACCATCGCCATCAATGACAATGCAGGAAACCCAGACGATGATTTCGTTGGGTTTGTATTTGGATACCAGCAGCCGGATGTCAATCCCAATCAGTACGACTTCTGGCTATTTGATTGGAAAGCCCAGGATCAGACCTATAACCTGTCCAACAATGTGGGGTATGAAGGGTATGCCCTTACCCGTGTACAGGGATACATCCCGCAGGGAAGTTTCAATTACCTGGATGCCTTCTGGTCTCGGATCAACTCGCCTGAATCCATCTCCCTGGCCACCAATTATGGCCCGGGCCTGGGATGGAATAACCAGAACAGCTATGACTTCACCCTGGTCTATACCTCGACACGGGTGACCATCTACATTGACAACAACGTAATTTTCGACCTTCCGGGGTGCTTTGAGGCCGGACGATTCGGCTTTTACAATTATTCCCAGCCTAGAGTCCGGTATAGCAATTTCTCCTATCGGCTGATTTCCAATTTCGAACTGGAAGACAATTCGCTGGAACAGTGTGTGGGAGAAAATGTGAAATTCTCCTTTACCGACTCTTCCTGCACTGGAAGTTCTTCGGCTACTGATAACATCGCCAGCTGGGCCTGGGATTTTGGAGATGGAAGTTCCGGGAGTACAAGTACTAACCCCAACCACGTATTTCCGGATACGGGTTATTATGACGTGACCCTGAGGATTACGGATGTCAATGGTTGTCAGGACAGTGTATCCAAAACTGTGAGGATTCACCCCTCACCCATTCCAACACTGGGAGTTTCGGACTCGATTCTATGTCCCCAGGACAGTGTACAGTTGCAGGCGGGAGGAGGGGTCACCTACAAATGGGTGCCTGCCACTGGATTGAGTGACCCCAATATTGCCAATCCGATGGCTTTCGATGGAGTGCCCCACGACTATCAGGTGAATGTGTACTCGCAATATGGCTGTGTGGCCGACACCAGTGTGTATGTCCACTTTTTTGAAGCAGAAATAGGAGCCGATACCAGCATATGCATTGGAGATACCATCCCCCTCACCGTCATAGGAGGGCAGCAGTTTGACTGGACTCCCTCTACAAGCCTCAGTGATGGGACGGTAGGCACCCCACTGGCTTTTCCCACGACGAACACTACCTATGAGGTCTTTGTGACCGATGAGTATAACTGTAAGGATACCCTTACGCAGTCTGTCTCAATCTTTGCCCTGCCCACGGTCACCCTGGATCCGGACACCGCCGTTTGTACGGGTGAGCCCGTCCGCTTTCAGGCGAATGGCGCACTGGACTATACCTGGTCCGATGGCGCCGGGAATGTGCTGGGAATTGACGATTCTCTCATCCTGAATCCGACTTCCACCTTTAACCTGATCCTTGCCGGAACAGATACCAATAGTTGCCGGGCATTTGACACCACGGAGCTGATCGTTCACCCGCTACCCATAGTTGAGGCAGGACTGGACCAGGGTCTGTGCAGCCACCTGACTCTGACGCTTGGCTCCGCCAGCAATCCTGCGGGCAGCTACCAATGGACTCCGGCTTTGGGACTTAACGATCCCAATGTCGGGCAACCTACCTTTACGCCTACTTCCACCGATACCTTCCAGTTTAATCTCACCCTGACCGATCTCAATGGCTGTGTCAACGAAGATTCCATCCGTATCTGGGTTTCCCCATTTGCCATGAGTGCCAATGCAACCGATGTTCCCTGCTTTGGGGAGCCCGGTGGAAGCCTGAGTATTGTTGCGCAGGGGAGTTCCCCTTTCGAGTACAGTTGGTTTGATGGTGGAGGCAGCCTGATATACCAGGAACAGACCAGTGCGGACTCGGTAAGTCTCGACAGCCTTTTTGCCGGTAGCTACCAGGTGGTAACCCTCGATAGCCTGGGATGTACAGACACCCTGGCTTTCAACGTGACGGAGCCTGGCAGCCCCCTGAGCCTGACGTTGTCAGATTTGCAGGACGTGGACTGCTTTGGAAATACCACTGGTGAGATCTCCGTGATGGGGGCGGGTGGAACTCCCGCATACCTGTTTTCCCTGGACGGTGGTTTTACCTATCAGGACAGCGGTCGTTTCGTAGGGCTGGGAGCGTCGGTTTATACCGTTACGGCTCAGGATAACAATGGCTGTGAAGCGACGCTGACCGATACCGTTCGTACCCCAACTGGCCTGTTTGCCTCGCTGGATGCGGTCAAACATATCGACTGTTTCGGGAATGACAATGGAGCCCTGACCCTGAGTGGTACCGGAGGGCAGGCCCCCTATCAGGTCAGTCTGGATGGCACCAATTATTCTACCGTGCTGCAATTCAACAACCTGGTCCCCGGGCAGGATACGCTGTGGTTCATGGATGCCAATACCTGTCTGACCCGGGTTCCGTTTGAAATTTACGAGCCAGACCTGCTGACATTAGGGTTGGTAGGCCAGCGTGATGTACCCTGCTTTGGGGACACAACCGGGCAGATATTTCTTGCAGGAAATGGGGGAACGGGTGACTACCAGTATTCGCTGGACAATGGTCCATTGCAGCCAGACAGCATATTCTCCAATTTGTCGGCAGGCATCTATTCCGTAGAAGTCCAGGATGACAGTCTCTGTCTGGCCCCGTTGACCGTAAGGGTGGAGGAGCCACCCCTGTTGACGTTGAGTGTAGAGCGGCAGCGAAACATATCCTGTTTCGGCCTGGAGAATGGTGCGGTGACCGTCGACGCAAACGGAGGCAGTCCAGGCTATTTGTATGCACTTGACACCCTGGCATTCGGAGTAGACTCGACATTCACCGGATTTGCCGCTGGAAACTATCAGATCAGCGTGCAGGATGACAGCGGTTGTGTTACCATTTTCCCCATAGAAATCACCCAGCCTGACAGCCTTATCCTGGATGTTTTTCAGCTGCGCAATGTCGCCTGCTTTGGAGACAGTATGGGAGAGGTACACTTGACTACGCTCGGTGGTACCCAGCCCTACGCCTTTTCTGTGAATGGAAGTTCGGTTTCTGCTGACTCCCTGTTTGAGGGATTGGCCGCTGGAGAATATGACTTTCTGGTGCGCGACGACAGCAGCTGTACCGATACGGTCAGTGTGAGCATCAGTCAGTCCGATAGCCTGATACTATCGTTGACCAACCAGACCGATATTGACTGTTATGGTAATGACAATGGAGAGGTCTCCGTCATGGGATCGGGTGGGGTAGGACCCTATAGCTTCCGGTTGGATAGCCTCGCCTGGGGGGGAGACACAGCCTTTGCCAACCTGACTCCTGGTCAGCACCTGATCGAACTGCAGGATGATTCTCTTTGTATGCGAAGCCTTCTGGTGGACATTTTCGAGCCAGAGGTCCTGACTTCGGAAGTGATCCCCCTTGGCGTAGCCTGCTATGGGGATCAAACCGGAGAGGCTGAAATTCTGCTAACCGGAGGGACCCAGCCATACGCGGTGCTCTGGTCTACGGGCGATACCGGAGTGAAAGTGATGGATCTGCTCCCTGGCAAGTATCAGGCTCAGGTGGTCGATGCCAATGGCTGTGCCCTCGATGATGAGGTGGAAATTTCCCAGCCTGATACCCTGACCCTCAATCTGCTGGCTGGCTCCATCGTGGAGGCGTACTGTGACTGGCCCAATGGCATGGCAGCCGTAGAAACGGCTGGTGGGGTGCAGCCCCATACCGTCACATGGGAAGGGGAAAATACCCTCGAGGGCTTCTCGGTCAATCAGCTATTTGGGGATACCACCTATCAGGTATCCGTGACCGATGCCAACGGCTGTGTGACCACTATTACGGCTAAATTACCCCATACGCCACCTGCCAGTGTTGCCTTTGACACGGATCCCGAACATGAGGGAGGAATCCTGCTATCAAGGGCGGACGTGCAGTTTGTGAACCTGACCACTGGAGCCGAGTCATACGAATGGGAATTCGGAGATGGTGGGGCCAGTGTGGAGACTTCACCTATCCATACCTACGCGGACACCGGTGTGTATGAGGTGAAACTCACGGCCAACAATTCCTACCAGGTATGTCCGGTAGATACGATTCTGATGCTTCACATCATTCCGGATGGGTCTGTCTTCATGCCCAATGCATTTACCCCCAATGATGATGGAGTGAATGACGATTTCAAACTGGTGTATGAGGGACTGGTTTCCTGCCACTGGGAAATCTATGACCGCTGGGGAAAGGTAATCGTGAGTTTTGATCAGGCCAGTGCAACCTGGGATGGTCGTAGCGCTGACGGAAGACCGGTTCCAGAGGGCACCTATCTCATTAGATTGGAAGCTCAGCTCAACAGCGGACGCACCTACATGAATGGAGGAAGTGTGATGGTGATCAGATAGAGAGGAAAATGCTTTCAGCCGGGGCATGCCTTCCAAATGGGAGGTGTACCCTGGCTTTTCTTTTGGGTTAATCTATAAAAGCCAAAAACTCAAAGACATAAGCCTTTGTCTGGTCCCAAATGGTAACCCTCGAGTAGTTGTTTCCGCCCAAATCAAAGAAAAACTCTTCGCTTTTCACCATCTCCATTTGCAGATCGGTTAACAGGGACTCTATTGACTGGATTGCTTCCATTATGGAGGCTTCCAGGTGTGGCTTTGCTTTGGCAAGTGAGGCGTTAAACTCTTTTTGAAAAGCCCAGGCAATGGACAGGTGCCTGGATATCCTTCAGGTACTTTCTCTGTTGAAAGCCTCCTTCTTGTCCCTGTATTGCCATAAGAATCAAACTCCTCGCTAAAGTCCAGCCAGGGAAGGCTGGATAAGGGATAGCGTACCTCAGCGCCATTTATGCTACTGATGACTTCCGGTTGCCGGTCCGAAAAAGTAGTCCAGTACACCACAGCATTGCTATGGCCTCCTTCTATTTCATTAAGGATTGACCGGTAGTGACTCATCTGCTCATCAAGGAGATCTGTCATGGCATATGTGAATAAGGGTTATGATCATGTTCTTGTAGAGGCGACCCGCAGGTTCGCCTGATACGCTAGGCGAACCTGCGGGTCGCCTCTACGACGTGCTACAGCCTTTTTTTTGGGGGGTGAACCCTTGATGGGTATTTCGTTTTTGGATTGAAGTGGCTGTGGCGCATGCGCTGGAATCAGTAAGCCAGGGAAATGGCACGCCCTACTGTTGGGTTTTTACTTCCTATCTGACTTCCTCACTCCTTGTGGGTACTCTTCAGGTCAAAAAGGTCCTTTCGGCGATCCTTGAGGTTGCGGACGCTGCCAAATTCGTGTAACTCCCGCAATAGGTCGATGTCCACATCTGCGATGAGGATCATCTCGGTGTTGGGCGTTGCCTCGGCTTTGATGCCATTGGTGGGAAAGGCAAAATCGCAGGGAGTGAAGACCATGGATTGGGCAAACTGGATGTCCATATTGTGGACATTGGGCAGGTTGCCGACGCTGCCAGCTATGGCCACATAGCATTCATTTTCGATGGCTCGTGCCTGTGCGCAATGCCGGACACGGGAGTACCCGTTTTGGGTGTCGGTGAGAAAAGGCACAAACAGGATGTCCATGCCCTGGTCAGCCAGGAGTCGGCTCAGCTCCGGAAACTCGGAGTCGTAACAGATCAGTACGCCGATTTTGCCACAGTCCGTGTCAAACACCTTGAGTTCGCTGCCCCCCTGCAGCCCCCATACCTTGGCCTCGTCCGGGGTGACGTGCAGCTTTTCATATCGCTCTATGGTGCCATTTCGTTTGCAGAGGTAACCAACGTTGTACAGCTTGCCGTCTATTATTTCCGGCATACTGCCCGCTACGATGTTGATGTTATAGGAGATAGAGAAGTTGGAGAATTTCTGGACGATCTCCTCAGTTTCCTTGGCCAGTTCCCGAATGGCATCGGACTCGCTGAGGTGATTGTTTCGAGCCATTAGCGGGGCATTGAAAAACTCGGGGAAGAGAGCAAAATCTGCCCTGTAGCCAGACACCGCATCAATGAAATACTCAGCCTGCTGGAGCAGGGAGTCAACGTCGCGGTAGGGCCTCATCTGCCACTGAATAAGCCCGAGCCTTACGACTTTCTTCTTGGTAGCCGCTTTTTTTACCGGCTTTTCATAAAAGATGTTGTCCCACTCCAGCAGCACCGCAAATTCCTTGGAGGCTTTGTCTCCTTCCAGGTATCCCTTCAGGATGCGGGTGGGGTGAAAATCGTTGGAAATCTGAAAGTTCAGGACCGGGTCCTGAATTTCCTTGCGACGCACCTTTTCGATGTACTGTTTGGGGCTTATTTCCTGTGAGTACTTGTGGTAATTGGGAATCCTGCCCCCGAAGGCGATGCCTCGGAGGTTCATCTTTTCGCACAACTCCTTGCGGTAGTCATACAGCCTTCTCCCCAGCCTCAATCCTCTGAATTCCGGCTTGATGAATACATCAACCCCGTATAGCACGTCGCCGTCCGGGGTATGAGAATCGAAGGTGTAATTGGCAGTTATCTCCTGGTAAGTATGGTTTTCATCCAGTCGGCTATGGTCCACAATGATGGAAAAGGCACAGCCCGCTATCTGACCATTTACCTTGATGACCACCTGACCCTTGGGAAACTTTTTCAGAAGGGCATTGATCTGATGTTCTTTCCAGTAGGCATCTGGCATGGTGGCATAGGCCGAAACCATGACGGTCTTGATTTCCAGATAATCTTCCAGTTGAAGGTACTGGAGCTCTATTTTGTCAATGTCACTTAATTCCATTTGGGTGTTTGCTGATGAGTGGTGATTCTGGCTTGTTGTCTCCTTTTTAGAATGGGAATGGACTCCCATTCAGTTGGAAGAGTGTCTCGTGGCAGGGGGCAGGTAGCTACCCCAAACACAAAATAGTAGAATGAAACCCAGAAGTTTTGCAGGGACTGCAAGAATTCTGAGCAGAAAAGATTGGCAGCGAAACGGGATATTCTTGCCCAAAAACAATAGATTCGATAATGGAATTGGTCCTCATCCTACATATCAATTTCCCCCACGGCACAACTTTGAATACATGTGAATAGAATCATATAACCTCCTCATTATGAAAAAGTTCTACATCTCATTCCTGCTGCTGATCCTATCGGTAGGGGCTCATGCTCAAAGTGGCGCCTTTTATCAGGAAGTTACCTGGGGAATGCGACACATTGCCTCCGCGCAATCTTTGCAACAGATCGACAAAGCAGTTTCCATTTTCAAGGACCTTTCCACCCGAAATCAGGGATCCTACCTGCCCGATTATTATGTGGCCCTGTCCCTGTTATTCAAAGCAGACTATTTGGCTGAGCTATCAGATCGGGACGCTGCGGTCGATGGCGCGATGGAGTACATTGCCCGAGCCGAGAAGCTGAGTCCCAATAATCCGGAGCTGGAATTTCTGCGTGGTTACGCCCTGACGACCAGGATGCTAGGTGATCCAGCCTATCGGGCAGATTTGTACGCTCCGCAGATAATAGGGCATTTTGAAAAAGTCATGGAAATGGAACCCTCCAATCCCAGACCTCCCACTTTGATGGCTTTTCTGATGATGAACCTGCCAGATTATTTTTACAGCGACGAGCACTCTCCCTGCGGGCTGGCTCAGCAGGCTATTCAACTTTACCCCGGATATCATAAAGACCACCTGCTTGTGTGGGGCAGAGAATTAGCCGAGAGGATCCTGCAGGATTGCAACTAGCGAAAGGAATTAGAAATTCCGTATTTCCCGCTCTGCTGGATTTCGCTGCGCTCAACATGATTCGTATGAAAAGCCTCTGACAATCAATTAATTGCTACCTCATTAATTGGGAGGTTGTTTCGTTCTGAAACCACCAGTGTATTCAGAATAAGGTGATGAGCCATCTATTTTGGGTAAAAAGCCTAATTAGTAAGTAGGAGATCAGAAATAACTATATAGAGGTATGGAGGAAATGAAGGTATGAAGGTCTCAAGCAGCGTTTTTCCTTCATATCCCCATATACTTCATACCTCTATAATTTTGTCTTATTACTTAAGCAGGTGGACAGATGTAAACCAGTAAAAGGTATAAAGGAAATGGAGGT
>CAYFIR010000165.1:0-11706 GCA_964343195.1 uncultured Bacteroidia bacterium | reverse complement strand
TCGCAGATTTTTTCGCAGATCAAGGCGGAAAATCCGAGTTTGGCGAGCCAAACCGTGAGACTGTGGGATAAAGGATCCCACAGACGAGCCTCAACGAAGAGATGCGGAGAAAGATGCAGCGATCACCCATCATTGGGGATTTGACAGAGCACTAGAATGATGAGCAAGCCGGTGATGAGCATGAGGAATTCGGTAGAGCCCTCACAGATTTCAGAAACCTGCGAGGGCTATCTTCAGCTTTACTGAAAATCTTCTTCGTCCCAGTTGAAGAATCGGATGGCATTGTGGTAGAAAATGTCACGCTTCTGATCTTCGGATAGATAATCGGCATTTTCGATCAGGCCGATGGAAGTCTCCAACAGGTCAGGCCAGATCATCAGATCGGTACCGTAGAGGATGCGCTTGCCAAATCCGGCCTGTACCAGCCGCT
Organism: uncultured Bacteroidia bacterium; assembly: GCA_964343195.1. Taxonomy (GTDB): domain Bacteria; phylum Bacteroidota; class Bacteroidia; order J057; family J057; genus CAYVAP01. Next base: position 11,276 of record CAYFIR010000165.1, on the reverse strand, counting down.
CCAGGTAGGCGTGCACTTCTGCCTGGGGATAGCTCCAGATCAGTCCGGCCAAATCCACATACACGTAGGCATTGGCTCCCATGAGGGCGATCATCTCGTCGATCATCGGGTATCCGGCGTGCATCACCCAGATTTTGAGCTTGGGATGACGTGCCAGCATGTCTTCGAGCAGAAAGGGATTACCCAACGAAGCCCGGTACTTAGGGTTGGTGATATTGATTCTGCCATTGCCACCTGTACCCATGTGAATGCCGACGGGGATGTGGAGTTCTTCGGCAATCGCGAAGTACTCATCAAGAGACATATCACTGGGAGACATGCCCTGATATTGGGGAGCGACCTCTCCCATGACCTGATAAAATCCATTGGACAGGGAATCCCGAAAGGCCTCGGGGCTCATCTCATCTGCATTGCTGATAGACAGAGAAGGAATCACGCGACCGGGAGCTGCTTCTGACCATTCATGGAGGATTTTGGCATCGCCACCAGCCACGATGTAGAGGTTCATCCGCTCCATTTTTTCAACCAGTTGATTTTGGAAATCCTCGGTAGAAGCCGCTGGTTGCAGCGGATCAACGCAGTCGAGATTTATAAAAGCAGGTGGATCCTGATGGGGATCCGCTCCGGGCATGTTTCCCAGAAACCAGGGGCACATCGGCCCGAGAAAGTCGGGGTTGAGCGGCATGGCGTGGACATGTACATCGATGATGGGCAAAGGTTTGGTATCTTCCTGAGCAGCGGCATTTCCAGGAAAAAAGCAAAAGCCCATTAGCATCAGGCCCAGAAACTGAGTAGTGGTAGTCCGTAACAAATTCATTGTTTAAAGTGGATTGAGATGAAGATTAGTACAAACAAATTAGCAAATCCACTTAGCCTCACTTGGTAGCATCTAACCGACGTTGGCTACTGTATTATCAACCCCGGCCTCAAAACCATGATTCCAGCCAGACTAGTTAAATGCGATCAGGAAATCAGTCTCCCTTGCTGTATATTTAAAATTTAGCGTCCCAATCCTCCAAACACTCATCCTGAAATTACAATGCCACGCTCCAGGTTACCATTCCTGTATGTCCACAAAAGCCTCTTTCTCATTCTCCTCTTTGGAGTCTTGTTTGTTTCCTGCCTTCAAAACCGAAGTACCCCCGAGCAGGAAGTAGCCATAACATACTGCCAGAGTTGCCACTTACTTCCCAATCCCCAGGATATTAATAGGGAAACATGGAACTCTGAAGTATTGCCCAAAATGGCAGCAAGGCTCGGGTATGAGCAGGGAGACCAGAATGAAATCCAAACGCTGAAAAAACTGCACCTTTTCCCGGATTCTTCCGCAATTTCCTCTAAAGAATGGGAACAGTTGAAAGCCTATTTTCTAGAGGAATCACCGCTGTTTACCGGACCATCGCAGGATACCCTGCCGATAACGATAACCCAGGAAGCATTTCTCCCTGTTGCGCCCATGCTCGGAAATACTGCCCCATTTCTGACCATGCTGCACTATGATCAGAGCTCTCAGCAGTTGATTTATGGAAATGATGTGGACAATTCGTTGAATTTCTACGACCCCAAATCCGGCAATCGGAGGAGCATGAAACTCGGTGGTGCCCCATCACACATGATTCGAGGGGATAGTGGGTTGTTTGTGCTGACCATGGGCAAGGTCATGCCGCACCATGAAAAAACCGGTACTGTCGTATTCATCCCCCAAGGAATAAACGGCCGGGAAGATAGCGCAAAGATCATACTTGACAGCCTTCAGAGGCCCGTACATGCCAGCCTTGGAGACCTCAACTCAGATGGGAAAGAGGATCTGGTAGTAGCCTCATTTGGCAACTACAACGGTGAACTGGCCTGGTATAGCGATATTCATTCCCCAATGCCCCAAAAACACATGCTGCGGCCATTACCAGGCGCTATCAAGTCTATCATCGAAGACGTTAATGACGATGGACTTCCCGATATCCTCGCCCTCATGGCACAGGGAGATGAAGGCTTTTTCCTGTATCTGAATGAAGGAAATGGCTCGTTTCGGGAAAAGTCCCTACTCCGCTTTCCTCCAACATATGGATCCACCTATTTCAAGTGGTTGGACATGGATGGCGATGGACGAAAGGACATTCTGTATGTGAACGGTGACAATGGAGACTATGCCCCCATCGTCAAGCCCTATCATGGCATCAGGCTGTTTCGGAATATAGGTGAAATGAGGTTTGAAGAAGCCTTTTTCCTGGAACAGCATGGAGCCTTTAAAGCTGAAGTCGAAGACTTTGACCAGGATGGGGACCTTGACATTGCTGCCATCTCCTACTTTCCGGATTATCAGAACCGTGCAAAGGAAAGCTATGTCTATTACCAAAACCTGGGAGACTACCAATTCAAGGCATCTACGTTCGAAAGCCAGCCTGGCGGCAAATGGCTGACCATGACCTCCGGGGATATGGACCAGGATGGAGATATCGATATCATGCTGGGCAATTCATTCTTCATGACCAGCGAGACACCTCCCAAACTGACCAACGACTGGCGGCGGAATATGGTTTCTGTCATGATCCTTCAGAATCAGCTTAGCCCGACTGAAAGGATAGCCCCCAAAACTTTCGTTCCTGAATAGCATCTGAGTTTTTCGGATAGGCAAAGCATCCCAATTTGCCCCTATATTGAACTCCAACAACTACTACCAACCTTCTTACCATGTTCAGGCTCGACGAAAAAACCGCCATCATTACCGGAGGAGGGAGTGGCATTGGCCAGGCCATTTCGATGCTTTTTGCCCAGCAGGGTGCCCAGGTATTCATTATGGATATTGATGAAGCGGGGGCCAATGAAACCATGCTGGAAATTGAAAAACAGGGTGGATCTGCAAATTTTGTGCAGTGCAACGTCGCGGAGGCCGACTCGGTAACCGCCGCGGTGCAAACCGTAATCGAATCCGGAAATGGCATCGACATCGTGGTGAATAATGCTGGTATCGCCCACATTGGCACGGCAGAAACCACGACACCTGAAGACATGGATCGGCTGCTGTCGGTAAACGTAAAAGGCGTTTACCATGTGCTGCATGCGGCGATTCCTCACATGAAGGCAAAGGGCGGCTCAATCCTGAATGTGGCCTCCATTGCGGCCTTTTGCGGGTTGGAAGATCGCTTTGCATACAGTACCACCAAGGGAGCTGTAGCTGCCATGACCCTCTCGGTGGCCAAGGATTACCTGACCTACAACATCCGCTGCAACAGCATTTCGCCAGCGCGGGTGCACACACCATTTGTGGATGGATTTCTGCATCGCACCTATCCAGGGCGAGAACAGGAAATGTTCGAAGCCCTTTCCCAGACCCAACCCATAGGTCGCATGGCCAAACCAGGGGAAGTGGCCGCACTGGCCGTTTATCTCTGCTCGGACGAAGCCTCCTTTATCACGGGATGCGACTACCCGATTGACGGGGGATTTTTGAAGTTGAATACCTGAATGATTTGTGATTAAAGTTCTGTCGTTACATGATAACCCTCCCACCCAAAAAACATATTCTGTTAGCCCTTTTGCTGGGATTTTCGGCTACCGTCCGGGCCGATATTAGCCTGCCTGCTCTTATCGGGGACAATATGGTGCTGCAACGCGACGCAGAGGTTCCGGTCTGGGGCTGGGCAGATGTGGGCGAAGGTATCAGCGTGAGGTTTCAGGGCAAAACATGGCAAACAACCGCCGGCAACCAGGGGAAATGGCAGGTAATGCTCCCGCCAATGCCAGCAGGTGGCCCATATGAAATGACCATTTCGGGAAACAACTCGATCACCCTGCACCACATTATGCTCGGAGAGGTCTGGCTCGCATCGGGCCAATCCAACATGAGGATGAGGCTCGAGGAAATTCAGGATGCCAGGAAGGAAATTGCCTCGGCTCAATATCCCGAAATCCGTCTGTTTACGGTAGACCAGCAAATGGCCTTTCAACCAAGGAAAACCATCACCTCTTCGGGTTGGCAGCCCTGCTGGCCAGAATCCGCCGAATCCTTTTCGGCTGTTGCCTACCTCTTTGCTCGTGAGTTGTACGAGCACCTGCACGTTCCGATTGGGATCATCAATACTACCTGGGGAGGCACCACGGCCCAGACCTGGACCAGTGCTGAAGGACTGAAACCTCTGGCAGATTTTGCGGATGAAGTTGAGACCATTTCGGGGCTCACCGAAGAAGATTTTCAGCGATACCTTGTGGAAAAACAGGCCTGGGCGGATGGACCTGGAGCCGTGGACCGGGGACGAAACGCAAATGCCCTCAATTGGGACGATCCCGATCTCGATGATTCGGAATGGGCTACCATGCCACAGCCTGCTCTGTGGTTTGACTACGAAGAACTGAAACGCTTTGGGGGTACCATCTGGTTTCGCAAGGAAATCGACATTCCCCCACATACAGCGGGAAAGCCGATAGAACTGGGTCTGGCCAACATCATCGAGCAGGATTCCACCTTTTTCAACGGGGCTTTCATTGGCACGAATACGGGATATTTCCCCACCAGGCTATATACCGTTCCAGGCGAATTGGTCCAGTCAGGCCGCAACGTCATCGCGGTGCGCATGACCGGTCGCTCCGAATTTGGCGGATTCCTCGGAGATCCAGCCAATCTCTTCGTCAGATATGGCAGCCAACAGGTTTCCCTCGCTGACGATTGGCGCTACCAAACCGGCCCGGACCTGGAAAGCATGCCGCACCTCGCGGGGCTGAAAACATTCTCTCAGGCGCTACCGTCAAGCGCCACATTACTCTTCAACGGCATGATCGCGCCGCTGCTCCCCTACTCCATCAAGGGCGTCATTTGGTACCAGGGAGAAAGCAATGCCGATAATCGCCGGGAGGTGCAGCAATATTACCGGCTTTTTCCCGCTCTGATCGATGATTGGCGAAAGCATTGGGGCCATGACTTCCCTTTCCTATTCGTGCAACTGGCTGGCTTTCAGTCGGATGCTAACCAACCCGCTGATCCTCGCTGGGCGCGCATTCGTGAAGCCCAGGCAAACGCCCTGGGACTCCCCAACACAGGTATGGCGGTCGCCATCGACATCGGCAACGAGCATGACATTCACCCGATCAACAAACAGGATGTAGCCCTCAGACTGGCTGCAGCGGCTTTTCATGTGGCCTATCAGGAGAATGTGGAACCCGGCGGTCCTGCTTACCGCAGCATGAAGATTGAGGGCAATCAAATCCGACTGTCTTTTGATCAGGTAGGCTACGGACTCTGGGCAAAGGACCCCTATGGCTACCTCAAGGGGTTTGCCATCGCTGGCGTGAACCAAAAATTCGTCTGGGCCAAAGCCTGGATCGAAGGGAATGAAGTCGTCGTTTCGGCCTCAGAAGTCCCCAACCCCGTAGCCGTGCGCTACAATTGGGGAAATACCCCCGACGGCAATCTCTACAGTCAGGATGGCCTTCCGGCTGTTCCGTTTCGAACGGATGACTGGGATTGGGAGGAGGAGTAATTCGTAATTCGTAATTCGTAATTCGTAATTCGTAATTCGTAATTCGTAATGTGATACGAGTTGAAGTCCCGACGAACTAATAAAAAATGCTCTTTACCGATCAATGAACCACGATCAATGTTCAATGATTCTTTTATTTTAAACACATGAAACTACTTCGTTTTGGGCCTCAGGGCAATGAAAAGCCTGGCATACTCATGGATGGCAAGCGCTGGGACCTTTCCAAATATTATCGAGACTGGGACCGATCCTTTTTTCAGGGAGGAGGCATGTCGCAATTGCAGGACTTGCTGGACAAGCATCCCCACCTGTCGGAAGTGGATGAAAATACCCGCTGGGGGGCTTGCGTGGCCCGGCCGGGCAAGGTCATCTGCATCGGGCTGAACTTCTCCGATCACGCCAAAGAAAGCGGCATGAAGCCGCCAAAAGAGCCCATCATTTTCCAAAAAGGATCGAATACGGTGGTCGGCCCCTACGACAACATCCTTATTCCTCGGGGTAGTACCAAGACCGACTGGGAGGTGGAACTGGGCATCATCATTGGCAAAGACGCTCGCTACCTTGATTCGGCGGAAGAAGCCAAAGACTATATTGCTGGCTACTGCATCTCGCACGATGTCTCTGAACGCGAATTTCAGATCGAGAAGGGTGGCCAATGGACCAAGGGAAAATCCTGCGACAACTTCAACCCCATCGGGCCCTATCTGGTGACGCCAGACGAACTCGACGACGTGCACAACCTGCCCATGAAGCTCTCGGTCAATGGCCAGCAAATGCAGGACGGCAATTCCAATACGATGATTTTTGATTGTAATTACATCGTCCATTACCTCAGTCAATTCATGACGCTGGAAGCAGGAGATTTGATCTCGACCGGAACACCTCCGGGCGTGGGCCTGGGCATGAAGCCCCCTCAGTACCTCAAAGAGGGCGATGTGGTCGAATTGAGCATCGAAGGGCTGGGAAGCCAGCGACAAGTCTGTATAAATGCCTGATAGTGAAATGCTGAGACTTTGAGATATTGAGACGCTGGGATTTCACACCAGGCCTTATTCCGTATTCCCTATTCCGCTTAACCCATAACCTTATCACCCTTATGAGTACTACTCGAATTCGTCATACCGTAGTCTTCAAGACCATCCATCCCGTCGGGTCTGCTGAGGAGCAGAATTTCCTCGATGCAGGCATTGCCCTTTCTGCAATTCCCGGCGTTGAGAACTTTGAATGCCTCAGGGAAATCAGCCCAAAGAATGACTATGTCTGGGGCTTCCTGATGGAGTTTGCCGATCAGTCGGCATACGACGCCTATAACCAGCATCCCGACCACGTCAGCTTCGTGGAGAATCGCTGGATGAAGGAAGTGGAGATCTTCCAGGAGATTGATTACCAGTTGTAATCCAGTCCTCATAGAATGGAGTTGCGGAATTTGCCATGAGCCAGCATGCAGATTTCGCATACTCCATGGCTGCCTATCCTTGCATTCAGCCCATTTCCTCCTCAACGGAGGCATGCTGTTGTATCCAGCGATGACCATAGTAAAAAAGCGCCAGGGACCCAAAGGCACAAAGACTCATGGCCATCACCATGGAAAGGGTGCCCTCTCCCTGAAAGAGCCCCACCAGGGCAGACACCCCGGCCCCAATGGTCATTTGCAGGGCTCCCATCAGGGCTGAGGCGCTGCCTGCAACTTTCCCCATAGGTTGCAGGGATAGTGCAGAAGCATTGGGAAAGACAAATCCCATGAAGAACAGGTAACTGAAGATCAAGACCGTATCGAGGACAATTCCCACCTGCCCCAACAGGGTGACGGAGAGAAAGATGACCGATACCCCACTCAGGGCCAATAGCGCCAAAAGAATGATGCGCTTGCTGATCAGCCGTTTTAGCACCAGGTTATTGATCTGGGTGGCAGAAATGATCCCTACTGCAATGATGGCGAATATTCCTCCGAAGGCTTGCTCACTTACTCCCAGCAACTCCATGTACAAGTGAGGAGAGCCGCTCAGGTAGGCGTACAGACCTGCGTATATCAACCCTCCGGTCAGGGCATTTACCATGAATACCGGGTGCCTCAGGATCTCGAGAAACTTCCCTGTAATGACCCTGGGTCTAAGCGAAAACTCAGGATCCGGCTCCCTGGTTTCGGGGAGGATGATTCTGGCTCCCAGCAAGATCCCTGCACCGAGTAACACCAGGACCACAAACACCGAGCGCCACCCCAGAGAGGTACTTAACACTCCTCCAATGCTGGGACCCAGAATCGGGGAGACAGCTACCACCATCATCAGCGTAGAGAACATCCGGGCAATGTCCTTGCCGTCAAACATATCCCGGACAATGGCTCGGGATGAAACCATGCCGGCACATCCCCCCAAGGCCTGAAAAAAGCGAAAGACAATCAGAGCCTCCACCGACTGTGCCAGCGCGCAACCTCCACTTGCGACTATATACAGGAACATCCCGACATAAATGGGACGCTTGCGGCCAAATCGCTCCAGCAAGGGACCATAGAGCAATTGTCCGACCGCCAACCCGATGAAAAAGCTCGAAAGGGAGTAGGAGATTTCATTGATGTTAGTTCCCAGATTCTCTGCGATGGAGCCAAACGCAGGGAGATACAAGTCAATGGACAGGGCCCCCATAGAGGTAAGCGCTCCCAGAATTATGATCAAGGGAAGTTTCTTTCCCGTTTTTGCTGAATCCATAGGCGGTGAATACAAAGTGGGGCCTATTTACGATCAGATCTTCAAACCATCAAGTTTTCAGTTCAACCAGAATGGAAGCCAGTTCCCACTAGTCATTAGTTTCGCGGTTCAAAGTTCAACGTTGAAAGTTGCCCAGGCCGCGCAGAGCTAATTAGTGGCTAATAACCCAGAATTAAGTGCATACCTTGGTCAGGATATGGGTAGACCAAAAATTCAAAAGAGCGATCCTAGACTCTCTGAGGCTCTTTCTATAGGCCGAAACTAATGACTAGTGCTTTGTCAAGTGAAAAATGATGGGTAGGCGGTCGCAGATTTTTTCGCAGATCTACGAGAAACTGGGAATAAAAGGGCCCCAGTTTCGAGTAAAATCCGAGTTTGGCGAGCCAAACAAGGTGTTTTTCAACGTAGAGATGTGGAAAAAGATGCAGCGATCACCCATAATTGGGGATTTGACAGAGCACTAGCCACCTGATATCACCGAAAAGCCAGGGAAATATGCCCCAAAAACCGGGGAAGGTACTGAATTAGCGACCTTGGCCACCGGATCTGGCAAAGTCAATCCTTTTCAGTTTTATTCGTCATATTTGTTCCGAATACCAGTACCAAAACCCGCTGACGTTCCATTCCATCCATGCTTTGCTATTATCCAATTCGTCCTGGCCACTGGTTATGGGTCAGACCGCTGGCAGTTGCATTTCTGCTATCCCTATCGCTTGTGGTTTCCGCCCAGCAGGTTTCCCGGAGCCTCTTCGTGAGGCACATCACCGAGCCTATCACACTGGACGGTACCCTGGATGAGGAGGTCTGGCATCAGGCCGATAGCTCAGCGGACTTCTCGCAGAATTTCCCCACAGATACCATACAGGCGATCCACCAAACAACCATCAGGGCGCTGTATGATGACAACACCCTCTATCTGAGCATTTATGCGATAGCTCCCCATGAAGACTATGTGGTCTCTACGCTGCGCCGTGATTTCCGGGGTTCTGCTAACGACAATGTTTCCATGATGTTTGATCCATTCCGGGATGGGACCAATGCCTTCCAGTTTGGCGCTACGCCGTATGGGGTACGACGGGAGGCCCTGATTTCGGGAGGCGGAGCCGATATTTCAGGATTTAACAACACCTGGGACATCAAGTGGAAAGCAGAAAGCCGGATATATGGCAACCACTACATCATCGAAATGGCCATTCCCTTCAGTTCGGTAAAATTCCCGGAGGGGAGCAAAAGCTGGCGCTTTCAGGCTTATCGATTCAACCTCCAAACCAACGAGCAAAGCACGTGGGTCAGGGTCCCCCAAAATCAGATCCTGATTAACCTCGCCTTCATGGGTGACCTCGTTTTTGAGCAGCCTCTGGGCAAATCGCGCAGACTGGTAGCGCTGATTCCCTACGTCAACGGTCTGGCACAACAGGACTTTGAAAATGACGACACAGACCAAACCCTCAGTGTAGGAGGGGATGCGAAGGTGGCCATAGGCACCGGAATGAACCTGGACATTACGGTCAATCCGGATTTTTCAAATGTTGAGGTGGACGACATCTTCACCAACCTCACCCGATTTGAGGTGCAGTTACCCGAAAAACGGCAGTTTTTCATCGACAACAGCGACCTGTTCGCCAGTTTTGGGAGCCCACGCGATGCCAGCCCGTTCTTCTCACGTCGCATCGGACTGGCCAGAGATACTGCAGATGAGTTGATCGAAAACCGTATACTGGGAGGGGTACGCCTGAGTGGCAAACTGGATGAAAACTGGCGCCTCGGGGTCCTCAACATTCAGACTGTTGCCGATACGGCCAATGAAATCGCCTCCAATAACAACATGATGGTTGCCCTGCAGCGCAAGGTATTCGCCCGATCCAATGTCGGCGCCTTCTTCATCAACCGCGAGACATTTGCGGACTACGACTTCCTGGATAGCGCAGACCGATACAACCGCGTGGCCGGTGCTGAATTCAACCTGGCATCCTCCGACAATGTCTGGTCAGGTAAAGTCTTCCTTCAGAAATCCTTCCAACCGGGCGACAATCAGAGAAACCTGGCCTCTGAGGCCACGCTGGTGTACAATACGCGAGAGTGGGAAATCATGGCTGATCTGGTCTATATAGATGAAGATTTTCAGTCTGACCTTGGATTTATCCCCCGAACCGATGTTTTCAAGATTGCCAATGGCCTCACCCGAACCTTTTATCCTACCCAAGGCCGGATCAACAGCAGCCGATTCCGGGTCTTCTCCCTGTTGTTCTGGCGTCCCAACCTCGGCTTCAAATGGACTGATCAGGAACTGCGTGGATCATGGCGTCTCACATTCAAGGATCGCTCGACCATAGACATGGTATACTCCAACCAGTTCGTTTACCTCACTGATGAATTTGATCCAACCAGAACAGACGGAGGGATTGCCCTTCCGGGTGATTCCAGCTACAGGTTTAGCTCGTTCAATGCTGAGTATCAAACCAACCGTGCCAGTCTGGTTACTTTTACGGGTAACATGACGGCAGGCCAGTTATATACCGGGAGCCGGTTTTCAGCAGGAGGAGAACTGGGATTTCGGGTACAGCCCTGGGCTCAGATCGGCTTCAACCTGAACTATGACCAGATTCGATTGCCAGACCCCCACCCTAGTGCTGACCTGTGGCTGGTCACTACCAGACTGGACGTTACCTTCTCCAAAACCCTCTTCTGGTCTACCCTCGTCCAATACAGCAATCAGCGTGACAACCTTGGCATCAACTCGCGGCTTCAATGGCGATTTGCCCCCCTGTCTGACCTCTACCTCGTTTACAACGACAACTATTACACCCAGGAGTTTGGCCCCCGGTTTCGGTCCATTAACCTCAAGATATCCTATTGGCTGAATGTGTAAAATGTGGTTGCTTCCCAATTGCGGTGTCGACTCCCCGCTTCGCGGGATCGCGGCTTAGCGGGATCTACTTTCTTTCATAGGTCCGCCAGTTGATCTTTAATATTCGGCGTGTTTGCAAGTGTGGTTTCGCTTCCCCGTTTCACGGGATCTGGGATCAGCGGGACTTACTTCTTTTTTAGGGTAGCAAATGGAAGAATAATACGCCGCTATTATTCTCACGCAGAGGCGCAA
>CAYFIR010000164.1:0-11712 GCA_964343195.1 uncultured Bacteroidia bacterium | reverse complement strand
GAGTGAGGTAGGCCTTCAATTCAAAAAGGTATAAGCAGACTCTCTCAAGCCCTTTCCATCGGGCGAAACTAATGACTAGTACAGGAACTCGTGCTGTTCAAAACGCCAATGCCGGAATCTGATATTTTTCGGCAATGTGTCTTAGTCCCCACTCAGTATAGGCTCCCAGTTTGTCCATCAGGTTGTTCAAAGTAGCCCTAAGAGTAGCCAAACGTAGTCTGAGTGCCCCCGCCAAGTCCTCCATAGACCAGCCAGCCACTACTCCCTGCAAAAGCCTCAGTTCGACTGAAGTAAGAGCGTACTTCCTACGAAACTGCTCTGCAGGGGTATCAGTGAGTGTATTCGAAATGGGGCTACTGCCTATTCCCAGTAATTGAACCGCTTCTATGATGGATTCATTTGAAGTACGACGGCTGATCCAGTGAACCCTGTCCATCCTTTCGGTCATTCGGGCTTCCATGAAGCCGGGGGTCCCCATTACCAGGATCGCAACTGATGGCCATTGAAGGCGTAATTGGTTGATCCAGGTGATGGTTTCGTTTCCATCCAGATCCTGTCCCCTTCTGAGAAGAATTACATCCGGTTGGGCATTAGCCGGAATCTCAGCACTGTCAATAGTCTCCAAAGGGGCCAGTACACGAAAATTAATGACCCGCTTTAGCAGCTCAAAGAGGGCACTTCGATACAGAAGATGGGGTTCAATGATCAGTACTTCGAGCATGGGTTCAAAAACGGTTATTGTCCAGATCAACCAAATTGCGTAGCAGGGCTTCTCTTACCAACCCGGCGGTATTCACGACCTTTAGTTTTCCACGGAGATTGCGGCGGTGTGTTTCTACCCCTGCATCTCCAATGTTGAGTATTTTTCCGATTTCCTGAGTACTCTTCTCCTCTACAAGCAGTTGAAGCACTTCCCGCTCTCTTTTTGTCAGCCTTATCTCTTCCTGCCCCTGATGGCGCATGTAGTCCATGTAGGCCTTCATGATTTCCGGACTATAATAAGTACTGCCAGAACTGACTTCGCGGATAGCCTTCTTGAGTTCTACGGCTGCTGCCCCCTTGCTCACAAAACCGGCCACCTTTTGCTTAAGTGCACGGGCGATATGCTTTCCTCCCTGATCCATGGTCAGCATGACGACTTTCGTAGTAGGATACTCATTGTAAATAAGCTCAGCCAAATCGAGTCCATTCATGGAAGACCCAGGCATCCTCAGGTCCAGTACCGCCACATCCACTTTTTTATTTTTTACCAGTTCCAATCCTGCATCCGGATTGTTAGCTGTTCCAACCAGTTCGATGTCCCGGTCTGTGTCAAGCAGGGTTTTGAGGGCATCCAGAAATACCACATGATCATCTACAAGTATGGTCCGAATCATTTTGGGGTTCTTTTAACAGTTCAAAACCTCAAGTTAAGCTTCTTCCTGATTTAATGGAATGCTAATCAATACTGTCGTACCATCATTGGGCTGGCTGTCAATATCCAAAGTCCCATCCAAATGCTGGACTCTTGCATGAAGGTTCTTCATCCCTATTCCATCGCTCTGACCGGCTCCACCTGGTAACCCTACCCCATTGTCTTCTACAATCAGGCTGAGGTGATCATTTACAATTGAAAGTTGTAAAACCACCCTGGTCGCCTTAGCGTGTTTTACTACATTTTGAAGTAGTTCCTGGATAATGCGGTACACATTTCGTTCGACCTCTGTGGCAAACTTAACGCCTTCAGTTCCAGAGATGTCAACATCCAGTTCGAATGTAGCTGAGGCTTTAAGTAGACCGGTAAGATCCGAGACTGCGCGGTACAATCCTCCTCGTTCCAACACCTGTCCGCTCAGATCATGCGATATCCTTCGCACTTCGCTTATTCCTCCCTCCAGCATCGCCTGGGACTTGGTAAATAGCTCCTTGCCACTTTCGTTGACCATCTCTTTCAACATGGTTAGCGAGACATTGACTGCGGCCAGCGTACCACCAAGGCCATCGTGCAGGTCTTCTGCGATTTTTCTTCGGGCCGAATCTTCCCCTTCCCTCAAAGCATCCATTGCCTCCTCTTCCATTCGGTGCATGAGAGAAACGGTTTTCTGCTCCTGCTTTTCGAGTTCAAGTTCGAGCTCGATTTCCTTCAGGCGTTGATTCCGGCGGTAATAGAGGAAAAACAGGATACCGGAAATGAGCAGTAATCCCATAATGCTCAACCCTGACACCAGACGAGACTGGGTCTTCGCCATCTCCAGCTTTTCCTTTTGGTTCTGTATAACAGAAAGCTCAGCCATGGTGTTCTTTAGGCTATCGCGCACCAATAAGTCACTTTCTTTAATTTTTCTTATCTCCTCTGCTTTCAGGGAGTCCAGGGCCACCTTCGCTTTGGCTATCGTTTGCTGAACTTCATCGAACTGGGACAGGGAGGCCTGCAAGGGAATCATCAGCGGGTATAGCTCCATTTGCATCTCGTAGGAAGGGTCCAGGGCTTCCACCGTGTCGCACCAGCTGAGCGCCTCCTTTGTATTACCCAATTTGGAATGAGTATTCGCCATCATCCATGCCAGGCTCATTCTGTTTCCTGCATCGGCGCCACCAGATCTTGCCCATGCTTTTTCCAGGTAAAAGAGGCTTTTTTCGTACTGTTCCAGATAGGTATACCCGTCACCTAAATTACCGAGTAAGGCAAATTCAGTACCGGGGTTAATGTCCTCAGATTCAAGGCCTCGCTCCATATACCTAACCATTTCCGGATAGTTCCCATACGCTTCCTCAAGCTGACCCAGATAGAGATACACCGCTGAATAAAAAGGTGGGGTAACTCCGGCAGCTTGAAGGTCCTGATCTGCCAGTTCAAGATACCGCTTTGCTTCCTCATACTCTCCTATATGCAATGAATACTCCCCCAGGTTAAAGTGAATTGCCCCTGGTTCAAGGGATTCGCCCATGTCTTCCTTGCCCAGCTCGATGGCAATCTGCCCGTAGTAAATCGCGGAGTCGTACGAATTCTCATATAGGTGCTTGTCCGCCGCGAAATTTTTGGCCACATTGATATATGCTCGAAAACGAGTATAGTTATCACCGCAATCTTTACCCATTTTCAGGGCCTCCAAACTTGCTTCGAGCTGCCTATCATGATTTGAAAGTTTGTTCCACAGCTTTCCAATTTCATAGAAGTATGGATAAGCACAGCAAGCCCCTCCTTCTCCGGCTGCCTCTTTACCTCTTACTCTGAGTATGGATATTATTGAGTCAAGCCCCCCAGGAGTTAGCGATTGCACCTCGACCTCACTGGTGATCAACCTGGCTTCTCTTTCACATGCCTCAATAGAAACAGGCTCCTGCCCCCTTAGCAGGAAGCAAGAGCCCATTGTCAGGACCACAAAGGTCATGAGGATGCGTACCGTGATATCTTTATAGTTGAGTGACATTGATAATGGTAACCTTGTTTGGAGGAGTGCTGGGGACAGTATGAGACTCTGTTTGAACCTGCACACCATCGTGGAATGTATCAACAATTATCTGGCTTACGTTGCTGAGTGTCACTGTAATGCCCCTACGCTGCTCTGTTACATCAGATGATGTACCCGATTTATACAACACCTTAAATGTATGCACAGATCCGTTGGCCACATGGGTGATTTTATCAAAAACGGTACTCCCGTGAGAGTAACAAACGAAAATAACAGAACCTTGTGGATTTTCACCTTCAGGAATGCAGGTGTGAAAAAATGTTGATTTTGCCTTGATTGCCATGGTTAGTCCAGATTAGAAGTTTAGGAAAGAAACAGTTATTCGCAAATGATCACAAATACATAACGAAGTATCGCCATATGTTGTTTCATTTTAACACAAACTTTGCATTAGACAGGACTAAACCTCCACCTATTCCCTAATTATAGTCTATTCAATATATAATAGTTGACAAAATCGAGGAATGACGTTCACCCTCTATGGCTAGCAACACTTTCTAAAGCCCTTCATATTGAGGTATGAAAAAAAGAAAGGGAGATGTCCAGTCTCCCTTGTTTCTTAAGTCAGATAAAAAGAACGGTACCTTTTCCTTTGACTAAGACTGGCAGTGCCAGCAAATAGCGTTGGGAGTAAAATTATTGTGTGTTCAGGAATTGCCCTGTAGGGCGATTCGGATAGCTATAAAAAATTGGTTTTCATGATTGCGCTGTTCCCTTATCTATCTATATCAAAGATGAGCAGTTTGACATCCGGATAACATACCAGTTATCCAGTTTTTTTCTACAGGTTTTCTGCTGCATATATACAGGTTTTCCGGTAGAAAAACTAATTAAAAATAGGTAGGCTTATAGTGACTCTATGTGGAGATACGGTATTCAATCCTCCGCTCCATCAGTTGATCGGGAGACTGCCCCAGCCAATTCATCAACCAAAAGTCAAACAGGGCATTGGCTCCATACGCTCCAGGGGTAAGAGGTATCGCCCCAATCCCGACTTGCTCCAGTCCCTTAAAATGTGGGTGAACAGAAAAGTCCCTGTCCGTTTCCGGATGTGGAAAAATCACTGCTCCCCCGAGGAGTTTCAAAGCTGATATATGCGTCTGCTCCTCTCTGAGATCAGTAATGAGTGCATCACGATAACGATGAACCTGAGCCAGAGCATCGGGATGAGCTCCCCAGCCATGTTGCCCACGATGTGCCTGGTATTTGACTTCAAGGACAAAACGCAGTGGCGTGCTGCCAGACTTCTCCCTACGCTCTATCATAAAATCCGGCCGCTGTGCCGGCATTCCCGATTGTTTGGATTCGATTTGAGGATTATAGTAAATCCTGAGTTCTTCCCCAGTGGATTCCCGCACAAAGCCAATCCAACTTCCCCGCGCGATCCTCCACACATTCTCCCCCTCATCCTGAAAGGATAATTGATTATTAGCCACCCTGAAATCGGTCCGCTCTCCTAAAAAGCGAATCAGATATACCATCACCCAATACTCATACAGCGTTGGGGTATCCTTTAGCCTGAAGGACATGGGCCCTTCCGCATGCATCTTCCACTGAGTATGGAGACGCTTGGTCTGCTGGATGAAGCTGCGTAATCTGGGGGTAACCCGTTGATGGGTGATGGCGGGAATGGGCATTCCTGGCTGAAGGTCTGACCATGGGGGTAGCAGCAGGATTTTTTCCAGGCGCCCGGACCATTTTCGGGAGAAGGTTCCGATTTGCTGTTGCATGGCTTCGGGAAGCCATTGATTGATGACTGCTTCCCCAGGTTCCCACGCATGTAATAACTCAACCAACCAAGGAAGGATCAAGGTTAGAACCTGCTTATCAGTCTCCAAAGGAGCCATGCGGCCGGAGTGTCCACTCTCCCTGATGCTGGCAGTCCACCGTGATGGCACGTAACGACGCCTTGTAGGAGGTAGCATGGTCAGCCTCCTGAGTTCAAGCCACCAGCGTCCGACCTCCCCTTTCATCGCGGATGGCAAAGACCAGTCCTCATCCGAGTCCCCTCTCGCCATTGCAACTTCGGCTCCCCTATGCGAAAATGTCAGCCCCCAGCAAACCTGCTGAAGTTCATGCAGCATTTGCCTGAATTCCTGCCGATAGGATAGTCGTAGAGGAAACACTTCCGTCTCAATCTGCCCTATTGCCCGATTTCCCTTCCCCTTTATTTCCCAATTGATTTTTCCAATCTGGCCTTTCAATCGCCATCGAACCCAATAGGTAGCCGGATCCAACTGGACCAGGTCATAGGACTCCCCATTAAAATAAATAGCCGGGGCCTCCTCGCTATCGGGATCCCGGTAGATCAGGCTTAGTTCCTGCCATTCTCTCAGAACCGGCCAAAACAAATCACCAGAGCCTGTAGAGGCCCTGGTGAGTCCATTAATTCGCCAAAGAGGTTGCTCGGGGAGGTCTGGATGCTGATCCGGGAATGCAGCGCTGGTTCTGACTACAAGGGTTACCTGCACCTTTCCTTCTCCCCTAAATACCAGACTGACCATTACCGATTTGGCGATTATTGCTTCAGAGAAAGGACGTAAGTACTGACCGCTTCAAGTTCTTCTTTTGAATAGAAGGAATAGGCGGGCATCTTTTTTCCAATTCCATTTTGGACGGCTGCCATGACACCAGGCCCATTGAGAGCGCTTTCCTGGAGATTGGCAGCAGCATTGAATTTTAACGCGCCATCTTCCCCGTGACAGACGATACAGTTTCGTTCATACAGGGCTTTGCCATGTGCCATCTGATCATAGCCATCTGCTGAGGGCAGCGTGACCACCTCAGCGGGCAGCGGCTCCTGACTCTCTCCCATACGCCCCGCATGGGCCTCAGCCATCCCGTAAGCTGCTACGATCAACACTACGGAAAGGGTCGCGAGCATTTTGTTACTCTTTCTGAATCCGATTATTGCCAAAGGAATGGAAGCCAGTACAGCTACAATTTTGATTATCAGCAGGATGTCAATTCGCATGGGGGCCATGGCCATCAAAGCGATACCGGTCAGCAAGAACAGGGCACTTACCACCATTTCAGGTATGCGGGTGGCCTTGGCCACTTTTTCCAATACTTCATTTTGGTTAAACAGTAGCAATCCCAACTTTACCAGGTAAAGCAGGAGAAAAAGAATAACCAACAGGGTATGTGTGTGTAGAATTCCGGTGATCATAGCGCTAGGTTTAGAATCAGAAGGTAGTGAGTGGATAAAAAAAGTATGTTGAAAAGGTCCAGGCGGTAAGTTTTTAAGTATCAGCCTTTTCCTGTAGCCCTTCTACGAGCTTTAATTGTTCCGGAGTTAATGGATCAGGATCCACCTCCAGGTCCTTTATTATTTCAGAAAGAGTATTGATTTTTCCCTCTAAAGGATGGAATTTGTTAATGATGATGAGTTTACGGTTCATCACAACACAATACCCCCCATTAAAGTTCCCCTTTTCATACCGAATGGTAAACCCCAATGCTTTTAAAATGTCCTGAAGCTTTTGTTGTGTGTGACGGGTCATCTTCATGGTGCGCAATATAAGCCATGCTTGCTAGTGCGACAAGAGACCTCAACCTTTCTATCATAAGGCACAGTTTATATATTCACTCATAGTAAACAACGTGAATCCTGAGTATTTCCATAAAAGCCAACCACAGTACTTCCTAAGGAAATCGCTTAGGAAGTTGCCCCTCTGGGTACTTCTTAGCAGCCTTTTTTTCCTACAGTTGCCTATTTCCTCTGCACAAAACCAGGAGCCTCAGTCCCAGGACCATGAGATGCTGCTCCAACTGGTAGACACCGTATTCAACTCCCTGTATAATGATAGTGGTACCGCACTCTCTACCGGTTTACGGGCAGAGTCCCTGGCCAAACAGTCCAATGACTCTGTGGCGCTAGGCTGGATTTACAGCGCGCTGGGCGTCTGCTACTGGTATTATGGAAAGCAGCTCGACTCCTCCCTGTATTATACCAACCTGAGTGAAGTAATCGCCGACAGGATGGAGATAGATGACCTCAAGGCACGCTCCATAGGCTTTAAGGGCCTGGTTTACCAAAGAGTAGGGGACTATCAGCGGACGCTGGAATACTGGCGTCAGGCCAAACCTCTTTATTATGCCCTCCCCGACCCCAACCGCACTGTGGTTATTGATAACAACCTGGGAAAGGGCTTCCTCGATCTGGGGGAACTGGACTCCTCAGCATACTATTCTTTCAAGGCACTGAACTTTGCCACCCAAATGGGCCTGGACACCCTTCCCATTACGCTGGTAAATATTGCCGATCTGTACTTTGAAAAAGGCAAGCAATCCAGCCATCCGAACTCCACGACATTCCAGGAGGCCAGAAAATGGGCTGGGGTAATCCTTAGCTGGCCAGGCGCAAAGAGAGACCTGCGCAGTTCCTGCCTGGCTCACCGACTCCTGCTCAGGATCTGTCTATGGGAATATGAACATCACATCATTTCGGAAATCCCCCCCAAATGTGGGTTACATGCCCAACAGGCTCTGGAGATCGCCCAGCAATCAGAGAATGCAAAGCTATTGGCTGAAGTCTCCCGCACTCTGGCCAATTATCATGATCTCATGGGGAACCATGAAACAGGATATAAACTGTTAAAAACATATACCCGACTGCAGGATAGCCTCCAGAATGCGACCTTCATTACCCGCCTCAATATCCAGAATTATGAACGGGAGCGCCGCGAATCAGAAAAGGAGATCAACCACCTCCATCAAACCAATAAGCTGCGCCTAACCAGCATTATCGTATTGGTGGTGGCCCTCATCCTTGCGTCACTCCTTGCCTGGAGCTTCTACCAAAGAGAGCGATTCAAAAACCGGGCGAACAATGTCCTGAAGAAGAAAAATGAACAGATCATACAGCAGGCAGAGACCCTAAGCCAGACGGCCAATCAGTTGAGGGAGTCTAATTACATCCGGGAACGCCTGGTAGCTCTTTTGGCGCATGACCTGAGAAGCCCCATGGCCAATCTCGGAGAATTGCTCTCCATGGTTCAGGAAAAGTCCATTTCTCCTGAAAAATTCAGGGATCTCCTCCCAGCCCTTAGCGACAGTTTTGACTACACTTCACAGATGATCAATAGCCTGCTATTCTGGGCCGAGCAACAAAGAAAAGGGATTGGAGAAAACAAGCAAACCATTTCCATAGCCAGACAGGTCGACCAGAAAATCGCCCACCTATCCTCCAGGGCAGCTGAGAAGGGAGTTACCCTCATCAATCAGGTACCAGAAGACCTAACCGTTACTGCCAACCCGAATGTTATTGACATCATCTTCAACAACCTGATAGGCAATGCCATAAAGTTTTGCAAAAAGCAGGATGAGATCATCGTTTCCGGATGTACGGAAACCCCCGGAGAGGTGATCCTTGGCGTCAGAGACTCAGGCATGGGGATCTCCCAGGAAAATCTCCAAAAGATCATACAGCAGGAAGGCTTTTCCACACCAGGGACTCGAAACGAGAAAGGGGTTGGACTTGGCCTGACTCTTTGCCAGGAGTTTATCGCTCAGATGGGAGGGCGTTTTTGGGTCAAAAGCAAATTGGGGGCAGGAAGCCAGGTTTACTTCAGCATCCCCATCGCAGATCCCCCACAAGGATCTGATATTGGGGAGAATGCGTAGTTTTGCGGCATGAAAGCAGATACTGACGTAGGCCCATTTCTCCTGGCTATAGAAACAGCGACCGCATTTGGGTCAGTGGCGCTATTTTCAGCAGACAAACTTATCGCATCAACCGAAATCCGGAAACAGCAGAGCCATGCCAGGCTCCTGCTGCCTATAATCGAGCAACTGCTTGACAACCTGGACGTCAAACCAGCCTCTTTGGCTGCCATAGGCGTAAGTCGCGGCCCTGGTTCCTACACAGGATTGCGGGTCGGGGTGTCTACCGCAAAAGGTCTTTGCTACAGCCTGCAAAAGCCGCTTATCAGCTACAGTACACTGGAAACCCTCGCCGATGCCCAATCTGATTTGGCGCAGCAGTTGGATGCCTCCATTATCCCCATGATCGATGCCAGGCGCATGGAGGTATATTGCGCCCAATACAATGGTAAGGGAGAGGAACTCTCTCCCATCGAAGCCAAAATCATCGATGAGCAATCCTTTCAGCAGGAGTTGGAGAAAGGCCCCGTAATCTTTTGTGGGGATGGAGCCGAAAAGTGTCGTGGAGTCCTCTCAGTCCATCCCAATGCCCATGTCCTTGGTCAGGTGCTCCCTACTGCCGTGGATGCCGGGTCTCGCCTTTGGACAAAATACCAGAGACAAGAATTTGAAGACCTGATTACCTTCGAGCCGTTTTACCTGAAAAACTTCCGGGCAACCAAACCCAAAGACCCGCTGCGCGACCGCCGCAAATAGCGAGATGAGGTCTGATTTTATCCAAGCCCACATTTACCAGCTATCGAGCTATCGCCTCCCCCTCACGCCAATTCCACTTACTTCTCGTGCTGATTTACTTCATTCTCATCGCTGCCTTCATCTTTCCACTGGGACTGCTCAGGGGAGAAGCCCATTGGAAACTCATCCGTTGGCTGAGTCCAGCATTCTGGGCCTATGCAGTGGGCATCCTGATGGGGCTACTTTTGCCCAAAGACCGAGGGCTGCTGGAACCCTTTCTGGAAGGGACCGTGGCCCTGGCCATTCCCCTGATGCTCTTGTCTGCGGATTTAAAAGCATGGCGGCGACTTGCCGGCCCTACGCTGATCTCGGTCGCCACCTATTTCCCGGTCGTTCTCCTGGTCGCGCTGGCCGGACAGCAATTCATGAGACAACCTGGAGAAGCCGCCGCCCTGGCAGCAGCAGTTTACACCGGAGGAACCGCTAATATGGCTGCGGTAAACGTTGCCATCGGAGGAGACGCTTCACTCTTTGGGACCTATAACCTCGCCGACCTGATGGTTGGGGGGAGCCTCCTGCCCATCATCCTCTCCATTGGTCCACGGATTTACCGCCGTATTCTCAAACCATTTCCGGATAAAAAGCCCCCCCAGGAGCCCCACCAGATCACCGAGGCAGCTCCAGCTGACAACTTCACCCTTCCTCCATTGCAGGCCCTCAGATCCATAGGACTAGGGGCAGCCGCGATTGTACTTGCGGCTGGAATCACCTTTCTAATCATGGGTGAGTTACACGGAAGCCTGATGCTTGGGATGCTCACTGTGACGGGACTAGCGGGGGCCAGTTGGCACAAAGTTCGTGACCTAGCTGGCACCTATGAAACTGGCGAATACTTCTTCCTGGTTTTCTGTACCGTAGCGGGTGCCATGATTGACCTGGAGACCCTAACGACAGGGGCCTGGCCCAATATCGGCTATATGGCCTGGGTGATATTGGGCACCATGATCCTTCACACACTGGTTTCCAGGTTGCTCCGAATCGATTCTGACACTACGCTCATTACCCACATTGCGGGGCTGTATGGTCCCCCATTCATCGGCCCCATGGCGACTGCCATGCATAATCGGGAAATCGTCGTAACCGGACTCACGGTAGGGGTAGCCAATCTGGCACTGGGAAATCTCGCAGGTCTGCTTGCCTGGAACCTCGTAGGTGGTTAGGGGTTAGCAGGTTCACAACCTGTACCATTTGAGGTGGCTTACTGGTTCATCCTGCAGGGATCAGAATCCAGGATGAACCACCAAAATGGCCCCTTCAAACAGAACCATATACCTTTGTGGGACCTTTTCACGTATTTTTGAATACGGGAAGTAGCTCTGCCAGGCAGATTCCATACTCCCTCTCTACTGGATCAAGTAAATTATTCATGCCTAATTCCTATTTCTTCCTGATTACTTTCCTCCTTTCTGTGGGGATTCAGCAGCCCATCAAGGCCCAGCAGGCCATTGATTGGCAGATTTTGTCACATGTGAAGTTTGTGCAGGAGGACCAGAGCAACCGTGACCCGGTGTATGGGAGACCGATTTTTGAGCCTTCTGTCAAATCTCTAGCGGGGAAAGAGGTAATCATAGAAGGGTTCATGCTGCCCCTGACAGTTGACAATCAGCTATATATTCTCTCTCGATACCCTTTCACCGAATGTTTTTTTTGTGGCGGGGGCGGCAAAGAGACGGTTATTGAGTTAATTTTGGCAGAGGACTGGGAGTTTGATCTGGACGAACAGGTAACAGTAAAGGGAACGCTGGTTCTGGTAGATGACCCTTTGCAAATTTCCTACAAACTGGTTGAAGCAGAGCCGGTGAGGGAGTAGTTCGTAGTTCGTAGTTCGTAGTTCGTAGTTCGTAGTTCGTAGTTCGTAGTT
>CAYFIR010000163.1:0-11758 GCA_964343195.1 uncultured Bacteroidia bacterium | reverse complement strand
AAGTCCATCTAACGAGAAATAATGATCTTGCCCGTATGTCGATTGAGAGAAGTTACCACCTCGACGACATAAATGCCGTTTCTTACTGATTGTAAATCAACAGTGTTTCCAGATCCGGTTTTGATCAATCTGCCATCGGCAGCATATATGTTCCATTCTACCTCCAGGTTGTCAGCCACCCGAATAAAGAGCCTGTCGTGTGTGACGGGATTGGGGTATAGCTGAAAAATATGAGCAGGATCATATGGGCCTGCATGTGCAATATCCGTTTCGTCCAGCTCCAGGAGAAACTGTACCAAGGCATCTAAATCTTCTTCTGCAATCTCGATATCCCGATGAGCCAGCACCGCCTCCTCGATTGTGTGGGCGGAACCATCATGGAGGTAGGGAGCGGTATTCCATAAGCCCTTCAGCGTGGGCGTATCAAAGCCGGTCAGAGCCTGACCTATCCTTTGGCCGGAAGAGGGGGCTGCCGTTCCGACGTCATGTCGCTGCCCGGAAGGGCTGTCGGTGAACTCTACCCCGCTGTGACAACTGCCGCAGGCATTTTCCTCAAACACTGTTAACCCGAGGGATGCCAGTGTACTGTATCGATCAGGAGATGGCTTGTATGGGCTGGGGGGGACACTTTCCAGGGAGGTAATGTAACTCGCCAGGGCGTCGAGGTCATCGCTTAGGCCCGCTTTGGGTTCCCCGAGAGGATTTTCGGCATGGAAAAAATCATCGTCATCCATTAACCCGGTACCCGCACCAAAATGTCTGATTTGATTTTCAAAATCATGCACTTCATCAAAGTTGCCTGTCCAGTGAAGCCTCCCGTGTTTGGTGCCTGCCCGCCCTCTTAGGTCTGTTGTATTTCGGAATCCTTCGCCCAAAGAAGTGAAGTCCCACACATTCCCATCATGGCCGCCATCGAGGTGACAACTCGCGCAACTCATATACCCACTTTGATTCAACCGCTTGCTGGAAGCATCATAGAAGAAACGCTTCCCTTTCAGCACCTCTTCTTCCAGCAATTCATGCTCCACCATGCTGGTCGTAGTGATCAATGAGCCGGTTCCTTTGTTGGCCATTATCGGGCCAACATCCAACACAGAGATGCTGCGGCTGAGGAAGTTGTGGACAAACAGCTTATTTGTTACGGTATCGTACAGACAGGCATCAGGCACAAGTCCGACGGCAAATTCGGTGATCTGTTCGCCGGTGTAGGCATCCAAAAAGATCACCTTGTTATTTCCCGGTAAGGTGGCAAAGGCAAAATCCCCTCTGTCATTGAAGCCTATGGAATTTGTTCTTTCGGAATTGTCAATGTCGATCCTGTCATCAATCAGTTCCATTTCCTGGTTGAGGTCAATCCTGGAGATGATACAACGAACGGTGGTCTGATGATCCAGTGGATTGCCATCCCGAAATCCCCCACGCATGAGGTTATCCTGCTTCGAGGCAACCCAGAGTTCATTGCCTGCGGGATTGATCGCTATTCGCTCAATGTAGTTCGGGATGCCCCTTGCGGAGTTCGAAGCATCGAGGGTATTCTTGTTCTCCAGAGAAATGGTGCTCCGAAGCGTCATCGTCGGGCAATCAATGGCATACACCTGGCCTTCCACTCCATTGGAGATCAACCTCCCCACGTACAGGGTTTGGCCGGATGAATCGATCGCCAGTCCTCCCAGCACGGGAGCGGTTTCGTTTTCCCCAAGGCTTGCACTCGCCGTGATTGACTCTGTGTCAGGTGAAATCCTGACGACCTTTCCGACTACGCTGAGGGATACATACACCCATTTCCCATCAGGGGACACCAGTATGTCTGTTGGTTGACTGGCCAGGGGCAAGCTGATGGTTCGGATGACAGTTTTGTCACCAGGATCGACGATGGAAATGTCGTAGGAGTCTCTGTTCACCACCCAGATGTGTTCTCCTACCCATGCCAGAGAGGTGGGGTTCCCTCCGACGGGAATTTCGGCGATCTTGTTATGGGTATCGGCATCCAGCGCCGCGATCGAATTGTTATCAGGATTGACACTCCAGATCCTGCGTCCCCTCATGATCATGCGTTGGCTGGCCTGCGGTGCGGCGGCTGATGGTCTTTGATTCACAGGCTGGACAAAGCACTCTGTATGGGCCAGCGGCCCAGGATTGAAAATGCTGGCAGGGCTTCCCTGAAAGCTCAGGTAGTCGATATTGGGGCCCTGTGATCCTGCATTTGCAACCAGCGCGATTCGGTTTTCACCCCTGATCAGCGCGATGTCGGAAAGTACCTCTTTGCCCCAGGTGGTCCAGCTACCGGTAGGAGAAAAATTCACTTCTCCCATCAACACATCGTTCACGTACAGATTCAGCGGTCTCGCTTCGGTTCTTCCGTTCGCATATCCAAATTCAACGTCTAACAGGTCATCATAAACCAGGTTGATTGCCCAGGTAATGGCTATGCTGTCTCCTGGCATTCCCGGAAAATCCGCATACCCTGCCCCGGAGAACCCGTCATTGTTGGACATGATGCTAACCCCTCCCATCAGGTCCGTATTTTCAGCTTCGAAGTAGAACTCACGGCCCTGCTTTCGATACATTTTTAGGCAGCCCTGATGGCGACCTGGCTCATCCGTTGCATACGTGACCTGAGAGCCTGCCCCTATGACCCTGTCATTCAGGAACCAATAGTATTGATGTACTGTGTCGGGATTCTCCAAACTCCAGGAAAAGGAATCTCCTACGTAAACCGGCTCAATATCATCGAGCTGAGGGTTTGGTCTGGGGGGCGTACTGGCGTCAGTGGTGAAGGAGATCAAAATATCCTCATTCAGTGCATTGCCAGACAAATCGGTGAGGCCCCCAGAGGGTAAGTATATTTCATATTCGGTTAGGGGTTCCAGGTCCTGGTCCGGCTCAAAGTTGATCGTCGTATACAACCAGCCCCATGAGCCTGAAACGATCTCTCCTGTTTTTTTCCGTAACTGAAAGGAACCTGAGTCCACACTGCTGAACTCGATCCAGTCTGAGAAGGAGAGCCCTATGGCACCGCCTCCGGGAATGTCCATAGCGCCGTTTGCTGGATTGGCATAAAGTAAAGTTGGTGGCAGGGTATCTTTTAATTCTTCTGCAACTGCCACCACACTGCCCACATACTTGCCATCGACCTTCTGGTCATCTGACATGATGATCAAATTGCCGATCGCCACCGAAAACTGGTCATCCCAACGAGGATCCCGGCCCGGTATGTTCAAGGTATTTTGGATATCGTCCAGATCAGAGATATCAAACACGTGGATTCCTTCGCTCCCTCCCCGAAGACCTCCCAGAAATAGCTTGTGATTATCGAATGAGACATATTCGGAAGGAACGACATTGAGAGACGCTACCTGTTCGATGTGCTGGGGATCGGAGGTGACGTCATAAAACCGCAGGGGATTGATCAGCACCGCATGGTTTCCGTAAAATCCCCCGATGTAGGAATGGTTGTTTCGGTAGTTGATGACATCCAGCAGTTGAGGAGCTATCGGATCAGAGATGTCCAGGGTCGCCACTCCGTTATTCCCCTTGGGCGAGGTGATGCACAGGAGGTTTCCCAAAGCAAACAATGGCCCGGGCTTCAGGCCTCCCAGTTGAGAAAGGGGGACCTGACTGGCTAAGAATGGATTCGATGGATCGGAGACATCCACCACATAGAGGCCATGATTCGTGGCCCCCAGAAACAAATGATTGCCCTGCCAGCTCAGTCCCCAGATTCCATTGTTTACGTCTCCATAGTTGATTCCGGGCAGTACCAGGGCGGCGACATATTTTGGGCTTTGGGCAATTGATACATCCCAGATATCTATGCCTTTGCCTGAGGTGGTGGCCATATAATATTTGCCCTGAATACTCCCCATCGTTACCTGATGGGATTCGGCTTCTCCACTATTGTGAACCGAAACCATCTCACTCACATAGACCGGATTATAGGGGTCGGAAATATCCCAAACTTCATGTTCTGCATTCCCGGTGAGTATCACAAACCCATCAAACACGATGGGTTGATTGTGATGGCGGTCACTCATTTGGGGACTGATGACGGTTCCAACCTCTTCAGGAAGGAAATCTTGCCTGGGAATGATGCCTACAGTCTGCACGACAAAGGCAAAGCCCATCAGCGCAAAGGACAACCATAACAGCGGCTTTATTGAATGACCATTTTTCATCTTCTCTGGTTTGTTCCTGAAGAATCCTTATTTCCTTTTCGGATAGGGAGGAATACATTGAGTGAGGGCTTTTGACAGGATGTAGGCAAAAGGACCGCCCGGTTCATTTCCCCTGAGATGGACCCAGGTTGCGTGTAAATGGCTGACCCAACTGATTGCAGGATGTTGTCAACCGGTTATACCGAGAATTGCCAAAGGGTCCACCTGTATTTGCCTGAGAGGCCTGTTTATCAGCAGCTTATGGGGTAGGGGGCTGCACCGATGTAGGCAGGTTTGATGGAGCTTGACTCGCTGAGAGCCGTACCCCGTCAAACCCACCTCCCAAACGCGCCCAATTACCGCAGGTTATCGAGCACGGCCTGCTCGACCTTGAAGACTGTTCCATGTCGCACCCCTTCGGGGAAGCTCACCTGATCGGAAATGTCGGTCCAGTTAATGAGGTCGGTACTGGCGATGGCTCCCATTTCGTGGGCGCGGTAGCGGTCAAAGTACACCACCCACTGACTGTCCACCCTGGTAATGGTCGGGCCTTCTACCCAGTGGTCGCTGATGGCCTCCGAAACAGGCGAGTAGCCGGTCATGAGGTTGTCGCTTGTGGTGATGTGCAGGTCCTTTTGCGCTTCGGGAAACTTGGTTTCATCCTTGACGACCATTACATATTCATCTCCATTGGAGGTGATGACGGCGTCGATGACGTTGAATCTCTGATCGAAAAATAGCTCTGTATCGCTGAAAGTCTCAAAGTCGGCTGTCGTCGTGGCGTAGATCCGGTGGTTCCAGTCATCCTCAGCCATGTTGGCAGTTTCTGGGAATCGGCCCGGAATGGTGGTCGCCCAGTAAATCAGGTACTGCTCACTCTTTTTGTCATAGAAAAGCTCTGGCGCCCAGCAGTTCTGGGCGGTAGGTTCATCTTCCATTACCATGATGGTTTGCTGCTCAGACCAATCGATCAAGTCTTCAGAGGAAGCATAACCGATGCCTCGTTCGTGCCAGCTAACGGTCCACACCATGTGGAATTTCCCTTCTGGTCCACGAATGATGCAGGGGTCGCGCATGAGTTTGTCTTCTCCTGCGGTAGGCGTGAGGATGGATTCACCGTTGTTGAGGGCCTGCCATGTGTAGCCGTCCTCACTGTAAGCGAGGTGGAGGCCGTCTTCGCCATTCCCCATAAAGTAGGAAAACATGTACACGGAGTCGGCCGCTTCCTCAACTGGGGTAACCTCTCCTTCCGGATCCTGCTCGGAGGGGGGAGTACAGGCAAATAGCATTGCCAGTAGCGGTAGTATTAGCAGCAATTTATTCATCATCTTTTACTTCGAGGGTTATGGTAGCAGACTTGAGGCGACGGGCACTGGCGGTGATTTGAATCTGTCCGGGTTCACGGTCGGCACGCACGATCAACAGGGCTTTCCCCTGGAAAACGCGGCGATGGTCAGCCTGGAACAGCTCGTGGCTGATCACATCCGCGTTGCCCACTCCGGCATTGGTTCCGGCACCGGTTACTTCGAACTGAATGTCATAATCTGCGTCTGGCACCGTACGACCTTCTTTATCGACAACTCTAACCGTAAGATAAGACAAATCCAGCCCATCTGCACTCAACACGCTGCGATCGGGCTCCAGCATGATGTGGTGAGCTTTGCCAGCAGTTTGCAATTCGTGGCGAGCGACCTCCTCGCCGTCAATACGGGCAATGGCTTCGATTTTCCCTTTTTCATAAGGCACGATCCACTCCAGCTTTTTGTGCATGACAGGTCCCGTGTTGATGGGATTGTCGGGATCGTATTCGTCAGCGGTGTAGGCGTGAATTTCTTTGGTGTAGTATTCCGCAGGAACCTGCTTGACGCCTACCGATTCTCCGTTGATCAGCAGCTCGACTTCCTGGGCATTGGTGAAGGTGATCAGGCGCACGGAGTCGCGGCCCTTCCAGTTCCAGTGGGAAAACATCGGCTGGAAGCGCAGGTTGACTTCGTTCCAGTATTGTTTGGTTTCCTGCGAAGGATCATAGGCCGTAACGTGTACCATTGGCTCATCGCTGTACAGGCTCTGAATGTAGTAGCTGAAAGGCTTCCAATGGTCGTTCCAGTCGATGATGCCGTTGGGCCAGCCTTTGGCAGGCCAGCCAAAGGACTCCCCAATGTAATCCGTGCCGCCCCAGTAAAATTGCCCCACGCTGGTATCGTGGTCATAATTGAACCATTCGCCTCCAAGGTTGCCGACCTGGGCTTCACTCAGAATAAAGGTCAACTGAGGGTAATTGGCGCGATCTACTGGCCAGAATTCCTCGCGGTAGTTGGTGCTGACGACGTCCATGTAGAATTCCATTTCGGGCGGACCTTCGCGGTAATAGTTCTCGGTGCGGTAGGCTCCACTGCGGCGCGATGGATGCAGCCCGCAGGTTACGGAACGGCTAGGTTCCAACTCATGGAGAAAGGCCACCATTTCCTTTAGCATGGGTACGCCAAAGTCGGCACGTGGATCGCGCTGTTGCTTGGTTTCGTTACCGACACTCCAAAGGAATACAGACGGATGGTTGCGGTCGCGGCGGATGAACGCCTCCAGACTGCTCTGCCAGTGGTCTTCAAAGTCATTGCCCTCGCCAAAAAACTGGTCTTCCCATTTGTCAAATGCTTCGTCAAAGACCAGCATGCCGTTGCGGTCGCACCAGTCGAGGATATAGGCATCGTGGGGATTGTGAGCCAGGCGAATGGCATTGCAACCGAGTCGCTTGAGTCCTTCCAGGCGGCGCTCGATGCCTCGCTCGAAGGCGGCGGCTCCCAGTGGGCCGAGATCGTGGTGGATGTTCACCCCCTTGGCGAGAACCTTTTCGCCGTTGAGCAGCAGGCCGTGGTTGCGGTCAAAAGCCACTTCACGGATGCCAAAAATAGTTTCGTATTCGTCCAAAACCTCTTCTCCCTGCTTCAGCACCGACTTCACCTGATAGAGGTGCGGATGGTCCAGGTCCCAAATTTGGGGGTTGGAGATGGAGATTTCCTGCTGATAGGTGTACTGCTCGCCACTGGCGACGGGCACGATGTCAAACTGTTCGCCTACCTTTTTTCCAGCCGGGTCAAGGATGGTCGAAACCAGGGTAATTTCCTGGGCTTCACCGGATTCGTTGACCATCTCGGTCTGAATGTGTACCTCAGCCATGTCAGACTGAATGGTCGGAGTGGTGATGTAGGTGCCGTGAGGCAGCACATGGACGGCGTCAGTCAGGTGTAGCCACACGTCGCGGTAGATGCCTTCGCCATTGTACCACCGGGAACTGCCCATGTAGGTGTTGTCGTAGCTGACCGCAATGAGGTTTTCCCCTGCTTTCACGACCTCGGTTACGTCCACGAAGAAGCCTTCATAGCCGTTGAGTTGGTGAGCAACTTCCTGTCCGTTGACATAGACATGGGCGTCGCGGTAGATGCCTTCGAATTCCAGCACGACCTGCTTACCGTTCATGGATTCATCCAGGGTCAGGGCTTTCCGGTACCAGCCTTTGAGGCGGGGGCGGAAGCCATTGCGTCGGTCTGAGTTGAGGCTGTCCTCATAAAAGGCTCCGTAGATCGAAGCATCGTGTGGGAGCTGGACCGTTTGCCAGCCGGAATCATCGAAGTCTGTGCTTTCGGCTCCAGCGACATCTTCCTGGATGAATTTCCAGTCGAAGTTGAGAATCTTTTTGCTGCGGGGTTGTGCTACCGCAGAGAGGGTAAAAATGCAGATTAGCAGAAATAGCCAATAGTCCTTGCGCATGTTAATGGGTTTAGTTCAATCTGTAGGTGGAATTAAGCGAAAGAATTTGTGACAGATGTTCTGTACCGTTCTAGTTTTCGGAATTGGAGAAAATTTCCCGGGATTTACCGTCCAGTCCTCCTGAAAAACGGGCGAATCCTCCATCTGGCAAGAAGATTTGGTGTACCTTATTTTTCGAAAAGCGAATAGAAGGAGAGGCAATCTGATCATTCCCTTTTTAGAGGAGGCCCTGGACAGGTCCCCCATTCAGCTTCGAAAGCTGGAAAGGAAGGGCTATGTACTTATATCTGTCTTTATGAAATGTATTTTATCTAAAAAATGCGAGTTGCAGAATAGTACATAGCAGTTTTTCTAACTGTCTCAGGTATATTCCATAATCCTGTTGTTTATAAGGCTTTCATGCTTTCAGAATAAACAAAACCATCTGGTCTGTAAGAGTCAACGGAATAGCTTAGCCTAGTGCTTTCGGAACAAAGTCTTGAACCTCAAAACTTGCCCTTTTTCCGTATTGCTGCGTCAGAAAAAGCCTCACATAGCTCGCTATGATCGTTTTTCCTTCCTAGTCCTACGAAATAATGTCTGCGTTATATTTGGCTAATTACTTCATTCCGCAAGCACTAGTTGCTCACTCCATGGCGATTGGACCAATCAAACCCAAATACCTTTTTATGACCTGACTAAACCAAGCGGGCGAAAGCTCTGATGCTATTCCAAAAGGACAAACACTATTACTCCGGAAAACCCATCACATTTCTCCCTTTACGTACGAACATGGCATTCCCAACCTTCTTTCCTGATGAAGGCCGGCTATTTATTCGGAAGATAGCGTAAAGCCACTTTTGAATGAACCTGATTGGCTAAACTTTCGGGATAGAGGGGGAAAAGGAGGGCTCCATAGGTGCCAAACCGGGCACCGGTGACCCGCATTTCCCAGCAATTGGTAAATCTCCAGTAGCTGCATGGGAGGCTATTATTTCAGAATTATTCGAATGGTCACTAATCTGTCTGTTCGTATGGGGAAGTGTGGCCTGACTTCAGGGCAAAAATCACTCCCTGGCTGAATCTGATGGATTTCTCGACGGTATGCTTCCCTGCCTGATGGGCCAGGGGGAGAGGTTCTTTTTGCTCTTATGTATTACTACTTATTCATCTACTTATTTTATGCAAACTTTTTCAAAAATCAGTCTAAAGGTGATGTGTCTCACCTTGCTGTTTTCCCTCATCGGCTCGGTTCTTTATGGGCAGGGCTCCGTTTATCGTTCCGGAAGTACGTTCTATGCAACGGTAAACGGCTCGAATGTCTATACCGGTTCCCGGTACTTTGATGCGATCAACGCCGCCTGTAACAACATGGGTTCCGGAACGATCGATATTTGGAATTCTGGTGATTCGGGTAATGATGGCGGCAATGTATACGCCATTCGTCCTAACTCCGGCCAAACGCTGGATTTCCACGATCATCAGATCAACTGCAACAGCAACGGTGACCTGGCAGTCGCTATTTATGCAGACCGCAAGAGCAACATCACCGTCCGCAACGTTCGGGTCATCGGCAATCCCCGTTACGCTTTCTGGTTCAGGGGGTGTAATGACGTCACCTTCACGGACATCACGATGGACCTGAGCAACAACAGTCCGGTGGGACTGGGGATCCGCTACGATGCCTCTACGGCTTCGGCCAGCAACCTGACCATCAACGGAAACATCCTGATCGAAGGTTCTGCCGGACACGCCATCGAGACCTACTCCGTCAATGGCGTGGACATCGGCGATGTCGAGTGTAACTACACCGGAGGCTGCGGGGTCCTGCTCAACAACTCCACCAACTGTGATGTCGGCGTCGTAACGGGAAATTACAACAACCAGGGCGGAGGCTATGCGACCTTCCGCGTAGCCAATGCCAATGGCAACACCTATTGCGCGGGAGTCTATTCCCGCAACTCTGGACGGGGATTTTTCAGTGTTTCAGGTAGCCAGGACTGTACCGTAGGTTGGGTTGACATCGCGAACCCCACCAGCCATGGCATCTTCCTGGAGGATGCGACCAATACCCATGTACTCAGCGGCTCAGTTTCCGGTGGTAGCCCCAACTGTCAGGAAGTTCGGACCACCAATTGCTCGATCAACGTCTCCGGTTGTGGTGGCGGCGGCGGCGGTGGAACGGTCTATCAACTTCGCAACCGTGGCACTGGACTGTACCTCGACGGCATGGGACGCACCACCAATGGCGATGCCTGTGGCCAGTGGGGCAATACCACCCACCCCAACTCTCAGTGGGAGTTTGTCAGTGTTGGAGGGGGCTACACCCAACTGCGCAACGTAGGCACTGGCTTGTACCTCGACGGCATGGGCCGCACTGCAAATGGCTCTGACCTGGGGCAGTGGGCCAATACCACCCACCAAAATTCGCACTGGTCGGTGCAACAGTACGACGGCTCCTACTACCGCCTGCAAAACCGCAACACCGGACTGTACATAGATGGCATGGGCCGCACCACCAACGGCGACAATGCCGGTCAGTGGGCCAATACCACCCACCCCAATGCCCAGTGGGAACTGATCTCGGTTTCTGGCTCCCGGATGGCCCAGACCATCGACGAGGAAGTCGAACGAGAGCTTTCGGGGCCATTGTTCTACCCCAATCCTACGGCCAATTTCGTGGTTATGAATATCGAGGTGGAAAAGGGGCAATCTGCTCAGGTAAGGATTTACAACGCAGCCGGGCAGGTGGTTCTGACTCAGCAGGCAGAAGTTGAAAAGCTCAAAATCGACCTTAGTCAGTTAACTCCTGGCGTTTACGTGGTGGAAGTATCCGAAGCATCCGGAGTTCGCCGCGAGAGACTGTTCAAGCAATAGTGGATTCGTGTATTTGTCAGTGAAAGTGGCCGCCCTTGTATGGAGGGCGGCTTTTCTTCTGAAAATCTACTATTGCTGATGCCCAAAAATCACCCTGGTCGCTGGATACATTTGCCTGAAATCCCTTAGCTGACTGAGGCTGTGAACCGCCTGTTCTTCATCGGTAGTCCAACCCGGCTCAATGCCATGTTCAAATCCGTAGCGGGTATGGCTGGCATCGCCCGTCAGGAGAACGAGGCCCTCCGAAGTGTTGAGCAAATACGAAGTATGGCTGTGCGAATGTCCGGGCGTGGCTATGGCAAACAGAGACTGGTCTCCGAATACGTCCAGCACCTGATCAAAGGGGGCTGCCTGCACCGCGCTGGACCAGTCCAGTTCGATGAGGGTATCTTCCCGGCTCAGGTGATTGGATTGATATAGGGCCGGATAATGAAGGAATTTTCCTCCTTCGCTGACGTATTTGGGGATGTGTGGGTCGATCTCTGGCAGGCCCGCCGTATGGTCGCCATGCAGGTGCGTGAAGAAGAGGCCCTGGATGTCCCTGTTCTCCCTGGCGAGTTGTGCGGCGATGTTTTGTCCGGGCTCCTGTCGGGAGGCTTTGATGTAGTTTTTGGCCAACAATCCCCGGATATTCCCATCGTGTTGGTAACTGCTGTCCAGTCCGCTGTCGATCATGAACCAGCCCAATTCGGTATGGTGAAAAAGAAACGCATACACTTCGACCCAGATGAGTTCGCCAAACCCATGATCGTCCGGGAGCTTTTGCTGGTTGAGCATTCCATTGACAGGAACCTGCACCGAACCCGTGTTCAACACTTTGAAGGAGTCTATTCTGGGGCTTTTAAGTAGATCCCAGTGATGGGCAGCCTGTTGCTGCGGGAGCGCATGTAGCCTTCCCCCTTCCCGCTACCACAATTTAGTAGAAAGTGTTATAATGAATTAACCCATCTAAATTGTCGGATTATGCGCAAGAGTAAATTCAC
>CAYFIR010000162.1:0-12053 GCA_964343195.1 uncultured Bacteroidia bacterium | reverse complement strand
GGCTTGTGCGAAAGAGGGAGGAATCAAAATGTTTAAAGTGCTACTTTCTCCCCTATAGAGGCCTGACCATTGTAGCTCACCTGGCACCACCGAATCACCCCCAGAGGGGTCGTACCCCCTTTTCTCTCCGCTAAAATTGCCAGAGAACCTTACTTTTTAATGCGAATCAACTCAGCATACACCTGTTCCTCCGTACGAAGTTGCAGCAGGTACAGCCCGGTGGGAATCGAGGGAATGGCTACTTCCAACAAATCCTGAGCAGGCGATATCTCCCGTTGCCAGAGGACGCTGCCCTGCAAATTTAGCAGCGAGAGCTTCGCAGGTTGCTGGAGTGGGCGTTCCAGTTGGATGGAGAAGTTTCCTGAAGTGGGATTGGGATAGATGCGCCAATCCAGCGATGCCTGATCAACCAGTCCGGTATTGCCGCCATCTTCGATTTCCATTGCGTCCGTAACAGCCAGAAAGAGGTCGTAGCCGCCAGCCGAGGTCGCAGACAGCGAATCCATTCCCAAACTCCCCTGAAAAACGCCGCCCATATATAGCCGGTCGTGTCTCCAGTCCAACACATAGGAATAGTCTGCCCCGGCATTGATGAGGGTATCCGCGTGCAGGAGTTCTCCGTCTCTGTTGAAGCTCTGGATCAAGATCTCGGCATCGCCATTGATCGCCTGATCGCCACCAACGATGAGGTAATCCTCATTCACGCTCACCAGCGAACGATAGGCACCGCGTGCGGTGTCGGTCAGGGTATGGGTCCAGAGCAGGTCACCACTAGGGTCTAACTTGATGAGCAGGCCGTCAAAGTCTCCACCGCCAGACCAGGGGAGCGTGCGCCCCTGAATCACCAGCGAATCCCGGTGATTACCTGCGACGTAAAAGTTCCCGTTTTCGTCTGCTACGCAGCGATGGGCATCGTCCTGAGCGGGACTTTGGCCTGTCGTGATCCATTGGACATAGCCCAGGGAGTTCCATTTCATGGCGAAGAAATCACGCCCTCCAGACCAGGAAATGCTGTCGCCTTCTACCAGCATCTCCTGGGTATAGTAACCGACTCCAAATACGTCTCCCGCCGGATCGACCACCAGATCGACTACGCGCTCCTGTCCCTGCCCACCAAATGACGTGGCCCATCCGACTGTCCCATCAGCTTCTACAATCGCCAAAAATCCATCCGTCTGACCGGAGGACACCAGGGTATCGTCTCCCATGATCATTTCTCCGCGAAAATCTCCCCCCAAAAAGACGCCTCCCCCCGGAACGGCATCCATGGACCAACCTCCATCCAGCCCCGTGCTCCCCCAGGTTCGGCACCAGATGGGATTTCCTTCTGGAGAAAATTTGGCCAGAAAAACATCCGATTGACCAAGACTCTGGTACGATGAGCCCCCCACGGTGATTTCATTGTTGAAGTAACCCGAAAGGTAGAGGCTGCCACTCACTCCGATGGTCATGGCATAGGCGGCGTCGTTGTCTGTTCCGCCCAGCACCTGCACCCAGTCTACCGCTCCGGAGGGCAGCAGTTTCATCAGGATGAGGTCATTCTTTCCGGCGGACTCATATAGCTGCCCCCCT
Source organism: uncultured Bacteroidia bacterium (assembly GCA_964343195.1). Taxonomy (GTDB): domain Bacteria; phylum Bacteroidota; class Bacteroidia; order J057; family J057; genus CAYVAP01. The sequence continues at coordinate 10,481 of CAYFIR010000162.1, read as the reverse complement.
ATGCGGATCGAATCCCGGATCAGGCCAGCGAGGTACACGTTGGAGTCGGCATCGACTTCCATTCGCAGGGCGAAGTCATTGGCGGCCCCTCCAAATGTTTCCAATTGCTTCCACTCAAAATCGCCCGTTTGGGCCTGGGCAGTAAAGGAAAGCGCCCAAATTATGAGCGCCATCATAAGGAACGCTGACGGAATAAATAGGCCCATATTGCGCTGAGATTTTGTGCGAAGGCAAGGAAGGAAAACCGAGCATAGCGGGCTATTCGAGGTTTTTCTGACGCAGGATTCGTGCAAAAGATCAAGCGAGGTGGATTGAGTTATTTCGGAAGCGTTCCTTAGTATTCGTTGTGGCATTGTCGTCAGGATGATAAGGTTGTTGTTGGGTTTGGACCTGCTTGATCCATTTTCCCAAATAACCCATTCATCCTACAGCGACGCTATGGGGAAAATTCCGGGTTTTGGTGGGGGAAATTACCACAGCAGATAGCGCGGCGTCTTCTCCATGTAGTCCCGATAAGCACTCCCATAAAGCGCCAGACAGTCCTGCTCCTGAGCGATGAAGGTCGGATAAACCGAAAAAAGCTGGAACAAACTCAGGAAAACAATCAGCCCACAGGAAGTCATCAAGCCGATTCCGATCCACATGAGTATCGCAAAGATCTGCTGTGGATTGCGGCTCAGGGCATAGGCTCCCCTGGTGACTGGTTCGTCAGGGCTGGAATTAGCGTAGTTGAGCAAGGCCGTCAGGTAAAATCCATATGCCACTGCTGTCAACACGAGTCCGACCCAAAACCACGGTGTGCCCCAGATGATGGGAACCGCCACCAACAGGAATATTTGCCCCTGAAAAATGAAGAAATTCAATGTACCTAGCACCTTCGGGAGCCCCGCCTTGAACCTGGGCATGTGCAACACCCTTTTCTTGAAGTGCGAAGGGAATAGCGTGATTACCAGGCCATTCGTAGCCAGAAACAAAACCGAGAACCAAAATGCATGGGTCCAACCGAGTGAGAAATCCGGAAAAAAGGTCATGATGTTTAGGATTAACAATTGGATGAAACGCGAACCTGCTAGTGGAGTAAGTTCGAAGTTCGGAGTCAAGCGTTCGTAGTTTAAAGTGCTACTGGTCAGCAATTTGCCCAATTATAAATTGGTCCATTACTTCATTCCGAAAGCACTAGCTTACTTCGCCCAAAAAGGCTTATCGCTCAGGACGATTGAATGCAACTGGTTGCTTTCTGCCCTGAAGGCCACATCCTCAAAGTCAAAGGGGAATTGGGCCTTATGTTTCCAGCTAAAACCATAGGGCTCCTCCGGGCCAAAAAGCCCTCGATCCAGCCGTTGGTTGGCATTCAGATCCTGATAAGCACGTAACGCATAATTTCCGGCTGGCACCTCGTCAAAGTAGAAGGTTAGCTCCTGCCCCTGAGGCTGCAGCACCAAGGTATCCACTCCGGAAAAAGGGACATCAAAACTGGCTTCATCAACCAGGTAGAGATACACTGTTCCTTCTCCCGTCGGAAGGTGGAGTTTGCCACGAATGGAATAGGTATCCTGGGCAAAGGCCATCGTGGCCATCACAAGGGGTAGCCACAGCAGCGCTTTATTGATCTTCAACCGACCCGTTCGTCGTCGGGATTTGAAATGAAATAGAGACAGAAAAAGGAGTATGATCCACATTTTGGAAAAAGTTGAATGAAACTTGATCCAAGCTTACGCGAATTGGGGGAGCCTTTCGCCTCATCCCTCTGGCTGGGAAGTCCCATCTCTATGGGAGCCTGATGCTGAGCCACTTAGCATTTTAACAAAGGCTGAAGGCGTAAGGCCAGTAGCCTGTTTGAAGATGCGGTTAAAGCTGGATTTGGAGTTGAAGCCGCAATCCAGGGCAATGCTCAACAGCGAGAAATGTCTGTTCTGGGGCAAGGCGACCCGGCGTTGAAACTCCGCCACCCGATACTGGTTCACAAAGTCATGGAAGCTGAGGCCCAGGTGCTCGTTGAGAGCTTGAGTAATATGGTGAGGAGGTAGCTTAGTCATCGTCGCAACTTCCTGGAGCGAAAGTGTTGAGTTGAGGAACCATTTCCCCTCCCCCATCCCGTCCCTGAGTCGCTGGCTGATGCGTTCCATCTGCTCCGTTTGCAGCCCAGACTTTTGGTAGCGCCCCGTCTTTTCGGATTGTCGGGAAACAGAAAAATCCGGGGGAGCTCCAGCTATTTTGCCGGGAATGACTTCCTGACGAATCCCATGATACCCCAGATAAAAAATGAACAGGGGTACAAATACGAAAAGTTCCGTTAGCGGCAGATCTACTGCCAGAAAGCGGGAAGCAAATCCCAACACCGTACCGCCCGACCACAGCAGCAGCAAGCCAATCACCAACCGCCGCAACCACTCCAGACTCACCTGCTCAATGAAAGAATATCGATTCGGCACTTCCTGTTGGTGCCTTCTGAGTAGCTGCCAGGCCGCCACGATGTAAGCGAAGCCAGAAATCATTCCCATTAAGGCAAGTCCCCGTAGGAAGAGAACTCTTCCCTCCATTTCCATCATGGCTACGCCCGCTAAAACCAACATATAGGGCAGGAAGTGCAGCCAATCCTTTCGCCCCCAAAATCCTGCTGGGAGAATCTGTTGCCGCACATACGCCCACAAAAACGGGCCATGCACCAGCAAGAAGGACACCTGGACAGCTTGCCAGTGGGAACTGACAAGCCAACCGCTCCCCACCAGGTAAAATGTCCCGATATGAAATGCCAGCAGCATCAACCACAGCGCCATGATGACATCCGCTGCTCGACGTCGCTTTTGTACTCCAAAAAGCATGGCAAAAAACAGCGACTGCACAGCTCCGAAGATCAGGAAGCCTTGTATGAGTGGAGAGGGTGCCAATGGAAGAGATGGAAGCATATAGGCCCTTTGCTTACGTTATTCCACCTCCTGCTGGATAAACTCGATCACCTTTTGATTAAATAATTCGGTCTCCTCGTAGTGGGGAGAATGGGCAGATTGCTTAAAGATGTAGAATTGGGTTTCGTCTAGTTCCATAACCGTTTTCGCTTCATAAGCCAACTCTAAAGGAAGAATCCCATCAGTCCGCCCCCACAACAACAGAGTAGGAATGTCGATTTCCCCCAGCCGATCGGTGAAGTCGAGGTGCCAGATGTCCATGTTCAGAATGACGTGCTCATTCTGTCTCAGCAAGGCCCAGAAATCCGTCTCAGAGAAGAGAATCTGTTGCGCGCCTACTACCGTCCCCACCTTTTCCGCATCATAAAAATATCCTCCTGCCGCAGAGACAAATTTGCTATGCTGAATGACTACCTCCATATCGCGCCAACTATTCTTGTCCTCATAATATTGACGAACGGTCTGCCAGGCTTTCTGCTCCTTTGTAGTTCCATTTTCAATCAGGCTATCGGCAACTGATAACACGTAATCACGAGAATATTCGAAAGCTCTTTGCCCAATATTGTGTCCACCATCCACTTCGATCCAGGCATCGATTTTGGCTCGCAATTCGGCCTCCAACAGGTAGGCAGTCCCCAAGGTCCCGCCCCAACTATGGCCGAGCAGCACGATTTTTTCGGGAGAATAGGTCGCCTCCACATACTCTACTACCATGTCCAGATCTTGGATAAACTGGTCCAGCGTCAGCAACTCGTCGGCTGACTTTCCGATACTATTTCCGGAGGCACGCTGATCATAATAGGCGATGGCGTAGCGACTTTCAATTTCACCCAAATATTCGTGCTGAATGTCAATGAAGCTGCTGCCGCCTGGTCCACCGTGAATGTAGATGAGGAACACTTCTGCATCCAGATTACCCCGCACCCAAACAGGCACATCAGCTCCCTGGTGGCTAAGGAAAACGAAATCCCCATCATCCGAGGGATGCTGACACCCCTGAATGAGCAGGAAAATCACCGCAAAAATCAGGACAAAAATTTTCATGGCTTTGAAATTTTAACAGAGAGAGAAATATCTATCGCCCCCCTCATCAACCACATGTCATTGAAGGGGTATAGGGAAAATAGCCGTCCACCAAGCGATGGCAGCAACTCCTGACCTCCTGAAAGCGAGAGGGACCGACCGATGCGTGCTCCTATAGCCGGAGAAAAGTAGGCTCGCCAGCCTGCTACTTCCTGAAAACTACCGTCTTCCGCATAGGCCCAAACTGGCGCGTCTGGCCTCTGGAATAACACTCCCGCTCCGGCAGAAACTTCCATAAAGCTCTGTCGAAAGACCTGTTTTCGCCATGCAAGTTCTGGCAACAATAGCCCGTTGTGGGTATGGCCAGCATGTCGGTAGTACACGAGACTGCTTCGGACTAGCCAGGATATCTCTGGTAAATCCACTTCTCCGAACAGAGATATGCCGGGGTGGGTAAACAATTCCCCGAAGTAGCCGACCCCAAGCGAAACCTGAGGGTTGGAAGCGTCCTGATCCTGGGCAACGGTGTGGTAGCAGATGCCAAGCAATAAGACCAGCGGTACAAGAATTTGCTTCATGTCTGGTTGATTTTTGGTTTGGTGTAACAAATACCCAAAATCAATCAGAGGGCAAAATGACTAAAGTAAGTGAGTCGAAATTTACTCCACCCAAAACCGCAGTACCGTCTTCAGCTTCTCCACCGGAACCTTCCGAAAATCTGACAGGTAAATCTCCCGGTGGTCTTTACTGAGGCGCGTGAGCCCCTGCTCGGTGGCAAATTCTTCTATGAGCGCGAAACTCGCTGGTTCATCGTCGTAGCTGCCGACATGTAGCATCTGCACGCACTTGCCGTCTGTAATGGTTTCAAAGCGAAGCTGATCCAGCAGCGGATGGGGCTTTTTCTTTTTGGTAAGGGCCAGCATTTCCTCAAAAAATTCCTCGGTCACGAAGTCGGGCTGACGGATCATGAGCCGAAACGTGAGGTCATCTTTGTTGAAAATCCCATCATTCCGCTTTTGGGCTTCTTCATTGACACTCCAGATTCCTTCCAGGGGATAAACGGTATAATCCTGATAACCGGCAGGCTTTGTCTCCAGCTTTTTGGCGGTCATCTTGATCGGGTAGGAAATCGAGTAAAGCGCAGTGATGTAATCGCCAAAGAATTCATCATTGGGATTGCCCTCACCGGAGATCACGGCAAATTTGAAAGCCGGGAGGTCGATCACCTCGGGCTTCCGCCTGGGCAGGTAGAACTGCTTTTCCTGCCTGCGCCATTCGTGTTTTTGCATAAGAGTCACTTTTTTACCGCAAAGGCCGCGAAAGAGTAGAAAGATTAAGACTTGTACTGTCGAAGATCCCGATCGTGGATGCCGCATAGCGGTAGAATCGGGGAGCGAATTCGAAAGAAGACCATCAAGCGTAGAAAGGGAACCTTCGCTTCCCAAAACACCTCGGTCTATTCCTGCTGTTTTTTCCCAAACACCGAAAACCACTTCTCGCCCACCACGATCGCGCCGATGCCGACGAGGCAAAGCAGCGCTTTGACCGCAAAAGCAACCCAGTAGCCCTGTGCGGGTCCGATGCTGCGGTTAATCAGGTACAAGCCGATGAAGAGTACGCCGTAGAGCATGATGCGGGTCATCCGGTAGGGAATCGGGTAATAACGCTGCCCGACGAAATAGACCATGACGCACATCACCACATAGCAGACGAGCGTTGCCCAGCCGGAGGCGAGGTAGCCGTATTCGGGGATGAAGAGGACGTTGCCGAGGATGGTGATCAGCGCGCCAGTCCCGGTAAACAGGATGGCGAAGCGCACCTGCTTGGTGATCTTGAACCAGATCGACAGGTTGAGGTAGGCTCCTGCAAAGACGTAGGCCAACAGCAGGATGGGGACGACTTCCAGCCCTACCCAGTAATCTTCCCCAATAAAGGTAAACAGCCCAAACCACTCAAAAGTAACCAGTTCGCGGGCAAAGGAACCAATCACCAGAAAGCCTAACAGGGCCGCGATCACGAAGTAATGGAAGACTCGAGCGAAGGTCTCAGGCGAGTCTTTTTCCTTGCTTTCCTTAAAGAAGAATGGCTCTGCGGCATAGCGAAAAGCCTGTATCGCCAGTTGTATCAGCATGGCGACTTTGTAATTGGCCCCGTAAATTCCGTTCAACTCTTTCCCGGTCAGGGGCTTGCCGTGCCACAGTGCCCCGTCAGGCCAGAGCTTGGGCAGCAGGGTCCGGTCCAGGGTCTCGTTCATGATGCCGGCAAACCCTGCGATCATGATGAAGAAGGCATAGTTGAGCATCGGTCCCAGGGTGCTGCGGTCGAGCTTGAGAGAGGAAGGCAGGTTGCCCCACAGCGACAGGAGGAACTTCACCGCCGAGGCGGACAGATTGGCCACAAAGACCCAGGTCAGGTCCTGCCAGCCCAGCACGATGAGGAAGATGAAGTTGAGCGTCAGGGTGATGACCACATTCACGATGAGAATCAGGGCATAGCGACCCGGCATTCCCTTGTGTCGCAGCAGAGCCAGTGGCATGGCCGCCAGCACATCCAGGAAGATCACCACACTCAGCAGCATCAGCCAATACCCCTGGTCGCCGTAGCCCAGCCACCCGGCCACCACATCCCGAAACGGTAGCATCAGCGCCAGAAAGGCCACTCCCATCAGCCCCACCCAAACAAACGCCTGGTTGTAGACCTTTTTGGGATCGTCGGCATCCCGCACAAAGCGAAAGAAGGTCGTCTCCATCCCGAAAATCAGGACGATGTTGATGAAAGCGACGTAGGCGTAAAATTCGGAGAAAATGCCATACTCCGCCCTCTCAAATCCCGACACATCGGTCAGCAACGGCGTGAGCAGCACGTTGAGCAGCTTGGCCAGGATGTGGCCAGCTCCGTAGATGACTGTTTGGGAAAGGAGTTTTTTTAGCATAAAGAAGAAGTCAGAAGTCAGACCGTTTCACTGTCAGAGGTCAGAAAAAGAGAGCTAATCTCTTGTCTCGCTTTTCGCAGCAAAGTGATCTGACTTCTCGCAGCGCAGCGATCTCTCCTCAGTCCCACCCCTCACTATCTCTGACCAGGGTAAAGAAGCTACGAATGTCAATATTGGAGCCACAACAGATGATGCCAACTTTTTTGCCGGAAAGTTCTTCCCGGAGTGGGCCTAGCAAAGCGGCCAGAGCAGCAGCTCCGGCAGGTTCTACGGCGAGCTTGAGCTCGGTGAACATCAGGCGCATGGTGTTGCGCAACTCTGGGTCATCTACTAGGACAATGCGGTCCAGAAACTGCCGACAGAGGTTGAAGCTGTATGGCATGGCGAAGGGCGCTCCCAGGCTGTCTGCCACCGTACGGACCGAAGGAATGCGCTCAGGTTGCCCACTGGCAAAGCTGCGCGACATGCTGTCGGCCCCGGTGGGCTCGACGCCATATACATGAACATTGGGATTGGTTTGCTTGATCGCAGCGGAAATACCAGCCGCCAGTCCTCCCCCACCGATGGGAATGATCACCGCCTCCAGGTCGGGGACTTCTTCAATGAATTCCAATCCACAGGTTCCGGTTCCCATCGCGGTCTGGAAGCCCTCAAAGGGATGCACGAAAAACCGCCCTTCTTCCCGTTGAATACGGTCGACTTCATCAAAAGCCACCGAAACGTCGTCCACGATGACGACCTCGGTTCCCTGAGCTTTACATGCCTCCACACGATAAGGATTGGCGCTCTTGGGCATGACAACCTTGGCCGTGGTGCCTAGCACATTGGCAGCGTAGCCGACAGCAATGGCGTGATTGCCCGCGCTGACTGCCGTAACGCCTTTGGCGAGGGTCTCCTGATCAAGGTCAAACATCTGCATGAGAGCCCCACGCGGCTTAAAACTGCCGCCATATTGCAAGAGTTCCAGCTTTACATGGACTGTGGTATTTCCCAATAGCTCCGATTTCCTCAGAGAATTCCACTGCACAACTGGAGTCGTGAGGACCAGGTCGCCGAGTCTTTCCCGGGCAGAGCGGATTTCATCAAGAGTAGGAGCAGAAAATTCGGTGTTTTGACTCATTTTTTCAGACAACTGAGCACATTTTTATTTACGAGGCATGAATATCCTACTTTCCTGAAAAAATACCCAATTAGTTATCCGGGTAATTAAGTGTAAGCAAAACATAAATACCACATCACATTTTTACATTATTCCCAATGATACAGCCCAAATGCTACCAAGTTACCAACAAACACCAGCTACCATAGCCATTTCAGTCCTCCACAAACCTCACTCATCCCTTCATATTGACTAAGGTCAATGTATAGGAGGTCGAATGTCATGGGGAAAGGGGGAGAGAGAGGGCATTTTTGGTCTCGTAATCACCCATTCACCCACAAACGAGGAACCAATATGACTCGATCAACCACACACCTTAAGAACGTAACCCAGGGCCTTGTAGATATTGGCCTGAAAGACTGTCGCGGACTATACTGGGATCTTACCCCAGCTCAGTTAATCGGAGAAGCTATCATTAACCATGAAGGTACGCTGACCAACACCGGCGCGCTGATGTTCGATACCGGACGATTTACCGGTCGAGCACCCAAGGACCGGTTTATTGTAGAAGACGACCTGACCAAAGATCAGGTATGGTGGGGCGACATCAACAAACCGTTTCCGGCGGACAAGTTTGACGATCTGTATGATCGCATGATGAAAAACCTGAGCCGCAAAAAGGTTTATGTACGCGATGCCTATGCCGCAGCAGATCCTGAGCACCGCCTGAATATCCGTATCGTGGATACCCTCGCCGCTCACAACCTGTTCTGTCACAACATGTTCCTGCGTCCCTCTGAGGAAGAACTGGCAGCATTTGAGCCTGACTGGCACATCATCACTGACCCAGAATTCTACGCTGTTCCTGAAAAGGACGGCACCCGTCAGCAAAACTTTGCCCTGATCAACTTTACCCGCAAGGTCATCCTGATTGGTGGTACTGGCTACACTGGGGAGAGCAAGAAGGGCATCTTCGGCGTACTGAACTTCCTGTTGCCACAGAAAGGCGTACTGCCCATGCACTGTAGCGCCAACATGAGCCAGGATGGAGAGGAAACGGCTGTCTTCTTTGGTCTGTCTGGTACAGGTAAAACGACCCTGTCCGCCGACCCAAATCGTCTGCTGATCGGTGATGACGAGCACGGATGGTCCGAAAATGGAATTTTCAACTTCGAAGGGGGTTGCTACGCCAAGGTGATTGATCTGACAGAAGAAAAAGAGCCTGAAATTTACCGCGCGATCAAGTTTGGTGCCCTGCTGGAAAACACCCGTTTCTTCCCAGGTACCACCCAGGTAAACTTCGAGGATTGCTCTGTAACCCAGAACACTCGGGTATCTTACCCAATCCACCATATTCCCAATGCTGTGATCCCATCACGGGGCAGCATTCCCAAGAACATCTTCTTCCTGACCGCTGATGCCTACGGGGTATTGCCTCCGATCAGCAAACTGACCAAGGGACAGGCTATGTACCACTTCATTAGCGGTTACACTGCCAAGGTTGCTGGTACTGAAATGGGCGTAAAAGACCCTGTTGCAGCTTTCTCTGCCTGCTTTGGTGCTCCGTTCATGCCTCAGCATCCTACCGTTTACGCGGAGTTGCTGGGTAAGAAGATGGTAGAAAACGATGTGAACATCTGGCTGATTAACACCGGCTGGACTGGAGGTCCCTACGGCGTAGGTAGTCGGATGAAGCTGCCTTACACCCGTGCCATGATTACAGCTGCTCTTGAAGGCAAGCTCGACGATGTAGAGTTCGCAGCTCACCCTGTATTTGGGGTGATGGTACCACAGACTGTGCCCAATGTGCCTGCTGAGGTGCTGAATCCACGCGATACATGGGCTGACAAGGCTGCTTACGACGCACAGGCTGCCAAACTGGCTAAGTCCTTCGTCGAGAACTTCAAGCAGTTTGAGGAGTACGCCAATGAGGAAATCATGGCAGGTGCCCCCAAGACTACGGTAAACGCATAGAGTTAAGCGTAAAGCGTGATTTTAGAGTAAGTTAGGGTATTTGAAGGCTCCCGCGCGAGAAGCGCGGGGGTTTTGTTTTTGAGGGGAGGAGGAAGAGCTTTTGAGATCGTGGAATATTGAGATCATAGGACTTGCCCCATTTCTCACGAAAATTTTCTCAAAAAGATCAGTTGTCAGGATGCAGTTTTTCAGGTCCATTCGTCCAATCAGGTGACCTGTCCCTCTGTCTATCTATCAACAACCTTCATCCAACCAACTCTCAAGATGAAAATCAAAAATCTCGGTCCCTGGACTCTAGCCCTTGCCCTGACTGGTCTGCTCCTGTTTCCTGCCTGCCAGTGTGGGGAGTGCATCCCCCCTTCGGAAGAAATCCAGGTGTGCCACCTGGAAGGTGGGGAGTATAATTACGACACCTGTAGCTGCGAATTCTAGAACCGGAAAACTTTTTTAAAAGCGATGAAGCGGCCTTTCCAATCCAGGAAAGGCCGCTTCTATTTAACGTGAGTTTCGGGTTTTACTCAACTGATTTTAGGCAGAAACTCGATAG
>CAYFIR010000161.1:0-12679 GCA_964343195.1 uncultured Bacteroidia bacterium | reverse complement strand
TGTTGCAACCAACAATTTAATCAACTATGGGCCTTTTTTACTTTAGACAACTCCACCGTTATCTTTGGGGTAAAGCAAATTGCGGCAACCCTGAATCGCATCATTCAGGAGCGTGACATCCACGCTTTCTTCTTCCACAAACTGGTTGAAATTCGTCCTGACACCAAGGAAGCTGTTTATGAGCTGAGCGAAGAACCTACTGGTTGTGGTATCATCGACGACAAGGCTCACCGCCTTAACCTCGAAGTGGAAGGGAAAGCCAAGGTGACCATCCCATTTGACATGCTGCACACCGCTCCTCCCCAGTCTGCACCAGACTTCCTGAAAAAGAGCCCCCTAGCAGTACCCGACAATCCTGGAGGATGGGTTGATGTTGACAAGCACACCCTTCAGCACAAGCGTTATGACAACGTTTATGCCCTCGGTGATAATGCTGCGCTGCCTACTGCCAAGACTGGTGCTGCCGTGCGCAAGCAGGCTCCTACCGTAGTCACCAACCTGCTCAAGCAGATGCAGCATCCAAAGATGAATGGTTCAGCCAGCTACAATGGATATAGCTCATGCCCGCTGGTGACCAGCTACAGCCGCATGGTGCTGGCAGAGTTTGACTATGACAACAATCTCACGCCTAGCTTCCCATTTGACCAGTCAAAAGAACGCTACAGTATGTGGTTGCTCAAAAAATATGGCCTCCCATACATGTACTGGAACATGATGCTAAAAGGAAAGGCCTGACAATTGGTTAATTATTGAAGTTGGAGTAATGGCTTAATTGCCATTGCTCCTTTTTTTCGCCTTCCTGGAAGTTTAGCGATTGCTTTGGGCCGCTTCTTACCCAAAGTCAACGTCTCATCCCGTTTCCACCTCATAGTTTTGCTGTCGATAACCCAAACCAATAACCTAATCGACTCAAAACATGGATTTGCTCAACAAGGGTGATTTTTCCCAACGCCAGGTCGCCCTCATCACTGGAGTCTCCATCGTAGCCATGGCCATACTGGCTGGCCTGGTCGTTGGCATGGCCATGAGCGAGAACCTCAGCCTGACAGACCCTGACGCCCTGCTTCAGCACCTGCAATCTCAAACAGGCAAATTCCGCTGGGGGATCGCCGGCTGGATCGCCATCCTGATATGCGACCTTCTCGCTGCCTGGGGGCTACACATTGTGTACAAAGAAAAAGCTCCCAAGCTCTCGCTCATCACCGCCTGGTTCCGACTCAGCTATGCAACCATACTCGGGGTGGCCATCAGCCTGCTCGTCATGGCTCTGTGGGTCTCCACCGATGGTGCAAGCCTGCTGTCCCAACTCGATCAGGGCGAAATGACGCTCCTGATGGTCAAGGGATTCGAAGGCACCTGGTCCTGGGGACTGGTCATATTCGGCCTGCACTTGATCGGGCTGGGCGTCCTGGTCTTTCAGCGAAATGTGATCCTCCGCATCATCAGCATCCTGCTCCTCGTCTCCGGCATCGGCTACCTCATCACCAACCTCGGCCAACTGCTCTTACCCAACTATGCAGCCTATGAGGCTACCCTGGAAACCATCTTCATGCTGCCCATGATCCTGGGCGAAGTAGGACTGGCCGTGTGGCTGCTGGTGAAGGGGGGCAAGGAATGGAAGAAGTGAAAGAAGGTATGAAGGCAATGAAGTATATGGAGGAACTTTGGGGTGTGATACTGCGAAAACTCATACCTGCATACCTGCATACCAACCTCACCCCCTCCGCTCCTTCTCCAAAATCCGCTTGCGAATCCGGCTCAGCGACTCTGGCGTCATGCCGAGCAGACTGGCGATCTGGTGCTGGGGGACCCGCTGAGGTAGGTCGGGGTTGGTCTTCAGCAGGTTTTTGTAGCGTTCTTCGGGGGTAGAATTGACAAACTGGACAAATTGCTCCTTGGTGTCGTTCAGTTCCTCCTCGACCATCTGGCGGGTGATTTCCTTGAGGACAGGGAATTTCTGATAATTCTCCTGGTCGATGTCGCGACCGCCGCAGATTAGCAGGCAGTCCTCGACGCAGGTGAGGAAAAAGCCAGACGGGGTCTGACGGACAAAATCCGATGAAGAGATCGTCCCGTTTCGCTCGGTGTAAAAGGCAGTGGTTTTTTCTTCCCCTTCGACGAAATGATACTGCCTCACGCAGCCTTGCAGCACGTAATAGCAGGCCTGAGGCACCTCACCCTCGTGGATCAGGGTGGTTCCCTTTGGGAACTCAGCTACAGGAATGTGCTCCGCGATGGCTTCGACCTCGGCTGTGCTCAGCTCGGAGAATTGGGAGAGGAAATGCAGGAGGGCCTGGTGCATGAAAAATTCTTGGGTAATAGGCGAAATGCTCCTGAAAATATACGCATCATTCCCCCTCAATCCTCCCCTGATCGCTTTTTTTCATGCGCATGCGGTAGAGCAGGCCAAGCTGATAGGTCGCAGCGTCGCGCAGTTTGTAGTAGCGATCCTCCTTGGGTAGGCGGTCGCGGATCAGCTCAGAGTTGAGTGCTTCGAGGTTGGAAAGGACGATGAGTTGCTCGTTGCTGGCAAAGTCGCGCTGGTTCAGGCCGCGCTTGACGGCCTCGGGGTTGGCTTCCTTCCACTCGCGGGCTGACTGCCCAAAAACGACCACGTTCATCACGTCCGCCTCTTCAGCATAAGTGAGCCAATCCTTGTCGGGTGCCTGTTCGCGCCCACGCAGGAGGAAGTTTTTGATGGTCTCGGTGTGCAATTCGTAGTTGCGCTTGGTGAGGAATCGGTTGGCGTCCCATTCGCGCTCTTCCAGGCCATCTTGTTCCTTTTTGAGTCGCTGAAACTCTCTGATCAGCAACAGCTTGAACATAGGGCTGATATATGCCCCAAACTCAAATGCAATATCAGCATGAGCGAAAGTGCCTCCATATCGTCCGCGACGTGAAACGATACCGACTGCATTTACCTGTTCCCGCCACTCGGTAACAGAAAGGCTAAATGTAGGGTCACCCGCGGTTTGCATAATCCCGTCGAATTTGACGGGATTAAAATCCGGATTGTTTAGCGTTTCCCAGGCAGCTAAAAACCGCAGCGTGGCCCGGGTCCGCAACCAGTTGCGAATGATGTCATCTGGTCTCTTCTCTCCACGAACCATATCGGTCAGACTGATGTAGTCCATCCCCTCCTCTTTGGAGATACTAATCTCCATTCCTTCAACTTCAATTAACTTTTTTGATGATTTTGCCATCCTGGTCTGTGACTTTTAAACTTCTCAGATCTGAGAAGTTTAGACCTCAACTTACGAAGACTGGGCCGAAAAGCAGGAATGAGGGGCAAAATAGGACACACAATGTCTCAACATCAAAGAGCTACGGCTGGGAGGGATTTCGCGGCCGTGTGCTGGCCTTGAAGCGTAATCCCGACCTGGAGGGTCTCAACATGTCACTCTCCTTCCGCCTTCTTATTCCCCGACACGATGGAGGAGGTCAGGTCATTCAGGGCCTTTACCTTGTAGTCAAAATCTCCCTTTAGCTCGTCGCGGATGCTGCGCAGGTTGTTGAGCAGTTCGGGGATTTCGTCGGGGAGAATGTCTTCGAGCAATTCGCGGAATCGCTTGGCGAGGGTAGGGGACTTGCCGTTGGTGGAGATGCCGACCTTCAGGTCGCCCTTGGTGACCACGCTGCACATGTAAAAGTCGCAGAGGTCGGGTGTATCGGCCACGTTGACGAGGATGCGGCTCTGGGCCTTGATCTGCTCGCGGATCTGCCCACTTGCTTCCCGACTCCCCGCCGCTAAAATGGCTACGTCGATTCCGTCAACATGCTTCAGGTCAAAGTACTCGTACACCAACTCGACCTTGTCGTTTTCCTGCGCGATCTCCACGATCTCGTCGCGAATCTCTGGTGCCACCAGCCGAATATGGGCCTCAGGGCTGCTGCGGAGCAGGTTTTCGAGCTTTTCCAGCCCGACCGGGCCGCCGCCGACGATGAGGAAGCGGAGCATGCTCGGCTTGAGGAAGATGGGGTAGAGATGATTCACGAGAGGTAATTTGGTAATTCGTTATTCGTAAAAAAGAGGTCAGACCGTTTCACTGTGAGACCGCTGCGCTGTCAGAGGTCAGAGAAGAAGACTCAAATTTCTGACTTCTGACAGGCCATAGGCCGATCTGATTTCTCGCTTCTCACGGGCTTCTCACCGCTTTTTTTTATCTTGTAGCATGGGAGAAAAAGCACTTTCACACACAACTTACGATACCTATTTGACGCTGGAAGCCGAGTCAGAGGTCAAATATGAATACCATGATGGCTTCGTTGTCGCCATGGCAGGAGGCACTCCAACCCATAGCCTGATCTGCTCTAATGCAGGTCGATTCATTGGAAATGCGCTTGATGCAGCAGGAAAAAACTGCAAGGTGTACAACAGCGACCTCAAGGTCAGGATCGAATCCGTTAATCGAACCTATTATCCAGACGTGACCGTTGCCTGCGAAGAGCCTCAGTTCAGCGAGAAGGATGCCAACGCGCTCATAAACCCGACCTTGCTGATCGAGGTCCTTTCCAAAAGCAGCGAAGCTGTAGATCGTATAGAAAAGTTTCACTACTACCGAGAGTTAACCTCTTTTCAGGAATATGTCCTGATCAGTCAGGTAGAACCCAAAGTGATCACCCATTATTACAAAGGTCCTGACCTATGGGAATTCAAAACCGTCAAAGGACTGGATCAAGCCGTTCCCCTTCAATCGCTGGGCTGCGAGGTTCAGATGAAAGACCTCTACCGAATGGTGGATTGGAAATAGAAGGTCAGAGAAGAAAACCAGGTCATTTCCTCTTCTGACTTCTGACAGCAACGCGGTCTGACTTCTCGCTTCTTTCTGGCTTTTGACCTCTCCTTACCGTCTCCCCCAAAATAATGATCCCAGGCCCTGAATGCGGGGTCTCGGCTACAGCCTGCTCAATGGTGTTCACGGTGCCGTAGATAGCGGTTTCTTCGGGCAATGAAGCCGAGAAGATGACCCCGATCGGTAAATCCTGCTTGCCTTGTGCCCGAAACAGCTCCAGGATCTGCCCCAGTTTGCGGGTTCCCATCAGGATGACCACGGTGGCGCTGCTCTGAGCAGCCAGGGCGATGTCCGCTGAAAGTTTTCGCTCAGACGTCGTCCCCGTAATGACCCAAAAGCTTTCGTTCACGCCGCGCTGGGTAAGGGGGATGCCCTGCAAGCCCGGGGCAGCATTGACGCTGGAAAGTCCGGGCACGACCTCTACCGTGAGCCCAAAATGCTCGGCGTAGGCCTTTTCCTCCTGCCCCCGACCAAAGATGAAGGGATCGCCGCCCTTGAGCCTGACCACGTGCCCGTATTCATGCGCATAGGCCGCGATCAGGTAGTTGATCTTGGACTGCTGGAACTTGTGCTTCCCGGCACGCTTGCCCACAAATACCTTCCTGGCATGAGGTGGTGCATAATCGAGCAAATCGGGATGCACCAGCGCATCATACAGGATTACGTCTGCCTGCTGCAGGGCCTTGACGCCTTTTAGGGTAATAAGATCCGGGTCGCCGGGGCCTGCCCCGACGAGCGTTAAACGTGGATTTTTCATAAATCGGATGGTGTTTCTCTAAACCTGCCAGGGTTTCAAAGCCTATCAGGCCTGACTATCATCGCTTTACTTTTTCAAAAAATGCTTCGGCCTCCGCCAGGTACGCTGTCGCAAAGTGAGGGGTCGGTTCTTCCTCACGAATCCGATACACAAAGTCAGCAAAGCTGCCCTCCAGGGAAACCTCGCCTGTCTCGACAAACTCTTCGTCAAATTTTCGGATGATGCCCGCCTGGGTGTTGGTGGCAACCTCCTTGCCGGTAAGCAGGGCCTTGGCCGTGTTGACCAGCGCGGTATAGCTGTGGTAAATGCTGTCGGCGTAGCGCTTTTCGCGCAGGGCTTCTTCTGCCCAGTCCAGCTTTTCTTCCGACTCAAAGAGCAGGGTCTGCACCAGGTCAATCACCACTCCCGCACATTCTCCCACTCCAATCTCGGGGACAAAGTCATCTGCTTTGCCCCAGTCAATGAATTCTTCCGGCGTCAGATTCTTGCTGTTGCCCAGGTCCTTGAGCAGGGCGTAGAAGTATTTTTTTCCCTGTCGCTGGTAGTATGCATGGAAATATTCACCTTCCTGCCCATTGGCGTCATAGTCATCAAGGATGAGCCGCAGGGCATCGGGGCCACGCTTGCTGGGGATCTTGATCACTTTTTGGGCAAAGGCAGCCTCACCATTTCCCAATACACCACCCCCCAAAAGGACCTGTAGGGCTGGAGCCACGGCATCGCCAGATTTGAGGGTGCTGCCGTGAAATCCGATCCCCGCCATGCTGTGCTGCCCGCAGGCATTCATACAGCCGCTGATCTTGATCTTCAGGGCCTGGTTGTGAATGAGGTCCGGATATTCCTCCCGCATGACATCTTCCAGCACTTCGCTGATGCCGGTGCTGCTGCTTATGCCCAGGTTACAGGTGTCGGTGCCAGGGCAGGCAGTGATGTCCAAGGTCGAGTCAAAACCAGCATCGGCCAGTCCCAACCTGCTCAGTTGCTGGTACAGGTAGGGCAGGTGCTCGGGCAGAACGTAGCGCAACACAATTCCCTGGTTGATCGTCAGCCGCAGGTCGTCGGCTGCGATTTCATTCACCAGACTGGCCAGTAGTCGAGCCGTGGGAGTGGTGATGTCTCCCAGCCGTACTTTGAGGCTGACGCTGCGGTATTCGGATTGCTTTTGGACTTGCACGTTGGTGGCAAGCCAGCCTTTGTATGCAGCCTGATCCGCGATCTCTGCTTTTGGCAATTCCAGATTTGATGGCAGCACGACCTCTTCAAATCCTTCCTGACTGATTGGATAATTCGGGTAAGGGAGGGCTTTTCGCTCTGCTTCGACTTCCTCCATCAGTTTTTCCAGGCCCCATGCTTTCAGGAGAAATTTGAAACGGGCCTTGAAGCGCTTGCTTCGTTCGCCATGACGGTCGAACAGACGCAATACCGCCTCCGCAAAGGGGATGATTTGGTCTTCGGGCAGGAAGTCGTAAGCCACCTGAGCTGGCATGGGCTGGGCTCCCAACCCTCCTCCGATCATTACACGAAAGCCTCGCTGACCGTCCTCGACTTTTGGAATGAAACCAAGGTCATGCATGAAGGCAAAAGCCGTATCTGCTTCGCTGTTGCTGAAGGCCACTTTGAACTTTCGCCCCATCTCCTGACAGACGGGGTTGCGAAGAAAATAGCGAAAGAAGGCGTCTGCATGAGGCGTCACGTCAAATGGCTCATCCGGGTCAATACCGGCTGTCGCTGAGGCAGTTACGTTTCGGACTGTGTTGCCGCAGGCCTCCCGCAGGGTGATGTCGTCGCGTTCCAGTTCAGCCCACAGTTGCGGGGTCCGGTCCAGGCTCACGTAGTGAATCTGAATGTCTTGCCGGGTAGTGATGTGGAGCTTGCCAGTGGAATATTCGTCTGCTACGTCACAAATGCGACGCAGTTGGCGCGTGGTGAGCCTGCCATAAGGCAGCTTGATGCGGATCATCTGCACACCCGGCTGACGCTGCCCATAGACCCCACGCGCGAGTCTCAGGCTGCGAAAGCGCTCTTCATCAACGCGTCCTTCGCGAAACTCGCGGATCTTGCGCTCCAGTTCTATGATATCCCGCTCGACGACGGGGTTCTCTAATTCGGTACGAAAGCTTTGCATGAAAAAAAGATTTAAGAAGTCAGATCGGCCTTTGGCCTGTCAGAAGTCAGAAAAAAAACCATTACATAAGCCTTAGGTCTGACTTCTGACAGCGTAGTGTTCTGACCTCTGACTTCTATTTTCAACTCACGTGCAGGCCACATTCTTTGTGGGAAGCTTCCCACCACCAGCGACCAGCGCGCTCATCTTCGCCAGACTCTACTGCTCGGGTACAAGGGGCGCAGCCAATGCTCTTGAATCCTTTGAGGTGCAGGGCGTTATATGGCACTCGGTGGGCGTCGATATAGGCATCTACCGCTTCTGAAGTCCAGTTGATCAGGGGGTTTACCTTGACCAGTTGATGCCGATCATTCCACTCTACCTGATCAAACTGCTGGCGAAAATCTGACTGCCCCTTGCGCAGGCCTGTGATCCAGACCTCGGTGTCGGCCAGAGCGCGTTCCAGGGGGCGCACCTTGCGGACCCCACAGCACTCCTGACGGTTTTCGACTGATTCGTAGAAGCTGAGTGGTCCTTTTTCGCTGACTATTCGCTCTACGTCGTGGTGGTTGGGAGTGTACACCTCTATCTTTTGTCGGTAACGCGACAATACGCGCTGGTATAGCTCGTAGGTCTCCTGGAACAAACGGCCCGTATCAATGGTGAATACCCGAATCGGAAGTTCATGGCGGAATATCTGATCTGCGATGACCATGCCTTCTCGGCCAAACCCAAGCGAGAAAGCGGCCTTATCGCCATATTTTTCGGCGATTTGATGAAGTACAGCGGTGAGATCCAACGATTCTATCTCTGATGAGAGTGATGAAACATCCTGATTGGACATGGGAATACAGATGATTTTGGGAGAAAAAATTGGGATAAAAGGAGTTACCTCAGGGGTTGAGGTAGACGGCCTGTTAATAGCCTGATTGGATGGAATTGGGCAGCTTTCCTTCCAAAGGAACTCAACCATTCAGTTTGAGAAAGGGAAATCCAGCCCTAGCGACAACAGCAACAACAACAGCCATCACCTGACATGAGGGGCATCAGGTGGTTCATGGAAACGGAGAATTCCACAATGTTGGTAGCTAAAGGTTGTCGGGATGAAAGATGTGTAGTTGCCATTTCTTCAGGTCATTTATATTTCCCTAGTGGGCAGGAATTGGCACCTTGCTTTGCAGGTTGCCAGCGGGTCCACGAGCCTGTTCTCTCACCGCTTCTGTATAAATCGACCTCACATAGTTAGGCGATCGATGGGTGCAATTACTTCACTTGTACTGAAAAATACAAATAGGGTTATGGCAAAATAACCCCCGAACATTACATATTTAAAAAATTAATCAGCCATTTTGAGGCAAATACTAAATTAAATACTTGATTATATTATGATTCCATAATTCACATTACGCTGTCTGATGCCTTAATCCAGATGATTTGAAGTCAGTACAAGTGTCTGTGAGGCAAAATTTGTTTACCATTACTAAACACTAAGCCTTTCAGTACTCCCGGAAAAAATGTCAAAAAAAAGGTTCTCTGACAAAAATGGCGGGAATGTATAGAAGAAAGGTACGACCCCTACAGGGTTTTGTTGAATTGTTCTATGTGGATGATAAACAGATACTTATGCCATATTTTCAACCTATGGGTATAATATAGGTACAACAACTTCAATTTCTCCCTACCCCACAAATTCAAATCCCTCCCCAATTCTCTTTTCTTATTTTCAGTCAATTCGTAAATTGGAATAGTTTTGAATAGGGAAGAAGAAAGTGGGACTTTTGAGGGGGAATAAGGGAAATACGGTATATATGGGTTTTGGCCTTATGGGTTTCAACGCC
This sequence comes from uncultured Bacteroidia bacterium, assembly GCA_964343195.1. Taxonomy (GTDB): domain Bacteria; phylum Bacteroidota; class Bacteroidia; order J057; family J057; genus CAYVAP01. Next base: position 3,187 of record CAYFIR010000161.1, on the reverse strand, counting down.
CCACCTATATTACCCCTATACACCTTATAAACCCTATAAACCTTCCTCTTCCTCCAATCCAACCTAAAAACCACAACCATGCTCCGACACCTGCTTCTGCTATGCTGGCTGGCCCTCCTGCCTGCCTTGGGATGGGCGCAATATGAGACTGCCCATTGGTACTGGGGAGACTCTGCTAGTGTTCAATTTGTCCCAGGAACTGGGCCAACTGTTCCTACTCAATTAGGAGCACTAGGTTGGGGACATACTTGGTATACCTCTATGTCGGATCCTTGTGGGAATTTACTCTTCTATACCCATAATTATGAAGTAAGGAATGCTAGCCATCAACTCATGGGAGGCCTTCAAATGAACGGCATATTGCAGATTTTTGGAAAACAGCTTTTTTCTATTCAAGACCCAGCTAATTCAGATCAATATTTCCTTTTTGCCAAGTGGATTAACCCACAAATTCCTGGGGTGCCAACACTTGGGTTTTGGACTATTGACATGTCCCTAAATGGAGGGCTGGGGGGAATCTTACCAAATACTACTTCCCTTTTAGACTCTGCCTCAGTACATAGCGCTGGCACTTTACATCGTAATGGAAGGGACTACTGGGTTGTAGCTAGAAAGCAGCATACGAACCAATATCATGCTTTTCTCATTACCCCATCTGGAATATTACCCCCAATAATATCTACAGTAGGCCCAATCTGGAGTGGGGGGTTCGGCTCGTTAGGGGTAAATGAAATGGTTTTTTCACCAAACGGTGAAAAAATTGCAATGAGAAGTATGTTAAATAACGATACTGCTACCTACATCATGGACTTTGATCCCAGTACCGGGATTGTATCTAATCCCATTGAACTAGGACCACTTCCCCAAGGAACCTACCCTCCTGGTAACCAATGGCGTGATGACAATCGTATTCTATTTTCTTTGGATGGTACCAAACTTTATCGACTTAAGTTCGAATTGGGGGGCTTTGCGGGATATAGTTATTCTCCAACTACCATATACCAAACAGATCTTTCAAGTGGCAACCCTACCACTATCTCTAACTCAGTAACTCCCGCTGCAGTAGATACAGGATCCACCGTTGGCTTAATGGATATGATGTACGGGCCTGATGGAAAGATTTACGTTGTAAAAGAGCAGACTGTTCCTGACTGGCAATTTCCAAATGATTCCGCTTTTCACTGGATGGGGATTATTCAGGAACCAAATGAGCCAGGCACCGCTTGTAACTACCTGCAACAGGGATTTGATTACATCACTAAACCTGACATAGCTGGAGGAGGATACTACCTCCCCTACTTCTCCGCTCACTTCTTCCGCCCCCTGGAGCTAGGGCTGAAGGACAGCTCCCTCAACGCCGGGGGCTTGACGGTCTGCCTGCCTGACACGGCAAAGTTTCGGGTGAGTGGGTACCGTGTGGACTCAGTGCGCTGGGATTTTGGGGAGTCGGGGGTGGCTCCGATCACCTTTGTGGGGGATAGCGCGGAGTACCTCTATGCCGGGCCGGGGGCCTATCCCGTGCAGGCTGTGGTCTATCGGGGTTGCCCGACCTATCCCGATACGCTCTACGACACGATTCTGGTGCGGCAAAGCCCCATCGTGGACCTCGGGCCGGATACTGCTCTCTGCCAGGGCCAAAGCCTCGATTTGTCTCAAACTACTCTGCCCAATACGACTTACCTCTGGCAGGACAACAGCGCCTCGGCCAGCTATCAGGCCACTTCGGATGGCCTCTACTGGCTCGAAGCCAGCAATAGCTGCGGCACCTTCCGAGATTCGGTGGGGGTGGATTTTCATCAGCCGGAGACGGTGAGCCTGGGGGCCGATACCCTGCTCTGTACGGGCGATAGCCTGTTGTTGAGCCTCAGCGTCGATCAGGGCAGCTACCTCTGGGACGATGCCAGCAGCGATTCGAGCCGGATGGTCTACGGCCCGGGGACTTACTTCGTCGCCGCCGAAAATGCCTGTGGTTTGCAACGTGATACCCTCACCGTGGGCGGACTGGAACCGCCCTCGTTGGACTTTGGCGCAGATACCCAACTCTGTCAGGGCGAAGTGCTCACCCTGCAAGCTGCATGGCCGGAGGCCAGCTACCTCTGGAGCGATGGCAGCGATGCCGACAGCCTCATCATCACCCAGCCGGGCCTCTACTGGGCTGAGGTCCAAAATGCCTGTGGGATCATGCGCGACAGCCTCGCGGTGGACTTTTTGGTTCCGCCCAGTGTGAGCCTCGGGGCCGATACCCTGCTCTGCGAGGGCGAAGCCTTCACCCTGGGGCAGGACTTGCCAAGTAGCTATGATTACCTCTGGTCCACTGGCGATACCAGTCGCGTCCAAACTGTCGCGAAATCCGATTGCTACTCCGTCGAGGCCAGCAATATCTGCGGAGTGGATCGCGATACCCTCTGCCTGAGCTACGAAACACTGCCTCAGCTCAGCCTGGGGGCCGATACTACCCATTGTGAAAATGACACCTTGCTCCTCGATGCTTCCTGGCCCAATGCCACCTATCGCTGGCAGGATGGAAGTTCGAGCAGCGATTTTACCGTTACCCAGGCAGGAACCTACCACGTGCGGGTGAGTCTGCAAGCCTGTGAGGCCCGCGATACGGTGCAGATCGACTACCGCCCCTTGCCCCGCGTGGACCTGGGCGGTGATCAATTGGTCTGCGACCAGCCGGAGTACACCCTGATAGCCAACTTTGCCCCCGCCAGCTACCGCTGGAACGATGGTTCCACCGAGCAAAGCCTCACTGTTACCGCCACGGGCCTCTACGCCGTGCAGGTCAGCAATAGCTGCGGTGAGGCCTCCGACTCGGTCAGCCTGACCTTCGAGCAAAGTCCCGAAGTCAGCCTGGGCCTCGACACCCTGCTCTGCGAGGGGGAAATTCTGCTGCTGGATGCGACCTGGCCACGGGCCGCTTACCTATGGCAGGATGGCAGCGTGGAGCCTGTTTTGGTGGTGAATGAGGCGGGCAGCTACTCGGTGCAGCTCAGGACTGATTGTGGCGAGGCGGAAGATCAGCTTCGAGTGGACTACGAAGATACTCCAGCGATCAACCTGCCGCCGGACACGCTGATTTGCGAGGGGCAATTCCTGCTGATCGACCTGCTGGGGCGTGGAGACACCTATCGCTGGCAGGATGGCAGCGCCGAGCCTCGCCGCGAACTCGCCGAACCGGGTCGCT
>CAYFIR010000160.1:0-12698 GCA_964343195.1 uncultured Bacteroidia bacterium | reverse complement strand
CTATACACCCTATACACCCTATACACCCTATACACCCTATACACCCTATACACCCACTTTTCTTCACTCCTGCTCATGTATGCTGCTCTGTTGCCGGAGGCTGAATCCGTGCTGCAACGGGGAAGGGCCACTCTTAATTGGCCTAGCGGTTTTCACCCGAAGTCAGTTGAAATTTGTTCGGTAAGTTGTAATTTGAATCGTCCAATTCTACTACCCACCAATTAGAATATCTATGCGCAGGCTACTACTTCTTCTGATCATCATTCCCTTCGTTTCCTGGGCCCAGGAAGCTTCCATGCAGGAAATTTCCTTGGAGGACCTGAGTGGCTTCCAGGCCACGGGCGCCAACTGGCAGATCGTCGGAGGGGTGAGTTCTCGTCCGGGCGGATCACACGATGCCTTTGAGACGACCCCCGGGACGGGCGTGCTGGTCAATCAGCCTGGAGAAGGGCAGCGCAGCAACATCGTTACCGTGATGGAGCACGGTGATTTGGACCTTTCGGTCGAATTCATGATGACGCCGCACTCCAATTCGGGCATCTACCTGATGGGACGCTACGAGATCCAGCTTTATGATAGCTGGGGAAAGGCGCGGCCTTCGTTTGCGGACTGTGGAGGCGTATATGAGCGCTGGGACGACAGCAAGCCCGACGGCGAAAAGGGCTATCAGGGCTACGCTCCCCGCATGAATGCCGCTCGTGCGCCGGGACTTTGGCAACGGCTCGATATTTCTTTTCAGGCTCCCCGTTTTGACGAGGCCGGACGCAAAATCCAGAACGCCCGTCTGCTGGAAGTTCGCCTGAATGGGGCTTTGATCCACCAAAACATTGAACTGGTCGGCCCGACCCGCGGCCCTATGATCGCGGAGGAGGGAACAAAAGGCCCCCTGCTCATTCAGGGAGACCACGGGCCGGTGGCTTTCCGCAATATTCGCTACCAGTCCTACTCCGCAGAGCAGGCCTCGGTCAGCGACCTGAGCTATGAAGTGTACCTGAAGGAGTTTGTCGGAGTGCCCGCTCTCAGCGACGGCGACAAGCCTGCTCGCACAGGCACGACTGACATTTTTACCCAAAATGTAGCGGGCGAATCGGAAGATTTTATGCTCGTTCTAAAGGGCAAGCTGACCGTGCCACGCGAGGACACCTATCAGCTCGTGATGAATGCCCTGGGGTACGGCAAACTATTCGTCGATGGCAAAGAAGTCTTCGGCATGAACATGTGGCGTCAGCGGGGCGAAATGTCTCTTGCCGCAGGTGCGCACGACTTCGAGATCCACTATGCCAAGGACGCTTCCTGGTACAACAACGGCCTTTCTCTCTTCATCGCCGGCACTCAGATGCGCAGCCATCCGCTGCACGTGCTCAGTTCCATGCCCGTCGATGAGCCCTCCAATCCCATTTATGCGAATGTCGAAAGCCCGCGTCCCCGCATCCTGCGCAGCTTCATGGATTACCCCACTGGCGAAGCAACCCGTCGGATCGTCCACGCGGTGAACGTGGGATTGCCCCACGGGATCTCCTACACCTTTGACCCTGATCAGGCGGCGTTTGTGCAGGTCTGGAAAGGGGGCTTTCTGAACACTACGCCCATGTGGCTGGACCGTGGGGATGGATCATCCCGTCCGGCGGGACCTGTCCTTGGCCTGGGCGATCGGGTAGGGATGGCTGCGCTGGTGAGCCAGCAGGCCGATTGGCCTGCCCAACTCCCCGCTAGCTACGACTTCAAGGGCTACGAGATGGATGAAATGGGCCACCCCATTTTCCGCTATGCCCTCGCCGATGCCGAGATCCGCGATCGGCTGATGAGTGAGGACCAGGGCAAGGTAACCCGCGAGGTGACGCTGCCAGAAGGACTAGGGCAAACCCTGTACTTTCGTTTGGGCGAAGGAACAGCAATCGCCGACATGGGCGATGGGCTGTACCATGTAGATCAGGCGTACTTTGTCCAGGTCACCGGAAGTGGCAAGGCACTGGTACGCGATCTGGAAGGCGGGAAGCAACTGCTCCTGGCTGGAAAGGGCGGGCAGGTGTTGGAGTATGAGGTGATTTGGTAGGGCTGATACCTCGAAACGCGGATGGTGATTCACTACTCCGCATGATCTTGCCCCGTCCGTGTTGCTCTGCTGTCCATGGGCTTAGCGGGTAGTCCGACTTAGGGAGATACCGAGCCGGATTACACGCTAGCCTACACACGGCCACGAAATCCGACTCAGCATTTTTTGGAAGTGCGGGGTGCTGGGGAGGAAACTAAAGAACGAATGATGAAAATATTTTGGATCATCTTATTGGTTTGCTTACCAGCTTACACTTCTTCCTGTAGGAAAACTCTGCATAACACTTATTCTGCGAGATATGAGAATAATTCATATTCTCTTTCATTTGACACGTTGAGTAAAACCTTTTCTTATTTAGCCGAACATCCATATGGAAATACCAGCATCTTTGGAACATACATAACCTATAAGAGTCGAATTTTTCTTAGCCCTTATCAAGGCTGGTATTTCAGGCAAGATTCTATTCGAGATTCTTTAATAACAATTAGGGTATTCTATGGGGATGATTATATGTCAGTGCCGAATTTTGTAATTCGTCCAATGCTAGAGAAACAGGGTGCCGTAATTCTTGATTCTGCTTTGACTGATTTGTGCTCCAATGTAGAAAAAAGGCTAGTGATTTCAGCCCTAGGAGCATATCCTTTTTTGTTTCAGCATTCTGGTCCTGGGGTTTACAATGTCTATCTGAATTCATCTAATTATAACAGTGATCTATTTGAATATAGAATTAGAAAAGGAAAATTAGTTTCGAATAATGGATGGATATATGATGCTGAAAAGTAGAATATCCATCCTAGGGAGTACACCCGCTCCCCCTGACTTCTATAATTCCCCCAAAATGCTGCGCTGGACCTCCCGCTCGTACGTGGGCCTGACGGGTAGTCCGACTTAGGGAGTATACAGAGTCGGATTAGGCACAAGCCTACACACGGCCACGAAATCCGACTCAGCATTTTTTGGAAGTGCGGGGAAGCTGGGGAAGGCTACAGCATGAGTGCATCAGAAATGCCTTATCAGGAATCAAAATCTTATTCCTCTTGGGTAAAATCGGGCCTCTTGATTGGTAATGTCCACAATTAGAAATATGATGAACAAAAGCGCATTCCTTTTTTTTCTTTATCTATGGCTTAGTACGTCCTGTCGACCCCAACTTCACGAGTTATACAAGCACTCAATAGAAGATTTTGATGTTAAATCATCCATCACTTTAGAGTTAGATACTACAGGAAGCCAATTCAACCTCTATACTCGTCATTCAAATGATATGGTTGGTGACAGAGATTGTTTTGGCACCTTTTATAGGAATGGAAATAAGATATTCCTTGTTCCTTATGTAGGAACATATATCATAGATACTATTCCCAATTCAAATGAGTACACCTTTATAGTAATTGATGGTATTACTGCGGATACCCTAGACTTTTTTCATATTAGGGGAGAATCGTTTGCATTAGATACCATTGCCAGTAAAGGCTTTTCATTATCAGCTCAATTTAAAGGGGACGTATTGGTATTTCCAACAGGTCTCTTCACCTGGGACCCAACCAATATATTACGTGTTGAGTTAAACGAATTTGGAAGATACGCAATCATAAAATATGAGTGGTTTATAGGTCAACATCTGTTGGAGTGGGACATAAGAAATGAAAAACTAATATCCGATAGTAAATCTATCACTCTTTATTCTCGCAGACTTCCTCCCAAAAGTCGTTGATTGGCTTTGTCCCGCTCCCACGGACTTCCCCCAAAATACGGCGCTGTACCTCCTGCCCGTACGTGGGCCTGACGGGTAGTCCGACTGAGGGAGTACACCGAGTCGGATTAGGCACAAGCCTACACATGGCCACGAAATCCGACTCAGCATTATGGAACACGAAACGCAAACCAGGCAAAAAGTTACCTCGCAAAAAGCCTGGCCTGCGTACCTCAACTACGAACTACGAACTACGAACTACGAACTACGAACTACACCTCCCCCTCAATTCACTCGAATGATCCCCTCCGGCGTGTACTGGCCGATGTTCACATCCTGGTTGCTTTGCTGGGAGTCAAAGCGGTAGTCGATGTGGAGACCGTCAAACTCGTCCGCGATGCGGAGGTAGTTGTCCAGCGAGACACCCATGGTGGGGTCGTAGGTCTCCAGCACCGAAAGCAGGTAGCGGCCCAGATCGTAGCCCTGGATGACATTCTCGGAAGGAGGGAAGCTAAACTGGCGCAGGTATTCACGGTAGAGATCGGCGTATAGTGGATCTGCGGGATCGTGCAGGTGCGAAGTGGTGAACAACACCTGGTAATATTCCTTGATGTCGCGGCTCAGGGTGTTGTACCGCGTGCGGAAGTGCGGCGATCCCATGATGGTCACCTGCTTGTTGCGCTGGCGCAAGAGGTTGATGATCAGGCCGGCGGCTTCCTCATTGCCCATGAGCGGGATATAGACCCCGACACCCGTACCATCGTCCACGATTTTACGGATCTGATCGGGGATCTGCTCCACGGCGATCTCGTAGTCCGAAGATACCCGGAAGGTGTCAACTATCCCACCCAGTTCGATGAAGGCCGAGGCAAAGCCATTGGCCAGGTCGTTGGTGCTGGAACCTCCGTCGTTGAAGACCGCTACGCGGGTAAGGCCCTGGTTGTACCAGGCATATTCGGCGAGGCGAGCCCCATGGGTCACGACTGCAGGGTGAGCCAGGAAGGTGAAATTTCGATCCTGAACCAGCGAGGACGTGGGGCTGTACGGGATGATCTGGGGTACCTTGTTGGAATCAGCCCAGGCCGCGATGATATCGGATTCCTTGTTGTAATAATCGCCCACGATCATGGTCGGGCGGAAGGTCTCCATTTGCTCCAGAAAGGTCTTGACCTGCTGTGTATCCCGCTTCGAGTCAAAAATCCGTAAGAATACCTGCTTGCCAGTCGAATCGGAATATTGCTCCACCGCCAGCTTGAAGCCTTCGTAAAACTCCAGACTGGTCAGGCCCCCACGGGGAATCTCCTGGTTGTAAATGGCGCGCTGATTGTCCCAGAAATAGGGCAGGGAAATCGCCAGTCGGATGATATTGGGTTCAAAAGTAACAGCGGTATTGGTTTCCTCAATTTGGGAGAAAAGGTCGGTGAGGAAATCAGATTTTTCATTGCCATCGGCTACCCATTCGGCGTACTGATCGCGGGCAATCTGGTATTGTCCTTCCCCGGCTTTGCGATAAAGCCAGGCTTCCAGCACCATGACCTTGTACTCTGGGTCGGCGGTGGTGATCAGGTTGTTGAACTCCGTTTCCCCCAGGTCATCGGCTTCAAACAGAAACTGACGCAGCTGCTGTATGCCATCCTGGCGGATGACATCGTTGCCGGTGGTTTCGATCAGGGTGAGCATCTCAAACGCGCCGCCCATTTTGTCGCGGAGAGAGCGGTTGTTCATCCGCCCCAGGGCGAGGTGGTACTTGGCGTCCACGACGTAGCGGGAGCGGGGATAGTCCTCAACCAGTTTGGTGAAGTTGGAGCGGGCCACATCGTCATAGTTGGCATAATGGGCCGCGAGTCCGGTCATGTAAATGGAGTAGGTCGTGCTGCGGTGCCAGGTGCGGTCGGCTGCTTCGGAAAAAGCATCCATGGCATCTACGTAGCGATCTGCTTCCATCAATTGCTTGCCCTGCTCAAGGAGCTGCTCGGCTTCCTGGTCGATTTTGACACTTGAGCCGCTACCAGAACGGAAAAGGCCGCAACCGCTTAGTAGCCAGAGACTTAGGAGAAGGAGTAACAGTCGGTTCATAAAGGTGAATTTCGAAAGCAATGAAGGTAGAGGATCACGGCGTAAATATAAGGATAAGCTGGAGATAAGGGCCTTTTGGCTGAATAAGCGCGTGGATTATGTGGAAAAATGGGGAAATGAGTGATGAGGTGTTGGGTTGTTAGGGGAATAAGGGGAATAAGGGGAATAAGGGGAATATGGGGAATATGGGAAATATTGGCACCTTGGTTATAGGTCATTCGTATGAACCCTATACACCCTATACACCCTATACACCCTATACACCCTATACACCCTATACACCCTATACACCCTATACACCCTATACACTCCATACACCCTATACACTCTATACACCCTATACACCACTCTTACGCCTGCTTCACCCCCTGCCGCTGATACAACTGATGGTAATGGCCTTTTTGCTCCATCAGGGCTTCATGGCTGCCGTCTTCGATGATTCTTCCGGCTTCGATCACCAGGATCCGGTCGCAGTTGCGGATGGTGCTGAGCCGGTGGGCGATCACAATGGAGGTGCGGCCGGTGATCATCCGGTTAATGCCCTGCTGGATCTGCTGCTCGGCCAGGGTGTCGATGGACGAAGTGGCCTCATCCATGATGAGGATACGGGGGTCCTTGAGCAGGGCCCGAGCAAAGGACACCAGCTGTTTTTCGCCTGTGGAAAGGTTGCTGCCCTCTTCTCCCACCTGCTCATCCAGTCGGTCCACGAACTGCGTCGCCCCGATGGTTCGCAGGGCATGCTGGATCTCTTCGTCGGTAGCATCGAGCTTTCCGTAGGAAAGATTTTCCCGCAGGGTACCCGAAAACAGATGCGGCGTCTGCAGGATCACCCCCAACTGTCGCCGGTAACTGGCCAGGCTGCGGTCCCGGTATTCCACTCCGTCAATTTCCAGCTTTCCGCCCTGGGGCTCGTAAAAACGCGCGATCAGGTTGGAGATGGTGGTTTTGCCGCTGCCCGTAGCCCCGACGAGCGCGACCGACTGCCCCGCCGGAATATGCAGGTTGAAGTCACGCAGGATCGGCTTGTCTTCCACGTAGTGAAAGTCCAGATGGCTCATTCGGATGTCCCCCTTGAGCGACTGAAATTCCTCCGAAATGCCTTCCCGGTCGGTGATGCGCAGGGGTTCATCGATCAGGGAAAAGATTCGCTCGCCCGCCGAGAGGCTGTCCTGCGCAGCGGTCACATAGCTGGTGATTTGGTAGATCGGCTCGAATATTTGCCTTGCGTAGCCAAAAAAGGCCGCGAGCACCCCGACCGTAATACCCGCTGTCTGGGCCAGCGCCAGGTGGCCGCCGAGATAAATCACCAGGGCTGCCGCCAGCGAACCGGTTCCTACCACGATGGGGCCATACATCGAGGCATAGATCGCCGAGCGTGTAGAGCTGAATCGGTAATTTTCGGTTACCTCTTCGAATTCGCGAGACACCCGCTCCTCCTGTACCGTCGCCTTGTTGACTTCCACTCCGTTGATGTGTTCGGTCAGGTAGGCAGCCATTTCGCTATAGAGTCGCCGGGCTTTTCGGGAAAAGCCGATTACCAGTCCCCGTACCTTGATGGCCAGGAACAGCAGGAGGGGAATGGTCATCAGCACCACCAGGGAAAGCTTCCAGTTGTAGCTAAACATGGCGATCATGCTCACGAGGAGGACAAACACCCCGAACAACAGGTCGAGGAATCCCCAGGCGACCACGTGAGCGACTTTTCGCACATCGGCAGTCAGCCGGATGGACAGGTGACCGATGGAGTTTTTGTCGTAAAAGCCATAGCTCAGGTACTGCAACCGCGCAAACATCAGGTTGCGCAGGTCGTAAATCACCAGTTCCTGCAGCCGACCAGAGGCCAGGATGAAGCCTCCGATGGCCACCACCATGATCAGGATCAGTCCCAGAAACATCCCGGCGTATTGCCAGAACAGGTCCATGTTCACCGGAGTGCCTGCCTTGCGGGCTTCCACCGCAGGAGTGACCCACAGGTCGATGAATCGCTGCCAGATGATCGGCTCTACAGCTTCCACCGCGGCGGTGATCAGCGCGAGGAGCACCAGCAACCCGAAGTACCTGGGGTGGCGCAGCGCGGCCCGAAACATCCGTTTTAGAAAGGGGATGACGGACCGCTTTTTATTTTCGTATCGTTTGTCGTCGAATGCTTGCACAATATTCAGGTTTCATTGATTAACGGTCATTGATCAGTAGGGAAATAGCATGTTTACTGATCAATGTTCAATGATTAGGTGTTCAACTCTTCTTCTACAGCTGCCTGGATCTGATGGATTTCCTGATAATAGCCCGGCTTTTGGGCCAGTTCATCGGGGGTGCCCATGTTGACCAGTTCGCCGTCTTTTAGGACAAGTACTCGGTCGGCCTGGCGTATGGACGTCACGCGGTGCGAAATGATCAGCGTCGTCTTATCTGACAGCCAGGTTTCCAGCCCTTCGAAAATCGCATGCTCGGTTTCGGTATCCACTGCGGAGGTGATGTCATCCAGCACCAGCAGGGAGGGTCTGGGCAGCAAGGTCCGGGCCAGGGCCACACGCTGTTTTTGTCCCCCACTCAGGGTCACGCCTTTCTCTCCTACCAGTGTCTCCAGGCCCTGGGGCATGACGGTTTGTAGCTCATAGGCCTGAGCCACCTTAGCCGCAGCATGTACCTGCTCCGCCTGGGTGTCGGGGGTGGTATAGGCGATATTTTGGTGGATGGTAGTGGAAAACAGGAAGGGCTGTTGCAGGGCCAGGCCAATTTCCTGACGCAACTTGTTTCGACTAAAGTTTTCCAAAGGCTTTCCATCCAGCAGGATTTTGCCTGATTGGGGGTCATAGAGACGCAGCAGCAACTTGATGAGGGTAGACTTGCCACTACCTGTGGGACCGATAATGGCGACTTTTTCGCCTGCCCTGATGCGCAGGTTGACTTTCTTCAGGGCTGGTTCATCTCCTGCCCGATAGGCGAAGGTTACGTCCCTGAATTCTATATCGCCCTGGACTTCCTGGTTTGATTCCCCCGAAATTATCTCAGGTACAGCCTGTTTGATTTCTCTAAGTCGCCCAAGGGCCACGGATGCCATGCCCATTTCGGAGAGAATACGTCCCAGGCTCCGAATAGGCCAGGCCACCATGGTGATGTAGGTATAGAAGCTCAGGAGCTCGCCCACAGTGATGCGTCCCAGCATGACAAAGTAGCCACCAGTGAAGATCGACAGGATCAACTGCAGATTCGCCAACAGGTCAGAAGAGGGCCAAAACCACGCATGAAGACGGTTGTGGCGAAATCCGACCTTGAGTTTTTCGTGGTTCTGTTTGCGAAAACGCTCGATCTCATGTGATTCATTGGCATAGGCCACCACGGTACGGATGCCGTTGAGGTTTTCCTGGACAAGGGTATTTAGCTTGTCGGATTCTTCCTCATGAACCTTCCATACTTTTTTTTCCTGTTTGAAGAAGAAAAATGCCGTGAGCATGATAAAGGGTGCCATGACAATGCTGATCAGGGCGAAGGTCAGGTCTACCATTGCCATCATCATGAAGGCAAAGCTGAAAGTCGCCAGGATGGTCACGATCTGAAAAATCTGCCTTCTAAGGAAGTTTTTGACCGTATCCACGTCTCCTGTCAGGCGCTGAATCAGCTCCCCACGGGTCGTGGTGGTAAAATAGGCCAAAGGCAACCGCTGGATATGGGCAAATATCCTGTCTCGTTCCTGCTTGGCTACACGGTCAGTCGTCCAGTTTTTGATGGCCTCCCCGCCAAAATTTCCTGCTGCACGCAGCACCGAGATTCCCAGGTACAGGAATCCCAGTCCAAGGAGCATACGCCCAATGGTCTCAGCTGTAGGAGTCGGCAGCAGGCCCAGGAGAAGTTTCGAAACCCAATCTTCGGGTGCAGGAGTAGTTGCTGATGATTGAAATGGAAGTACCAGCACATAATCTACCACCAATTGTAAAATGCGTGGCTCAAAGCTGCGCATCAGGATGGCAAAGATCGACAGGCTACCCGCGAGGAAGTACCAACGCTGGTAGCTGCCCAGCATCTGCCATAGCTCGCGTAAAGTTTTTGACATGTAGAATATTTGAATGAGGTAAAACAAGGATACGGCCCCCCTGCCAGATCGTTCTCTGCCCGGGATTAAAAAATTGTGAATCCTTGATTTATTCTGCCGATTCGCAAGATTCGATGGTCTTGTATTTCCAGACTATTACCTTTGTTGGGAGAGAGGTCATTTTTTTTGGAATCGAATATTGCGTCCCTGTCAATGAATAATTGATAGGATTGTTGTAGTTTCGTAATAAATCAACCCACAGCTTATTTCATGAAGCGCCGTAATGCACTCTGTTTCCTTTTGCCATTTTCCTTCCTTTTATTAAACCTGCAGGCCATGGGGCAGGATACCTACGGACTCAGTGATCCCTACAGTGATTTGTGGGTATTGGTGGCTCCTACGGAAGACTCCATAGCTATCAGGGTAGAGTTTCGCAACGAGGTGCTCCTGCATTCCAGTGGGTTGGACTTGGAGTGGTATGATGCGGATTTTAACCTTCAGCGTCCCATTACCCTGGATTCTGTTTGGGAGTCTACGGTAGATGTGACGATGGAAACCCCTCACTATCAGGTTCCTCAGGTGAGGGACTATTACCGGGCATTGTTCCTTTCATTTGAAGAGGGAGTGACCCTGGAGGTACGGGCCTATGCCTCGGGTATGGCCTTTCGGTGGGTTCCACAGGGACGGGACAGCATTCGGATCAAGCGGCTTTACTGGAGCCCCAGAATCGCATCAAATGGGACGATTTATACCCAACCAGTTGGTCTTAACAGGCCCTTTACCTATAACCATCCGCTTACTTCCCAGACCATAGCGAGTTGGCCACTATCCGATGCCTATCACCGGGCTTCTATCCCCATGATGATTCGTCGGCCCAACTCATCTTTTGTGCTGACAAGAGCCCATAACCAGCAATTTCCCGTACCCTTTTATCGCGTTGTGTCAGACAGCATTACCCAGCTGAGGCAGGACTATCACAATCCTGAGTTGGAAAGGGTGGTAAGGAGGTCTGTGGAACCTGGGGAAACCCAGGAGATCGACGTGAGCTGGGGAGGGACACAGCCTACGCCCTGGGAGGTGGCTCTGGTAGCGCGCGATGAGGGCGATTTTCTCCCTGAAAATCTGATCTATCTTCTGAATCCTCCTGCCAGGGAGGATTATAGCTGGGTGAAGCGTGGTGCGGCCATTTGGCCTGCTGGCAATAGCTGGAACCTGATCGGAGCCAATTTTCTGACAGGGTGTAATCAGGCTACTTATGACGAGTACCTGGAGTTTGCCATTCGGGAGCATATCGACTACCTCATTGTGGACTCTATCTACCAGCTCAATGAGTTTGGGGGATTCCAGCAAAATCCCAATCTCTCCCTGAGTCAATTGAGTAATGAAAGCATGGGAACCGAGGTCAGGATCATTGTTTCGGTGGAGGCTGATCAGATAAAGGAGGAAGGCGATATACTATTGAGTGACCTGGCTTTCTGGGGTGTTGCAGGAATCAAGGTAAGCGGCCTCAGTGCCTATGATGCTGAAGGTCGCCGCTGGCTGATGGATCTGATCGGGCAATGCGCGGAGAAGCAGTTGCTCCTGCTGATTGATCAGGGCAATCTGCCGGATGGGCTAGAACGTACCTATCCCCATGTCATGGCTACCGGTGGCATGAATTATGGCCACCCCCAGCGAGCTGAAGAGGGGGTAGAACCCTCCGAAAATGTGCTCCTTAGCCGAATGCGTCTGCCACTCGGAGCGATGCACTATGGTGTAGGTGCCATGGAGCATGCTTCACAAAAAGATTATCATCTTCAGCCGACTCGACCGGTTGCAGCAGGTACCCGCTGTCACCAAATGGCGATGGCGATCCTGTATGACCAGCCTGTACGCCCCTGGGTAGGGATTTCGCAGCAGTATGAGGCTGAGCCGATGCTACTATCCTATTACCGGGACCTGCCCCTGAGTTGGGAGCGCATTATTCCACAGCATGGGACTGGAGCAGGATATTCCGTAGTGGCCAAGCGAAAAGGGGACACCTGGTATGTGGCTGCCCTCAATGATTGGACAGAAAGGGAAATCAGACTGGATTTGGGATTTCTGTCTGAGGGACGATATGAGGGAACCCTGTTTGTCGATGGCATCAACGCGGGAAAACGTGGAGAAGAATACCGGATAGAGACCCGGCCCGTAGACCAGGGGATGGATCCCGTGATCAGGCTGGCATCAGGCGGTGGAGCTGTGTTGGTCATTCGTCCTCTTGATTAAGCTGGACTTTATCCAAAATGGCACTGATTTCCATGCGCTAGGGCTTGTCAGAAGTCAGAGACTTGAATACGGTTGGTGTCGGCTCAGAGAGCTTCACCAGCCCGCCCTTATGGACGGAAAACTGTTTAGAACCGCAATAGCGGTTTCGCTCGTGAGCATCTCTAAAGCGAAACATACTGTTACAGCGTCTCTGACGTCCGGTGGTATCTGGCCTGGACTCCGAATTAATCAACATCAGCCTGAAACCCTGAGGTTGATTAATTCTAAAATGTGGTTTTCAGACCCTGTGTGGGGATTTTCCTCATAAAAAAAAATGCATTAAGTCCAGCTAAGGAACGGGGCCAAAATAACTCTATAGTCCTGCTTGATCCCTTCGGCGATGCTCCTATCTCACTTCGTCAGGTGCTTTTGGCAGGCTAAAATAGAAGGTGGAGCCGGTTCCTAGCTGAGAGGTTACCCAGACTTTGCCATCCATCAACTGCATGGACTTTTTGACGATGGACAGCCCGATGCCATACCCGTCGGATTTTTGGGCATCATGTAACCCACTTTCCCAGTCAAGAAAGTGAGAAGTTGTATTTTCGAGGTCAAAGAAC
>CAYFIR010000159.1:0-13174 GCA_964343195.1 uncultured Bacteroidia bacterium | reverse complement strand
TCACTCTAAAATAGACCGCTCTTCGCTACTTTTTCTTTTTTTGTCTAGGAGTATGCTTTCGGGTCTGTTTCTGAGGGTAGACAAAGGGGTGTTATTTTTGACAGCTTGGATTGATGTTGTCCCACAGCTATCGCCGGACTGTTGTAAAGGCCCCCTAAATACCCGGACGGGTGAAGTACCCCTATGCTGGGCGGGATTTCGTGGCGGTGCGCTGGGGTGAGGCGTAATCCAGACCATTGTGCCCTCTCGGGACCGGAGTCCCGAGGACTATGCGGGATCGGCGTTCAGGAGACGTCGATCAGCTTCAATGGGGAGGCTGCCCCCCTATGCTGGGAGGGATTTCGTGGCTGCGTGCTGGGGTGAGGCGTAATCCCGACCATTGCGGTCAGCCTCAACATGAATGCTCTGTCCTTTGGTTATACTTGCCCCCAATCCGTATCTTGAAGGACAAACCAAAGATCATGGGAGAACAAGCACTGGCCAATCAGACCTACGAAACGTACCTGGCCTTGGAGGCCGAATCGGATACGAAGTATGAATACCATGACGGCTTCATCGTGGCCATGGCGGGGGGGACTCCTGCGCACAGCCAATTGGGGGCAAATGTGGTTACAGAACTGAATCTTGCCTTGAGAAAAAAAGGGGGCTCTTGCCGTGTGTATAACAGTGACCTCAAAGTGCGCATCGAATCCGTAAATCGTACATACTACCCTGATGCCTCTGTTGGTTGCGAAGAGCCAGTGTACAGTTCCAAAGATGGCAATGCCCTGACCAATCCCATTCTGATTGTAGAGGTGCTGTCCCATAGCAATGAGGCCTTTGATCGAGGCTCCAGGTTTTACAATTATCGCCGCCTGCCTTCCCTGCAAGAGTACCTGCTGATCAGCCAGGACGATGTAATGGTGGACATATCATACCGAACAGAGGAGGATGTCTGGGAAACCAGGGTGGTAAAGGGACTGGATGGGAAGCTGAAACTGCGGTCTTTGGGCTGTGAAATCGGCCTGGCTGAGTTGTATCGCCTGGTGCCGGGGCTGGGGTGATGTGTAATCCCGACCCTTTGTGCCATCGCGGGATCAGAGTCCCGAATACTATGCGGGATCGACGTTCAGGAGACGTCGATCAGCTTCAATGGGGAGGCTTCGCCCGCTACGGCTGGGAGGGATTTCGTGGCTGTGCGCTGGGGTGAGGCGTAATCCCGACCTTTTGTGCCATCGCGGGATCGGAGTCCCGAAGACTATGCGGGATCGACGTTCAGGAGACGTCGATCAGCTTCAATGGGGAGGCTTCGCCCGCTACGGCTGGGAGGGATTTCGTGGCTGTGCGCTGGGGTGAGGCGTAATCCCGACCTTTGTACCCTCTCGGGATCAGAGTCCCGAATACTATGCGGGATCGACGTTCGGGAGACGTCGATCAACCCAACATGGCTTAGCAAAAATCAACAACACCCCACCGGATCTACTTCAGTGGGGTGTTTCAACTATTTCTTAGAAAGGTGTGTAAGAGACTTGGGGCCGGAGGAAATCTGTGCAACAGACTTATACCGTATTCCCTATACCGCCAAACTCCCTTACGCCTTCTCGCTGATTTCCTCTTTTACTTCGTCAAAGAAACCATCGTCAACCAGGATACGGCCACAGTTCTCGCAGTGGATCAGGCGGCGGCGCTGGTTCAGCTCGATGTGTACCTGTGGAGGAATGATGGAGAAACAACCGCCACAAGCGTTACGGTCGGTGGTCACCACGGCCAGGCCATTGCGCATGTTGCTGCGAACCTTGCGGTATCCCTGGAGAATTCGCTTCTCGATTCCTTCCTCTGCCTTATCAATCCTGTCCTTCAGGTGCTTTTCTTCCTGCTTGGTATCCTCAATGATAACCTCGAGCTCCTTCTGCTTGTCTTCCAGCTCTTTCTTCTTGTCATCCACCTGAGCAGTGGTCTTCACCAACAGCTCTTCCTTCTGCTCAATCTGCTCCCCAAACTGGCGGATTTTCTTCTCAGAGGTCAGGATCTCCAGGTTGGCATACTCGATCTCTTTCCGCAGTGCCTCGTACTCCCGGTTGTTCTTCACATTCATCTGCTGCTCTTCATACTTTTTGATCTGAGCACCAAACTCCTGGATTTTCACTTTGCGCTGGGCGATGTCATCATTGAGGCGCTTGATCTCGTCTTCGATGCGCTGCTTCCGGGTTTCCAGGCCTTCGAGGTCGTCCTCGAGGTCGCTTACCTCTTCAGGCAGGCTACCACGCAGGCGGTAGATTTCGTCAAGCTTGGAATCCAACACCTGAAGCATCGTGAGGGAGTGCAATCTTTCGGCTACTGGATTTCTTTCCATATTGTTATATAGGTATCTGTCACGGGGGCTCAGAAGTACCGGACGGGGTTGGTATAGACTTCCGATAAATGAACCGCGAAATTAGCAAATTTTTCTGACAAAAATCCAGCCAGCAACTCAGAAGTGAACTGCTCGGACTCGTAATGGCCGATATCAAGCAATAACAGGCGGTTTTCGTGATCGAAAAACTTATGGTAGGTGATGTCAGCTGTGACCAAAGCGTCAGCTCCGGCTGCCAAAGCGTCAGCTGTCAGGAAACTGCCGGAGCCGCCACAGACTGCTACCTGTTGGATGTGTTCCAAAGGTGCATCGGAATATCGGATGCCCCCACAATGAAAAGTTTCCTTTACCAGGGTCAAAAACTGCTCCTTCTCCAGGGGGGCAGGGAGGGTGCCCAAAAGCCCGGAGCCGTACTCAGGATTTGCTTTAGGTCGGAGAAAGGAGGTGTCCCGAAGGCCCAGTTTTTCGGCAATCTTGTGGTTGACTCCGTCGCGTACGTTGTCGAGGTTGGTGTGGCAGGCATAGAGAGCTATGTCATGTTTGATGGCCTTGATGATGGTGCGGGAAACGTAGTCCTCGCCATTGAGGCGTTTTCGACCAGTAAACCAGATGGGATGGTGAGCCACGATCATGTTGAGCCCTTTTTCGATGGCTTCATCGACGACATCTTCTGTTGCATCGAGGTTGATGAGTACCCCGGTGGCTTTGGTATTGGGATGTCCGGTCAGCAGGCCCACATTGTCGTAGCTTTCGGCGACGGGTGGAGGAGCCCAGACTTCCAGGGCATCGGCTATTTCGCGTATCTGCATGGATAATTTATTGTAATGGGTGAGTTTATACTGCGATTGCTACATGCTGTTGGACATTTTTATTTGCGAACCACCTATTTTAACCGCAAATCCTAGATTCCGGTTCATCGGAAGAACGCAAAGGAGGTCGCAAAGTCCGCTAAGAATAGGGTCAAGAGCACAAATTCCAGATCCCGGTTTATCGGAAGGAAACCGTTAGCTTTGTTTTTGTCTAGGAGTATGCAATTGCTACACATTCGTGACGTAAGGTGCTGATGGTTAGTATTTTGTGTCGGTTTTGATGGGCATTTATTCCTTCTATTTCTTGGCATTCTTCTCTGAAGTCTTTTGCGCAATCCTCTGTGCCCTTTGTGGTTAGATCGGTGGAGTGTCTGGGGGCATGGGCGGAGTTGTTGTTTGGTCGAAATGGGAAAAATAATCCCCCCTTCATGTTGGGATAAAGTTCTCTAGGCAAATCTCCCAAAATTTTACCGCAAAATCATCCCCATGAACCGAAGAGAACTTATACAACGCGGCGCAGTACTGGGAGCTGGCCTGATGGGCGGCATTCCTGTGTTGGAGGCTGCCTCTGGTCCCAACCAACGTCCCAAAGGACTGGCCCTCCGGCTGGCCCATATCACCGACGTCCATCTGACGCCCTCCAATGGCGCACCGGAGCGTTTTGCCCAATGCCTGGACCTTGTCGTGGATCAGGACATCGATTTTGTCCTCAATGGAGGCGACACCGTCATGGCGGTGGACTATGGCGACATCACCCGCGAGCGGGTTCACGAGTTGTGGACCCTCTGGCACGCAGGTCAGGGACCACTCAAGGGCTATGCAATGTACAGCTGCCTGGGCAATCACGACATGTGGTGGGCCGCACCCGATAAATCGGACCCGATGTACGGCAAGCCCTACGCCGTTGGCCAACTGGGCATTCCGCACCATTACTACAGCTTCGAAGAGCGCAACTGGCACTTCATCGTGCTGGACAGCAACCATTCGCCTGCCGGATCGCTGGGAGAGGAACAGATGAACTGGTTGAAAGAAGACCTCGCCTCGGTGGATCGTCAGAAGCACGTCCTCATCATGAGCCACTACCCGATTTTTTCGGCGATTTGTCAATGGGAGGGCGGTATGCACACCGATTACAAAGAGTTGCTGACGCTCTTTTACCAGCATCCCAACATCCGCGCCTGTATCAGCGGGCACATGCACCTGCTGGAGCGCCTGACCTACAATGGGGTGGAATACTTTCTCAATGGAGCGATGAGCGGATTTTGGTGGGGCGAAGGCGACGAGCACTCCGCAGGTAAGTATTATTACAAGCAAACCCCACCTGGTTTTGCCATCCTGGATCTGTACGACGACGGTCGGGTGGAAAACCGCTACCTGGTGCATGGGTATTGACAGGAGCCCCTATGGTCGAAGGAAGGGGATTCGCCTGTTGTTGGAGTGTTACAAGGCCGCCCACTATTTGGGGGAGGGAAGTCCCATTTGAAGCATCTTGAAAAATCTACTAGGAAAATCCCTCTGGTTTTACCTAAATTCAAAGTCCTCGAAATTTATGATTATTGTGTATTGATTTGGAGGAGGAAGGATGCTGGATTTTTCACGATCTCCACTACCTGACTGCGGACTACCTACTACGAACTACTTCGACATATGCACTTATCTTCCCTGGATTGGATCATTATTGGCACCTATTTTATCCTGATCCTGATAATAGGATTGGGTGTGGCTCGGCAGGCCGGCAAGAGTGCCTCAGAGTTTTTTCTTTCTGGTAGAAATATGCCCTGGTGGCTGCTGGGAGTTTCCATGGTGGCAACTACCTTCTCCGCAGATACGCCCAATCTTGTGACCAATATCGTGCGACAGGATGGCGTCGCGGGCAACTGGGCCTGGTGGGCCTTTTTGTTAACCGGAATGCTAACGGTCTTTGTGTACGCCCGAATGTGGCGTCGATCCGGAGTGCTGACTGATCTCGAGTTTTACGAAATCCGCTATGGCGGCAAGCCTGCGGCCTTTCTGAGGGGCTTTCGGGCCATCTACCTTGGGGTGGTCTTCAACATCCTGATCATGGCTACCGTATGTCTGGCTGCGATCAAGATCGGTGGAGCCATGCTGGGACTGGACCCGTGGGTGACGGTTCTGGGAATTTCGCTGATTACCGTGGTTTATAGTTCCTTTGGAGGACTGCGTGGCGTACTACTGACCGATTTTATCCAGTTTATCCTGGCCATGATCGGATCTGTGTGGGCCGTGTTTGTCATTCTGGACCTGCCTGAAGTCCAAGGGCTTCAATCCATCCTGACCCATCCTGATATCGTACCAAGGCTTTCTTTCTGGCCGTCGATGGAGGATCGCGAGGCCTGGTTGACCTTGCTGATTTTGCCCATTGCAGTACAATGGTGGAGTGTCTGGTATCCTGGCTCCGAGCCGGGAGGTGGCGGATATGTAGCCCAGCGGATGCTCGCCGCCAAAGATGAAGGTCACGCAGTGGGAGCAACCTTTTTTTACAATGCTGCCCACTATGCGCTGCGTCCCTGGCCCTGGCTGCTGATTGCTCTGGCTTCGATCATGGTGCTCCCACTGACCCTGCGGGAAGATCGGGTCAATGAGGTCGTAGTCTCGGAGGAAGCCAGACAGTTTTTGGAAGAAGAGGTGGCTCCTACAGATTTGGCCAACCTCGGAGCTGCAATTGAACATTATCAAGCAGAAAATGCTGCTGATACAGGCAAGGTGGCTGGCTATGCTCGCCTGCAGCACCTGCTCAATTCATATCCCGACCACCCGGAAATTGCCTCTCTGGCTTTTCTGGCCCGCGAAAAAGGGAGCGAGCCTGATGATCCTACTGCCTGGGCCGATCCTTTGGCAGTTGAACAATTAGTCTCACTACACCTTGCTAATCCTACCCTTAGTCTCAGTAAACTGGGGCAGGACCTGGCCTATCCGACCATGCTGCGCTACCTGCCTCCGGGCCTGATCGGGCTGATGCTGGCCTCCCTGCTGGCAGCGGTGATGTCCACCCTCTCCACCCATTTGAACTGGGGGGCCAGCTATGTGGCCCACGATGCCTACAAGCGATTCGTGAAATCTGACGCGACCGATCAGGATCTGGTCGGAATAGGCCGATGGACTACGGCTGGCCTGATGGTATTCGCCGCCTTGATGGCGCTATTGCTCTCCGATGCCTTGCAGAGCTTTCAGATTCTCCTGCAGGTCGGTGCGGGAACCGGCCTCATTTTCATCCTGCGCTGGTTTTGGTGGCGGATCAATGCCTGGAGCGAAATATCCGCTATGATCATTTCCTTCGTCGTAGCCATCGTGTTGCAGTTGATTCTCCCTAACCTGGATGTGGAGCTTTCTGCGGCTACGAACCTGCTGCTGGGCGTGGGCATCACGACGGCAGGTTGGCTCATCGTTACCTTCCTCACACCACCGGACAAGCAGGAAGTGCTGCGGAGTTTCTATGAGCGGATCAAACCCTCAGGCCCAGGTTGGGACCATGTGTTGTTGAAAGCCAAGGCAGATGGGAATCCCATTGAAGACTATGCAGAGCGGGGACAACTGCCCCTGCAGATCCTGGCAATGGTGTTGGGTACCGTGGCGATTTACGGGGCCCTCTTTGCCACGGGGTACTGGATTTATGGGGAAGTCCTGTCTGGGGTGGCTTTCTCAGCGGTCAGTTTGGGAGCAGCATTGCTGCTGTATGGCCTTTGGCAGCGGATCAAGGATTGATTGGCTGGGGGAAGAAGTTCGTAGTTTGGGGTTCGAAGTTCGGAGTTTCCGGCTCTGTAGGATTTCGCTGCGCTCAATGGGATTCGAAGTTTATAGTGCTGGCCATGAGCCTTTTGGAAGGGCTTAATCTGAGTGGCTACTTTGTTCGGAAGGCATTAATTTCTGCTTTCGCTCCTACAATCAACTTCTCAAGCTATGCTTAACAAATGGATACTTGTACTATTGGCAGTTGCTACGATGCCTGCTTACCTGATGGCGCAGCAGGATCCCCAGGCCCGGCGGATTCTGGACGAGGTGAGTGCTAGATATGCACAAGCGTCCTCCTTTAGGGCTAGCCTCTCACAATCCCTATCCAACTCTACAGAAGGGTTAAACGAGGTCGTATCCGGGTCCATAGTGGTGCAGGGGAATAAATATGTCATCAGAATGCCAGGACAAGAGGTTGCCAACGATGGAGAAAAAGTCTATGTGTATCTGGCTGAAGTCGATGAGATCACCATCGACTATTACTATCCTGAAGAGGGAGAGACTGCCCCTTCAACCATTTTTGACCTGTATAAAACCGGGTACAAATACCAATACGTGGGCACCGAGAGCATCCAGGGAGCTGCCTGTCATGTCATCGACCTGGTTCCAGAAAGAGCTGACACGCAGTTTTACCGCATTCGGTTATTTATCAGGGGGAATGATTACGCGCTGGTTCGCTACGAGATGTATGATCGTGCCAATACCCGTTACACCTACGAGTTCACCAATCTGCAATTCAACATCCCAGTGCAGGATGCTGAATTTGTCTTTGATGCCACCTCCCATCCTGGGGCAGATGTGGTCGATCTCACAGAGGGATAAAACACCGGAGCGGGTCTCCGTTTACTGTACCGTGGCTTTCTAAGCCGCAGCAGGTGATCGGCCTGGAAGGCCGAGGTACAGTGATTCGCCATTCCTCCAAAAGTGAAGTTGAGCCTTTGTTTCTGATTTCCCTTGCCACAGCTTATACTCGTAGAATTTTGAAGCGAGAAGCGAGAAGTGAGACCACTTCGTTGCGATAAAAACGCAGTCAACTCACTCACATTGATCACGGCGACACCAGGACGCTCTCAATCCATAGTTCCTTTAGTCTAAAGTCCTAAAATAAGGGAGCAGGGTACCCCACTGCGTCGAAACACCGAGCCCGAGCGCATCTCAGCCTTGTCGTCTTTATCGACGAGTTAACTCTATCTGACACATATGTCTGCAATCGAGATGACTTTAGTCATATATGAGAAATGTATTTGGACGCCCTCTCTGGTTGTAGATACATTGGGGTGATACAACTGGGCTTTGGGGTGTCAAATGCCTTGTTAAGGAGCATTTTTTCATGCCTGTAACCAGTTTCCCATGAGGCACAATCTTTTCACTTCCCGCCAGCCCGACTATCACCTGATGCCCCTCTCCGAGGTCGAGCAATACGTCTGGCAGCATCATCACCTGCCCGGCGTGGTCTCGCAGGCCGAAGTAGATGCAGCCGGTGGCGTGGAGCTGACTGCCTTCACCGTGCAACTACAGGAGAAGCTCGAAGAGCTGTACCTGCACACCATCGCCCTGGAAAAGCGCTTGGCGGAGTTGGAGGCTGAGCTAGCTGCCAATCAAGAGCAGCGATGAGATTAGAGGGGAGTAAAGCTACTGTCTTTATTCCCCCTATACACCTCATAAACCCTATATACCCCCTTTTTTACCTTCAACTTTCAACGCCATGAAAAAGCTAATCCTTCTATTCCTGGCCCTCGGCCTGCTGGCCTGGCAGGGCTGTAAGCGCTGCGATGATCCGACAAATCCGGAGTGCCGGAATTATGATCCATGCTACGAGCTGACGGAAGTCTCGGCAGACTTCGAGATGCGGGAATATATTGGTAGAAGTGGCGATATTGTATGGGATCTCAGTGTCACTACGGGTAAGGTGCTCAATCGCAACGCCCTCGTTTTAACGGGCCTTGATAGTGGGGATGTCTCCCATCAATGGATAATTGGTACTGATCCTCGGGTACGAAGTGGGATAAAAGAGGTGGTTACTTTTGGTGGATTTACCGGAGCCATCGAAATCACACATATCGTATCTGGGAATCCACGACAGAACTGTTTTCCTGATGATGATGGGGTAGATACTGTTACCAAGGTAGTAGAAATTGTCTCCTTTGAAGAGAGTATGCCATATTTTGGCACCTATGAGGGGGTGAATCTGCATCAACCCCGACATCCTTTCAGTATTGAGATATACTACGTTGAGTCAAACATGTATGGATACCCTGATATGGCTGTAAAGAATTTGCCAAGTGGTTGTGACTCTTTACTCAATCATGACCTCGCTGCGAACGGCTTTTTTGTTCTTGGAGGAGGGTGGCCAGATTTTAAGACCTGCTGGGGACTTCATGCAGGCCTGGCTCAGATTTCCGCTAACGCTGATACCCTAGTCATTCACTACCGCTACGACGACCCAGATTCTCTGGCGCTGGATCCTCCGCGCTATGTCACGAAAGAATCGGTTTTTATCGGCTACAGACAATAAAACAATGAAAAATATTCAACTCATTCTCTGGCTGATCTGCTTGATCAGTTCAGGCCTTAGCGGAACTAGCTGCCAATCAAGAGCAGCGATGAGGTAATGGGGGGAATCAAACCCCAGCCTTTATTCCCCTTTTTCACCTTCAACTTTCAACGCCATGAAAAAGCTAATCCCGCTATTCTTAGCCCTCGGCATGCTGGTCTGGCAGGGCTGTAAGCGCTGCGATGATCCGACAAATCCGGAGTGTGAGAACTTTGATCCCTGTTGGGATGCACAGCCTCTCCAAGCCGCTGACTTCAAAATGTGGCAGCCGCTGCGTCTGGATTATACCGCGCCAGTGTACGACACGGTCTTCATGAACAAAACCTTGGTGCTGGAAGCCGACTCCGGCTACGAGTCCTATGAATGGACCATCGGTCTGGATACGACCAAGCGACACACTCGCCTGGAGCCGGTAGAATTCTATGCGCCGTATGGACGAATTGACATCACCCTGGTGGTGCGTTGGACGCCTGATACCCTCTGTTATCCAGAAGATGATGGGGTGGACACCGTGCAAAAAACCATTTATGTGGTGGATGTGAAGGAGCTTCCAATTTGGGGGAGTTACCATGGTTATGCGACCTCTGCCCCTGAGGATACATTTACTATGCGGCTCACGCATGAGGAATATACGTGGGTCACTGGAGAGGTTGGGATTCTCGAGGGGCTGCCAGTTGCAGGCTGTAGAACTCCCTATATAATCAGCGGCGCCACGGCTTTTTATTTGGGCACCTCCAGTGGTCGGATAGAGGTCTGCGACCCTCATGGCCGCAAGGTTTATGGGGTACTATCGCCAGGCTACGATTCACTGGTGGTTACCTACGAAACCTACCCAGTAGGCCCAGACGCGCCTTCTCCTACTCCTTTTACTCAAGACACCTTCATAGGCACCCGAATCCGATGAAAAACTTATATGTCCTTCTATTGGGAGTCGCCCTGGGCTTGACTCCCCGGCCAGTCATGTCTCAATGCGACGACTTCGATCCCCAAACTTTTACCCATACGGTGAACCGAGTAGATGATCCTACTACTCTGGTTCAGGAGAACTGGGACTGGCGCAATGCTGATTCTTCAAACTGGCAACAAGAGGGAATCAACTCATCCAGGCCGCTGCATCACCGTGCCGCAGTTCTCGCAGGTACGGGCTTCTTCTGAGGCATAAAAGCGCTCAAACACTCCCTGCATCTGGGTCATGATGTTTTCCATGGCAAAATACTCATCGTAGATCTTGTGGTTGCAGTTGGGGCAAAACCACATCAGGCCATCCTTCATGTCATCATCTCGCTTGCGCTCGATCACCAGGCCGATGGAGCCCGCTTCACGCTGAGGAGAGTGGGGAACCTTTGGCGGCAAGAGAAAAATTTCGCCTTCCTTGATGTGAACGTCCTTGGGCTTACCGCCTTCCTGGATGCGGAGGTTCATGTTGCCTTCTATCATGTAGAAAAATTCCTCCGTCTCATTGTAATGGTAATCGGTGCGCTGATTGGGGCCACCTACTACCATGATGATGTAGTCTTCTGATTCGCTGAAGACAACCTTGTTGCCCACGGGCGGCTTGAGCAGGTGACGGTTATCGTCGATCCATTTTTTGAAGTTCAGTACGGGAAATTTCATAGGCTCAGGTTCTTGAATGTGAAAAGGGGCACGGGGAAATTAAGCATTTTCTGGTTGATGCGACCCAATTGCTGGGAACTCCCATGAGAAACGGACCTAATTCTTCACGACACATACCCGATCCTGCCTCAGGCCTGGTATTTCCTGCTCAGCCTCCCTCTGAGTAGGCATAGTGCAGCTTCTCCAGACGCAGCTTGAGCTTGTCCAGGGCATCAGTGACCTCCTGCAGGTTGGCGGTGACAATGTCGGCGCGGCGGGCATCGACGAAGAGGTTGCTTTTCAGCAGGCGGATCTCCTCAGGTTGGTCGTCCACGAGGCGCTTTTCCTGATCCAGGATATAGCGCATCAATTTCTCGTATCGTTCGTCCCAAAATTCCCTCACCAACCGATGCGGTTGCTTGAAGATAACTTCGCTCCGCTCCACTTTATGGGTGCGCAGGGGATGAGTCAGTTCTACGCCGTCGTAGCTAATCTGAATGGCGTGCTGCTGACTTTGGCTCTTGCGGGCCTGCAGGCGGTGGCGCAGCTTCAGGCCTTCGTCGTAAATATTGACCACCTGAAAGTCCCGGATATCGAGCTTATTGTACTCCTCGATTTTGAGCAGGGAACCCTGAAACTGCTTCTCTGTCTGGATGAATTCGTAATACTCATCCTGGACAGGTAGCAGTCGGTCCTCTGCGATGCTGCGCTTGATACGGGTTTCGTCTTCCACCTCCTGCTCAAACTGATTCAGCTCCTTGCGCAGCAGGTTCAGGTTGACCGCGATGGAGTACCCATGCTTACGGATGGCCTCACTCACCACTTCCTGGATCTCCTCGCGCTGCTGTGGCTGACTCCACAGGCAGTTGACCATCAGAAAGGCGTCCATCAGGTCCACCTGGTCGCGGCCATTGAGGAAAGCCGAGGTGCGCAGTAAGCGGATAATTTTCTTCCAGCGTCGGTCATAGATCCGCACCGGGTCGGTCTCGCGATTGGCCTTTTGGCCATTTTCTTCGAGCTTGTGACGGATAACCTGTATGGTGTGCAGCACTTCGTTAGGGATGGCGATTTCGTCGATCTGTTTGCCCCACTCGTTGAGTTGCTGATTGGAAATTTTGACTTCTTCGGGCACTTCGTCTGCATAAACATCGCGGGTGTCGGTGATCATGCGGAGAAAGTTCTGGCTTTGCTGAATTCCGCCCATCTCATAGCGGATCAGAAAGCGATCCCACAGCGGCAAAAAGCTCTCCTTGGCGGGAGGGAGCTCATTGGAAGCCGTGATGATGCCCTTGATGTCCACGCGCATTTCCTGCTCGCCGTTGCGGTAGATTTTCTCATTGAGAATGGTCAGCAGGGCATTCTGAATGGCGGGCCCGGATTTCCAGATTTCGTCAAGGAAAACAATGTTGGCACCGGGCAGGTAATTGTCCGTGAGGCGCTCATAGCGGTCTTCTTCCTTGAGCTTCTTGATGGACACCGGCCCGAAAATCTCATCCGGAGTGCTGAACCGGCTCATCAGGTACTCAAAAGAGGTTCCATCCCGAAAGGCATGCTTGAGCCTGCGGGCGATCAGAGACTTGCCCACGCCGGGAGGGCCCAGCAGGAAGATGCTTTCCCCCGCGATGGCGCTCAGCAGCGCGAGTTTCACGGGCTCTTCCCGTTCGTACAGGCTGGCACAAAGGCCGTTCAGCAAGGCTTCGGTCTGACTGCGAACCGAGGTGGTAGTGGTGTTCATGGCAAAGGAAACTGGGATTTGGCGGGGAATGTTCGGCGATTTGGGGCAAAATAGCTTGCTGCGGACTAAAGTCGCGCAGCAAGGAGGAGGGCAGCCCTCTCGCTAGCTGCGCGGTTTTAACCCGCGGCTAGTTGTCATCTTGCTGCGGACTAAAGTCGCGCAGCAAGGAAGAGGACAGCTCTCTAGCTAGCCACGCGGTTTTAACCCGCGGCCAGGTGTTCATCTTGCTGCGGTCAAAAGTCGCGCAGCAAGGAAGAGAGCAGCCCTTTAGCTAGCCGCGCGGTTTTAACCCGCGGCTAGCGGATCTCTATCCCGTATGCTGGAATTTTCCCTCCCACCCCATAACTTTGAACTCCCAACTCCCAACTCCCAACTCCCAACTCCCAACTCCCAACTCCCAA
>CAYFIR010000158.1:0-13677 GCA_964343195.1 uncultured Bacteroidia bacterium | reverse complement strand
CTGACATTGAATTAAGTGCACACCTTGGTTAGAGTAGAGTAGGCTTAACATTTAAATAGGCACAATGAGACTCTCTCAAGCCCTTTACATGGGCGAAACTAATGACTAGTTCAGACCTGCGATTAGCTGGGAGAAGATATGGGTGAGCTTGGGTTCAGCCCGATTGGCAATGGTGATGACATCATCCAGCGTGATTTCCGGGAGGTTGTCCGGGTCTCCCACGTCGGTGATAACTGAAATAGCGAAAACCCTGAGGCCCATATGGCGAGCTACCAAAACTTCGGGCACAGTTGACATCCCAACAACATCCCCTCCGAGAATGCGCAGCATGCGGTATTCTGCACGGGTTTCCAGGTTGGGGCCTGTGACAGCAACATAGACCCCTTTTTGCATGGGATACCCTTTGCTTTTGCCGATTTCCATTGCTTTTTCGACCAAATCCGGATCATAGGGGCGGCTCATGTCCGGGAATCGAGGTCCCAGGTCTGAGAGGTTGGGCCCCATCAGCGGGTTATAGCCCTGCATATTGATATGGTCATCCAGGACCATCAGGTCCCCGTTTTTGTAGTCCAGGTTGAGTGCTCCGCAGGCGTTGGATAGGAAGAGGGTGTGGATACCCAGAAGTTTCATCACCCGGATGGGAAATGTCAGCTCCTGCATGCTGTAGCCTTCGTAGTAATGCATGCGACCCTGCATGGCGACTACCCGCTTTCCTTCCAGTTTCCCAAAAATCAGCCGTCCGAAATGGCTTTCGACCGTTGAAATGGGGAAATGGGGAATGAAATTATAGGCAATGACTTTTTCGGTTTCTATGCGGTCAGCCAGGGCGCCGAGGCCTGTACCGAGGACGATGCCGACTTCAGGCTCGTGTGGATACTGGCGTCGGATAAATTCCAGGGCTTCCTTAAAATCCTTTTCCATTGAAAAATTTTCTAGTGAATCTATATTCGGGTTCTATTGAACTTTCTTGTTTGAGAGGGCAGCCAAAATAAGAGGCTTGGATCAATTTTCTAACCCTTTTTATGAAAGATTGATACGTAAAGGTCTCTTTGCTCAAAGATTCAAACCCGTCCCCACCTATCTGGACAGAAATTGTCGCATCAAACTGCTGAGAGGTAGTTAAATTCGCCGCGCATTCAGGGTGAAATTAGGTCTGAATTCCGGCTCAAAAAGATTCAGACATCAGATGATGTATAGTCCTGAGTTGGTTCGTCTCATATACGGGAACTAAAATATTTCTCTGGTTAGTTTGATCACCTTCTGAGACAGAAGTTGACAAATAATATTGTCTGAGTGGATTTTTTTACTCCAGCAATTATGATGTGGAAAAATTTAATGATTATTTAAGGTTTAATGCGTTAGATGATAAGGCGGTCTTCCTCCATAATTAGTACTTTACTCCCGTCTGGATTTTTTGCTCTTGTTTAATTCAGGTAAGTCTTGTGGATATCCTAGAAAGAATCATTGAGAATCTGACCAGCGATGAGGTTCGCAGGTTCAAGATTCTCTCTAATCGGTTTAAAGCCGATGAAGAAAAAAAAATGCTGATCCTGTTTAACGAGATCAGAGCCGGTCAATATAAAGACCGGGAGGATGAGGTGATTCTGCAACTGTATGGGGAAATCCAGGCCCGCACCAAGAATAGTTATTACCGATTGCGAAACAAGCTCCTAAGCAATCTGGAGAAGAGTCTGCTCTTCTATCATTTTAACTATAAAAACAAAATCGAGGCATATAGTTACCTCCAGCTTTCCCTATTGATGCAGGAGCGTGACTTATATAGAGAGGCTTTTTATCACTTAAAAAAGGGGGAGAAAGCAGCCCAGTCACATGATCAGTTTAATGTCCTTGACCTGATTTATGATCAGATGATATTGCTGGCACCCCATAGCGACATAGATATTCAGGGGGTGATTGATCGAAGGCGAAAAAACAGGAAACAACTTGAGACACTACGGGCCAGTCGGGAGGTGATCGGGTTGATCACGAGTGAACTTTCACGAAAGAATTATGCCCGCGGTCGCAACACTTCTGATGTCATCAATACCCTTGAAAAAGTAAAAAGGGAACTGGAAGAACACCAGTCCATGTTCCAGACGGCTTCTGGTAAGATCCTG
Source organism: uncultured Bacteroidia bacterium (assembly GCA_964343195.1). Classification (GTDB taxonomy): domain Bacteria; phylum Bacteroidota; class Bacteroidia; order J057; family J057; genus CAYVAP01. Next base: position 11,560 of record CAYFIR010000158.1, on the reverse strand, counting down.
ATCATGCAGGCGGTTACTTCCATTCTGATCCAGAAAGGAGCCTATGCTGAACTTGCTGACTATGCGCAGGAGACTCTGTCTGATTTCCTGGAACACGGGGTTTTTGAAGAAGGCTTCCATGATCAGCAGTTGAGGCTGAGGATTATTCGGATCAATGCCCTGCACAAAACCCTTATGCTGGAGGATGCGAAATCCGAAATCCAACTCTTTTTCAGGGACCTTGACCGCAGTACTGGTTCGCTTTATGCCGAATATGCCTACCACTATTTTTTGAGTTCCGCCTTCAATCTCAAGTTAGCCGGCTCTCTGGAGGAGGCTAAGAAAATCCTCGAAGAGGGATTGGCAAAACATACTGCTCCCGATCAGTCCGAGCGATGGCTCTACCTGATGATGAGCATGGCCGACCTTCACTTTATTTCCGAGCAATACCTGGATGTCCTGAATGACCTGAAGGCCGTAATGGACCATCGGGAATTTGGGAAAATCGGAGATAACATCAGGCTTTCACTATGCATCTTCTATCTCGTTTCCCTGTATGAAGCAGAGATGTACCCCGAATTTGGCGATTCTCTGAGAAATCTGCGCAAGGAATACCGTGCCCAGTTGAAGGATGAAGACTATGCCATTGCATCCAAATTCCTGGACATCCTGACACGGATGGCTACAGCGGCCGAGGAAAATCGCAGCATGCACCTCAAGGCTGCGCATAAAAACTATCTAAAAGAGTTTGGGGCTGGCGAAATCGGTGATAACCACATCATTCGTTACGACCTGTACCTTGAGTCCAAAGTCGAGGGGCATTCATACCTGAGTCTTTTGCAGGATCAGGTAAAGGGCTAAATCCGGCATCTTCTGCTGTGTATCTGTCATTGATGTCCCATTAATCAGCTGAATGTTGTAATCTTGCGTGATAGTTGAGCATAATCTCAAGTATCTTGGTTCCCTATGGATTTTCAATTGCTTACCCCTTCTGACTGGCAGGATTACGAACTGATTGATTGTGGACACGGCGAAAAGCTGGAGCGTTTTGGCCGGTTTATTTTGCGTCGGCCTGAGCCTCAGGCCGTATGGTCCTATGGCCTACCTAAGGCAGAGTGGGAGCGGTATGATGCCCGCTACCTACCCGATGGCAGTCATTCCGGTAACTGGGAACGCAAGGGCAAGATGCCTGATCAGTGGTACGTAAAGTACCAGCATGGAGAGATGAAGCTAAAATTCCGACTGGGACTAACAGGCTTTAAGCATGTGGGGATTTTTCCTGAGCAGGCCAGCAACTGGCAGTATATCTACCAGCACAGCCGCCGCATCCGGGACGCCAAAGTGCTGAATCTCTTTGCCTATACGGGAGGAGCATCGCTGGCGGCTCGGGCAGGAGGGGCCAATGTCATCCATTGCGACAGCATCAAAAATGTAGTCTCCTGGGCCAACACCAATATGCAGTCCAGCAACCTCAAGGATATTCGCTGGTTGGTCGAGGACGCATTTAAATTTGTACAACGTGAGGCCAAGCGAGGGCGGACCTACAACGGCATCATCCTGGATCCCCCGGCCTATGGCCACGGCCCCAAAGGAGAGCGCTGGCAGATTGAGGAGATGATCGACGAACTGATGCAGGGGGTCGCCAAAATTCTGGACCCCAAACGGCGCTTTCTGGTGCTAAATAGCTATTCACTAGGCTTCTCACCGCTGGTGCTCCAAAACCTGGTACACACCCATCTGGGAGCTGATACAGCCCAAAAAGCCGAGCGGGGTGAGTTATATATGCCAGATAAAGCTGGTCGGAGACTACCTATGGGCATATTTATTCGCCTGGCGGAATAAAGAACTATGCAGCCAATTCAATACATTGAGCGATCTACAGGGCAGGTAAAGTCGGAAAATCCTCCCGGGGAGGGCTTCCTGAAATTTCTCTACCATCACCCGCTGGGGGAACTGTCATTGCAGTTGCTGGTCAAGCGAAAGCTGCTGTCCGAAGTATATGGCCGCAGGATGAAATCCACTGCCTCCCGCACTCAAATTGAACCATTCCTCGAAACCTACGAGATCGATCCCGGTGAATTTGAAAAGCCCGTGGAGAATTTCGAGTCCTTCAACGACTTCTTTATCCGGAAACTAAAACCCGGTTCGCGAATCATTGCGGAGGGGTTGACCTCGCCAGCGGATGGGAAGGTCCTGGCCTTTTCGTCGGTAGAAGAGGTACATGATTTTTACGTCAAGGGGCAGCGATTTACCCTGGAGAAATTTTTGCAAAACGAAGCCCTGGCAAAAAAACACCGAGGCTCGGCCATGGTGATTATCCGGCTGGCCCCCCCTGACTATCACCGCTTTCACTTTCCTGCCGCTGGAATTCCTCAAGGACCTGTTTCGATAAAAGGTCGCTATTATTCAGTGTCTCCCTATGCCACGAAGGAAAATTTCGGGCGGGTATTTTGTGAGAATAAGAGAAGTTATACCCGGCTCGACCTGGAGAATGGAGCCGAAATCATCCTCGCACCTGTGGGGGCAACCATGGTCGGCAGCATTTTTCATACCTACCAGCCAGATCAGGCTATTGAGAAAGGAGCCGAAATGGGCTATTTTTCCTTTGGCGGTTCCAGCCTGCTCATGTTGATAGAAGACAGTGCCATAAGCATCGATTCCGACCTGCTGGAGAATACCCGAAATGGCTTCGAAACCTCCGTCAAAATGGGAGAGCAGATCGGGAAGTTGGGTGCCTGATACCGTCCTTTTTTACTTGATGAGCTAATTGGGAAGACACAGCAACTGCGTCAAACCGTAGTGCAATCCACATTTTCATGTGGATCAGACTCGATTATTGATCTTTACCTTCCTCAACCTCGATCAGTTTATCAGTCGAGATAATGCTGCCATCCTCCGCTACGCCAGAGAGTCTCACACGGTACGTCCCCGGCAGATCTCCGACCTGGATCCTTGCAGAGGCCTCTGGGGCTGGATGCCAATAAAGCAATGACCGGAAGTCTGGCAGATGCGTTGGCCAGATTTGGGCGCTATGATTGACTGCCTCAACGGCAGAAGTGGGTTGCAGAGTCGTAAGACTCACGAACACTCCATGGCGGCTTAGCGGGTATCGGGCAAAATTATTGGTGTTGGTAAAAATCGAAACGATGCCATCAAAACGCTCATCTCCAATGTAGTAGCTCCCCTCATAGACATCGACCTGGCGTATCTTTTGAGGAGCCAGTTCCAGCAAAGCCTCTATATCAAATACCGCTGCATAGTCGAGTAGAATCAGGGGATTCCTATTTGTCTGTAGGGTACGACTATCATCTACCGTGATCATTTTCTTTCCGCCACGGCGCTGGACTCCTACGTATGGAACTATGTTGTGGAGCACTTCTTCCACCGATGGGAGCTCAACAAACTTTTCGACATCGACGGAGTGATCAGGTGACACCAGGTTGATAGGAAAGGTGGGGGCATGCTGGACCGGAAGCAGAACTTCTGTAGGAATCTGCCTAACCCTGTCCATGACCTGATGCGATTTGTAGAGAGTTTCTACAGCCTGATGAAAAGCCGAGTCATAGCTCATGGGGACTGGGCGAATGGCTGGGATTTCACTCCTGAAATCCTGGTCAATGTTAATCTGAAGGTCCTGGTTGTCATTTTCTCTGATGCTAATGAATACCGTCTCCGTCCCCTCCAAATTGCGTATGGGAATCCTGAACTGTCCCGATGAGTCGGTACGGGAGGTGTGGAGTTGAGGGTGCTCTCCTACAACTGTCGCGATGGTCAGGATATTTTCTGCGGGCTCTTTCGTGCTGGACCTCACCACTCGTCCAGAGATTCCCATGTCACGGCTTTCAGGAGGATGTCGGTAGTTGGAGGCGTTTAAAAGTGCATCGGCATGTTCATAGAGGTACCTACTCCGGATCATGTTGGCAAGGGGCACCAGCGAATCCGGTAATGGCATTTGGTCCATCAGCCAGGGATTTGTCCAGATGAGGTCAAGGTAAAATTCCGGGGGAAGGGGAATCGCTTTGAAGACGCTCACATTTACGCCCCGCCAATTGTGGTTGCCTATGGTCAGGGTAGCGCTCTGCCGGGGGGCAAGTCGATCAGTAGATAGGGTTAATGCTGGCCTGGGAGCTGTAATGGCTGGTATCACCGAGGCCGCCAGGACCTGTCCATCGACTGTCTTTGCAAAGAGATACCTCACAGTTGCGGGGAGGTCATCCCACTGAATTGTGGTTCCATCCTCAGTCAGGTCGTGATTTCGTTCATGCAGCGGCTGAAAGTTGCGGTCAGTGAGCACAAGGATCAATTCTTGAGAAGGCAGCTTGCCAGGTACAGGAGTAACGTCAATCTCAAGGCTGGATTCAGAAGACCTGCTCACTTCAAGAGCTAACTCCTGTTTGGAACTTCCGGGGATAGGGCTACTCCAGGTTTTGTCGGACTGACGCAGGGTTACCTTGCTGCCGGTAGGTACAGCACCCACAATCTGTAGGTGGCAATAAGGGCCCACAATCTGCAATACTTCTGTAATCAGCTGCTCAGCTCCACTTTGCACAGATAAGGATTGAGGCGAAGAAATCGTAACAGGAGCCTTGAGGAGCAGGTGGGTACGCAGCCCTTCCTCCGAGTGTCGGGATTCCTGTAGAATCTTTAGGTTTTCTTCTGCTTTAACGGGAACGGGAGGAATGTTCTCATCAGGGTTGATCAGGATTATAGCTGTGGTAGCGTGGCTCTCGGGCGGATAATTTCGCTGATAGCGGGTATAAGCCCTGAGAAAATACACGCCAGTGGGAGTCGCAGGAGGGATTTCGATGACTCCCCTGCACCTTCCGTCTCTGATACGATATTTCTGGCTGGCGATTGCCCCTCCCAAACCATCCAGCAGTTCTACATACATGGTCGTGCTTAGTGGCAACTCCGTGGGGTGACTCTGTTCGTGCCACACGGTGAAGTTCATCCGTTCCCCCGTCAGGCATACTTCTCTATCGGCGAATATGCTGGTATATTCCTGGGGAAAATGCTGGGCTGTTCCATTCGTGAGGGATGCCAACAAGAAGAGGAGAGGTAGAATAAAGCCTTTAATCCTGGATTGCATGGGCTGGGATTGACAGTTCCTGATTCGTAAGTAGCGCAAGGTTTAGGGGGCTTGATAGCTCAAAGCCCCAACATTATTCCTCCCACCAGTCTGGTGGAGTTATCACTCCCCCCAGCTGTCGGCAGTCGATACAGCCTCCTCCGGCAATAGCCCTTGAGCTGTCTTCGGTAACAGTGACGAGTACTTCTCCCGTGGGGACCGGAGGCAAAAAGAGTGATTCGTAGCCTTCCAGATCGAGAATACAATTGGTGGGAGGCAGGCTGAATTCTGTAGGGCGGTTTACATAGACTCGCTTTTCTCTGACCCCTGCAACGGTGAAATTCCCCAGTACGATCTCTGCGGAATCTTCTACATTGGTCACATTTCCCTTGATCAGGTAAGGCTGGGTATTGAACAGAGAGGTCGAGATGGCCCCCTGTCCTATCACTCCTTCCCAAAATTCGTAGGACTGCTCGCTGACGGAATATTGGCGTACCAATAGGCTGTAGCGCAGAGATAGCTTATTGTCATCTCCCGGTACGAAGAGCAGCGGTTTGCGGATGATCTTTTTTTGCTGAAGGCCTCGGGTGCTTCCGGCTGCCATTGGGTTGTTTGGATCCCTTCGCCAGCAATAGAAGTAATTGTACTGGTCGGGTTCTGCAACGGGAATCAGGGAGTCTGAGAAGATAAAATAGGTGATGTATTCGGCAGCGTACTTGTAAGTAGCACTCATTTGCCAGAAGTAAAAATGGTCCCGGTTTTCAGAGGAATTGCTCGTGATCTGGAACTCATATCCATTGACCTCGCGCTGGATGTCATCAAAGTAGCGGAGTTGTGCCTCTGCGGTAATGGTGTCGACGCCAGGGTTGTCAAGCAGTTCCTGAAAAGGCGTTTCGTACTCTCCACCGCTTTCCAGGGTGAATTCCAGTCGGTATGACTTCCCTACCTGCCCACGAAATGCAAGTGAATCGCTGCGATACTCACCGGGGCTATGTTCTGCAAGCGGGTGTCGGTCCCCGTCCTGCTCGACAATGAATACATCTGCATTGGTAACAGCCTCGTTGGCTATCCCTGAATAGGAAAGCTTCACGATATAGGGGCCGGGATCATCTGTCACGATGCCATCGACTACCAGCATCTGATCTGATTCTTTCAGCTCCGGGGAAAATGGTTCAGTGCAGGCAGTCAATACCAGCAGGGCAAAGCCCAGCCACACGTGTGTCTTAGCTGTCATAATTGCCGAGTTTGAAGTTGTAGGTAACCGAGAATACCGGTATGGCGAAAATGGACATCTTGTATCCCTGAATCTGACCGGAGTTGGAGGAAAAGAAAGCCGTATAGACATTGTCGCGGCCAGTGATGTTGTACACAGAAAAGGACCAGCTGCCATGAGCGAGCTTTTTTGCGAGGAGGTTACCTTCGAAATTCAGGGCCAGGTCCACCCGGAAGTAATCGGGAAGACGGTACTCATTTCGGCTGGTAAAGTTGACCAGTCTTGTTCCGTTCAGGTAATAGACAGTGGTGGGGTAGGTGATAGGCCTGCCCGTGGAGTAAACTACGTTGCAGGAAAAGCCAATTTGGCGGGTGGCGCGGAAAGCCAGCGATAGATTGGCAGAATGTGGCCTGTCGTAGTTGGCGGGGTAGGGCTGGCCAAAGTTGATTTTTTGCTCCTGGCCAGTTCCATCTACGGTGACGATGGAGCGGGAGTAGGTGTAATTGCCCCATCCCGTGAGTCTCCCACTAGTTTTTCGCAGCATGAATTCGACGCCATAGGCATTGAGGTCTCCCTGTAGAATATCCCACTCGGGTACCTCGTTGACCAGCAGGTTGGCGCCATCGCGGTATTCTACGAGATTGCTCACCCTCTTCAGGTACCCTTCAACCGAAGCCTGGTACTGCCCTTCATACCTGCCTTCAAAATTCCCATACAGCCCGAGTGATGCCTGATCGCCTACCATCGGGCGGATATTGGCGTCAGCCAATTTCCACTTGTCCGTGGGGGAAAGGGCGATGGTATTGGACATGAGAAAGGAGAACTGGTGCAGCCTGTTAAGTGAAGCCTTGATGGATAAATTGGTCGTCAGGGCTATTTTTCCACTGACGCGCCAGTCCAGTCCACCATACGTCTTCACGGGAGAGAAATTCCCAAACGTAGTGGTGTCAATTACGGTACCCCGCAGGGTAGCCCTGCCTTCCGGATAGGAGTACACATTGGCTGGCCCGAGGAAGGTATAGAGGTTGTATCTCAATCCAGCTTGCAGAGAGATCCTTTCATTGATCCTAAAGTCATCTTCGATAAAGAAGCCTGTTTCGATGCCCTGCTCCAGCCCCAGTTCGATAGGGCTGATCTGGCTCACCGAATCCAATGGTCCAAAGGTGCCGCGGTCGTTGCGGTAGAGGATGCTGTTGGCTCCGATCCTGATCCGATGTTTGTCTGTCGGGCGTAGGGTAATGGCCGCCCTGAACTCCGAATGTCCCAGGGAGTTGGACATCGAGTATGCCTCACTGCGAACGGTCGAGTCCGCTACATCCAGTCCAAGCTGGCTGTGAACCAGGATAACTTCCAGGTCATTGCGGTCATTGAAAAAATGCAGCCAACTGGCTGAGCCACCCAGGTTCTGGTTGCGGAAACTGTTGTCAAGGCCAAACTGGGTGTCATCCAGGCTGGCATAGCCAAAGACACGGATTTGGTTGCGGTCATTGGGCTCAAAAGCAAGCAATGCTGTCGCATCTCCAAAGTAGATGTCGCTGTTGCGAAAATCTTCATTGGGAATTTGTCGCAGTATCCAGTTGGAGTAGGTCGATCTCGCGCTGACCAGCAGGCTGCTCTTTCCCTTTGCGATAGGTACACCCCAGATCATGCTGCCCGTTACGGGACTGATTGAGCCTTCCATTTGAAATTTTTCCCTGCTGGCCTCTCGTCCTTCCAGTTCAAAGGTCGCTGCCAGTCGCCCTCCATATTCACTGGGGACGTTGCTCTTGTACAGCGAAAAGCCCGAGAGTGCGCCGGAGTGAAAGGCGGAGAAGAAACCAAACATGTGAGAAGTGTTGTAAACCGGCACCTTCTCCAGGTAAAACATATTCTGGTCGGCAGGTGCTCCCCGCACATTGTAGCCTCCGCTTCCTTCGCCTACATTCTGAACCCCCGGTAGGAGGTTGGCTACTTTTAGTAAGTCCCTTTCTCCCAGTACGACCGGAATTTCCTTTGCGGCACGGGTGGCAATTCGCTCAAATCCCATCATGGTATTCTGCACGGGATTGTCCCTTTCGGAAGAGATTACCACATCATCCAGTTGTATCGGCTGAGGAATCAGTTGTATGGTCATGGCCCCAGAGGACAGCAACTCCACCGTTATCCGGGTTTCTTCGTGGCCCATATTCCGCACCAGCAGGGTGTGGGTGCCTCTGGGAAGGCTGATTTGAAAACGGCCTTCGTCATCGGCCAAAAGTCCACGCTCCAGGTTGACAAACATGAGAGAGGCCTGCGGAATGGGGGCATCGGTCTCCCAATCGAACACCTGACCCTCCAGGGTGACGCGCTCCTGCCCCAGACCTTCGCGTCGGGTACCGACCGTAAATACCTTGGGAATGAACTCTGAGGATTGCACCACGGTCAGGAGTGAGTCGGCCCGTCGGGTAATCGGCTCTGCCGTAGATTCAGCGCCAGGATAGATGCCCTCAGTTAACTGTAACCTGATCGGTTCACCTGGCAGGACATACACAAATCCCGCCTTGTCCTCAGTTGCAGAGAAGTCCACTGCTGCTAGCCAATCATTGAGAAAAGCAATCAGGGGCCTGGGTTCACTGACCTTTGCTGGTCCTATCCTGCTGGCGTCAAATGATTCGTAGAAAAACCTGAGATCAAACTCTGCCTCGGCTTTTTGGACAAATTGCTCAAATGAGAGGCCATTCCAGTCGGTCGAAATCATGGTTTGCTGGGCCGACAGAGATCCCATCCCCACGCAGGTAATCAGGATGAGCCAAATGGATCGTAGTGCTCTTGGCGGTTTATTCATCGCACATTTTTAATAGGAGAGTGAGCTGGGAGAGACTGGGAGATTTTAGGGAAATGACCTCCTGGCGTCGGGCTTTTTTGACTGCTTTGCGCAGGTCCCGGTTGTCCTCAGTGAGAAATTTTATCATGGACCTTGGGGATGAAAAGGACTGCCAATCGTCCTGATCAGGCATATGAACCCAGAATCGCACTTCGTTCTCTCCGTAAGTGCCTATGGGATACATGCCCGATGAGTTAGGGGTATAGCGCTTGTTGATGCTGCGGTAAACTGCAAATCCGCCCTGATAGATTTGCTGGACAAAACCTGCTTCGGAAATGCCCTCGCCCGCATATTGATCGCGTACGAACAGTTCCCCTGCTATCCGAAATGAATCTACCATTTGGATGGGGAGAGTCAGTGAAACAGGAGGGGCTCCTGTTGGTTTATGGAAAACCACTACCCGCTGGGTGACCAGATTGTACATGAGCCTGATCTCGGGTGAGGCCTGATCCCGAAGGTAGATCCTGCCAACCTGCCAGTCAGGCAGACGATAGAAAGGGTGGCCATCGGCTCCACGATACTCTGGCAGGTAAACCTGACCGGAAAACAGGTAGTCATTGGAGCCATACACCTCGCGCTCCTGGCTTTGGGTCCAGTCTACAGCATCCTGTGCGAAACCGGCTGAAAATCCAGCTATCAACCATAGGAAAGAGGCGGCCAGGGAAATGTATTTCATATAAAGGGGAGTTGTCACCCCGTCAGATTGGCTCCTAATCTTTGTCAACGTGTTACCCATTGTGTCATCAGGTTTTGAGAGAAGCATGATCGATTTTCGATCCCTGCCATCAGTTCCCTTTGCCGATTCCCTGAACCCCAAAAAGAAAATTACAGAGGCTGCTAAACGGATCTGGATGCTTATGGAATCGTTTGCATAAAACGGGCTGATCAGGAGTTCAGCACATGGATAGGGTGCCCAAATAACGAATTTTTCTGTTATAAGGCTGGTTCTAATCTCGGTCGAAATGGAGGTTTTTTGCTGCTATGGACCTGATGTGACTGGCTGATTTTCACAACAGGAAACAACTACTCCCACCAGTCGGGTGGTGATAGCTTTCCGCCTAGTTCCCGACAGTCAATGCATCCAGGATTGGAAATCGCTCTGCGACCCTCTGGGTCAAGGGTTATGAATATGGGCCATTCGGATGGGGGGAGAAAATAGATCAGGGGCAAATTGTCATAGTCATACTGGCAGGGTGGATAAGTTACCGGAAATTCAATCGGACGATTTGTGAAAACCCGCATTTCATCAACTCCTCCTACGGTAAAATATCCCAGTACGACTTCCTCAGGATCCTGAATATTGCTCACATTTCCCTTGATTAGATAGGGTTGTGTGCTGTACAGAGTGGAGGAAGAAAATCCCATGCTGATCACGGCACTCCAGAAATCGTATGTCTCCTTGTCTACGGATAGCTGCTGTGTCAACAGGCTAAAGCGATGGGAGAGCTTCTTGTTATTTCCTTTTATGAAGGTCAGGGGCCTGCCTACAATTTGTTTGGTCTGCAAGGTACGTGTGTCCCCAGCGGCCATCTGACTTAATAGGTAGGTCCGCCAGCACGTATAGTATTCGTAGCTATTATAAATTCTTACCAGGCTTCCTGCGAAGTAATAGCTCGCCAGAAAATCGGCGGTATATTGATATGTCCCCTCCATTCGCCAAAGAAAAAAATAGTCCCGGTTTGGGGCTGGCTTGGTCGTCACATAGAACTGATATCCAGGAATCTCTTTCTGTAGTTCGTCAAAGTACCTCCATTCTTCCGCTGCTGTTACCGTATCAATGCCGGGATTGTCCAGGATTTCCTTGAAAGGAGACTCGTATCGACGATTTCCGTCCAGCTCAAACAGAAGTTTATATGACCTGCCCCGTCGTGCGCGGAACCTCAGGGAATCTGTTAGATAGATGCCTGGTTCCCGCTCGATCAGTTGATGCCGATCGCCGTCATCTTCCACGATATATACCTGGGCATCAGAAATGGGAAAATACGGAACCCCCGAATAGGCTAGCTTTACCGTATATGGACCAGGGCCATTGGTGACAAAACCATCAGCTACCACGAGTCGGTCCAGCTCTGCCAGATCGGGCGAATAAGACTCTGTACATGCGATGAGGATCGCTAGTATTGGGAATAGCGTCCACAGAATAGGCTTAGCATTCATAACCGGAGTTCTCGGTTCATGGAAAATAGGGATCCACGGGATGGCATCATTTGACAAATCGATTTGGGATCCAGGAGGAAAGATTCCTTCAGGTATGTAAGTACCCTCAAAAGTGACTTCAGAATGAAATATCAACCCAGTTGAAAATGGAACAAGTAGCTGAACATTAGCACTTTTAATTACGAATTATTGACCACGTTGAGCGCAGCGAAATCCCGCAGAACGGGAAATTACGAATCCTGTCCACTAGACATTAGTTTCGCGGTTCAAAGTTCAAGGTTGAAAGTTGCCTGGGCTACGC
>CAYFIR010000157.1:0-13830 GCA_964343195.1 uncultured Bacteroidia bacterium | reverse complement strand
GTGTATAAGGTGTATAAGGTGTATAAGGTGTATAAGGTGTATAAGGTTGATACGGGTAAGCGCCCTGCGCATATGTCCCATATTTCCCTTATATCCCTGTTTCTCCCGTCCCTTCACATCTATACGCTGCTCAAATAGACCACTGACTGTGTACTACCCCGACCAGGTACCAGTCATCCTGATGTGGGGCAAATACCAGCCTGAGTGAGCGCCAGTCCATATCCGAGTATTGAGGTTCACCCGGGATATAGTATTCGACGACTATGCATTCCCGCCCAAAGGCTGATGTGAGGTTATTCAGCACGTTGCCTCGCTGGATGTTATAATTGAAAAACACACTGTCAGAGTTTAGAAAATCCCGGTCATATATGAACCGATCGTGGTATCTACTGAACTCCATGCTGATCGGATCTGAGAAGTCATCTCCTCCCCATTCCCATAGTTGGCCTTTTGATGACAGGGTGGATACCTGGTCTCTGGAGAAAACAGGTAGTCCTCCATGAATGTGTGGGGAAGGCGAAAAGCGAACTCCTCTCTTGGGATGAACCCATTGGGCCAGGTCCTCATACTTTCCAGCCTTCAGCATCCTGATTAGCTGAGTGGCACGGGAGGTAATAGTCCCCTGTAACTCAGGGGCCCAATCATTTTCGGAGTCCCTGACATTTTCATCCACAGTCTCACACCCCAGGAGACCAGTGATCAATAGCAACACAACCCATGTACCCGGTTTCATGCCGTCAATATTTACATCCAACTAAGACCTTTTCCTACAAGAGGATTTGTACGAGCAGCCTGATCATGGTTTTCCTGATAGGTTTCCCACCAGGTCTGATAGGCCTCTACCGCTTTGGTCTGCTGCTCGACAGAATTAAATCCTTTAGGGTTGCCATGCCTCGTCCCCAATATGGGAACACGACTTGGCGGCAGCAGGCCACTCCCTCTTTCAGGGTCACCATGCTGCTTTCGAATGGCTTCAATCAGCCATAATGCAGTAAGTCCCACCCTGGTACTATCGGGCAGGTAAGTCGTCCTGGGGTGATGTGGATAGCTATGCAAAAAGCTCGTATCAGGTGCCGTTGCCATCAGGGCCGGCACGTCCTCCCAGGACAGGCGAGGTAAGTAGTTGAATTGCCAGGTATCGCTGCGCATGGCGGCGATCATATCCTTTATCGTCACTTCCTTCTGTATGCGGGTAAACCGATCCGGATCAGGTGCGGCAATGGCCAGCAGTTCAAGGGTGACCCAGTTGCTGTCCCCTACCGAAATGACGGCCTCATTGAGATAGCTACCACCAGAAGGATCAGTGATGGGTTCATAATGGTGTCTATGCGCCTGAACCTTATAGGTCCACCCCTCTTCCGCCTTTAATTTGGTTTCCAGCACCCCGTTTTCGTCCGTCCAGAGGGTATCAAATGGCTGCCAGTTACTGCTCGCGTGTGACCTCAGCAGTAACACCATGGTGCTATCCAGTCCCGATTCACTTTCATGATCCGCTACATGAATTTCGATGGGAGTGGACACGGACCCTCCACAACCAACCAGTGTGAGCATGAGGATGATCAGCCCCAGTCGAATGTTGATATGGTTTGCTCCCGAGGTCATTTCCACGGCATTTTAGTATGTCAGTCAAAAAATTTACCCAGTCGTAATTTAGAAAAAAAGTGCGTAGCCCGCTCACCCAATACGGAATTTCCTATTGCCCCCGGGATATCACCCCAAAAAATCAGCATGAGGAAGTTTGCGAAATAATCGGTCCCAGCCAGACTTTCCGGTATTTTTCCGATATTCAGGCCTCAATGGATAAAGAGGAAATCATCTCCAATCTGGAGGTTTCAAACCTGTTTGGCCACCTTTCACACGAAGAGTTGGCTGAAGTTTCTGAGCGGGCCAAAATCAGGCAGTTTTTCCCTGCAGACATCATCGTCTATCAGGGACAACCCAGCACGACTCTTTTCATGATTGTGAAAGGGATTGTGGCGGTCAAAAACATGGCAGGAGATAAGGAGCAGGTACTGGCCTACCTCATGCAGGGAAATATTTTTGGCGAGGTAGGAATCCTGGAGAACCAGCCCCGCTCTGCCAGTGTAGAAGCGCTCAGTGAAGTTGATGTGCTGGCCATCAAGCGGGAAGACTTTATTGAGATTCTGCAGCAGCATAGCTCCGTCGCCATAGAACTGGCACGCATGCTGGGCCGATACCTTATCCAGGCTAACCGTCGGTTGAGTAATGAGGGTTCGGAAACCAAACTCATTCTGATTTTTAATACAGAAAATCAGAGCGGAGGGACCGCCATCGGGACATTGTTATCGAGGCAACTGGCCACAGATTACAATCGACCGACAGCCTACCTCGAGTACCCCAACCCCTGGCGTATGCTGGAGGGGCAACAGATCCGCAAGGGTACGACCACGTACCATCATCCTGACGGGTATGACCTGCTGTTTCCTTCTGACGATGGGTTGCTCCCGTTGAGTACCCGCACCATGCTACTCCTCGACCGGGTAAAGGGAGAATATGAGAACCTCATCATCAAAATCCAGGGAGACGGTGATGAAACGACCGGCCTCATGCTTGAGCAGGCCAAGCAGGTCATGGTTATTACAACTCCCACAGAACTGGGGATCAAACGCATGGAGCGTATCCACAAGCAGTTGCGCAACCGCATACGACCAGAGGATACGAGTATTTTTACGGTAGTCAACCGCTACCGACCAGAGTATGCAGACCTGCATATTGAGGACATAGCAGACTTTGAACTTCCCTACCTCACCAACTTCCCTCCGTTTGGACTCCATGCCCATGCCCCTGAAGAAATTCCCAAGCCCATCAAACGGCTTGTGGACGCAGCGGTAGATCGGCTGGAAAGAACCAACAGTGTGGGGATCTATATACCCACCACGATAGACGGAAACAAGCCCATGGACACTTCGACATATGTAGAAGAAGCCAAAAGTTTTATGGGCGAGCGATTTGGGGGAGCAACTGGCCGGATGGCCAGCGGTGTCTGGTATTCGGAGAAACTGGGAATAATTGATGAAGTTGTTTACCACATACACTCCTACACCACCAGTGAGCAACTCAATCTTCACCTCGATGAGGTCATCAACTATATTCGCAGGCTAAAGCGCACACTCAAACAGGAGGCTATGGCTTTGGAGGTTAACAACCGACTTACGTTGATTTAGGGATTCACAATGGGGGACTCATGCAGTTGTCAGCGGGCTTCAGTAATTTGACAAATCCTGCATCCCCTGCTTTTTGCCCATCTCACCCTGGATCAGATCCCTAATCCAAAACGTAAATAGGCGACAGGAAATGCCTGCCACCCTGGCCTGACCCGATACGAGTAAATAAAACGTGCCTGACGCCCCTGGTCATAGGCGACCTCTACCCCAAAGCCTGCATCCAGAAATCCATACCGGTACAGGTGCCGCTGCTCACCCAACATCAGGGTTAAGCCAATATTATCGCTGTACCAGTCGGTACCCACTCGGTTTTGTGGGGTATATATCCGGGAACCAAGTGAGGCAGAAAGGTAAGTCCCGCTGAGGTTATCCCCCTGAGTGCCTTTTCCCAGCTTTCTTTTTTGGCAGTAATAATATCGCGCTCCCACCATCATTGTGAGTCCCTGATCAGCATAAAACTGCGGGTCTCTTCCCCTAAGCACATGGTACTCTCTTTCCACCTGTACCTGACCACTCCAGCTGTTGAAGACCTTTTGCTCATAGGCCAGAGAAAAGCGGCCGCCCCAGCGATCTTTTTCCACTTCGGTTACGAGAGAGGCCACGTTGATCTTCAGCCAGTTTTTCTTCCCTTCCTGAAAACGAAAAACCTGGTCATGCAGGTAGTTTTCAGGAGCAGGCTCCCCCGTTTGCGCCCATCCTGGAGTAAGGCAAATAAATACAAACAGGAAGGGTAAATAAGTCTTCAATACCGCCATCTTAGACATTCCCTATAGGTCGTAAATACAGAAGGTAAATAAGAACAATGCAAGTAGATATTAGGCATCAAGCACCCGGAAGTGATAACATATGTTAGCCCGGGACACATAATTTACAGCAAAAATTTTTCCAACTTCCCAAACAGCCTGCCCATAACATTCCCTTACCGGGAACAAACAGACTGATAGTCAGGCAATAACTCCTGTTTCACCACCTATAAAGGCAATGACGTCAAGTTGCATACACACGCTCCTCCATTCCCGCTACATCTGAAACAGAGGAGCACATCATGGTGGCTAAATCCTTACCAACGGGGTTTGCCGTTAGTCCTTGGGGAAGAAATTGGTTTTTTGCGCAATTGCTGAATAAACTGGACAGACTGCTCCTGCATCCTATCCAGTACTTCCTGGGCCTGGGCCTGAGTCAGGGTATCCTGGATCTGCATTCCCCTGTCATTATCATAGCCTGATCCCCCGGCATTTAACTGACTCAAAATCTGCTCCAGGGCCTCCTCGGTGAGTTCTGAAGTATAATCATCGGGGGTATTCTCTCCCTCGCCGGGGGGAGGATTTTCAGAAGGGGGAGGAAGCATCTGTTTACTCAGCAGCTCATAGTTCCAGCGGGCCTGTTCATTGTGTTCATTCAGAACCAGTGCCCGGCGAAAATACTCAAGGCCTTTTCCATATTGTCCCTGACGCACCATGATCACACCCGCCTGATTCGCGGCGCGAGAAGACAGTTCAGAATTCGTATTCCCTATGGCTACCTGGTCAAAGTATGATACGGCCCTGTCAAGGGAGTCCAGCCGAAAATAGGCCTGCCCAATGTTATATCTGATAGCCCGACTGCTCTCTGGGTGTTCTCCCAGGCCGATCAGAAATGACTCCACACTCTGATTGTAGTGACCGGCTTCATACTGTTCTATGGCATCTACCAGCAACTTTCCAGTTCCCGGTACAGCGCTTAGCAATATGAAGACGACAAAAAACCTCATGGTGGATAAAATAAATACTTTGTAGCTATTCCTTCCTGACAGGCATCAAAAACATGCTGACAAACAGCAGGATTACCGAAAGTAAAAGGAAAGCCTGATACTTGTTATTTTCTACCTGCGCCAGCCTTACATCCAATCGGGATGAGGCCAGACCTTCGATCTGATCTGCAAGGACATCGAGGTTGTCCTCTGTCCCATTAAGTTCTACATACTCTGTTCCAAAAGACTGTGCAAGTTCGCGCATGGGCCCGTTTCTCAATTGGGAAATGACGGGACTCCCATCATCATATCGATAGTACCCTTTTACCCGCCCTTCTTCCATGATGGGCACCTGGGCTCCTGTGGCGGTCCCTACCCCCACAGAATACACAGAAATCCCTCCTCTGCGGAGTCGCTCAATCAGAGAGGCATACAGGTCGCCATAGTCTTCACCATCGGATATTACCACCACTGCCTGACTGATGTCCGGGTGCATCTGCCGTGTTGCGCTCAGACGCTCTACAGCTTTCCCCAGAGCAGACCGGAACTGAGTCCCCGTCTGCTTAAACTGATCGGTCTCCGCCATGTCCAGGAATAGCTGAAAGGCCTCGTGATCCTGTGTGAGTGGACATTGCACATAGGGCAGTTCTGTGAATACTATCAGCCCAACACGGTCCCCGGCCAGCTGCGGAAGAATTTTTTTGATTTCCTGTTTGGCTTTTTCGAGTCGGGTAGGCTGTACGTCATTTGCATTCATACTGGATGACACGTCCAGCAGAATATAGATCTCCCTTCCCAGGCTGCTTACCTGTCGCTCACTTACGCCCCAGTAGGGGCCGATCAACCCCAGAAAAAGCAGGACAAAGGCACCTGCCCGCATCATGAACTTGAGATAGGGTTGACTGCGAGCGTACTGGTCAGGACTGAACCATAGATCGGTGATCTGGCGCACACGCTTATAAACCAGGAATAATATTCCGAGGCTTACGGGTATGCCCAGCATCCAAATCCAGTATTCACCGAAAGAAAAATTCACCTGATACCGCGTTTTGCTAGTTTAAACTACAAAATTCCCATTAAATCTGAGCAAATCCGAAAGTTGAGCTTCAAGCAACTGAAATAATGGATCAACGGAAGATTTCAAAGCCTCAGTGGTTGATTATTCGCGCGAACGGTTGTTTCGCCAAAACTGCCCTGCCCACATGCCTCCAAGTCCGAATCCCCACTTCTTGCCGCTCTCCTTCCTGTTTTGTGGCAAACTACGTTCCTGTAGCCACTCAGCCAGGATATTCAGGGCCAAAACGGTCAAAAATATGAGCAGACCGGGAGGAATGACCAGCCACCAGCGCCCCTCATTCCCTTCAATCTGTCCCAGCATACTCCCCCAACTGTCGTAGTCCGCAGAAATGATGTCCAGAAAGGACAGCGTACTTTCCACCAAAAGAAAGGAGCCAACTCCTACCACCCAAAGCACAATCAGGGTAGGTCCGACATTGGGTAGAAGATGTCGAAAAAACAGCCGATACCGCCCAGCCCCGACGACCCTTCCAGCTTCTATATAAGGTCTGGTCATGAGGTCCATTACTTCCCCCCTGACAACCCTCGCGATTCCTACCCAACCGAGCATTCCCAGGAGAAGCATTACTTCCCAACGCGCCATTGCCGATCCAACAAGTGAGATGGCTCCCAATGCCAGTAGCAGGGCAGGAATCGAGTCAAAGGTTTCCAATACCCGGTCCAGCACTTGTCCTATGCGCAAATTGAAGCCCCACTCTTCTTTTTTTCCGCGAATCATACGACGGGAACTCCAGACATTGACCAGATAGGTTCCCAAACCACCTGCCACCAACATCAGGCCCGCAGCCTGGAACGCCTGCTCTTCTCCCAGGCCATAGGCCAGCCGGACTCGCCAGCCCCAGAACCAGGCTGCACCCCAAACGAGGGTTTGCCCTGCCAGCCAGGAAATCCGCACCCGGAACAACGCCTGCTGTAAAAGCGCGGCCATTCCTCCCAGTACAAAACCCAGTACCCAGGCCAGGGTACTTCCGATAACCGCAGGCCACAGGGAATGTCGGGCACCATGGATTAATAGAGCTGCCACATCATCCCCCTTCCCATTCGTACCCAGCAGGTGCCGGAACCGGCTCGAGTCTCTGGCACCAATCCCTGTAGCAACTTCCCGGTATGCTGTCCCTGGCTTCAAATCAGCCACATCAGGCGATTCAAAGGTTTCCCCATAAGGTATCAGGGGCCAAACTCCCCCTTCCAGTGGTTGTGCCAGCCACTCGGCTTCCTTGTTCTGTGTCAATACAGGCTGGGTCCAGCTCGGAGCAGTGTATAGTTGCAGGCTATCGTCTGGGTGAAACCAGGGATACTCGGTTTGGCCATTCACCTCCACCATGAATGGCTGAGAAGATGCCAGAAAATCCGCCAATAGCCCGGTCAGCCCCACGAGAATTAACCAACCCATGGCTCCCCCTCTAAGCAGCCTCATTCCCCAATGGGATCCGGTTGACTCTCCATATGTAGCCACTTTTGGTTTCATGAAGCTGAATCCATCATTTGAGGGTTAACCAGAACATACAGCAGGTCTGACAGCAGGTATCCCAGCACCGTCAGCATAGCGGTCAGGGTGAATATTCCCATCATCACGGGTATATCTCCTTCGAATATGGAACTCAGAATCAGGGTGCCCACCCCACCATCAATCCCAAACACGGCTTCTACCACCACCGAACCTGCAATGAGCCCTGGCAAACTGCCTCCCAACAGGGTAGCCACGATGGTCCAGGTGTGTGGAAGCCCATGCTTCCACGTGGCCTGTGAAAGTCCCAGCCCCTTGGCCCTGGCGGTCCGCATGAAATCAGTAGCACCGATTTCGAGAAGACGGTTGCGGATCAATCGCCCCATCACCGCCCAACTGCCATAGGTGTATGCGATCACAGGTAGCAGGTAGTTAATAGGCTTTTCGCTTGCGGGCACATTGGTCCAGAAAAGTTGGTAGTTACCCCATTCTGAGCATTCCAGCATGATGAGCGTCGCCAGCCAGAATGAGGGAACAGCCTGAACGGAGAAGCCCAGTCCTCCCAGCCATTGGTCCGGCCAGTGAAACGCATACCTCCCACCGATATACCCTGCCCCTATTCCCAACAAAAATGTGATCAGCAGCGCCATAATCGTATAAGGCAGGGTTACCCCTATGGCCTTCCAGATCATCGGGAGTACCTGTTTCCTTTCATCGGCCCATGAACAGCCACCTCCGTTATACAAGAAGTCCACCCACCATTTATGGTACTGATTTTGGGTTCCGTGCCAATGAAAAGCAGGCACCAAGTATCGCCAGCGGGCTTTTTGTTGTTCCATTTTGTGGTGAGCATCTTCCACCCGCTCCCAGGCTTTTTTCGCAGAGGTTCCCTGCAAGCCTTTTGCAATCAGGGGGGCCAAACCCGAAAAGCGAGCCGGATCGGCGGTCACCATCAACTCATTCATTGACCTTCCCACCAGGTGGTCATTTCCTCGTAGTCTGGCTGGGATTGCCGCATCGGCACGCCTGCAGGCTTCCTCAAAGGCCAGGACCTCCCCCCAGCAGCCATATTGTGCCAGGTAGGATTCAAGAAATTTTCGGCGAGTCGATTCCCGGTACCGCCCAAACTCTTCTGGAACTGCCATAGGCCGAACAGAGAAGTAGAATGGAGCATTTGCCGTTCCCAACCGCTCAGTTTGGGAAATGATACAGGAGTCCAGCTACCCCACCTGAATCGTTGTTCCAATCAACTCCTGACACCGCCTTTCTGCCGGGCTGGAGGTAGCCCACCCAAAAAGAAAAATCAGCAGAGTGCTCAGGATGATGACTGGAATAGCCAGGAAGAACCGTCGGATGATGTATCGAGCCACGAGTTGGAAGCTTTGGCATACTGTATTGCCACAGAACATAAGCCATTTTGAGCGATGTATCAACAGCCATGCCGCTATTTGTGACTGTTTCCCAACCCAATGGCGGGGGTTTCGTAATAATCTTCACTGCAGGTCAATTTTCTTAAAATTTTCTTTTGCAGTTCAGGGCAGCTTATCTATCTTTGCCCTTCCAAACGGTGAGGTGGGTGAGTGGCTTAAACCAGTAGTTTGCTAAACTGCCGTACCCCTACCGGGTACCGAGGGTTCGAATCCCTCCCTCACCGCTTAAAAAGAGGGAAACCTCGTAGGTTTTGGGACCTGCGAGGTTTAAAATTCCCGGGGAGTAGGGAAATCTTCAGACCAGTCTGAATAGAGACTAAAGATTTCAGAAGAGTGAACATAAAATACGAGGTGTAGCGCAGCCCGGTTAGCGCACCTGCTTTGGGAGCAGGGGGTCGCAGGTTCGAATCCTGCCACCTCGACACTGAAAAGCCCGCAACTTGATGTTGTGGGCTTTTTTGTGCATACAATTTGACATACTAAACCCGGAAAAGTGACTCTGCATATACAGAGAAGCCCCTACCGCCCCCGCACTGACTCCACAAGGTGTGCCATATCCGCATCGATCAGGTCGATGATCAGCGAGGGGAACAGCCCAAATACCAGGATCAACACCGACAGCGTCCCCAGCATGAGTTGTTCGCGGAGGGTGAGGTCCTTGAGGAGTGGACGCCAGGAGCTTTCGCCTTCGGGGTCGAAGGTCCCGAAAAACATCTGCCGATAGGTGCGGAGGTAATACACCGCGCCGAGCAGAATGCCCATGGTGGCCAGGATCGGCATCCAGATGGGCAGGGTGTCAGACAGGGTCGAACCGGTAAACGCGCCCATGAAGACCATCACTTCGGAGATGAAGGGCGCAAAGCCCGGCAGGCCCAGCGAAGCGAAGAATCCCACTAGCACATAGAAACTATACCAGGGCATCAGTTGCCAAAGCCCTCGAAAATGGTCGATCTGCCGGTCGTGGACGCGGTCGTAAATGACGCCTACCAGCAGGAACAGCAGGGCCGACGTCAGCCCGTGGGTAAACAGTTGCAGCGCAGCACCCGTAAGGCCTACGACTTCCAGACTCGCCAACCCCAACAGGACATAGCCCATATGAGAGACGGACGAATAGGCAATCATTCGCTTCAGATCGGCCTGCCCCATGGCGACCAAGGCACCATACACGATAGCGACCACGCCGAGGAGGCCCATCACCCAGGCAAAGTGAGCCGCCGCTTCGGGGAAGAGTCCAAAACACAGCCGCAGCAGGCCATAGCCACCGACCTTCAGCAGAATGGCCGCCAGAACAACGGATACGGGTGTGGGAGCTTCCACGTGGGCGTCGGGCAGCCAGGTGTGCAGCGGCACGATGGGCAACTTGATGGCAAAGGCCACAAACAGCACCACAAATGCCAGCAGCCGAGCATCGTAGCCCAGGATTTGTTGGCCAAAGTCAAAGACGCTTCCACTGACCAGATTGGCAGGAATCCCCCCATCGCCCACCGTCATCATGTGGGTGAGGTTGAGGGTGTACACAGACTCTCCGGCGAGCTCGGTGGCGGCGGGATCGGTGAAGCTGAAAAGCAGCCCGATCAGCACCAGCAACATGAACACTGAGCCGAAGAGGGTATAGATAAAAAACTTCAGCGCAGCATATTCTCGCCTTACGCCTCCCCAAACGCCGATGAGGAAGAACATCGGCAGCAGCATCAACTCGTAAAAGATGTAGAAAAGCAGGAAGTCCAGCGCGACAAATACCCCGACCAGCGAGGTGTCAAGCAACAGGAGCAACATGAAGTAGGCTTTGGGCCGTTCGGTGATATTCCAACTGGAAATCACCCCGATGGGCATCACGATGGCCGTAAGCAGGATGAGCAAAAAGCCCATGCCGTCGATGCCCATCACATAGTCGATTTGCACCAGGCCCAGGCCGCCGAGTTCTACAAAAATCCAGGGGTACTGCTCCGCGACCGAGAGCATCATGCCATTGACCAATTCGCTTCCCTGCAGATGAGCTGGCAGGATGAAACCCAATACCAATAGCAATTGGGCCACAGTCAGCCCCAGCGCGATCCAGCGGTGCAGGTGCTGCCGTCTCGCAGGCAACAGGGCCATGATAGGTAGGCCCAGCAATGGCAAAAATGTCAAAACCGACAACATGCCGGACAAGTTAGGAAAAGGTCGGTTGAAAGTTCAAGGTTGGAAGTTGAAAGTTATGCTGAGACCGCTGCGCTACGAGACTTGTGCTGTCGAAGATCCCGATCATGGATGCCGCATAGCGGAAGAATCGGGGAGTGCAGTCGAGGTACATCAGACCAGTCTGGCATCCTAACCTATCTGGCCTCTGACAGCGCAGGCAGCCTGCCCCGAGCATCGGGAGTCTCACTTCTACTCTTCCCCCTCATTAGTTGACTCCGAGAAAATGGCAATTCAGGTTTCTCTAGCAGCTGCCAAAACCCGCTGATAGAGGGTCTTACTAAGCCAAAATCCACCCGTTTTGCGCATATCATCCAAGACAGGTTTGACGGCAGGTATTATCCCCCGATCTTTTAGCTCCAGGACAACGCGCAATAGTCCAATAGTGGACACCCCCATTTCGGACGCTTTCTGACTTCCCTTTCGCTCATCAATAAGTAGAAAATCTGCCTTGGTCTCTAATGCCAGCACAATCGCCTCGCTCTCCCCAATGTCCAAATCAGCCAGCAGTCTGGTTACAAGATCAGCATCTTGAACCTGTTCGACTTTCAGCCAACTAGATTTTTCGAAGACAGATATGTCGTGTCCAACTTTCCCTAATTCCTGAAGTTCTTCAAAAACAGCTTGCGGAATCAATACTTCTCCAAAAAGGTTGGCCAACCAATCTAACCTCTCCATGAGGAAAAGAGTACTCAGAGCCGTGGTATCAGAGACAATGATCACGTCAGCGATTTTTTCAGGTCAGCTTCGAAATCATCTACGTCGTAGTGAAGAGGGATACGATTCTCCGCAAGCGCTTTCTGAAAGGTAATCACGTCCACTCCTGCCACACGACGAGCCTGCCCAAAGCTCAATCTTTGAGTTTGGAATAGCCGCAGTGCGAGTTCCATGCGAAGTTCCGCTTCAGTGAGGTTCGCCTGCCGGATCAATTCATCAGAAAAGGAGAG
This sequence comes from uncultured Bacteroidia bacterium, assembly GCA_964343195.1. GTDB lineage: Bacteria > Bacteroidota > Bacteroidia > J057 > J057 > CAYVAP01. Next base: position 1,837 of record CAYFIR010000157.1, on the reverse strand, counting down.
AGTCATTGAAACAATTTTTATTGAATATAACGAATTTGAAGAAAAAGAGATCGTTCTGACATTCATACAATTCATCTTATCTGGCCTCTGACAACGAAGCGGTCTGACAGCATGGTGGTCTGACTTCTTTCTTCCCCTCTCTCAGCATCCCAATCTCTCAAAGTCTTATCTTCGCCCCATGCATTTTCACCACTACACCCTCCAGCACCTCAGCGAGCACCTCACCCGGCAGTACCAGGGAGAGCCCGTGGTGGAATGCTTTTCCCAGAGCCGCAATGAGCTGATCCTCGCCTGGCCCGAGGGCTACCTGCGCATCGGCTGCAACACACCCGACACCTACGTCGTGCCCGTTCGGGAATTTGCCAAGGCACGGAAAAACGTCGTCGATCTCTTCGAAGGCATCTATGGCCTTACGCTGAAGCGAGCCTATGCCGTCGCCCACGAGCGCGAGCTCATCCTGGAACTGAGCGATGACCACCAGCTTATCCTCAAGATGCATGGCACCATGGCCAATGTCCTCTTGCGCCACGGAGGCGAGATCACCGCCATGTTTGACCACCGACACGAGGAGGACTGGGAATATGCGGAAACGCCGGGAGAAGCTGACCTCAGCGTCCTCAACCAGGAAGTCGCCCCCAGCAAGCGGCAGATTCAGGAAGCCCTGCGGCAGGTTTCGCTGATCTACGACAAGCAGTTTGCACGGCGAATTTTGGTGCTGATGAAGGACGGGGCGGACTTCCGGGCCGCTTTTGAGCAGACAGTGGCGGAAGCCCAGGATGAGCAGTTTTTCATCCAGAAGGAGAAGGGAAAAATCCGCTTTTGGCTGTTTCGGCCCGACAGCGAAGAGGAAGTGTTGCCCGTGCAGGGCATACGGGCGGGGCTGTCGCTCTGGCTCAAGTGCCACTTTCAGTACACCCACTACAAGAGCAGCTACAAGCAGGTACAGCGCCACGCCAAGCAGCCCTATGACAAGTACCAGAAGGTCTACAACTCCTACCTCGAGAACATCGAGCAGCTCGAAACCCAGCGCAATCCAGAGGAAATCGGCCACCTGATCATGGCTAATCTCCACCAGATACCGCCCGACACCGAGAAGATCGCCCTCGAAGACCTCTACCTCGGCGGAGAGGTGGAAGTGAAGCTCGACCCGCAGCTTTCGCCGCAGGACAACGCCAAACGCTACTATGACAAGCACAAGCAGCGCCGCCAGAAGCTCAGTTACCTCAAGGAGCAACTGGGCGACATCGAGGAGAAACTGCTCGAAGCTGAGGAAAAATGGGATCAGTTCCGGCACCTCACCGATCCGGAGGAGCTGCCTCTGGGGGATAACGGCTTTGACCTTGAGCCGATCAAGGCGCTGAAGCAGGTCTCAAAAACCGTCATCAAGGAGCAAAAAGCCCAGGAGGAAGAACGTTACCCCTTCCGCCACTTTCGGCTGGAAGGCTACGAGATTTTTGTGGGCCGCAGCGCACGCAACAACGACGAATTAAGCTTCAAATTTGCCCACAAAAACGACTTGTGGCTCCACGCCAAAGACGTAACTGGCTCCCACGTCATCATCCGGCAGCGCCCCGGCAAGGAACTGCCCATCACCGTGCTGGAGTACGCCGCACAGCTTGCCGCCTATTATTCCAAACGCAAAAACGACACCCTCGTCCCCGTACAGTACACCCCCCGCAAGTACATCCGCAAGCGCAAAGGCGATCCCCCCGGGCTCGTGGCCGTAGATCGGGAGGATGTGATCATGGTGGAGCCGGTTAGGGGATAGGGGACAGGCATACTACTAGTCATTAGTTTCGCGGTTCAAAGTTCCCATGTTACTGACCATTCCGTTTTC
>CAYFIR010000156.1:0-13868 GCA_964343195.1 uncultured Bacteroidia bacterium | reverse complement strand
CTACCAAAAATATTCGCGAATTAATTTGTACCATTAGAACTTAACAGCCCTGCCCTATACCCCCTATTACCCGCCCTTTGTGGTTAAACTTCTTTGGCTGTAAATTGCTTTTCCCTCCCAAGCAAAAACGCCCATGATCCCACTCAAACTGACCCTCGAAGGCCTTTATTCCTACCAAAAGCGCCAGGAAATCGACTTTACCCGCCTGACCGAGTCCGAACTGTTTGGCATCTTCGGCGCGACAGGCAGTGGGAAATCTTCCATCCTGGAGGCCATTTCATTTGCCTTGTATAACCAGACCGAACGATTGAGTTCGCGGGAATCCGGCGGAACGGCCTACCACATGATGAACCTCAAGTCCGATCGGATTTACCTGGATTTTGAGTTTGCAGCGGGGGTAGGGGAGGAGCAGCGCTACCGGTTTGTTGTGGAAAACAAGCGCAACCGCAAGGATTTTTACAAAACGCAGAACTGGCAGCGGCGCACATTCATTTGGACAGATGAAAACTGGTTGCCCCTGGAAGAAACCAGCGCCGAGCAACTCATTGGCCTCAGCTATGACCACTTCAAGCGGACCATCATCATTCCGCAGGGAAAATTCGAAGAGTTTATTCAGCTCAAATCCACCGATCGCTCGAGAATGCTTCAGGACATTTTCGGCCTGGAAAAGTATGAGTTGAGTGGAAAGGTGAAAAAGTTGATACAGGAAAACCAGGTAGCTCTGGCGACTTTGGAAGGGCGATTGGGCCAGTATCAGTCTGTGACGCCAGAGGCCATCGAAGAAAACAAACAGGAACGTGCAGCCCTGGAACTGGAAAGAGACAAGGTCGTAGCAGAGTTGAAGCTCAAAACCCAGCAACGGGAGCAGCAGGAGCAACTACGGGAGCAGTTTGCCAAAATCGTGCAGAAAGAAGAAGAACTCAGTCGTCTGGAGCAGCAACTGCCTCATTATCAGTCTCGTCAGGGGAAGCTGGATCGATACGTCAGGGCCAAAGACGAATTTGGCGTAGATCTGAGCGAGAAGGATCGACAGGTGCGGCAGTTGAAGGAGCTGGACCAACGATTACAGGAAAAGCGAAGCACCCAGGAGCGCGTCAAACAGGAACTGACTAAAAAGCAGGCGCTATTTGGGGAGGTCGAGAAAAACTACCAGCAACGAGATGAACTCAAGCGTAAGGAGGAGGAGCTGAGTAGGCTACTCCAGCTCAAAGACCTTTCCAGTAGCCTGGAAGCCTTGGAAAGTCGCGTTGCTAAAGGAAAAGCCAGGGTCGAGAGTGCCGAATCAAAAGTGCAGCAATACGACCAGAAAGTGGCCGAACTGGAGACCGCCGTCGAGCTTCTTGAAAAGCAGCGACCCGACCTCGACCAACTGGTAGAAATCGAGAAGTGGTACGCTGAGAGCCGCCGCCTTCAGGAAAACCTTGCGCGAGAAGAAAAAATGCGCGGCAAGCTCACCGAACGGGTAGAGCGTGGAAAAGTCGAAAAACAGCAGCTTGCCCGGCAGGTGGGCATTGACCTGAGTGATTATCCGCTTTCCACTTCCAAGCTCATCGCCCGGCTGAAAGAGCAGCGGGATAGCGAGGAAATCAGGCTTGCAGAAATTCGGACAGAAAGAGATCAACTCCAGCTCCGGCAGAGTCTCCACCAGATGGCGGGTGACCTAAAGCCCGGCGAAGCCTGTCCCCTGTGTGGCTCTACCGACCACCCCACCATGCAGCACCGCAGTGAAGATGTGCGGCTCAAGCAGGTCGAGGCAGAGCTAAAACGTACCGAAGAAGCTCTGGAACAAATTCGGCAGGTGCTGCCCCGGCTCGACAACCTGCTCGAGCAGGCAAAAGAACTGTCGCGGGAAATACAGGAAGTGAAGGAATCCGAACAGGAATTGCGGCAGTCGCTGGACCTACACCAATCTCAGTTTGTGTGGCCTGGGTACCAGCAGGAAAATGATGCCGCAGTTCGCAACCGACTCGATGAAGGGCGGCAGTTGGAACAGCAGCGTCAACAGCACCTCAAACAGATAAAGGATTTGAGGTCCAGTGCCCAGGAAGAAAAGAACCACATTCACCTTTGGCGCCCTGAACTGGACAAGATCAGCAAGGAACTTAACACCAGGCAGGGGGAGTTTGACTCTGGTCGTAAGTTGCTGACTCTGGTGAAATGGGAAAGCTATCTCGCTGTCAGCAGCGAACGCATTCACAGCGATATTAACCAGCTCAAGATTGATTATCAGGGGCGAATAGACCTGTTCGAGCGGCTGCAACAGGAGATCGAGGAGCGCAAAAGCCGCATCGATACCCTGGGAGGGGAAATCTCGGCCCTGGATCACAGCCACGAGGAAACCGCCTCTTCATTGGCACAACTCAATCAGAAGCTGGACAAGCGCGTTCAGGCATCTGATTTCGAAAGCCTCGAGGTCGTTCGGACTACCCTCGAATTCGCCCTGAACATCGATGCGGAGAAAGAAGCCTTACGTGAATTTGACCGACAGCTGACAGAAGCCCGTACCACCCTCCGTGACCTGCGCGAGCAGGTAGGTGACCAGCAGTTCGAATTAGCAGCCTTCGAAGCTTTGGTTGAAGAAATAAAAGCCCTGGAGCAGCAGCAGGCAGACCTGACCCAGCAGATTGGCGGCAAGGAAGAATACGGCAAGCGGCTGATGCAGGAATTGGAAGAAAAGAAAGCCCTCGCTAAAGAACTCAAGCGCCTGCAACTCCGTGCTGACAACCTCAAGATCCTGGAAGGGCTTTTTCGTGGCAATGGCTTCGTCAACTACATTTCCACCGCCTACCTGGAAAATCTCTGCGCCGCTGCCAACGAGCGCTTCCTCAAGCTCAACCAGAACAGCCTCAGCCTGGAAGTGGACGAAGACAACAACTTCCACGTCCGGGACCTGTTGAACGGTGGCAAGCGCCGCAGCATCAAAACCCTTTCGGGAGGCCAGACCTTTCAGGCAGCGCTTTGCCTCGCCTTGGCACTCTCCGATCAGGTGCAGCAGCAGGTGCAGGCCCGACAAAATTTCTTCTTTCTCGACGAAGGCTTTGGCTCCCAGGACAAAAATTCGCTTCAGACCATTTTCCGCACCCTCAAGTCCCTGCGCCAGGAAAACCGCATCGTGGGCGTCATCTCCCACGTCGAGGAACTGCAGCAGGAAATCGACACCTATCTGCATGTCCACAACGACGCGGAGGTCGGTAGTGTGATCCAGCGGAGCTGGGAATAGGAGTTTGGTTTAACCTCGAAGTTCTCCAAGGCTTGTGCTGAGCGGAGCCGAAGTAAGTGCATGCAGTCTTGATTATTCTTTGCGACCTTAGTGCTCTCCTTGGAGTTTCTTTGCGGTAAAAACAAAACCACCCCATGCCCAATCCCCGCATCTTCCCCCACCACGAAGAGTGGAATTTCAGCCTCCCCTCCCACACCCGCTGGTCCATGCTACTGCGCTGGATCGATCGGTACGAAACCATGGTCTATCGCATGGATGACGATCAAATCAAACTCTGGCTGCCTGCTGAGGTAGGGGAAGGCTTTCTGTCCATTTCTCCCAAAGGCGAAACCACGCTCTACCTGCAACTGGCACATGACGGAAACCTGCATCAATCAGAGGTAGAAGAATTTCTGGGCAAATGGTGGGACCTGGAGCGGGATATGGGGCCTTTTTATGCAACATTCAAGGACGATCCGCTGCTAAAAGCTTCCATCGAGCAAAACCACGGTGCGCGCATCGTCGGCTTCCCGGATCTGTTCGAAGCCCTTGTGATCGGTATCCTGGGGCAGCAGGTGAATGTAGCTTTTGCCTATACCCTCAAACAGCGGCTGACGGAGGCATATGGTCAGTCCGGCGACTGGGACGGACATACCTGGTGGCGATTTCCCAGGCCGCAGAACCTAATCGGGGTGGAAATTCGAACCCTGCGCGAGATGCAGATTTCGCAGCGAAAGGCTGAGTACCTGCTAGGTGTAGCCCAGGCCATGGCCGATGGACAGTTCACCAAGGAAAGCCTTGAAACCCAACCCTTCGAAGAACAAATGGCGACCTTGACCGCCCTGCGAGGCATTGGACCATGGACTGCTCAGTACGTTTGCATGAAATGCCTCCATAGCCTGCGGGCCTTTCCAGCCGGAGATGCCGGCCTCCAAAACAACGCCAAGCGACTGCTCGCCATGGACCGCAAGCCCACCATCGGGGAGTTGCAGGAAATCGCCAAAAGCTGGAGTGGCTGGGAGGCCTACGCTACCTGGTTTCTGTGGATGGCATAGGACGCGCTTTTCCCTATACTGCGAAATCTGCATTTTCCATCCGCGCCTCCGCACCTACCGATGCTCGGTATCTACGATCCGCGTGAGACTTTCTTGTTTTTCACACGCCGAGACGCAGGGGAGCTGAGACCATAGATTCCCCCTTTTTCTCCGCGTCTCCGCGTGAGACTTTAGCCATTAGCCCAACATCCAGATCGCCCCAAATCCCACGGCGGCAATGGCCAGCGAGGCAAGCAGAACCGGCAGTAGGTTTTTTTGCAAAATGCCCCGAAAGTCCTTGACTCCCGCCACAGCCGCCGCCGCGATGATGTTGAACAGGCAGACCGCATTGCCGAGCGATGCCCCCGCCAGTTGCAGACCCAGGATGGTATCGGGATTGAGGGCCAGTTCCTGCGCCGCGCTGTACTGTACCGGCCCAAAGATGACATTAGAGACCGTCGTACTTCCCGTCATAAAAGCCCCGATCACACCGATAATGGGGCTAAAAACCGGATAGGTTTCACCGGTTTTAACGAAGACTCCCGCCAGTGCGTCGATCATGGAGGGCAACTCTTCTGTGCCGCCGTTGAGCATCAACTGGGTGATGGCCAGTGAGGGAAATAGCACAAGAAAGACTGCGACGGTCTTGGTGAAAACCGGCTTGAGCTTCACCTGAAAATCTTTGACCAGATACAGCGCAAAACCGGTAGCTACCAGAAATGGCACCAGGGGAGAACGCAGGGGCTGGAGTCCCGCTCCGATTTCGGTTCCAAACAGGCCCTCTACCTCCAGCTTAAATGCTAAAAACTCCCCCAGCGGCGGGATGAGCTTGGGCAACAGCAGCAAAAAGACGAGCAATCCATAGGGCGCCCAGGGACGCAGGTTGATCTTTCTCTCTCTGAAAATGAAGGCGATGGAGACCACGGCCATGATCAATGCCGCCACGATGCCAGTTAGCTCCTTCAGGAAACCTGCCAGCAACGCATAGGGCACCATGATGGCCAGGTACATGACCCAGCCCTGCCAGCCGATCGGAGTTTCGGACTCCTTCCGCAGGTAGCGATACACGAAGGCCATGACCACCAGCCCACCTACCGCGATGGCGATGGCCGCTAGCATGTAAATGTCGGTCGTTTGCTCCACGCTAAGGCCCAGCGGCAGCTCCAGGCCTGCGATCACGGGCGTTCCCACCGCACCTGAGACGGCAAAGAGTCCGTCGATCAGCAATATGGATGCGATGGCCAGCACCGGCGAGTAGCCCAGGCTGATCAGCAGCAGTGGCACGATGGCACCGGGCGTCCCAAATCCAGCCACGCTTTCAAAAAACGCCGTCAGGAACAGCGCCAGGAAAAAGAATCGCACCTCCCGTTGCGGGTGAATCCGGGCCAGCGAATCCTTGATCCCCTCGATGTACTGTTTCTGCTCCATGATGTGGTAGAGCAGCAGCGCCCCGAAGATGATCATCAGGATGTTGACCGTTCCGACAAGTGCACTGACCAGGGAGGCCAGGAAAGGCGGAAGGCCATTTCCCCCGAGAAAAAATAGTGCGGCGGTCAGCCCAAGGCCAGCGTAAACGGCGGCTTTGACGCCTTTCCACAGGCTGATGACCAGGAGGGCCAGTATCGGCAGGAAGGATAGAAGAGGGTAATAGGTGTTGAGCATAAAGCAGGTGGGTGTGATGACCAAGTTAGTGTTTGCCCTGACATCGGAAAAGTAATCTGGCAGATCTGTTTGAGTCGCAGTGTTTCTGGGAAATGTGTTTCAGATTCCGGGAAAACCGGTCATGCCCCTCTGCTGCACCCTATACCTTTGACATTGTAACCACGGAGCCAATATCATTGAGCCAGGGTTTCGGAAAATTTGAAAACAGGAATAGGCTGTTTTTTCAGGCAAATGTCCTGGCTGAACCATGACTCCGATCATGGTTCGGCCTAACTGCGGGACTCCGCTCCCGCATTGACAGCCTTCCTGAGATGGACTCTCATTTTGAGCGTTTTTTAGCGCAACGCTGCTTGGAGACTCCTGGATCTTTTCACTTTTGAACCACTTGCGTCGAAAAAAATGACCCTGACCCAGATACGGAAGGGGTGCATCTCAAAATGTCGCTTAACCACGAAGGGCTTGAAGGAGAGCTCTAAGGACTCAAAATTCTTTTTCTCCTTTGCGACCTTTGCGCTCTTCTTTGCGGCCTTTGCGGTTATAACAAGGCTGGCAGCGGATGCGACAAAGTGAGATGCGCCCTACGGAAGATGCAGGAGGTATAAATAGAAATTATGAAGAAGGTATTGCTAACAGGAGCCACCGGGATGGTCGGTAGCCAGGTGCTGGATCAGTTGCTGAGCCGTTCAGACGTGGAAGAAGTCATCTCCATCGGGCGGAGGAAAAGCGGCCGTAGTGATCCCAGGCTGAAGGAAATCGTGCATGACAATTTCCTCGACTTTTCAGGAATGAAAAGCGAATTGCAAGGCATCGACGTCTGCATCTATTGCCTCGCGGTCTATCAGGGACAGGTGAGCAAGCAGCAGTACGAGGTGATCACCTGTGATTATCAACAGGCCCTGACCGATGTGCTTCAGGAAACCAGTCCCAACCTGGCCTTCGTGCTGTTTGGTGCCTCGGGGGCCGACCCATCTGAGAAGAGCAAGATGCTTTTCGCCAAAGTCAAAGGGCGCGCGGAAAAGCTCCTGATGGAGGCCCCTTTCCCCCACAAGTATATCGTTCGTCCGGCCTTCATCTACCCGACAGGAGAAAAGCAGCCTCCGGGCTTCATGTACCGGATCCTCAATCCGATTGTTTACCAGATTGCCAGGCTTATTCCTTCCATTATGATCACTGATGCGGAACTGGCCAGCGCCATGGTAACCCTGAGCCTTAATCCGACTCGGGCATCTGGCGCGTTGGAGAATGTGGAGATAAAGGCAGTCGCTGCGCAAGGATCACTCGAGTAATGCGGATCAATTGTAAAGAAGTGCTATCTGTCTGAGGGCTAAAAATGCTTTTTTGGGTGGTATGGCCATTGGCAAAACCCACAAGACCTATGAAGCAAACTGGACTTCTTCTACTCGCATTATTTCTCCTGATCGCCTGCAAAGAAATGCCTCCCGTTGAGGAAGGGGTTGACGAAAACCTAAAGCTGACCTATGACCGTCCCGCCGAATATTGGGAGGAGGCTTTGCCCATAGGAAATGGGCGCCTGGGAGGGATGGTCTTTGGTGGAATTTCCGAGGACCAGATCCAGCTCAATGAGGAGACGGTTTGGGCGGGAGAACCCGGCAATAATTTGCCTGAAGGATTTATTGAGGTACTGCCAGAGGCGAGGCGACTCGTACTGTCCGGAGAGTATCAGGCGGCAACGGATTTGCTGGGGACCAAATTCCCCCGACATGCCTCCGAAGACAGCAACTATGGCATGCCTTACCAGACGGTCGGGGATATCAGTCTGACTTTTGCCGGGCACGAAGAGGCAGGGAACTACCGCCGGGAACTCGACATAGCCCGAGCGATCTCTACCGTTTCCTACGAAGTTGAGGACGTTACCTACCAGCGCGAATACCTGGCCAGCACTCCCGATCAGGTGATGGCGATCCACCTGACTGCCAGCCAGCCCGGGATGATCAATGTATCGATTGGAGCCAATTCGCCGCATACGGTGCGTGAAGTGAGAGTGGAAGGCCAGGTCCTGGTATTGTCGGGTATGGGAGAATCAGTGGAGAATAAAGCCGGAAAGGTGGAATTTAACACCAGAATCCAACCCATACTGGATGGGGGCGAACTTCAGGCTACCGATAGCAGCCTCGTGATAACGGGCAGCGACGAAGTAACCCTCTACATCAGCATCGGCACCAACTTCGTCAACTACCGGGATCTGTCCGGGAATGCGGATGAAAAAGCGCAAGAATATCTGACTTCGGTTCAGGGAAAGCCCTACTCAGACGTCAGAGAGGCCCATATCGAAGCCTATCGCTCCCTTTTTGACCGAGTGAGCCTGGACCTGGGCATGACCGATTCTGTCCACAACACGACCGATCAGCGAATCCGGGATTTTGCCACGGGCAATGACCCGCAGCTTGTCGCGCTGTACTTTCAGTTTGGGCGCTACCTGTTGATTTCCTCCTCACAACCCGGCACCCAACCCGCCAATTTGCAGGGCATCTGGAACCACCACCTCAGTCCGCCCTGGGACAGCAAGTACACCATCAACATCAATACCGAGATGAACTACTGGCCCGCGGAGGTTTCGGCTTTGCCCGAAATGCACGAACCTCTGTTTGGTATGCTGAAAGACCTGGCGGAAACCGGACAGGAAGCCGCCGAACAAATGTACGGTGCCAAAGGCTGGTTGACCCACCACAATACCGACCTCTGGAGAATTACCGGACCGGTAGATGGCCCCTTCTATGGCATGTGGCCCATGGGAGGAGCCTGGCTAAGCCAGCACCTGTGGCAGCACTACCTCTTCACCGGGGATGAAGCCTTTCTCCGCGAATACTATCCGATTTTGAAAGGTAGTGCAGCCTTTTACGCCGACGTGCTGCAACGCGAACCCAACAGCGGATGGCTGGTCGTAGTGCCTTCCATGTCGCCGGAAAACCGGCATCCAGAGGGTGTTTCCATCGCTCCGGGCAATACGATGGACAACCAGTTGGTGTTCGATGTTTTCTCAAATGTGATCAGGGCCTCCGAGGTGCTGGGAACAGATCAGTCCTTCGCCGACTCGATCCGAACCATGCGGGATCAGTTGCCCCCCATGCAGGTCGGCCAGCACGGGCAGTTGCAGGAATGGCTGAAGGATTGGGACCGCACGGACGACAAACATCGGCATGTATCGCACCTGTATGGGCTGTACCCCAGCAATCAGGTTTCTCCGTTTTCTTCCCCGGAGCTGTTTCAGGGTGCCCGCAATTCGCTGGAATACCGGGGGGACAAGTCCACCGGCTGGTCCATGGGCTGGAAGGTCAACCTCTGGGCCAGGCTGCTCGATGGAGATCGGGCCTACAAATTGATCGAGGACCAATTGACCCCTTCCCCGATGGAGAAAAAAGGCGAAAAGGGCGGTACCTATCCCAACCTCTTCGATGCGCATCCGCCCTTCCAGATCGACGGCAATTTTGGCTGCACAGCGGGCGTGGCCGAAATGCTGGTCCAGTCTCATGATGGAGCCATCCACCTGCTACCGGCTCTCCCGTCCAATTGGCAAAAAGGTAGTGTCAAAGGCCTGAGAGCTCGTGGTGGCTTTATCATCGACGAGCTAAGCTGGGAAAATGGCCGGGTAACTGCGCTGACCATCACTTCTACCCTCGGAGACAATCTGCGTCTTCGCCTACCCAACGAGATGGTGGCTGTTGGCTCATTTGAGAGGGCAAAAGCTGAAGGAGAAAATCTCAACCCATTTTTTGCCACTGCCTCCATCAAGGAACCAATGGTTTCCGAGGAAGCAGACCTGGCAGGAATTGAAATGCCCGAAACCTACCTCTACGACATAGATACCGCGCCGGGTAGCTCATTTCGATTTCAGGCCAATGACTGATTACGCTCACCAGCAACTTAATACTACTCTGACAACATGGACTCGAACGCTAACAAGCTCAACCATCTACTCTTTTTCCTATTTATGGGCATTGGCCTGAGCGGATTTGCCAGACAATTTGATTTTGTCGTGGCCCAGGATGGCACCGGAGACTTCGAAACCGTCCAGGCGGCCATCGATGCCGTGCCCGATTTGCGAAAGAATCGCACCACCATTTTCATCAAATCCGGCACCTACAAGGAGAAACTGGTATTGCCTTCCACCAAAACCAACGTGAGCTTCATCGGCGAAGATGTCGAGACGACGATCCTGACCTTTGACGACTATGCCAGTAAGCCCAATATCTTCGGAGAAAATGTAGGCACTTCGGGTAGCAGCGCCTTTTTCATCTATGGCAATGGCTTCGAAGCCTACAACATCACCTTCGAAAACAGTGCGGGGCCTGTCGGTCAGGCTGTTGCTGTACGGGTAGATGGCGACCGCGTCAAATTTGAAAACTGCCGATTCCTCGGATTTCAGGACACGCTCTATCCCCACGGCAGAGGCAGCCGACAGTATTACCACAACTGCTACATAGAAGGCACAGTGGATTTCATTTTTGGCTGGGGAACCGCCTATTTCGAAGACTGTGAAATCTTCTGCAAACGCAACGGCTACATCACTGCGGCCTCGACTGAGGAAGGAACCGATTTCGGCTTTGTCTTTAAAAATTGCCGCATCACAGGCTCCGCGGAACCGGGCAGCGTGTACCTGGGCCGTCCATGGCGTCCCTATGCCCAAACGGTTTTTATCGACTGCGAAATGGGAGAAGTCGTTCATCCGGACGGATGGGATCCCTGGGGATCAGAAGAAAAAAAGGAGACGGCTTTCTATGCCGAATACGGAAGTCATGGCCCCGGAGGAGCAACCGAAAACCGGGTGGAGTGGTCCCACCAATTGACTGAAGATCAGTTGTCCCAATACTCCCTGAGCAACGTCATGGGCGACTGGAATCCCCACGAGAGTCGCCAAATACCCCGAGATACGACCTACAATGCCCGGCGGGTTTTCGAGAAAACCAGGCCCCACCACCCTGAGGTAGAACTCGCCTCTACAGATGTTCCCGATGGTGTGGTGGCGACCATGGACGAAGTTTACCTGGCGCTGGAACACACGCCGTTTGGGAGGAGGGAACTCCACGCCGACATCTTCCAGCCTGAAGCCGCTGGCAGCTACCCCGCAGTTATCCTGGTACATGGTGGAGGTTGGCGGTCTGGAGAAAAGTCCATGCAATGGGCACTGGCTACGAGATTGGCCGAACGGGGATTTGTTGCCGTTTGCGTCGAGTACCAACTAGCGATGGAAGCCGAATACCCGGCTGCGCTGCACAACCTCAAAGCTGCCGTCAGGTGGCTTAGAGCAAATGCCGAGACCTACCATGTAAATCCTGATGAGGTCGCCATTTCGGGTAGCTCTGCCGGTGGGCAACTGGCCCTGCTTACCGGGCTTACTACTGGCGTTGTCGAGCAGGAAGGCAACATGGGCTATGGCGAATACAGCAGCGACATCCAGGCCATCATCGACATCGATGGACTGGCGGACTTCATGGCTCCCCTGTCCCTCAGGTCAAACCGCAGCCTCGATTCCCCCGATATCGAGTGGCTGGGCGGATCATTCTTCGAAAAGCCCGGCATTTGGAAGGAAGCCTCCCCGATTTTTTGGGCGCATGAACAGTCGCCTCCCATCCTCGTCATCAAAAGTGGATTCCCTCGCTTCACCGCTGGGGTAGATGAGCTAACTGGCCTGCTGGAGGAGTGGGAAATTTATCACGAAGTCCATCAATTTGAGGTCGAGATTCATCCTTTCTGGCTGCTCGATCCCTACGTAGATCCGACGGTGGACTACATGGAAGCATTTCTGAGGAAAGTCTTTGCGGAGTGAGGAAGGAAGTTTACCACGAAGCCCACAAAGAGTTTCTCCAAGAACACGAAGCCAAACCGCGAGGTATTTTGCGACACTAAGTCAATGCAAAAATAAGGAAGGGACTGACCGTCCAGATTGTCAGTCCCTTCATTTTCTACTGCTTGACCACCTTCAGCCGATGCATGGTTCGGGGATCAGAAAGGGTCAACACATACATCCCACTCGAAATACTGCTGAGGTCGATTTCCTGTCCAGCGAGTTTGCCGGTGGCGACGGTCCGGCCCGACATATCCATCAGTAGGTAGGGACAATTTTCCTGGACACCTGTAACCTGGCCCGAAGCCTCAATGGGATTGGGGCTGACAGAAACCATAGGACGGTCGATCTGGCCTATGGAAGTGCTGGCATCTGTGATCATGGCGAGATGTCCGGTGCTGTCGTTGCCAAAATATCCTCCGAAGAACACGTCATCGCCTCTGATAACCACATCGGTTACAGGGCCATTCAGCGAGGCAATGGCTTCCCTCCTATTGATGCCCAGATTCAATTGGGCCAGGTGTTGCCCATAGGTCACGACAAACGGCGTGATGTAAAAGTCCCCGCCAAAAATCATCTGGCTTTCCTGGCGTTGGTAGTAAAACGCCAGGGCCTGAATGCTGGCAGGCTGGATTCCGCCCAGATCGTTGTGAAGAACGACGGGTTGCAAGGTTCCGTTGAGGTAGCGGGTAAGGCAAATCTGTTGGTCGGGAGAGCAGGTGCCCCCGATGTAGATGGTGCTACCGAGGACCTTTACCACCTGTGCGGTATCGCTAATCTCAGGCCCCGCTGTTCTCCATCCATGTTCATAGTTCGGGCCAAAAACCAGGTTATGAGCGAGCATCAGTGAATCCGAAGCGGAGGGACGGGAAACCCAGGTGGAGTCAAAATGCCCGACATAGATGCGCCCCTCATAACTTCCTTCAATGTCGTTAATTTGCCCCTTCACCGTCAGTTGGCGCTGCCAGCCATTATCGACTGTGAGGTGCCAAAGTTCCTGCATACCAGGGGTTTGAGGGGGGGTGATGGTTACTTCCATAAATCGATCTCCGCCCGCCCCGAAACAGGCTGTACCTATTGCTCCTTCCCGTCCCGGGATGGCTTCATAGCGCCAGCCAGCCGAGTCATGGATCGCGATGGGATAGGTTTGACCGCCACCAAAGAACTCTCCGACGGCGATGATCGCGTTGCTTTCTTTTGTGATTTGCCTCACGTTTCCATTCAGTCCTGGCAGGCAGGTCAAATTTCCATTGCGGTAGAAGCCGACCCCGTTGCATGGCGAGCCATCCAGCACGGTAAAGTCTCCTGCGAATACAAAACCACCATCGTAGAAATCCGGTGCCATGGTTAGTACTGGCCCATTGGTCCCTGTCCCAATTGTGGAAATGGAAGTCGAAGGTGCATATCCCGGCTGTATCCAGGCCAGTTCGTCCAGCGAGAATCCCTGATTATCAGCCCATTCGGCAACCCCCTCAGTTCGGATTTCGCGTACGTAGGCGTAGTTCTGCTCCAGGCTGATTCGTTGAGCGAGGTCGCCGTGGCCAGAGGCTTTCATTAGATAACCCACCGCACAGTGGACGCCCCGATGATCGATGAAGTAGGGCCGCCGCTCCAGGTGATAGATATTTTGGGGAAATACCTCATTGGCTGCATAGGCTTCGAGGGTATCGATCAGACTAAGCCTGGTCTTTAGACGAGCCTGGTCCAGATCAGATGGGGTTTGTCGCCGCAGGTTTTTGACTACCCAATCCAGGTGGTAATGGATGCGCTGAATGTCATTTTCAAAATGCACCTCTTCCTTAGGTGCCAACTCCGGTTGGTGAGTCCATTCGGCGTTGACCTCGCTCAGGTGCGCGATGGCGGGAGCTACTTCCTCTGGGCTTTGGGCCTGAATGCTGATGAAAGCAACCAGCATAGCTGCGAAAAGTAGGAATCGTCTCATGGGATTGATTTTGGGGGAATTAAAAAGGTGTTGTACAGTTACAACGTCTGCCAATCCCATTTGCTGCATGGAGATCAAAAGAGAAGGTTTCGGTATGTGGAATAAGGTATAAGGTATAAGGTATGCGGAATACGGCATTATGCTGAAACCTACTCCTAGTCAGAAGGGTATCCGACTACGAACTACGAACTACGAACTACGAACTACGAACTACGAACTACGAACTAC
>CAYFIR010000155.1:0-14327 GCA_964343195.1 uncultured Bacteroidia bacterium | reverse complement strand
GACCCCAAAAATCCTGCGTTTGGCCTCGAAACACCAAAACCTAAACAGCCTCTTAACGTCGATCAGATTTCACGAAGGCTAAGGAAGGATTAGCCCCGATCAATCCTTCCCCTCAACAAAGCTGTACAGATAGGGCGCTTTATGAGATTTACCGGTAAAGTACTTCTCATGACGCCTGAGAATGCCCATGTTCAGCATTTTTCGCTGAAAATTAGTGCGTTGTAGCGGGTGCCCGAGGATGGCCTCATGGACCCTTTGCAACTCTTTCATGGTGAATTTGGGTGGCATCAGGTTTCGCCCCACGATTTTGCGGTCCAGGTCTCTTCTCAGGGTCTCCAGTGCCTTCCCAACAATCATTTCATGATCCAGGATCAGTGGAGGGAGCTTATTGACCGGATGCCAGGCCAGTGAGTCCGACAGCTCATCAGGTGTAGGGGTGACATGTCGGTGATCAATGAGGGCATAATAGGCGATGGTAACAAACCGGTCGAGCATCCAGTGGGCTTCGTCCGGGATAGAAAA
The DNA here is from genome assembly GCA_964343195.1 of uncultured Bacteroidia bacterium. Taxonomy (GTDB): domain Bacteria; phylum Bacteroidota; class Bacteroidia; order J057; family J057; genus CAYVAP01. The sequence continues at coordinate 13,805 of CAYFIR010000155.1, read as the reverse complement.
GCCTGATGCTTCCAGCAGTTCTTTTTTTATTTCAGGATTGTAGCGTTCGCAGTCTCCGAAGGTATAGAACTGTTCCAGAAAGAGGTTTTTCAGTCCGGTTCGTTCCTTCAAGCCGCGTTTTACGGCATCGTCCAGGTTTTCATCTCGCTTGACAAATCCGCCAGGTAAGGCAAAATAATGGGTGTTATGGTACTCCATTATCAGGATTTTCAGGGTGTTGTCTGAAAACCCAAAAACAACCGAATCATAGGCAATATGCCGCAAGTAATCCCTGGAATTGGGTAGGGTAGGGGGCGATTCCATAAGACCTTGGGTTAATATCTCGGTGAAATATGCTATTTCTGTACAACAAATTTTTAGTTCAACTTCTCCGAATGATAAGAAAAAATGTTTACTATTGTGTCAGGTTGATACAATAGTACCACCCCGATGAAAGGACTACTCGCTACACTACTACTCACAATTTGCCTTTCGTCACTTACTCTCGCTCAGTTGCAAACTGGTAGCGATGTGGCAGTGACTGACACCGAATCTGGAAAGGTTCGGGGGTATATCCACAATGGAATATTTACCTACAAAGGCATTCCCTATGCTCAGTCAGAACGATTTGAGGCCCCCCAAAAGGTAACTCCCTGGGAGGGCGTTCGCAGTTCCATGACCTGGGGTCCGGTTGCTCCTCTTCTGAACCCAACGGCAGTGGCAAACGACGAATCAGAATTTGTCTTTGACCATGACTGGGGATATCCAGGAGAGAATTGTCAGGTGCTAAACGTCTGGACGCCCGGAATCGATGACGGGAAAAAACGACCTGTCATGTTTTGGATTCATGGTGGCGGATATACGGCAGGATCCTCTCAGGAATTGCCTTCCTACTATGGTGAAAATCTGGCGAAAAAAGGTGATGTCGTGGTCGTTTCCATTAATCATCGGTTGAATATCCTCGGTTTTCTGGACCTATCTGCCTATGGGGAGGAGTATAAGTATTCTGCGAATCTGGGCCTGGTCGACATTCGTTTTGCACTGGAATGGGTACAGAAAAACATCAGCAATTTTGGGGGCGATCCTGACAATGTGATGATATTCGGGCAGTCTGGAGGAGGAGCCAAGGTGAATAACTTATTGGCCATGCCATCTGCTCATGGACTGTTTCATAAAGCTGTCAATCAGTCAGGGGCTTTTCGAGGCAGGGTGTTGGACCAACGTACTACCGGAGCAGTAGCCTCAGAGTTGCTAAAGCAGCTTGATCTTTCTGATGATGAAGTTGATCAACTAAAAGATGTCCCTTTTCAGGAGCTTGCGGATGCGGGGCAACGTGCACTTCGTGCGGTCGAAACCCGCATGATAGAAAACGGGGAGTTGGTACCTGGTCTTGGATTCGGTCTGGGGTGGGGGCCAAGTGTGGATGGGGATTTGTTGCCTCATCAACTGTTCTCGCCAGAGGCCATGGAACTTTCCAAAGAGATCCCCCTGATGATCGGGACGGTGAAAAATGAGTTTATGCCCTCTGGACGGGCAGGACTTACCGATGCATCCATGGAGGATATCCGGGCGTTTATTCAGGAGCAGTGGGGAGATAACACCGATGCCTACATTGCTGCCGCAGAAGCAGCCTACCCCGACTATCAAATGCCTTCTGACTTAATCGACATTGATGTGATTTTCCGCCCGGGAGCGGTCTATCAAGCTCAGACCAAAAGTGCCCTGGAAGGGGGCGCACCTGTATATATGTACCTGTTTTCATGGCAGTCTCCCGTGATGGATGGCAAATACAAAGCCGTTCATTGCATGGAGCTTCCCTTTGTTTTTGACAACATAGCGCGTTGTGAAAACATGACGGGAGGGGGACGTCAGGCACACATTCTGGCTGACAAAGTGAGCCAGGCCTGGATTAATTTTGCTCATACAGGCGATCCCAATCATCCTGGGTTACCTGAGTGGGAGCCATACACATCCGAGAACGGTACTACCCTGTTTTTCGACAATCACTGTCACATTCGACACCACCACGATCAAGACTTTCTGGAACTTGTAATGAGTGACCGATAGCCTGGAATAGCAATGCTGATGTAATACCCCTATTACATATAGGGGTAATTGTATGCTTTTAATCATGTGAATAATCGCATATATTGGTATTTGTCAAACCAGAATATGGTTACCTACTGTACTATTTCTATTCTGTTTAATTCAACTACTTAATCTACTACTCTATGCTGTTAACTACGCTGACTAGAGCATTTCAGCAAGTGCTGGTACTACTCGTGTGCCTGCTCCCGGTATTGGGATGGGCAGATGGGCCTCCTGTTCTCGCGAACGTCTCGGGTACTGTGACGAACGAGGAAGGTGAGCCTATTGTAAATGCAACCGTAATCGTTAAGGGAACCACTCAGGGGGCCCTGACCGATGCTGATGGTCGCTTTGAACTGTCAGCTCCCGATGGAGCGACAACCCTGGTGTTTTCTTCTCTTGGATATGAACCACAAGAGGTAGAAATCGCCGGAAGAACTGTGATCAATGTTACCATGATCGCGACAGACTCCTATCTCGACGAAGTCGTCGTGACGGGTTATACCTCAGAACGACAGGGCGATATCGTCGGGTCGGTAGAGGTAGTAAACACCGAGGACCTGCTTGCCGCTCCTGCAGCCAACGTTGCCGGACAGCTGCAAGGTCGTGCTGCTGGTGTTGTGGTCACAAGCGATGCTCGTCCTGGAGCAGGTGCCAAGGTTCGTATCCGAGGGTTTACCTCTTTCGGATCCAGTGACCCACTGTACATCATCGACGGTGTACCTACGTCTGATCCAAGTGCCCTTAACCCCAATGACATCGAGTCTGTTCAGGTACTGAAGGATGCAACTGCTGCTTCTATCTATGGTGCTCGTGCAGCTCAGGGGGTAATTGTCATCACCACCAAATCTGGTACTGCTGGCTCCATCAAGCTGTCTTATGACGGTTACTATGGTGTGCAGAGTGTTCCTCAGCGTTCTATCCCTGAGGTATTGAACACTGCTGAATATGTTGAGTACCTTCAAAAGAACAATGGGGCTGGTTTCATCCACCCTGTTTTTGGAGATGTTGGAAGTCCAACTATTCCTGATCGCATCGTGATTGGTGGAGGCTTCAAGGGAGGTGTTTCTGCAAGTGATCCTCGTGCAGCAGACAATTTGTATGACATCTCTGACTACGGGAATATTTATCAAATTCTGGATGTGAGTGCTGGAACTAACTGGTTTGAAGAGGCTACTCGCCCTGCCACTATCCAGAACCATCAGGTGACTGCTACCGGTGGTAGCAACCGTGGTACTTATGTATTCAGCATGAACTACTTCGGTCAGGAAGGTCTGTACGAGTACACCGATTACAATCGCTACACTGCTCGTATGAACACCTCTTTCTCGCCTAGCAAGTGGCTGCGTGTAGGAGAAAACTTCCAATTCTCTTACGCCAAGGGCGAAGGTAATGCCGGTGGTGGCGGAACCCTGGGTGAAGGGAGCCCTTGGGCCCTGGCCTACCGTATGGTTCCCTACATCCCTGTGTATGACATCGGAGGAGGATTTGGCGGTAACGCTGTAGGTGAGTCTGGTAACGTCAACAACCCTATTGCCAATCTTTGGCGTAACAAGGATGATTACTATGAGACCTATCGTGCTTTCGGTAATGCTTTTGCTGAAGTATCTCCTATCAACGGTCTGAAGTTCCGTACTTCATTCGGTGTGGATTACAACTACTTCTTCAACCGAGACATTACCTACCGTACTTACGAAAGTTCAGAGAATACCAGTATCACTGGTTATGGTTCCAACTCGAATTATAACCTTAACTGGACATGGACTAATACTGCTACGTATGACCAAACCTTCGGTAAAAACCAGATCAAATTGCTGGCTGGTACCGAGGCCATTGCATCTAGTGGTAATGGTATTGGGGTGAGCACCAACACATTTGACTTCGAAGATCCCAACTTCATCAACCTGAATACGGATCAGTTTGCTACCCCAAGTGCGTATAGCAACCAGCCCACACCTACTCGACTAGCGTCTATTTTTGGTCGTGTAGATTATATCTTCTCAAACAAGTACCTGTTTAATGCTACGATTCGTCGCGACGGTTCTTCGCAGATTGCAGAGGGCGAACGTTATGGTGTATTCCCTGCAGTAGGTCTTGGTTGGAGACTATCAGAGGAGAACTTCCTGAGTGGAGCTACCTGGCTGGATGACCTGAAAATCCGTGCTGGATGGGGCCGTATGGGTAGTCTTAGGAACGTGAACCCTGCTAACCAGTTCACCCTTTATGGTTCGAACATTGGTATCTCCAATTACGATATCAACCGTACCAACAGTGGTGCCGTCGTAGGTTACACTCCATACCGAAATGGTAGCCTTGAGACCAAGTGGGAGATTTCTGAGACCACCAACATCGGTCTTGACGGATCATTCCTGAACGGCCGCTATCAGGTAAGCTTCAATTACTTCATCAACAACACCCGCGACTTGCTGGTAACTCGGATCCGTAATGGTCTGGAGCCTCAGGTTCAGCAGCCTTCCATCAACCTCGGCCTGATGCAGAACAAAGGGGTTGAATTCAGTGTGACTAACAGCAACCAGATTGGTGAATTCTCCTACGATGCAACGTTGATCTTTACTCGCTATGTCAATACTGTTGTAGATATCGATGGTAATGAGGAGAGCTTCTTTATTGCTAATGCTTCTCGTCTGAATAACGTAGCCCGTACCTCTGTAGGTGAGCCTGTATCTTACTTCTGGGGATACGAGATCGACGGATTCTTCAACTCTGAGGCTGAATTGAATGAGGTTTCTCAGCCAGACGCTGTTGTAGGTAGCTGGAGATTTACTGACCAGAATGACGATGGTGTAATCGATGACAATGACATCGTAAAGCTGGGTAGTCCACACCCTGACTTTGTAACCAGCCTGAATCTTGACCTTCGTTGGAAAGGATTTGACTTCAACATGTTCTGGTTCCTGAACTATGGCAACGAGCTGTACAACTACAACAAGTACTTCACCGACATGCGGGTGTTCGTAGGTGGTGTATCCAAGCGTGTACTGTATGAGGGATGGACTCCAGAAAACATGGACGCGACCCTTCCTCGTCTGGCTCCTGGGGCAGAAAGTGGATATACCGACTTTATCCGTGCCAACTCCAACAGCTACTTTGTAGAGGACGGTTCATTCCTACGCCTGAGAACTGCGCAGCTGGGTTATACTGTCAGCCCTGCTATCCTGAACCGCATCGGAATGGGCAGCGCACGCATTTATGTACAGGGGCAAAACCTGATGACCTTCACCAATTACTCAGGGCCAGATCCTGATGCCAATCTGACTGGTCAGGACCCCGGTAATGACCTGAAGATGGGGGTTGATGAGAGTGGATTCCCTACTCCTCGTCAGATCCTGGTTGGTTTGAACCTTTCTTTCTAAATCTTAACTACTCTGCATAAAAGCAATAAAGAAATTATGAAGACTCTCAAGTTAGTTTCTTCAATGGCACTGCTCCTGTTAATCAGTGTGTCGTGCTCAGAAGATTTTTTGAATGTGAGCCCTCCGGGTTCATACTCTGAGCCTGCTCTCCAGAATGCAAAAGGAGTCGAGGGGATGCTGATTGCGACCTACTCTGCTCTTGATGGTTCCTGGTTTGAAAGCTGGGGAAATAACCACTTCAACCAGCATGGTGGTGCCTCCAACTGGCAGTGGGGTTCCATGCGCTCTGAAGTAGCTTATAAAGGTACCGAGCCTTCTGACGGTGTGGACCTGAACCCTATCGAGCGTGCCAATGTGGCAGCTGGTAACCCAATTCTTGAGAACAAGTGGAATGCCTGCTACGATGGTATTGGTAAAGCCAATGCAACTCTGAGAAACCTTGAAATTGCCAAGGACGAGTTCGCAGGTGATAACTATACCCGCGTTCAGGCTGAGGCCCGCTTCCTTCGTGGACACTTCCACTTCGAGGCAGTTAAAGTATTCGGTCGTGCCCCTTACGTGGACGAGACCGTGGTTGACTTTGCTGCCGTACAGAACAGCGATGAACTGATCTGGTCTCAGATCGAGGATGACTTCCGTTTTGCTTACGAGAACCTGCCTGGCACCATGCCAAACGCAGGCCGTGTAAACAAGTGGACTGCTGGCGCGATGCTTGCCAAGGTGATGATGTTCCAGGGTAACTGGTCTGGTGCCAAGGCTATCTTCGACGATGTAATTGCCAACGGAACCACTTCAACTGGTGATCCCCTTTCTCTGACTCCTCAGTATCATCACAACTTCCGTGCTGACCTTGAGCCTGGCAATACCGAAATCATGTTTGGTTACGAGGCTGCTTATGGCGATGGTTCTATCAGCAACGGTAACTACGAGAATACGCTGAACCAGCCTCACGGTTCTAACGCTCGTACCGCATGCTGTGGATTCTTCCAGCCTTCTCAGCGTCTGGCAAATGCCTTTAAGACTGACGGTGATGGCTTGCCACTGATTGATACCTACAACGACTCTGACATCGCCAACGATGAAGGAATTCCTGCTGATGATCCATTTACTCCAGAGGCTGGTAACCTGGACGCTCGTATCGACTGGACCATTGGACGTCGTGGCATTCCATTCCTGGACTGGGGTGTGAACCCTGGTAGCACCGCTGGATGGGTACGTAACGTACCAAATGGTGGTATCTACAATCCTGTGAAGACTGTACCTACTTTGGCAGAGTTTGATGCTCAGCTGGCAGGTGTAATTGACTGGGGTTTTACCTCTACTGCTAAAAACGTACACATCATCCGTTACGCTGATGTGCTGCTGCTGGCTGCTGAGGCTGAGGCTGAGTTGGGTAACCTGGATGCCGCAAGGGATCTGGTTAATCAGGTACGTGCACGTGCTGCCAACGAGGAAGGCTTTGTGAAGTTAGAAGATGGTACAAATGCTGCCAACTATGTAGTTGGAGAGTACACCAGCTTCGCTTCACCTGCTGAGGCCGTTGAAGCCGTACGCTTTGAGCGTATGCTGGAGCTGGCGATGGAAGGTCACCGCATGTTTGACCTGGTCCGCTGGCACCTGAACTCTAGCAAGAGTGCTGTGTCTTTCGACATCGTAGCCTACATGAATGAGTACTTCCAGAGTGAGGGAGCCAAGCGTACTCACCTGGCCGGTGCTTCTTTTGAGGCAACTGATATCTGGATGCCTATTCCTACCTCTGTAATTACTCAGAGCACAGTTGCAGGTGTACAGAACATCACTCAGAACCCTGGTTACAACTAGGATCTTCTGTTGGGATAGATAATGAAGGGACTGGAGTTTTCCAGTCCCTTTTTTGTCTCATTTTCGCTAATTTCAGGATACCAATTTCCTTATTCCATGGGGCGATTTGTGTACCTTGAGAAGGTAACATGGAACAAGGGATGAAAAATAGTGAGTGGGGAAACCGTGTGTATCCTTCTCCCCTCATCATTCATACCTTCCTCTCTTGCCTCAATCTGTGAGAAGCCAAACTACACATGAACAAACTACTTGCACCCCTTCTGATTTTGCTGATTGCCAGTTCCTGCGGAGAATCCAGGCAGCCCAGGTTCCGTTTGCTTGATCCCAAAGACTCCGGAATTACATTCAGCAATGAAATAATCGAAAGTGAAGAGAACAATATTCTAAAGTTTGCCTACCTCTACAACGGTGGCGGCGTATCCATCGGAGACTTTGACAACAATGGCTACCCCGATGTGTTCTTCACCGGAAACATGGTTGACAATTCACTTTATCTCAACAAAGGCGATATGCGCTTTGAGGAAGTGACCGAGGTGGCTGGAGTTGCCTCTACTGGAAAATGGATGTATGGCTCGGCTACAGTAGATATCAACGGGGATGGCTGGCTGGACATTTATGTATGTGCCTCCATGGTTGGGGATGAAGAACTTCGGCGAAATGACCTGTTTATCAATCAGGGGGTAAACGAAGATGGGATTCCCACCTTTAAGAATCAGGCCAGGGAGTATGGCCTGAACGACGCAGGATATAGCTCTCAGGCGGCTTTTCTGGACATGGATGGAGATCAGGACCTGGATCTGTTTATTCTTTCCAACTCCAAGGTGGAGGGTGTGCCCAGCGTATATAAGCCCAAAGTGAATGATGGAAGCAGTCCCAATACCGACCGCCTGTATCGGAACAATGGAGATGGAACCTTTACCAATGTGTCCAGCGAAATGGGAATCCTCAAGGAAGGCTTCGGGTTGGGCCTTGCTGTCCTCGATGTGAACAAGGACCGCTATCCCGATATCTATGTAGGCAACGACTATATCACCAACGACCTACTTTACCTAAATGAGCAGGGAAATGGATTCTCTGATCAGATCGACAATTCGATCCGGCATCAGTCCCGGTTTTCGATGGGCAACGATGTCGCAGACTATAACAATGATGGCAACCTGGATATCATCACCCTGGACATGCTCCCGGAAACCAACCTTCGAAAGAAGACCGTGATGAGTGGAGCCGGATACATCGTGTACATCAACGATAACCATTACGGATACACCCATCAGTATGTCCGTAACATGTTGCAACTAAATAATGGCAACATGAGCTTTAGCGAAATCGGTCAACTGGCAGGGGTGCACCAGACAGAGTGGAGCTGGTCTCCCCTCTTTGCGGATATCGACAACGATGGCCTGAAAGACCTTCTGATTACCAATGGTTTTCCCAAGGACATCACCGACAATGACTTCATCAACTTTCGCAAGGAATCTGGTGCCTTCACCACCGTTGAGCAATTGATGGAGCAGGTTCCTTCTGTGAAAATACCCAACTATATCTTCCGGAATGAGGGAGACCTCACCTTTGAGGATGTATCCGCTGAGTGGGGCTTTACCCAACCGAGTTTTTCAAACGGGGCAGCTTTTGCCGATTTTGACCTGGACGGCGACCTCGATTACGTCGTAAATAACATCAACGACCCTGCCTTTTTATACGAAAACACCACCATTTCTCCCGAAAATACCAACGCTCACTACCTGAGGGTTGACCTGAAAGGCCCTGCCGGAAATGCTTCCGGCCTGGGAGCCAAGGTGAAGATTGAATATGGGGATGGGCAAATGCAATATCATGACCATAACATCTACCGTGGCTACGTTTCTACGGTTGAAGATATCATCCACTTCGGATTGGGAGCCAGCGATGAGGTACAGTCGGTGACGGTCACATGGCCAGATGGAAAGCAGAACCAACTGCAAAATATCCCGGCAAATCAGGTGTTGCAGATCTCCTATGAAGATGCGACAGAAGCTGAGTCAACAGGTGCCGAAGGCTCGATGGAGCGGATCCTGGCAGAAATTACCCAGTCGCTACATCTCGATTATGTCCATGAGGAGGCGGACTTCATTGACTACAACATTCAGCGAAATATTCCACATAAATTCTCCCAGTATGGTCCCTCTATAGCTGTTGGAGATCTGAACGGCGATGACCTGGACGACATTTACCTGGGAGCTTCCCGAGCCCATGCCGGATCGATTCTTCTGCAAAACCGTGACGGGAGTTTTACTACTACCCAACTGGATGCCGGAGAAATGGCCGACAGAGAGGACATGGGCACCCTGTTGTTTGATGCAGATGGGGACGGAGACAACGACCTCTATCTGGTCAGTGGAAGTTTTGAATTCCAGGAAGGCAGCGAGGAACTTCAGGATCGGCTGTTGCTCAATGATAGCCACGGCAACTTTGTGTTTGCCCCGGATGCCCTGCCGAAAGTAAATGCAAGCGGAAGCTGTGTGAAAGCGGCGGACTACGATGCCGATGGCGACCTTGATCTGTTTGTAGGAGGTCGCGTGGTAGTAGGTTCCTATCCCCAGACCCCACGCAGCTACATTTTGCAAAATGAGGGTGGAACGTTCACGGAGGTAACGGCCAGCGTCAGTCCTCAATTGGGAGAAGTGGGCATGGTGACCGATGCCATCTGGAGTGACTTTAACCAGGATGGCTCCGTGGATCTAATTGTAGTCGGAGAGTTTATGCCGATTACCTTTTTTGCAAATAAAGGCGGCAAACTGGAAAAGCAGGCTGAAACCGGTATCGATGATAGAGTAGGGTGGTGGAACAGCATCGTAGCTGCAGACATCGACCAGGACGGAGACATGGACTATGTCGCTGGAAATCTCGGCGAAAATAACTTTTACTGCTCCACACCCGAGCAGCCGGTGAGAATTACTGCCAAGGATTTTGATAACAACGGAGCCATTGATGTGGTCCTTTCCTGCTACCTAAAGGATACCGATGGGAGCATGCAGCCATTCCCGGTTCATTCCTGGGCCGAATTGAATGCACAGAGCCCCTTCTTTAGGACCAGGTTCAGCACCTACGGTGAATACGGTCGCACCACCACCGATGAATTATTTTCTCCTGAGCAACTTGATGGAGCGATTGTCATGGAAGCCAATCACATGGCTACCTCCTATATCGAAAACCTCGGCGGAGGAAAGTTTGCGCTCCACACCCTGCCTACACAGGCTCAGTTTGCCCCTGTAAATGGAGTTGTGGTCAGAGACCTGAACGCAGATGGCTTCTCTGACCTGTTGATGGTTGGCAATGATTATGGCAACGAGGTCAACATGGGGCAGTATGACGCCTTCAACGGATTGGTCCTTTTGGGAGACGGAGCCGGAGGTTTTGATGCCGTGACGGGACCAGAAGCTGGTTTCGTCGTTGATGGAGATGCCAAGGCGCTCGCAGGTCTGCTGGGGCCGGATGGGAAGGAAGTATTGATTGCTTCACAAAACCGGGGGCCTCTCAAGGCATTCACTTCAGGCAATACTGGACAGCGCGTTTTCCGAGCTAACGCTCAGGATTTTTCCGCAAGACTTTATGAGCAGGATGGCAGCAGTCAACTGGTAGAATTTACCTACGGTTCTGGTTTCCTGTCGCAATCTTCACGGTATCTACTGGTAGGGCCTGAAGTGGTAAGCATAGAGGTGACGGATTTTGCCGGGAACAAGCGCCAAATTGATTTTGGGAAAGAAAGCTAATCTGCGGATTGAATGAGCATAGCTATGCGGATTATGTTTTTGGGTGGGGGGCTGTTGCTGTTAATGGCAACGGCCTGCCTGGATACTTCATCTGACGCTTTATCGGGAAAGGAACTGGCCCGGATCCACTGTGGGAGCTGTCATCAGTTCCCCAATCCCGATCTGCTGCCCAGGGAAAAGTGGGAAAATGTACTGCCCGCCATGGGAGCTCGGTTGGGGATGCCTTCGGAAACCTACGATCCTTACTCGGATAAAACCATGGAGGTAAGGTTCAAACTGGAAGCCGCCCGGATTTTTCCTGCGGAGCCAGTCCTTTCCCAGCATGACTGGAAGGCAATCAAGGAATATTTCCTGCAAAATGCCCCGGAGAAACTGAAGTTGCCGGAGGAACGGGAGTGGGAAGCCAGCCCCCAGTTTGCTACCAGGCTCCCTGCCCTGCCCCTGTATGGCCCACCGGCCATCACCATGGTGGATTATGTGGGGCATACCAACGCATTTTATCTCGCTGATCGCAATGGGAGCTTTGGGAAACTGAGTGCAGACCTGGAACTGGCATATCAAATTCGCTTACCCAGGCCGATAGTCGAAGTGGAACACATCCAAAAAGACCGCATGGGGTTACTGACCATCGGGCAATTGTACCCGGATGAAGCGAATGCGGGGGCCATGGTTCAGATGGACGAAAGCCGCATCAGTCAGCAGGACTTTCTTTTTGGACAACTCCCAAGGCCTGTACATTTTCTCGCAACAGATCTGGATCAGGACGAAAATGAAGACTATGTAGTTTGTTCCTTCGGCAATCAGATTGGCCGCTTTTCCTGGTTTGAGCGAAATGGAAGCTCTTTCACAGAAACCATCATCAAGGAAGGGCCGGGGACCACCAGGGTATTTGCGGAAGACCTTGACCAGGATGGAGATCAGGACTTGATCGCACTTTTTGCCCAGGGAGATGAAGGCATCAGTGTTTTTTACAATCAGGAAGGTAAGCTGAAGGAGGAAAGGGTCCTGCGCTTTCCGCCCGTATTTGGTTCCAATGACTTCGAGTACCTGGATTTTGACGGAGATGGACACAAGGATATCATCCTTACCAACGGCGATAATGGAGACTACAGCAATGTGCTCAAGCCTTATCATGGCGTCCGAATCTATTTAAACGACGGCACCCGGCATTTTGAGGAAAAGTATTTCTTTCCCTTCTATGGGGCTGCGAAAGTTCGCTGCCGAGATTTTGACCTGGATGGAGATTTGGATCTGTTTGTCATGTCCTTTTTTCCCGATTTTGATATTTCCGGGCAGAATAGCCTCGTTTACCTCGAGAATCAGGGAGAATGGCACTTTCAACCCTATCGCATTCCCCATGCGGATGCTGGTCGCTGGATGGTCATGGATGCCGGAGACCTTGACCAGGATGGAGATGAAGACCTTGTCCTGGGGTCCTTTACCCTAAATTCTACCGGTGTAGCTGATAGCCTGATCCGCCGGTGGGAAACCAGCAACCAAAAAATACTTGTGCTGGAAAATCAGCAAGTACCCTGATAATCAACGAATCAGCATTCAACCCTTCCTGTTTAACTGTACTCGACTTCTATTACTCTAAGCTATTTACAATGAATAATAATCACACCTTTTTCGCACTGGTCCTGGCACTCATGCTAGGCCTGATGGCCTGCGGTGAATCTACTACCGCTGAGGATCAAAGCTCCGGCTCAGAGCCTGAGACCATGGAATCCACCGAAGGCCAGTTTGGTGGGCTGGCCCTCTACACCCTGCGGGATACACTTGCGGGAGATGCCAAAGGAGTCCTCAAGGCAGTAGCCGAAGCAGGTTACAGGAACATCGAGGCTGCTGGCTATTCCGATGGCAAGTTTTATGGCATGGCACCTGCGGAGTTCAAGGCTTACCTCGATGAAATCGGGCTGGTTCCAGTCAGTACCCATCATGGGGACGTGACGCTTGACAATGCCGATCAGATGATCGCAGATGTGAAGGCCGCTGGCTTCAAGTACTTTGTGATTCCGGTTCCCCCCATGGGCCACTTCAAATTTGACCCTGAAACCCGCACCCTGAGCATGAGTGAGGACCTGGAAGAGGTCATGTCCATCATCAATACCATTGCAGAGAAATGTTCAGCCGCCGGGCTGGAATGCCTGTATCACAACCACAACTTTGAGTTTCAGGAGAATTCAAATGGGGTAGTGCCCATAGAGTACTTCATCGAAAACTCCAACCCGGAGCACCTAAACTTCGAAATGGATCTCTACTGGGTAACCAATGCCGGGGCTGATCCCATTGCGTACTTCAACAAAGCTCCGGGACGATTTAAGGCCTGGCATGTGAAGGACATGGACGATGAGGGACGCTTTGCACCAGTTGGAGAAGGAAACATTGACTTTGCCCGAATCCTGGCCGAGAAAGAGCTGGCTGGCATGGAGTACTACTTTGTAGAGCAGGACATGACATTCAATCACACTCCCATGGAAGCAATGCGCATCAGCCACGCTGCCCTGAGCGAGATTGGATTCCAATAAAAAAATAGACCTATCAGGTATAGGAAAACCTGATAGGTCTGGGAAAAAATCTGAAGACCTGATAAGTGACGCTTTAGGCTGAACTTATCAGGTCTTTTTATGTGAGTTGACAAAAGAAACCGAGTAATGTGAGAAATGAATCGAGCTGGATATTAATACCTTAACGTGAGTTTTGAGTTTCTGGGCTTCAATTCCAATTGGAACAAGTAGCCTAAAGCAAGCTTGGGGCGGCGTTGGCCCGGAATTCGGCGGTTGGGGCGGCTTGT
>CAYFIR010000154.1:0-14527 GCA_964343195.1 uncultured Bacteroidia bacterium | reverse complement strand
CCCTATACACCCTATACACCCTATACACCCTATACACCCTATACACCCTATACACCCTATACACCCTATACACCCTATACCCCCATACCCCTCCCCCCAAAAAAACCGACTCTAACTTATTCTCTATCATAAACAATGAACCTATGAAAGCGATTACTACTACCCTTTTTGCCTGGCTTGTGCTGGGCTTTGGGACGCTTTTCGCGCAGAATGCTACCCTACAGGGCACTGTCAAGAGTGCCGAGGGAGAACTGCTGAATGGCGCTTCCATTCAAATAGAGGCTACCGGCCAGGGTGCCATTACCCGTGGCGACGGAACCTATTCCCTCAGTGGGATCAAGCCCGGAACTTATGAAGTCACGGCTAGCTACGTCGGATTTGAGGACATTTCTCAGGAAGTGACACTCGCAGCCGGAGCATCAGCTGAACTAAACTTTGAGCTGTCTGGAGAGGTGTTCTACACCGATCAGGTAGTGATCTCGGGTTCCAAGCGCCCTGAGAAGCTGACCGAAAGCCCTTCGACCATTGTAACCATCGGAGCACAGGCCATCGAAGAATATGCCGGTAACCCCGCAGAACTACTGGCTCGCCAGAAGGGTGTGGAATACTTCCGTGCGGGTATTGCCACTCCTGCGTTGAACATCCGCGGTTTCAACTCCAACTTCAACTCCAAAAACCTTCAGGTAACGGATGGGCGCTTTTCGACCCTGATCGCAACTGGTCTGGCGTTTGGTCCGTTGAATACTACCATCAAGGAAGACATCCAGCAGGTGGAGGTGATCCTCGGTCCCAATGCGACTCTTTATGGCCCTAATGCCCACAATGGCCTGCTGAACATCATCACCAAAGACCCCCGTGAGACCCCTGGTACTACCTTCGTCATCAACCCAGGTGTGAATGGCGATGGCAATTCATTTTTCTCTGCTCGTCTGCGCCACGCTCAGGTCCTGAATGAAAAGTTTGCCTTCAAGGTTGCCGCGGAATATACCCAGGCTACCGAATTTGAGTGGATGGACTCCGTCTATATCGACCGCGTAGGAGCATTTGACAGCCTTGGGAATGCCATCCCTGACGGCATCAAGGAAGGATACGAAGAGCTGGAGTTGGACAATGGCGTTGATTTCCTCCGCACCGAAGCTGCTCTGTATTATAGCCCTACCGATGACGCCGACATTGTGTTGAGCTGGGGGCGTAGCAACAGTAACTACCTTTCTCCTACCAACGTAGGCCGGAATCAGATCAAGGACTGGCGCATCAACTACTACCAGTTGCGCTTTACCAGTGAGCACTGGTTTGCACAGGCATATCTGAGCTATAGCAAAACCGACAGCACCTACTCTATCGACGACCGCACCAAGCGCTACTGGGCCCTTCGCGATGCTGGATTCTCAGACGCAGATGCCCGCGGACCAGAATCCTATGCTACTGGCGCACTGTTCCAGGATGATTCTCGTCGTGCCAATGCCGAAATCCAGTACAACAATACTTTTGGCCGCCTGGAGATGATCACCGGTGCCCAGTGGCAGCTCGACCAGGCTAACAGCCGCGGCACCTACCTGCTGGACGAAAATGAAGATGACTACATCTCCGTGAGTCAGTACGGCGCCTATCTGCACCTCAAGCTCAACCTGAGCGACCGTTGGAAAGTGATTGCCGCAGCGCGAGGTGACTACCACGAGATCTACGAATTTAACTTCGTCCCCAAGGCCGCCCTGCTTTACACGGGTACCAATGGAACCTTCCGTGCGACTTACGGACAGGGCATCGCGGCTCCGACCATTCTGAACATGTACGGAGACCTGTTTAGCGGTTTGATTCTGGGCAATGCAGAAGGCTTTACCCTGATTGATGGTACTGTCGTGCCCAAGCAGACTGTTGAAAAAATCCAAACCTTTGAAGTTGGATACCGTGGAGTTTTGGCCGAGAACAAACTGGTGCTTGATGCCAATGCCTACTACAATATCTCCCGTGACTTCTTGAGTCCTGTGACAGTTGTCGGTGTGGCTACTCACCGTGGCGATGTTCCGATGGAAGAAGTTCAGTCAGGCTATGCCGCTTATGGTGGCCTCGTCGCGACCTACATCAACTTCGGTGAGGTCCATACCTACGGAGCTGACCTCAGCCTGAGCTACTACTTCAGCAAGGAACTGAGCGCGACTGTGAACTACTCTTTCTTTGACTGGAGTGTGGACGAAGAAGACATGGATAATGACTTCAACGGTGATGGGGTAGTCAACTTCCTCGACATCCTGGTGAACTCTCCTAACCATCGTGCTGGTTTTGGCCTGAACTATAGTGGCAAGAAGTTTTATGCGAATGGCTACGTACGCTGGGTACAGGCATATGACTACTTCTCCAGCTTCCAGATTGCTTCACAGACCCATGATGGCCTGTTCTACCGTGGTACTCCAATTGTCGAAGGAGCTCGTAGCACCGACTCCTACAACTACGGACCGCTGGGCGGATTTGCCACTGTGGATGTTGGGGTAGGCTACCGAATCAACGACTACTTCACCGTAGGTGCCTCAGCCAGCAACCTCTTCAACCAGGAACTGCGCGAGTTTACCGCTTCACCTCCTACCCGTGGCCTGTACACGATGGAACTGAAGGTGAATCTGCCTGAAATAAAGTAAGAATAGAAGCGAGATCGTTACACTGTGAGATCGCTTCGCTGTCAGAAGTCAGAGAAAAAATCTGGCTTCTGACAGGGCCTTTGGCCCGAGCTACTTGTTGAGAAACCTCTTTTTCCCTCTGACTTCTCTGTTCTGACAATGAAATGGTCTGACTTCTTTTTCATATGCAAAACGCCATGATCGCCTCGGTAGGGGCTTACCTGCCGGAAAAAGTCCTGCCCAACTCCTGGTTCAATGACCTGTTGGGCGAAGACGTAGACACCTGGCTTCGGGAAAATGTCCACATCTACGAGCGTCGCTGGGCCGCTGAAGACGAAAGCACCGCTGACCTCGCTGAAAAAGCCGCCTTACAGGCCCTGGAACGTGCCGGAGTGAGCGCTGAAGACGTGGATTTAATCGTGCTCTCGACCGACACGCCGGAGTACATTTCTCCCTCGACATCGGTCGTGGTGCAGGACCGCATCGGAGCCAAAAAGGCCGGAACCTTTGACATCAATACTGCCTGCGCAGGCTTCGTAACGGCCCTGGACATCGCGGCCAAGTACATCCGCGCCGACGAGCAGTACCAGAATGTGCTGGTGATCGGAGCCTACGCCATGAGCAAGTTCCTCAACCTCCAGGACAAGAAGACCGTTACCCTTTTCGCTGATGGTGCGGGTGCATTCCTCCTGAAAGCCCAGCCAGACATGGAGAAAGGCTTCCTGGCCAGCGAATTGCGCTCCATGGGCCAGTACGCTGGCTGGATGGGAGTTTATGGCGGCGGCACTCACCACCCCGTCAATGGCCGCAGCGAAACCGCCGTGCAGCAACTGGAATTCGTCAAGCGCTTTCCCAAAGAACTTAATCCTGTAACCTGGGAGGATATGGCCCGCAAGCTCAACAGCCGTCTGGGGGTTACCTCTGGCGACGTGGACCACTACTTGCTGACCCAACTCAACATCAACGCCATCTGGGAAACCCTGGACCTGCTTGGTGTTCCGCATGAAAAGGCCCCGACCATCATGCAGCACTACGGCTACACCGGATCTGCCTGCCTGCCCCTGGCTTTCAACGATAGCTGGGAAAAAGGACTGATCAAACCCGGCGATTTGATATATTTCATCGGCTCCGGTGGAGGACTGACCTTTGCCAGTGCCGCCTTTAAGTTTTAGGAAGTTCGGAGTTCGTCGTTCCCGGTTCGAAGTTTTTTGGGACAATGAGCTCATTCTTCCAACAACGAACTCCCAACAACGAACTCCCAACAACGAACTTCGAACCCATTCCACTACGGACTTTCAACTAAAGAAAATGCTCCCCCACTCCGACTGGGCCGCAAAGTGGGCCCTCTATCAGCCAGACAAAACAGCTTTTCAGTCTCACGAAAGCCAGCGCAGCCTGACCTATCAGGAATTGCACGACCAGAGTGTGGCCCTGGCCTGCTGGTTGCGCGATGAGTGGGGCCTGCAAAAAGGCGACCGACTTGCGGTATTGGCCGAGTTGGACCTGGAGTACGTGCTGCTATTTGCCGCTGCGCAAAAGGGAGGCTTCATCCTTGTGCCGCTCAACTACCGCCTCGCCAGCGGGGAACTGGACTACCTGCTGAGCGATTCGGAGCCGGCGGCCATTTGCTTCGAAGAGAAATATCGGGACCTGATCGGAGCCGCCCCGAACTTCACCCAGCATGAACACACGATGGAGTTGGGAGAATTGGTGGTAGAATCTCAGCGGCAGGCTGTGGAGGCATGGGGCAAATGGGAGAATGTACCCGTCGGCGACGGTGATGCCATTTTCATCCTCTACACTTCCGGCACGACGGGCCGACCCAAGGGGGCCATTTATACCCACGGCATGCTGTTTTGGAACAGCATCAACACCGAGTTGAGCCTGGCGCTGACGCCGGAGAGCCGAACCATCAACTGCATGCCGCCCTTCCACACGGGTGGCTGGAATGTATTGCTCAACCCAATTTTTCACCACGGGGGCTTCAACTACCTGATGAAAAGATTTGACGCAGCGGCGGTGCTGGAACTGCTGGATAGCCAGCGTCCGACCATCTTCATGGCGGTGCCCACCATGCTCAAGATGATCGCCGATCAACCCGGCTTCGCCGATGCCGATCTGTCCAGTCTGGATTACCTCATCGTCGGCGGCGAACCCATGCCCATACCGCTGATCGAAACCTGGCACGCCAAGGGCATTGCCGTGCGCCAGGGCTACGGCATGACCGAGGTAGGCCCCAACCTGACCTCCCTGCACCAAAAGGACGCCATTCGCAAGAAAGGTTCCATCGGCTTCCCCAACTTCTACATCGACACCCGCATCGTCAACGAGCAGGGCGAGGACGTCCCCGCCAACGAGCCCGGAGAACTATGGCTCCGCAGTCCGGTGGTCACCCCTGGCTACTGGCGCAACCCCGCAGCGACCGCCAAAGCCAAAGTCGGCGAGTGGTTCCGCACGGGCGATCAGGTGCGCCGCGACGAGGAGGGCTACCTCTTCATCGTGGACCGCATCAAAAACATGTTCATTTCCGGCGGCGAGAACGTCTATCCCGCCGAAATTGAGCGCGTGCTGGTTTCACATCCCGCCATCGACGAAGCGGCCGTCATCGGCATTCCCCACCCCAAATGGGGCGAAGTAGGCTGTGCCTTTGTCGTCTGCGGTTCTACTCCCCTTGACGAAGCCGCCGTCAAAGCCCATTGCGAAGCCCATCTGGCTCGCTTCAAAGTGCCCAAGCAGGTGGTATTCCTGGACACCCTGCCCAAGGGCGACACGGGGAAGATTGACCGGAAGAAGTTGAAGGAGCAGTCCGCTCTCAAAACCGGGTTTTGAGCAATTGGCGGTCCTCAGACCGCCACCATCGCCGTCTGAGGACGGCGCATATCCTGAGCCCTGCACCAGCAGTGGCGCTCGTGAGCATTTGCAATGCGAAACGTGAAGTCCTGGCGTCTCAGACGTCCATGCTAATCGTAAGTCAGAGACTTGGAGACAGTAGGTGTCGGCTCAGAGAGCCTTACCAGCGCCGTCTGAGGACGGCGTACATCCTGTGCACTGCACCAGCAGTGCCGCTCGTGAGCTTCTCTGAAGCGAAACGCGGAGTCTGCCGATACTCGGCATGTTCCACCTGCGTCTCGGACGCCCAGAGATAATCGTAAGTCAGAGACTTGGAGACAGCAGGTGTCGGCTCAGAGAGCCTCACCAGCGCCATCCTTGGGATGGCTTGAATGTTGAGCACTGCTCCAGCAGTGCCGCTCGTGAGCATTTGCAATGCGAAACGTAGGACAAGATTTTCGATTATGGGAAGTTGAAATCACCAACTAATTCCCTAACTTATCCTCCAACCCCCACCTGCCCAATCCCCCGTTTGACTGGTAAGAAATGCCCCTGCAATGTGCCTGCGAAAATGCGCTTGTGGAGGTATTTTTGCTAATGGAAATGCATCCGCCATTGTGTAGGAAGCCGGTTTGTTGCCGCCTATGCAAGTTGGGCGTGTTTTCTGACGTTCCTTCTTGATGTAGTTCGAGGGGTAACCCGTGGGGCACCACTACGAACTCCCCGCTACGAACTACGAACTCTCAACTGCGAACACCCCCTCATTTCACCGCAAATCATCTCAATGGATCGACATTTTTATAACCAAGGACTCATTGGCAACTGTGCCTACCTCGCTCTGATCGACACCGACGCAAATGTTAGCTGGCTGTGCTGGCCGCGCTTTGACAGTAGTTTCCTCTTTGGGGGGCTGCTTGATTCCGAAAAAGGCGGCGAGTTTTCCATTCGCCCCGCTAGCGATACCTATGAATCCCGTCAATACTACATCGAAAACACCAACATCCTGGTAACAGAGTTTACTGCCCCTGATGGTGTCTTCAAGGTAGTGGACTTTGCCCCGCGTTTCTACCAGCATGAGCGCTACTACAAGCCATTGCTGTTGGCACGTCGTGTCATTCCGCTGGAAGGAACCCCTCAGATCAAGGTCGTATGCCGTCCACGTGGTGATTATGGTCAGGTGGAGCCTGAAATGTTGCTGGGCAGCAGCCACCTGCGTTTCATGGGCCTGGACCGTCAGGTGCGACTCACCACCAATGTCGCCCTGAACTACGTCATCGAGGAGAAGTCTTTTGTCCTCAATGAGCCCAAGCACCTGGCGCTGACCTGGGGCATTCCATTGGAAGCAGAACTGGAAGGTACGCTGGATACTTTCTACACCAAGACCATGAAGTACTGGCGTAAGTGGGTGATGCGGACATCCATCGGTCAGTTCCACCAGGAAGAGGTAATTCGCTCTTCATTGGCCCTGAAAATCCACCAGTACCAGGATACCGGAGCCATCATCGCAGCGACCACTACTTCACTGCCTGAGTCTCCCGGTTCTGGCCGGAACTGGGACTACCGCTATTGCTGGATTCGCGACACGCACTACACCCTGAAGTCTCTCACCAACCTGGGCCACTTTACGGAACTTCAGCAGTATGCTCACTATGTTGAGAACCTCGCCTTGACCATGAAGGATGGAGATCGTTTTCAACCGCTATATTCGATTACTGGTGAGTCCAAGCTGATCGAAAAAATCGTGGACCTGACGGGTTATCAGGGAAATAATGGCCCCGTTCGGATCGGGAATCAGGCCTACGAACACATTCAGAACGATGTCTATGGACAGGCGCTGGTGTCGCTCCTACCCCTGTTCATCGACGAGCGCCTTTCCTTCGAAGACAAGAGCCACTTGCTCCCTGTGGCCATGCGCTTGCTTAAGCAGATCGACGCCACCATGTACGAGCCCGACGCCGGTCTCTGGGAGTTCCGAAACAAGGCCCAAAAGCACGCTTACACCTTCCTGTTCCACTGGGCGGGTGCCAATGCCGCGCTGAAGATTGGCCGCTATTACAAGGACTACGAGATGATGAGCCTCGCCGAGCGTCTCATAAAGGAGTCCACCAAGCAGATCGAAGCCTGTTACGACGAGAAGCGGGGTGTTTACACCCAGGCCATCGGCGTGGACAACCTCGACGCCAGCCTGCTGCAGCTGATCACCATGCACTACCTCGATCCCAAGAGCGAGCGTGCCCGCAAGCACGTAGAGGTGCTGGAGTCCGAGCTAAAAACTGAAGGCGGCCTCTTCTATCGCTACAAGCACGCCGATGACTTTGGCGAGCCAGAGACCACCTTCCTGATTTGTGCCTTCTGGTACACCGAGGCCCTGGCCATGATCGGCCGTGTGGACGAGGCGGTAGAGAACTTCGAGCAGTTGATCAAGTACAGCAACCACCTCGGGCTGCTGAGTGAAGACGTTGACTACCGCACCGGCAGTCAGTGGGGTAACTTCCCGCAGGCCTACAGCCACGTCGGCCTGGTCAACGCGGCATTTGCCATCTCCCGCGAACTGGACCGCGAGATGTTCCTGCCCGTCAAGGGCGGTGACTTCGAAAAGATCGCCTTTGGAGGGGGAAGATAGGGGGTAGTTCCTGGTTCGGAGTTAACCTGAGCCTCGTTCAGCTGTGAACCACGAACTCCCAACTTGGAACTATAACAAAACCGCCTGCGGCGATTGCTGTGGGCGGTTTTGCATTTGGGATGATTTGTCCGATTTTGAAGCAAAGCCCAGCGTCATGTTGAGAAAGCTGAAGAAAGTTTCCTGGCTGCTGCTGACACTGTTGTGCGTGGTGGTGTTTTACCTCTATTCACGTCCGCCGTTGAAGGCTATCCGAAATCAGGTTCGGGAAATGCACCCTTCCTCTGAGCTGTCTTTTCCCCGCGATTATGACTCGCTGGTGCAGAGAGACCTGGATGCAGGGATCACTTTTTTACAGGGAAAGGCCGTTACAGCGAAAGTCTTTGGCAAGTGGCTGCCTTCTGCTCGTTTCCGACTCGATTCGTCTCAAACAGCCCGCATGCTGACCGTGCTGAATGATTCGTCCTCCTACCGATGGGGAGAGATGGGAACCTCCCGGCGGGATTATCAGCTCTTTTTCCTCGACGATGAAGGCGAAACCGTGGGATATGCGGATGTCGATTTGGAGGGAGAAGTGGACTGCTACCCCTATCGCTCGGTCATGAAGTGGGGTGGATTGTCGGAAAAGGGACTTTCCCGAATGAAGAAAATCTTGAATGAAGCGGAGAAATCGACTAGTTTTTGGCCCTAATCGTCAATTTATGCCAACCGTGAAAACCACTTTGCTGATGCTCATAACGCTGATTGGGCATTTTTTGCCCGAAAAATATGAGCCATTTGAACCCATTCGCTATGCCGAAAACCTCACACTGGATGGCTATGACATTCGCTCAACTCACAAAATGCCTGATGGTTCCTACGTGCTGATCGGACAACCGGATAGTTTCGTGAGTACCAATCAGGGCCTTCGACTCTTTCATTTAGTGGAGAAGAACAGTCGCTATGTGGTGAACTATGTCTCGGCTGGAGTGGGAGAAAGTTTCATGTATCGACCGACCTTTTACCGAAAAGACGGCCGTACCATTATCGTCTGTGAGATGGGAACAGAATACTCGTGGGGAGCCGATGCTTTTTTAATGGAAAATGGAGAAATGCAAAAGCTGGGGACTATGGACGTAGCCGCATGCATAAACCATGAAGAACAGCAGGAATCTCCGATTCCAATTCTCAGAATTGAAGAACTTGAAGAGGAAGTCATTCGATTCTCGTTTATCAATTCCCGATATTACGCTGGGATGCGAGTCTCTGGCATTTCTCTCTTTCTTCATCCGGGGCATGCCAAAGAAGAGGATATTGGGGTGTCATCTATCCACTACGAATGGGATGGCAGTTGGCGGATTCGCAGGAATTAAGGTTGAAAACTATTTCCCATGGCAAGCCACCTCGACTATTTCCGGCGTTTTTCGGCCCTCTCGACCGAAGAAGCCCAGGCCATAATAGACAGCACAGTCCTCCATACCCTGGCAAAGGGCGATCACTTGCGCCGTGAAGGGGAGACCTCTCCGCAGACTTATTTTGTCCAAAAAGGCTGTGTGCGCCAATATCGGCTGGTGGAGGGCGAGGAAATCACTACCCATTTTTACACCGAGGGGCAGTGGATCATGGGACCCATGTCTTTTGGCAAGCCCATCCCTGCTACCGATTACCTGATCTGCATGGAACCGACCGAGGTGGTAGTCGGCGATGAGGAAAAAGCCCAGGCACTTTTTGACCTGTTTCCCCGCTTTGAGGCCATCTCTCGGGGAGTCATGGAAACCGTGATCCAGGAGCAGCAGCAGGCCATGGCCCTCTACCACACCAGCACCCCAGAGCAGCGCTACCAGCATCTACTGGATACCCGCCCGGATTTGCCACAGCGGGTACCTCAGTATCAACTGGCCAGCTACCTCGGCATCAAGCCCGAGTCCCTGAGCCGGATTCGGAAGCGGCTGAGTAGGTCCTGAGGAGGGTAGAAGGTATGAAGGAAATGAAGGATATGAAGGATATGAAGGATATGAAGGAAAATGATGTGATCTCTGAACAAAATCCCCAAGGAGTTGCTGCAAATTCCCCCACATACCTTCATACCCACATACCTCTACAACTTCCTTACACCTTTCCAAATCACCCACACCGACAGGGTAATCTCAAACAGCCCACCAGGAATTGACATGGCCACCCCGTAGGAGAATCCCGCCAGTTCGAGGAGGATACCTACGAGGAAGATGGCATATCCCACATAGCCCCAGATCGGCAGCCATTTAGGGACAAAGTTTCCTTTCAGCAGCAGGTAGCAAAGCAGGAATCCCACGATACTCCAGATGGCCATGCCCATCTGGTAGGCGAAGAAATTTGTTTGGCTGCCAAAGTCAAAAACAGTCTGGCTGAGTACCTCTCCGCCAACGGTCGCACTGCCCAGCAGGACCACCCCTCCCATTGCCAGAAACATGGTCGAGAGCAGCCCTAGTCCCAGGTAGCCATTGGCCAGCGTCGGATTGAGCTTCCGGAACCAGCCATGGGCGATGACGACCAGCGAAGTGTTCGTCAGGGTGTGGACCAGGCTCATCAGGATGCCCCCGATCAGGAACCGGGATTGGAGGGTATCGGTCAGGGAGGCGGTGCCTTCGTCCACCATGAGCAGGCTGTTGCCTATGCCATAAGCCAAAAAGCTGATGATGAAAAAGACTCCGAACAGCCTGGAGTTCAGTCGATTGTTATTCATTTGGGTAAATTCGTTTAATTGATTTACCCAAAAGTATGGCGCATCCGGAGCCGCTTCATTGACCTGTGTTAAGAAGCAGCCAGAGCTGTTGAGTACTCGGACGAAAGTATTCAGGTATGGAGTGTAGGTGGGTATGAAGGAAATTCGCCGCCTTGGGACTCCATATCCTTCATACCTATTAGTCGCTATTCTACAATGAAGGTCTCCTCTTCGATCCCAATCCCCTTGAGCGTGAGCTTCTCCCATCCCTTCGGAAGCTCCGTCTCCAATTGCTGGATGCCCTCGTCGGTGATCTTCAAGCCGCCAAAGCCGCTCAAGACCGCTTGCAGCAATCCCCCGGCTCCGGTGGCGAAGTAGGGGTTGGTGCCTCCCGCTGTTTCGGCGAGTACGTTGAAGGGCGGGACGCCATTGGGCTGGTAGCTATTGAGGAATAGCTCGTAGGCTTGCTCGGTTTCCCCCAGGCGCGCATACAGCGTCGCCAGCGTAGCAAATCCCATCGCCGGACCTCTGGGGTCCATTCGCTCTTCGTAGTAGGCAAGGTCTCTGCGAATGCGCGCTTCCTCCCGTATCACCTCCAGCGGATAGGCCAGCAGGTTGACGTCGGCCTGCTTGATCATGGCCCCGTTATAGGTGGCGTTTTCTCGCGTGGTACCGTCCGGGAAGGTCAGGATGGGAATGTTGTCCGCGACGTGGCGCCACTCCGGGTCTGGCTCCAGGCCCAGTTCCTCCGCGGCCTCGGCGGCGTAGCGCAGCACCGTTTGGGCCATGCCATTGGTGTAGGCGTTGTCGTCGATGTTTTCCTCGTACTCATTGGCACCGATCACGTTGCGGATGTGGTAGCCTGCGGCTCCTTCGCGCTCTACGCGACTCACCCAAAATTCCGCCACCTCCTTCAGCATGGGATATCCACGGGTGCGCAGCCATTCCTTGTCCCCGGTTACCTGGTAATATTTCCAGAAGGCCCAGCCGATGTCGCCTGTGATGTGGTGCTGAAAAGGCCCCGTCAGGGCCCAGATAGGCGTTTCTTCGCCGCCGTCATCTGCCGACTCCCAGGGAAACATCACCCCCTGATAACCGTGGGCGAATGCATTGTTTCGCGCAGCTTCCATGCGCTGGAAGCGATACTCCAGCAGGCTCCTGGCGATCTCGGGCTGCAGCATCAGCAGCGGCGGATACATCCACATCTCGGTGTCCCAGAACACGTGGCCATTGTACCCCAGACCCGACAGGCCCATGGGCGAAAGGCTGTAGGCCGTTCCCTCGCGCGCGAAGCTATACAGGTGGTAGATGAAGCTGTGGACATCCTGCTGCACCTGCGGATCGCCCTCGATGAGGATGTCGCTCTCCCAGAGCTTGTCCCAGGCGGCATGGTGTCGGTTGAGCAGGCGGTCGATGCCTTCCAGCCGGGCATAGAGGGTGAAGCGCTCGGCTTCGTTGAAGGGATCAGCCTGGTGCTCGCTGGAGGTAACGGAGCTGACGACGGCAAAGGTGTAGGTTTCCCCTGCTTTCAACTCTCGGTCAAACTGCATCCAGTGGCGGTTGAAGTCCCAGTCCACGTGCAGCACTTCTGGTTCCTGGCCGTGTGGCTCGGGAAAAATAAACGAATTGGACGCCGCGACGGTATGTGCCCCGGTGGGACTTTGGGCCACGGAGGTCATCAGGGGCAGCGACACGTGAGGTCGGTCGATGGTGGCGAAGAGGTTGCGCACGTCGCGCAGGTGATCGGGAGCCAGGATCAGGCTTTGGGCCTGTATGGTAACATCGGCCTGGGCCTCCAGCGTAACCATCGTCAGAGCCGTATGGGGCAGGTGCCGCAGGGCGCGCAGGTCGTGGGTAACCCTGACCTTGCCCGGCACCTCAAACTCTGTGAGGAAGGCCGCCTGCCGCATGTCCAGGGTCTGGGAAAATGACTCGATGTTGCCGCGGTTGACCATGGCCCCATCAACGATCAGGTTGAGCGACACCGGGTCAAAGACCTGGAGGATATTGCTCACCCGTCCACGCTGGTAATTGTCATAGATGCCATTGAGCACCACCGCGCTGACCTGCATCGGCTCCGGAGCCGAGACCAGCCCGATCATGCCATTGGCGACGGTGATGCCATAATAGGGATCAGCAGCGAAGTCCGTCGCTGTGATGCGCCAGGAATCCTGGGCATGTAGGTGGCTCCACCCCAGCAGGCAGAGCAGGAAGAAGGATAGTAGTCGAGGCATAGTAGTAGTTTGGGATAATGATACGAAGCGCCTGCCTCCAAGTCAACAGATGAAGTTGGGCGTAGGACAGGTTTCCAAAAGATAGGGTATGCGGTAGGCTGTTTAGTTTGGCTACAAAATCTTCCTGCATTTTTCCTGCGAGGCTGTTTGTTTTTCTCACGCAGATCGAAGATGCCGCGCAGCGGTAGGCGCGAAGGCGCAGAGAAAAGAAACCTGAACGGTTTCCCTATGCGGCTCTGCTACTTTGCGTGAGACCTCTGTTTTTCATTTGTCAGCGTGAGAAAAGCACAGGAGGCAAAAGCCATCAATTTGCACAGCCTAGGGTATGTGGTAAATTTCATACAGAGTCGAGGAGAAACGGAAAAGAAATATGGTCGAACAATGCTTCTTCCTCCGCGATTCCTTCCCTACCGCTGCGCAGCATGTGCCATCCGCGTGAAAAATAAAGCATCCCCCCGATGCTGAATCTGTCTATGAAGCCCCAGACTTTCTCCCCCTGCCATGCCACAAAAATCCGGCAAAATCCTTAACATGTTTAACCATCTTTCCCAAAATGCTGCGCTGGACTTCGTGGCTGTGCGTTGGCAAGTGGGTAGTCCAGGGCGGTATGTTCCCACTACGTCGGACTACCCGGCAGCCCTCGCGCGACCACTAAGTCCGACTTAGCGGGGTGGAATTTGTGAGTTCGGTTCACCCCCTGAATCCCCTCACCAGCCCGATAGCAGCCACACAGGGGGAGCGCTGGTGGCACCAGTCAAGCTCAAAACACCCAACTCATCCCTACGCCTCCCGGTCCGGCGCTGAGTTGCACCGTGCTAAGGACTTCCTGTAAGCGGGGATTGTTGCTGCTATGGTGCAGCAGGTACTGCGTCGCGTCAAAGAGCAGCAAAAAGCCGCCCTGGAGCAGCAGCGATTGCCCGTAGCCCTTGAAGAGGTCGGCGCGGGGCTCACCGCGTCGGCTGCGCTCCATCAGGTAGCCGCCGGCGGTCATGTAGGTGAAGTTCAGCGCGAGGTTGAAAAGGAGGATCTTTTCGAGTTGTTGCTGCTCGGCGAAGGTCTGCCAGAGGTCGTAGCTATGAGGATCGCTGGTATAGACGCCGTAAAGTGCCCCAGCAGCCAGGCCCAGGTTGACGACATTCCAGAAGACATTCATCTCGTGAAAGTAGCGTGTGGGTCCCTCGGTCCGACCCCGTAGCAAGCCACTAACGGCCATGTTGCTGACCGCCCATCCGCCCAGCACGTACATGTTGACCTTGTTGAGCCGCAGGCGGGTTTCGTTGATTTCGTGCAGTTGATCGGCGGTGATTTCCTGTGCCGAGAGCATCAGCGGCAGCATCAGGAGGACCAGGATCAGGGCGTAGCGGATAGATTGCATGAGGTGGAGGGTGAGGGAATAAGGGTGGAAGAAAGTGTATAGGGTGTATAAGGGGTATATGGGCGGGGTGCGGGATAGGGTAGGCGGAGGTATAGGGTGAAATGGTTGTAACCCTCTGGTCATCAAGTCAGTACCCAACTACGAACTACGAACTACGAACTACGAACTACGAACTAC
>CAYFIR010000153.1:0-14572 GCA_964343195.1 uncultured Bacteroidia bacterium | reverse complement strand
CGTTCGATCGTATCTTTGCTTAGAATGCTCATAGTTTGAGAGAATTGAGGTGTTGGAACCAACAATTTAATCAACTATGGGCCTTTTTTACTTTAGACAACTCCTATAGTTCATAACCTAAGTTGAGTTCAAGTGCTCGATAGAAAAACTGACGGTTACTTAAATTGAACATTGGGATCTTATCTGCATCACCCGACTTGAAGAAGAATAAGGTTCGCTGAAAGTTCTTATGCTCTATATATAGATCGCTCCCCTTTGAGTAAATCCGTTTGATTTCATCAGAATTGTAGCGGATCTCTTCATCACCTCCTTTTAAAAATGTGATGAATCCAGGACCAATCTTAATGAATGGGGAGAATCTATTATCTCCAGCATTTATGTTGAACGAAACATACCCATGCTTCCTGATTTCATCTGGCATCTTATCTAAGAGATACATGGTCCAATATTGTTCGATCTTCCTGCAGAAGTTTAACTCTATTGGCTGCCCCTCAATTTTAGACTTTTTATCAAAAGTCCCTGCTGATTGAAACCGGAGCTTGTTCACTCTGGTATCATAAAATGAAAAATAATAATCAGTAGATTGGTATGTATAGTTTGAGCGTTTCTCCACTTGAGCAAAAAAAACATCCGTCAGATCTTCAAACTTGACCTCTTTGGCCTCTGTGATATTTTCCCTCCCCTCCTTACAGACATACTTCGCAAACCCTGAAACTCCAATAAAGAGGTTGATATGCTCAAAATGGATTGAACCCATGGCAAGCAGAATAGCCAGCACTAACGCAATAACGAACCAAACAACACTCCAGAATACAGTAGGACTCCCTATAAAAAAAATCACCCCCCATATTCCCAATCCAGCCATAACCCATAAAAAAAATCGAATAATTTTCTCTTTGTTAGAAAAAGGCTGGGCTCCAATGGGCAAGTCGGAAAAAGCACCTATAATTTTCCCGATCTGGTCGGGAAGTTGAAAGAACTCCAGAGACTGATCTAGTTTATTACCCCAGATATCATACTCTGGGGATACCTTCTGGCCATTTTGGGTTTCTCTCTCTCCAATTGAATACAAAGAGTTTACTGAATCCATTGCAGAGCCAGGGCTAGATTGTGTGTGGTCTTCCATTGATTTCACTTGTGCTTTCTGGGCTAACTGTACCCACCCCAATTATTAGGACAGCAAAAGGTAAAAATATAGGTTGAATTTAGGATCATTTTAGGCGACATTTTTCTTTTCACCACGATACCATTCTACTGGAAACTCGTCCTTGATGCTCTGATGTCTCCTCTTGTGGTTATAATAGTCAAAGTAGTACTCAAGCCCGTGAAAAAGGTCCGTTCCATCCTGGTGGGGCCTAATGTAAATATGTTCGTATTTGACACTTCTCCATAGCCTCTCTATGAAGACATTATCGGTGGCTCTTCCTTTCCCATCCATGCTCAACTTGATCTTCTGATCTTTGACCACAAAGTCGGTGAATCGCTCGCTGGTATACTGGCTACCCTGATCGGTATTGAGTATCTGAGGCTTTCCATGTAATCCAATGGCTTCCTCCAGGGTATCGATACACCATTGGGTGTCCATGGTGTTGGAGAGCGACTGTAGCCTTCCCCTAAGCCGCAACCGGTCTAAAGTAGAGATTCTGATTTAAGTTTTCGTACTGATCTGGGGTTTTGTTTCCCAGATTTTCGTGAGGTCTCAGCTGGTTGTAAACCTGGAACCAGCACTGTATCTCTTCGTTGAGTTCTTCCATACTTGTAAACCAACATAGGTTCAGGCATTCGATTCTGAGGGTCTTGTTCAGTCTTTCGATCAATCCGTTTTGGCTGGGCTTACCCGGCTGGATGAATCTCAGCTCGATCTGATGCTTCTGAGCCCATGCCTCCAGCTTCTGGCTGACGAACTCCGGCCCGTTGTCACATCGAATATAGGCAGGCTTGCCTCGGTAATCTATCACACGGTCAAGAATTTCGGTGAGCTTCTTCCCAGAGATGCTCTGGTGTGCTTCGGTCCACAGGGCTCGGCGTGATCCTTCATCCATGATGTTGATGATCCGTACCTGTTTCTGATGCTCTCCCACCACCCAATCGCTCACAAAGTCCATCGCCCAACCTTCATTGAACCACTCGGGAGAGAGTAGTTGCTGATACGTACGGTAGATTCGAGTCCGTTTAGGTGGCAGACGTAGATGCAACTGCTGTTCCTTCCAGATCCGGTACACTCGTTTGTGATTGTCTGTATGCCCCATGTTTCTGAGGTAATGGTATACCTTCCAGAAGCCCCAAGCGACAAATCGCTTGGTGATCTGGTGAAGCACATCTGCCAGGGCCATATCGGCCTCCTCAGGTCGATTCCCTTGCTTGCGATGATAGTACGTCTAACGACGAAAGCCCAAGACGCGACACGATTGACGCACACTCCGCGTCGAATCGCTGCTCAAGATTTGTCCGAGGATTTCTTCTTGGCGTCTTGGGCTGAATACTTTTTTGCCAAAGCATACCCCTCCTTCAGGATCTCATGGTCCATGCTTAGGTTCGCATACATCTTCTTCAGCCGAGCATTTTCCGCCTCCAACTCCTTGAGCCGACGCTTATCCTCATCCTGAGACTCCAGGTGCTCTTTCTTCCACTTGTAAAATGTCGCTGGACTGAGGTTGAGCCTTGCGAAATCCCGAGAAAGAAGTTTATCGGGAATGCTTCCGACTCAGTTCCGCTACTCCAAGCCCCGCATCATGCTCGGCCAGGATCGCCAACTTCTGATCATTCGTGAATTTACTCTTGCGCATTTTCCGACAATTTAGATGGTCAAGGTATAATACCAATTTCTACTAAATTGTGGTTGCGGACAGGGGGAAGGCTACAAATAGCCCCAGCCCACGGTTGATGATCTTTAGTCCATTATTACAGCGCAGGTAGACCTACCTGGGTATTCCATTACCCGACCAAGCCTTCCTGGATTGGCACAATACCCAAAAGTACGTAGGCTAGGATGAGCTACCCCACTCCCTCAACCTCTTCTCACACTCGGCTTTTGGCAACCTCCGATCAGACCCCTGTGCCAGCATGAGCGTTAGTGCGGCATGGGCCTCCTTGGGGGATAGGATCTGATGGGTTACCAACTCATCGAGGATCCAAAGGGTGCCATGGACTTTCAACCCTTGCTGTCGAACGTATTTGCGGAAGGCTCCATCCCCACTTAGCATGATGCCGCCAATCTCTCGGGCGTGGAAAAGGACTGACATTTCACCTGCTTCCAGGCGTGTCTGGTCAACTAGTTCCCCGATCGCTATGAGCTCTTCTATGCTAAAGGTCCGAACCTCCAGTTTGCCCTGCTTCACGAATTGATCAAGCGCTTCTCTTTGTTCCGGTTCTAGCTCGGCACTCAGGATGATATCCGTCGTGTGGATGGGGTAGGGGAGGTCAAAAAGCCTGGATAGGATCTTCCCTTCCATCAGGTCAAGGAAGATATTGGTGTCGGTTATGAGAATGGTTGTGCTCAAGGTGTAGTTGGGTTAGAGGACCACAAAGTCCTTTCGGAATTCCTGTAGGGTCATGCTCCCAAGCACAGCAGCCTTGCTCATGGTTATCAGCTCTTCGGCAGCGGCGCGGAACAGCAACTGACGGAAGCGCTTGGGCTGCTCCTCCCCTTGGTAGTAGCCAGGTTCGTTTTCGCGGAGGCCGGCTGTATTCAGGTAGATGTTGAACTGGCGATAGGTCTGATAGGTGATTAATTGTAGCTGCTGAGCCCGCTTCATCAGGGCTTGTATGCTGATGCCGTAAATGGCTTTGATGCCCTTGAGTTCTTCCACCGCGACCTTGTGCCGACGGCCAGCCTGCTGCTGTCCAAATGCCCGCAAAAAAACGGGCTTGGGAATCAAAAAAGCATTGGCAAAGGTGTGGCATAGTGGCTCCACTTGTTCCTCCAGTTCTGGGCTAAAGTTCAGTAGCAGATGCCCCAGCTCATGGAGAGCCGTGAAGCGCTTACGCACTGCATCGAAAGAAGCGTTAATGGCAATGACGGGAGATTCGCCGATCCAGGCGGATAGGCCATCAAACCGCTTGTCGGCTTCCACTTCAAATACCTTGATGCCAACTTCCTCCAGCAGTTCCAGCACATTGGGAATGGGATTTAAGCCCAGTTGCCAATGCTCGCGTAGCTGAATGGCGGCTTGCTCCACGTCCTCGAATCCCTGAATACCCACTCCGGCCTGGGGATTTTCGAACGGTCGCAGGGTTCCTGTCAGGCTTTCGAGCTCCAGGTAGCGGCTGGCCTGTTCCGCTACCCAGGTTAGGATGCGCTCCTGCTCTTTGGCTCCCAGACGAGACTTTTTGCGGAACTCCACCTTTTCCAACTCCAATGTTGGTGTTTGGAAAAAGTAATCCACTGCGACTCCCAGGGCCTTCGCCAGGGAGATGAGTCGGGTGCTATCAGGCAGAGACTGGCCTTTTTCATACTTGGAAAGCATTGCCTTGGACACCGCAGGGCTCATGCGGCTAACTACCTGGTCCTGGGATAGGCCAGCCATTTTGCGAGCAGCTTTCAGTCGTTCTGGAAAATGTTTCATACCTCCGTCAAGTTGGTTGACAAATATGTCTTCCTTTTGTACGGATGTCAACTGGAAAGGTGTTTTGCTATGTCGAAGGTATATTCCCATACTTTCACCCTACTGTTCTCCTCCCCAAGCCTTCAGCAACCGCTCTCCCTTCTTTTTGTCGGTAATCTTGAGGTATTTGATGAAGACCTTGGGGCTTTTGTGGCCCGTGATGCGGCGTACGACTTCGGGGTCCATTCCAAATTCGAAGGACAGCGTGATGAAGGTCTTTCGGGCAGTATGGGTGCCGATGAGTTCGTATTTGGGATGTGTGCTGGTTATCCGGCGGCTTCCTTTCTGTTTGGAGATGGTTATGGGGGTGTCAAAACCCGCCAGTTTCGCCAATTCCTTGAGGTACAGGTTGAAGTTGCTGTTGGAAATGGTTGGGAGTTCCACGACTCCATCTTCATGGGTGTATTTGTCCAGGATTCGCCTGGCCTGGGGGAGGATAGGTACCGTGATGACGTTGTCCTCTTTCTGGTCTCGGAGGTAAGGCGATTTTGCTTTTGGGTCGAGCAAGGTAGATGCTTGGGCTCATGTAGGGATTGTGGTGGCTCCATTTGTTAAGCAATTTAATCCCTTTGGTTTGTTTGTGAAAAATATCTTTTTGTTTCTTTTGTTTTGGATTTTCTTACCTTTAGAAAAATTTACCAAGGAACTGCGACATGCTCCCCAACCTCCGAAGAGAAAAAATCCTGGACCTGTTGAAAGAAGATGGTTCTGCCAAAGTGGTGGACCTCGCACGAATCTTCAAGGTTACGGAGGTGACCATTCGGCAGGATCTGGAAAAACTGGAAAAAGAGGGTCTGATCGTCAAGGAACATGGCGGGGCCTACCTCAAGAATGTTGAGGATCATGTGCGCAATTTCTCCCTGGTTCATCAGGACAACCTCGACAAAAAGGCACTGATCGCTCGGAAGTGCCTCGAATTCATCGAAAGTGGCGACACCATCATCCTGGATTCCGGCTCTACTACGACGGAGATTGCAAAGCAACTCAAGGGACTTAAAAACCTGACTATCATAACCAATGCACTGAATATTGCGCTGATGCTCGGTGCCGAACCGGGCATAGAGGTGATTGTGACGGGGGGAGAATTCAAGCCGCCAACTCTGTCACTGACAGGACAAAAGGCCGCTGATTTTTTCAAGGGACTGAACGTCCAAAAGCTGTTTCTGGCTACGGCTGGTATCTCGCTGAAGTCCGGGCTTACCTATCCGTCCATCAGCGATCTCGTGGTCAAGAAAGCCATGATCGACGCAGCGGACATCACTTATCTGGTCGCTGACAGCACCAAAATGGGCAAGAGTGCCCTCGCAAGTCTTGGGGCTTTGTCGCTCATCGACTACATCATTACCGACCCCGGAATTGAGGAAAAGCATAAATCGGTGTTCCAGGAACATGAGATTGAACTTATCCTTGCGCACTATTAGGAAAGTAAACGAAAATAAACGAAATGATTCTGCTGCTTCCCCATTCGGAAAATCAACAACTCTGCAACTCAAATAATCAAAATGGGCACTACTACTCTTGGCATCATCATTGGCAATCGGGACTTTTTCCCGGATAGCCTGGTAGAAAAAGCACGGCAGGAGATCGTGGAGGTCTTCGAAAAGCTAAACCTGACGCCCATTTTACTCGGGCCAGCAGACAGCAAACTGGGCGGAGTCGAGACCTTTCAGGAAGCTCGCAAATGTGCAGATCTGTTCAGGCAGCATCGGGACGAAATCTCCGGGGTTCTGGTATTGTTGCCGAACTTTGGCGACGAGAAAGGTGTGGCGGATACCCTAAAACTGGCAGACCTCAATGTGCCCGTTTTGATTCAGGCTTACCCGGATGACCTGGACAAAATGAACGTGAGCAACCGCCGGGATTCCTGGTGTGGCAAGATTTCCGTATGCAACAATCTCTACCAGTACGGCATCAAATACTCATTGACCAATCAGCACGTGGTCAGTCCCTCTGATCCCGGTTTTCAACAGGATCTGATGGATTTTGTGGCTGTTTGTCGCGTGGTGAAAGGCCTGCGAAATGTCCGCATCGGAGCGGTAGGAGCTCGTCCGGGAGCGTTTAATACTGTTCGCTATAGTGAAAAAATCCTCCAGCGTCACGGCATCACGGTTACGACCGTGGATTTGTCTGAGATTTTAGGCAAAGCAGAAAAGCTGACCGCCGAGGATGCACCTGTGAAGCAGCACCTGGAAAAGGTCATGGCTTATGCCCCCAATAGCTTGGCTCCCAGTTCGGCTATGACCCAGATTGCCAAACTGGATGTGGTGCTGGAGCAGTTCATGCAGGAATACGAACTCGACGCGACGGCCATTCAGTGCTGGACTTCTTTGCAGCAAAACTATGGCTGCAATGTCTGCACGAGCATGAGCATCATGAGCGAAAACATGCTGCCTAGCGCCTGTGAAGTGGATGTGACCGGAACTCTTAGCATGTACGCCATGCAGTTGGCTTCGAATTCTCCCTCAGCGCTCGTGGACTGGAATAACAACTACGCCGACGACCCCAACAAGTGTGTGCTCTTCCACTGCGGCAACTGGGCCAAGTCATTCCTCCCGGACATTCAGATCAGCAACGCACCGATTTTGGGAACCTCCGTTGGTGTCGAAAATACCTATGGGGCGCTTGATGGACGTACCCCCGCCATGCCGCTGACCTATGGCCGCATCAGCACCGATGATCCTCAGGGCATCATCAAAGCCTACATCGGTGAAGGGGAATTGACCGACGATCCGCTCAAGACTTTTGGCAACCGAGCCGTCGCGCAAATCCCTGATCTTCAGGGGCTCATGCAATATGTTTGTCGCAATGGGTTTGAGCATCATGTGGTCATGAATGCTTCCAAAACTGCAGGAACCCTCAGGGAAGCCCTGGAAAACTACATGGGGTGGGAAGTGCATGTCCATCAATAACAACAGCGAGATGGACCGAATTTTATGCTTTTTCATAGCAATGGTGCTGACTGCGGGTACGATGCAGGCGCAAAACCACCGACTGCTGGTGCTGACGGACATCGAGGCCGACCCCGATGATTCGCAGACCCTGGTGCGTCTTCTTCTGTATGCCAATCAGATCGACATCGAGGGGCTGATTGCCACCACTTCTACCCATCAGCGGACCCGAGTGGCCCCTGAGACCATTCGGCGAATCATCGAAGCGTATGGCGAAGTTCAACCCAATCTGAACCATCACGAGCCGGGATATCCTGCGGCAGAAGAGTTGCTCGCTCTGGTGAAGCAGGGACTACCTGTGTATGGAATGGAAGGAGTAGGGGAGGGCCAGGACTCCGAAGGATCAGACTGGATCATCGAGGTACTGGAAAAAGACGATGACCGTCCGTTGTGGGTGTCCGTTTGGGGCGGCCCCAATACGCTAGCTCAGGCACTTTGGAAAATTGAACAGACTAAATCCAAACGTGAAGCGGCCCGCCTGATCAGCAAACTGCGGGTTTACACGATCTCCGATCAGGACGACAGCGGGATTTGGATGCGAACCCATTTTCCCGACCTGTTTTATGTGGTGAGTCCCGGAGGGTATTTCGGCGCAACCTGGATTGCCATCGCTCAGCCGGTGGAGGGCATTGAAAATACCACGATCAGCAATAGCTGGCTGGCAGAGCACATTCAGCAGGGGCACGGTCCGCTGGGAGCGATGTACCCCGACGTGGCTTATGGCATGGAAGGCGATACTCCATCCTGGCTTTGGCTCATCCGGAACGGCCTCAGTGACCCCGAGCATCCCAATTGGGGTGGCTGGGGTGGCCGCTATGAACTCTACCGACCCGAGGAGGTGGCGGATGGCTTTACCGGAGGCGTTCCCATCGAACCTGAGCCTCGCGCGATTTGGACCAATGCCCAGGACAGTTTTACTCCCTATATCCCCAACGAATATGGGCGAGCCATCAGAAGGGACACGGTTAGTTTTTTGGATAATTGGGTTACCCTATGGCGCTGGCGTGATGATTTTCAGCATGACTTTGCCGCCAGAATGGACTGGTGTACCCGATCATTCGAAGAAGCCAATCATCCTCCCGTACCACGCCTGGGCATGCCGGATCAGTTTACCGTGAAGTCCGGCGAAACCTTCAGCCTCGATGCCAGCGGGACCACCGATCCTGATGGAGACAACCTTAGCTACTGGTGGTTTCATTATCCCGAAGCAGGCACCTATCCGGGCATCATCAACTTTGGCCTCAGCGAAAATCTCTATAACGTCCATACCGTGGTAGCCCCGAAGGTAGAAGAGCCCCAAACCGCCCATTTCATCCTGAAAGTTACCGACAAAGGGACTCCCGCTCTATCCAGATACAAACGCGTCATTGTGACCATCACCCCCAACTGATTTACCATGACAGTTAAAGAATTGAAGCTCAAATCAATCGAGTATCGACAGAAGATCCTCAAGTATATCTACCACGCCAAAGCCGGGCACACGGGTGGCAGCCTTTCCTGCGTGGACATCCTGAGCGTGTTGTACAACCAGATCATGAACGTTTCTCCCGAGAATTTCGATGATCCGGGGCGTGATCGCTATGTGCAGAGCAAGGGACATTCGGTCGAAGCGCTCTACGTTGTGCTGGCTGACCAGGGATTTTTTCCCGAAGATGACCTGCTGACGCTCTGCCGCTACAATTCTCCCTACATCGGGCATCCTACGAAGAAGGTGCGTGGCATGGAGCAAAACACAGGTGGCCTTGGCCACGGACTGGCGATTTGCTCCGGCAATGCTCTGGCCGCCAGGAAGGACGGTCTACCGCTTCATGTGTACACCGTGCTAGGCGACGGCGAAATGGCCGAAGGGTCCAACTGGGAGGCGATGATTTTCGCAGCGCATAACCAACTCGACAACCTCTGCGCCATTCTCGATTACAACAAGCAGCAGATTACCGGTTCCAACGAGGAAGTGTATGGCCTGGAACCTGTTCGGCAGAAGCTTGAAGCCTTTGGCTGGTCAGTACGCGAAGTGGACGGGCACGATGTGGAGGCCCTGACCGAGACGCTAAAACAGCTGCCTTTCGAAGAAGGAAAACCTTCATTCGTCATCGCCCACACCACCAAGGGCAAAGGCGTCAGCTACATGGAAGGTGTCCTGAAGTGGCACCACGGAGTGCCCTCCCCCGAACAGTACGAGCAAGCCCAGGCAGAACTGGACGAGGCAAGAAACCTGCTTTTGCAGGAAGAAGTAAGCGTTTGATGGGAATGAGGGGAATTTAGGGAGAAGGCGGAATACGGTATAAGGCAGAATGTTGGAACCTAGATTAGAGAGCTTCGAACCCCATTACGAATTACGAATTACGAATTACGAATTACGAATTCCAATCCAATGCAACTAACTACGACACAACTCATCCCAAACCTGATCGTGTTTTCCGAAACGCTCCAGGCATTGGCTGAAAAGGATAAAGATATACTGGTGGTGACCAGCGACTCCCGCGGTTCAGGCAAGCTGGTTCCATTTGGGGAGAAATATCCCGACCAGATCGTCGAGGTCGGCATCGCCGAGCAGAACCTCGTCGGCATTGCGGCGGGACTGGCCAGCATGGGCAAAAAGGTATTTGCCGTTTCCCCAGCCTGCTTTCTGACGGCTCGTTCGCTGGAACAGATCAAAAACGATGTGGCCTATTCCGACAATCCGGTGAAGCTCATCGGTATCAGTGCCGGGGTCAGCTACGGAGCGTTGGGTTCGACCCACCACAGCCTGCATGACTACGCTGTCCTGCGGGCCATCAACAACGTAACCATCGTCGCTCCCTGCGATAATTTCGAAACGACAGAGGCCATCAAAGCCGCTGCCGGGATGGACAGTCCGGTCTACATCCGCTTTGGCAAAAAAGGCATGCCGACGCTCAACCGCGACATCGACCCGGATTTTGTGATCGGCAAGGGACGCACCATTCGGGAAGGGGACGACCTGACCTTCATCGGTACGGGCGAAGGCGTATTGCCAGCCGTGGAGGCCGCTGCCTTGCTGGCAGAACAGCATGGCATCAAATGTCGCGTGATCAGCCTGCACACCATCCGCCCGCTGGACGAAGAGCTGATCTTAAAGGCCGCCTCAAACGGAAGCCCCATCATCACCGTGGAGGAACATTCTGTCAACGGTGGACTAGGGGAGGCCGTGGCCTCGCTGCTCTTCCAGCAAGGCTACCGCAACAAGTTCAAAATCGTCGGCATCCCGGATGAATACACCGTTACAGGCTCGCAGTTGGAGATTTTCGATCACTATGGCATTTCAGGCGAGGGGCTGATGCAGACCGCACTGGAGATGCTGGGGTAGCGATTTTTAGACAGAGTCAAAAGGATGGAATATGGTCGAGGCATCTCTTGAAATGCGACAAAGTCGCATTCGCTCGTGAGGATTTACAAATCCGAAACGTAAAGTCTTAGCGTCTCCGACGCTCGTAAACAATGGATCGAGATGCCATGTCTATTGGCTCCAAAGTACCCTGAATAACAGGTAAAATGAGAATCAGGGTGTAAGCTCTTTTCATGTAAGAAGAATTGCCTGAAATAATCGGGCGTCAGAGACGCCTGGATAAAACGTTTCGCTTTACAAAAGCTCACGAGCTGATGCGATGAAGTCGCATCCTAAGTAAGAGTTTTACATGGCACAATGGCATGTACTCTCTATTCATCCTGAAAATCCTGTCAAAAAAAAAGAAACCTCAACTCGCAAGAAAAAATGCTCACTACTACTCGCACCTACTTCACAAGGCTTCTTCTCATCCTGTCTGCTACCGGGATGCTGCTGTCAGCCTGTACATCCGGGGCAAAGAAGACCGACGATCCCCCCAAGGTCGCCGTCGTGATTTCTACCCTCAACAACCCCTGGTTCGTCGTCCTCGCTGAGTCCGCCGTCGCCAATGCCGAGGCCCTGGGCTACGAAGCCAAAGTCTTTGACTCGC
This sequence comes from uncultured Bacteroidia bacterium, assembly GCA_964343195.1. Classification (GTDB taxonomy): domain Bacteria; phylum Bacteroidota; class Bacteroidia; order J057; family J057; genus CAYVAP01. The sequence goes on along the minus strand of CAYFIR010000153.1, from coordinate 3,067 downwards.
AAAACAACCCTGCCACGGAGTCCGATAACTTCGAAAATCTCATTACCTCTGGGTTCGACGCCATTCTGTTCAATCCTACCGATGCCGACGGATCGATTGTGAACATCCTCAAAGCCAAAGCCGCTGGGGTGCCAGTCTTCTGCATGGACCGCGAGGTCAATTCCAACGATGCCGCCACGAGCCAGATCCTCTCCGATAACTACTCTGGCTGCGTGGAGATCGGGATTGAATTTGTCAGGGCGCTGAATGCTGAAGGCAAGTACGTCGAGTTGCTCGGCCTGGTAGGAGACAACAACACCTGGGCGCGCTCCGGTGGATTTCATTCTGTGGTGGATGAGTTTCCTGCGCTGGAAATGGTCGCCCAGCAAAGTGCTGATTTCGACCGAAATAAAGCTATGGAGGTCATGGAAAGCATCATGCAGGCCCAGCCCGATATCGACGCGGTTTTTTGCGGAAATGACGCCATGGCCATGGGAGCCTTTCAGGCGCTACAGGCCGCTGGAAAAGCCGAGGAAGTGAAGGTCTTCGGATTTGACGGAGCCGCCGAGGTGGTGGAGAAGGTGCAGGAAGGAAAGATCGTCGCTACCGGGATGCAGTACCCCAAGGTCATGGCCCAAACTGCCGCTCAGTACGCCCACGAATACTTTCAGGGCAAGCGGGATTTTCCCCAACGAGTCCCGGTCGAGGTGGAACTCGTCATTGCCTCAAATGCCGCTGATTACATGGAATAAGCTCCCCCAACGAAATGCTACATGAAAAAGAGCTATCTATATCTACTACTCGCTGTGGCCGTCGCCTTTTTGGGGTATAACTCTGTGTACTTCGAAAAACTGAGTGAGCGACAGCCTGAAGCCGAAGAAGCCTTTGACTATCACGCCTTTGCCGATTCGCTCTATTACCAGGGAATCCTCAAACTGGAATCCCCCATCGAACTGACCAGCTTGCTGGAACAGGTAAAAGCCAATCCCGATCAGGCATTTGAAGCCTATGGGAACCGCCTCGGAATTGGGAATTCGGCCTACTTCATGGTGAAATATACCAGCACCATTTTTGAGAAAAATGAAGGGGGAATCTGGCTTACTACCGAAGAACGGGGCGGTGTGGAAGTCAATACCCGGTACATCTTTGGTAACGCCCTCAGAGATGCATCAGGCTTGGTCAAACTGACTGATTTCAAGACCAACGCAGAGTTCAACCAGGTATCGGAAGCCCTCAATGCATTGATCCGAACAGCAGTGATGCCGCCTATTGTAGCCCAGTTAGAAGAGGGGCAACAAATCGAAGTCATCGGAGCCATCAAGCTCAGCAAAAAGCACGTGGATTCTCCCGATCTGGTGATTACTCCCACCCACATAAAGCCTGTCCCATGATGCTGGAAGTCCAACATATCTCCAAGACATTTCCCGGCGTCAAGGCTTTGGACGATGTCAGTTTGACGCTTTTTCCAGGAAAAGTAAACGCTTTGCTCGGCGAAAATGGAGCTGGTAAATCCACTTTGCTGAAGATCCTGACCGGGGTGTATCCTCAGTACGAAGGCGATATTTTGCTGGATGGGAAGCCCCTAAAATTTGCAAGCGTGCGGGATGCGCAGGATGCTGGAATTGCGATTATCCATCAGGAACTCAACCTGATTCCCCAGCTTTCCGTGGCAGAAAACCTCTTTTTGGGGCGCGAGATTCGGACGGGACTGGGACTGCTCAACATCCAGGAGATGAACCGACAGACCCAGGCAGTGCTGGAAAGGGTGAACCTGCCCGTTGCCCCCAACACTCTCGTCGGTAACCTGAAAGTCAGCGAGCAGCAACTCGTGGAAATTGCCAAAGCCCTGCTGACAGATGCGGCGGTCGTCCTGATGGACGAACCTACTTCCGCCCTGAGCGACGCCGAAATTGAGAACCTGCATCAGATCGTGACCAATCTCAAGCAAGAGGGCAAAACCATTGTGTACATCTCCCACAAAATGGAGGAATTGTTTCAGATCGCCGATCACTTCGTGGTGCTCCGGGATGGGGTGATGGTCGGTGCAGGAGAAATGGAAGAAACTGCGGAATCAGAGCTAATCAGGATGATGGTGGGGCGGGATGTGGTCATCGAGCCAAAGCAGGCGACTGAGGGGTTGACCGAAACGATTCTGTCTGTCAGTAACCTGAGCTTGCAACATCCCCATCTCCGCAATCGAAACGTACTCCAGGACATTTCATTCGATCTGAAAAAAGGGGAAATCCTCGGTATTTTTGGCCTAATGGGCGCTGGAAGAACGGAGTTGCTGGAAACCATATTCGGGCTAAATGCGGGACGAAGCCAGTTTCAGATGGCGATGAATGGGCAGCCCATTCAGATCAACAATCCCCGTTCTGCCATCGAGCAGGGACTGGCTTTCGTAACCGAAGATCGAAAGCAGGAAGGCTTGATCCTCGGCATGGACATTGCCTCCAACATCAGCCTGCCGACCCTGAGAGGCAGTTTTCCATTGAAAAAATCTGCTGAATATTCAATGGCCCGGTCCTACATCGAGCAATTGGCCATCAAGACGCCTTCCGAGCAGCAGTTGTGCCAAAACCTCAGTGGTGGCAACCAGCAAAAAGTAGTGGTCGCCAAGTGGCTTTCCACCCATCCGCAAATCCTGCTCATGGATGAGCCGACCCGAGGCATCGACATCAAAGCCAAGCACGAGCTGTATGAACTGATGAAACAGCTCGTCAAGGACGGCATGAGCATGGTCCTTGTTTCCTCTGAAATCCCCGAAATCCTGGCCCTTTCTGACCGCATCCTGGTCATGGCTGAAGGGCGCGTAAGGGCTTCGTTCTCAGCATCAGAAGCCAATGAAGACCTGCTGTTGGCAGCGGCGATTTGAGGAACTGGGAGGAAGAAGGTGTATAGGGTCCATAAGGGGAATATGGGCGGGATGGGGAAAACGGTATGCGGTTTAAGGAATAAGGGGGGAATAAGGTGTATAGGGGGAATATGGACGGTATAAGGTGGAATTGTTGTAACCCAATGGATATCAGGCCAGTACCCAACTACGAACTACGAACTACGAACTACGAACTACGAACTACGAACTACG
>CAYFIR010000152.1:0-14604 GCA_964343195.1 uncultured Bacteroidia bacterium | reverse complement strand
GGGTATAGGGGGTATAGGGGGTATAGGGGGTATAGGGGGTATAGGGGGTATAGGGGGTATAGGGGGTATAGGGATGGTACGAATAACCAGCTTGCCCATATTTCCCTTATATACCTTATATACCTTATTTCCCACATTCCCCACATATACCTTTACTCGCCTCCCACCTCACTGGTGTAGCACCTTCTGCCAGAAGACCGCTCCACTCTGGAGATCGCGGCAGGTCAGGACATAGTATCCGGTGGGCAGGTGTTCTACGTCTAATTCAACTTCCGGCTGAGCGGTGGTGTTCCAGGTCATGGCTAACCACTCGCGCCCATGCAGATCCAGTAGGCGCAAGTCTAGCTCCTTTGTATCAGCAAACTGCCCCGTAACGGTCAACTGCTCGGATGCGGGATTGGGATATACCCGCAAATTCATCACAGTGTGCGGAGCGAATAGTCCACTTGTGCTGGTATCCTGGGCCGTCGTATCAAACTGTAGGTCATCGATCAGCAGCCATGAACCGATTCCGATCTCGGATGCGGATAAATCGCCCTCAAAGTCGCTGGAGCCAAAAGCCAGCATAAAAGAATCAGCTTCTGCGCTCAATGGCGTGAGGATCTCGAAGCCAGTGTAAGTAGCCGCTGACGGCAGCGGTATGCCATATTCTCCTACCGTATCACGCTGTCCAAGGCTCTGGTCGTAGCGGGTCATCACCAGATAGGCAATGGCGGTATCATTTCCGACCGGGTGGTACTGGTACTGTCCCCTGAGTTTGATGGGCATCTCCGCTCCAGCAGGAACCGGCACCCCGCCTTCAGGGCCATTGTCCCCGATTTCCTGGGCGAGGAAGACATACCCCGAGGTGTCCAATCCGTTGTCCGTCTGACTCGCTACCGTTTCGATTCGCAGGGCAGCAGTTCCTTCGGCCGCATCAGAGCTTTGGGTGGCGATAGGGGTAGCGTCGAGCAAGGCTGCGAAATAGTTGGGCGATAGCCATCCTTCCGGATCGGAATAGCCGGTGGAATCCACGGTGCCAAACCCGGCGTTGGGAAGGGGATCTCCCCCGACAAATCCCATTGAATCGATCTCCAGCCAGGTACCGGGGGTCGCGCTATTGAAGTCCCCGGCTACGATCAAAACCCCAATGGAATCTGAAGCTGTCGCCAGCGGGGTCACGGCAAAGGTTTCCGTGTGCCAACTGTCATTGGTACCGGTGAGAAAAAATAGCTGGTTAGCGCCAATCTGTGCTCCATTGGCAAAGAAGTGAAAAGCGAGCAGTGCGTTGTCCCCCGAGTGAATGTCATATCGCAACCAGAGCTTCAACGAATCGGGTTGCCCTGCCCAGGCTGCACCGGGATCATTGGGAAAAAACGATCCGATTCCCATAATGCCTGCCATGGTATCTCCAGCGATGACAATAGCCTCCAGGTGTACAGCCTCACCGCCATTTGGACCTGCAACCGGGGTCACATTGGGTGCCTCGCCCTCACTCGCGGCCAGGTTATTGGAGATGGAGTGATAAGGAGGAAACGTGAGGGTGATGTTTTCGTACGTCCAGGCTTCGAAGCCGCCATTAGGTACCTGAATCTGGGCTGTGCCTGAGAGTAAACCAAAGGTTAGGATCAGGCTAGGTATAATCCGTTTCATAATGGTAAATTTTCTCCCAAACACTCAGATGTGGGACAAAGTATCTACCCGGACTGAGCAGTTGGGGGTGAGTCAGGGATAACTGGGGAATCCTGATGACCAGAGGAGGGAGTCGGTAGCTGAGCTATTTGGTGGATTCTGGCATTCCACGTAATTTTCTTAGCTGAGCTTTATGCATTTTTAAATGGGAGAGAGATCCCCTCCTAGAGCCTGGAAACCATTCTTTGGAATTAATCAACCTCGGGGGCTCAGGCTCATGTTGGTTAATTCTGGGCACAGATCAGCTATTAACGGGCGTCGGAGACGCTTTGACGCTGCGTTTCGCTTCAGAGATGCTTCGGCCCTGCTCAGCACAGGGCTCACGAGCGGTACTGCTAATACAGTACATAGCTTTTGACCCATCCAAAGGATGGTGCTGGTGAGGCTCTCCGAGCCGACACCTACCGTCTTCTAGTCTCTGACTTCTGGCATGCCGGAGCATTTGGACATCAGGGCCATTTTGGCCAAATTCCAGCTTAACCACAGTTCGGCTTTCTCTACCTTTCCAGACTAAATTGATGCCCATGCCCAGTCAACCCGTCCAACTCAACCTGCTAGCCCTCACTCCGAGCCAATCGGAGGAAGGGAAATATGTAGCAGTGCTGATAGAGCACAAGGGTAGCAGGCGAATTCCGATCATAATTGGGAAATGCGAGGCACAGGCTATCGCTATGGGCATTGAGGGTGTGCATACAGTCCCTCCTCAGTCCCATGACCTGACCATCGAGCTGTTGCAAAAAGGAGGGATGATGGTTTTTGAGGTGCGAATAACCAGCTATCACGTGGGGGAGTTTCAGGCGGAACTAATTATAAAAAAAGGAAGAGAGCAGGAGGTCCAACTGGCTCGTGTATCTGATGCCCTGGCATTGGCAGTCCGAATGCCCTGCCCGATTTTCACTTATGAGGAGGTGATGGACAAAGCATCGGTCAGTGTGCCGCTTTCACAGGAAGAAATGGAGAAAATGCCCCGCATGCTGGAGGAGGAATCCCCGGAAAAGCTCGAACAACTATTAGCTCAGGCCCTCAGGCAGGAGGACTACGAACGAGCCGAACAGATCCGGCGTGCCCTGCAAAAATCCAGAGAATGATTAGATTTGCCCATGGCCCGGGCAAAAAATCGCGATAAAATCATCCAGACTGCCACTTACCTGTTCAATGAACAGGGATTTGTCAATGTGCGGCTTCAACACATCTCCGACGCCAGCATCATCAGCCTGGGCAACATCGCCTACCACTTCAAGAACAAGGGAGCCATCCTGGAGGCTATTTATGAGCAATGGGAACATGAGCAGCGCGATGCGCTGATAGAGTATCGAAATGCTCCCATCTTTGAAAACCTCGAGCGAATTTTTGGAAGTGTGTCTAATTTGCAGTCCCAATATCGGTTTTTCTATACCGACCTTCTGGAAATCAAGCGAACCTTCCCTGAGATTTTTGAGCGTCTCAGCCAGTTTTTCCAATGGCAGGTCCTGTTGTTTCAGGATATCATTCAGTTCAACATTGCCCGAGGAGCATTCCAGCCCCTTTCGCAATCAAAGATCAGCTTTCTTGCCAACCTCCTGCTACAGCAACTCACTACGCTCCCCTACTCCCGACTGGTCTGGCCAGAAGCCTCACCTTCCACATCCGATCAGCTCTGGCGCATACTTGAACCCTACTTAACCCCTATTGGAGAGGACGAACTCGAGGTAGTCCGTCGCCAAACCATCCGCTGGGAAGAAGAATAGGCTTGCTTACTTCAAACATTACCATTTTGTAATGTTTCTATTTTAGGGACTATCCAATTATTAGATTCAATCTAAATTAGGAAGTATTTTCTAATTCGCTTTTGATATATGTTGATTTCTGCATAGTTTAAATCATCAATATGTAGAACTGACACATTACCTACATTTTCACTACTCGCTATGGCAAACGTATTATGGTTACAGGGAGGGGCATGCAGTGGCAACACCATGTCTTTTCTTGATGCTGAGCAGCCCACAGTTGTAGAGTTGATCACCGATTTTGGGATCAACATCCTGTGGCATCCCTCTATCGGCCTTGAAATTGGCGAACAGGTCAGTGACCTGCTCAACAGTTGTATCAGCGGAGAAACCCAGCTGGACATCTTCGTATTTGAAGGATCTGTCGTTCAGGGTCCAAACGGAACCGGCAAAATGAACTACTTCGCCGACCGCCCCATGATGGAGTGGATTCGGGAGTTGTCAGATGCCGCTCAGTTCGTAGTCGCTATCGGCGACTGTGCGACCTACGGAGGTATCCCCGCCGTCCCTCCCAATCCTTCCGAGTCAACCGGATTTCAGTTCCACAAGCGCCAGAAAGGCGGCTTCCTGGGAGCTGACTTTGTTTCCAAAGGAGGCCTTCCCGTGATTAACATCCCCGGATGTCCTGCACACCCTGACTGGATCACCCAAATTTTGGTGGCTATCTCCGTCGGACGAATTGGAGATGTACTCATCGACGATTACCACCGTCCCAAGACCTTCTTCTCAGACTTTGTCCAAAATGGCTGTACCAATGCAGTAGCCTTTAGCGAAAAGGTAAATGGATACTTTGGTGAACGTGGTGGCTGTCTCTTCTACGAAGTTGGTTGCCGTGGACCGATGACAAATGCCAGTTGCAACCGGATCCTATGGAACCGCCACAACAGTAAAACCCGTGCCAATCACCCCTGTCTGGGCTGTACCGAGCCGGGATTCCCTCACCACGACTTAAAGAAAGGCTCCGTCTTCAAGACCCAGAAATATCTTGGATTCCTGCCCAAGGAAACCCCTCCAGGCGAGAGCAAGCTTGCTTACTACTTCAAGGCCGGTGCGGGTAAAGTACTCGGAGACCCACTCTCAGCCTCTAACTACGGTAAATCCAAGTAACCTACTACTTACTATCTCTAATTAATCATGACTCAGATTAAGGAACTCAATATATCCCCCGTAGGACGGGTGGAAGGAGACCTCGATGTGAAGGTCTTCATGAAGGACGGGGTTGTCACCCGTGCTCACACTCAGGCTGCGATGTACCGCGGCTTTGAAAAAATTCTGGTCGGAAAGGACCCACAGTCCGGACTGATTGTCACCCCACGTGCCTGTGGAATCTGTGGAGGCTCACACCTCTACTGCGCGTCTTCGGCTCTGGACACTGCCTGGGGAACTACGCTGCCACCCAACGCCCTGCTGCTACGTGCACTGGGACAGGCTACCGAGACCATCCAGAGTATCCCGCGCTGGTTCTATGCGATCTTCGCTACCGATCTGGCGAATAAGAAGTTTGCCAACAAACCTCTGTATGAGGAAGTGGTAAAGCGTTTCGCAGCATACGTGGGGACTTCTTTCCAGAAAGGCGTTACTGCATCCGGTCGTCCGGTAGAAGTCTATGCCATCTTTGGCGGTCAGTGGCCACACTCCAGTTACATGGTACCTGGCGGTGTGATGAGCGCCCCGACCCTCAAGGATATTACCCGCGCCATTTCCATCATGAACCAGTTCCGCAATGACTGGCTGGAGACCGTATGGCTCGGTTGCTCTATCGAGCGTTATCTTGAAATAAAGACCTGGGATGATCTGATGGCCTGGGTAGAAGAAAACGAATCTCAGTACAACTCAGACCTTGGTCTGTTCATCCGCGCCAGCCTCGAGTTTGGCCTGGATACATTTGGTCAGGGTGTAGGCAAATTCCTCGCATGGGGTACCTATCTACACAAGGATCACTATCAGAATCCGACCATCGACAGCCGCCAGAATGCGGTTATCAGCCCCGGTGGGTTCTGGGATGGAGAAAACTATTTCCCTGCTGACCAGCGTCAGGTGATGGAGCACGTGAAGCACGCCTGGTACGAAGGACAGGCTGACGCCCTGCATCCTTTCGATCAGCCTGCTCCCAATCCATCTACCAATTCGACCATTTTGCATGAGACCGACTTTGGAGGCAAATACAGCTGGTCCAAAGCACCCCGATTCATGGAGCATCCTGCAGAAGCAGGTCCATTGGCACGTGTCATCATGAACGCTAATCCAGCAAATCTGGATCATCAGATTCAGGATCCGCTGTTTGGCGACATCATGAAGGTCAAAGGCCCCAGTGTCTTTACACGTACCCTGGCTCGTGTCCATGAAGCTCCTCGCCTGTTCAACATGATCAACGAGTGGCTGGGACAGATCGACCTGGATGCTCCATTCTACATCAAACCACAGGAAAAGGATGGTATCGGATGGGGTGCGACAGAAGCTGCCCGTGGCGCCCTCGCTCACTGGATCAAGATCAAGGATGGCGTGATCGACAACTATCAGATCATTGCCCCTACTACCTGGAACGTGGGCCCAAATGACAGCAATGACAATGCTGGTCCGATTGAGGCCGCACTTACCGGAATCGAAATTGAGGATGCCCATGATCCCGTTGAGGTCGGCCTGGTAGCCCGCTCATTTGATAGCTGCCTGGTCTGTACCGTCCACGCTCACGACGAAAAGACGGGCAAGCAACTCGCAAAATTCAAGTTGTAGGAATTGCTATCGTTTTTGTTTGATAAGGAAGGCCTGTTCTGATTGGGCATTGATCAGACAGGCCTTTCCTCAGTAATGGGGATGAGGATAGGTATACAGGGTACGAAGGATATGAGGAAATGAAGGGAAACTGACACTTACGACCTTCATGTCAACATTTCCTGCATGCCTTGTCTTTTAATCAACTACTTACCCGCTTTATTCATTTTTCTCCTACTCCTCCCCTTTCACCCCACCTACATGATACAATGGAAACAATCAGCATACTGGGGTTCGGTAACCCCGTAAGAGAAGACGACGGCGTAGGAATTTACGTGATCGAAGAACTCAAAAAAGAGCTTTCGGCTCCACACATTGAAATTCTGGACATGGGCACCTCGGCATTTGAGGTGCTTTTTAAGCTCAAAGGTAGAGACAGGATCATCCTCATCGATGCCGCTATCAATACCGACGAACCCGTAGGAACGCTTTTCCGTCTCCCGGCAGAGGAAGTGGAAGGCCAGATTGAAGATGATCCGTTGGTCTTTTTGCATGGCCTGAAGTGGCATCAGGCCCTGAGCTACGCCCGAAAAATGCTCAATGAGGACTATCCCAAAGAAGTGGAAGTATTTCTCATCGCCATCGATAGCACCCGTTTTGACCTGGGCATCAGTGCAGAAGCAAAAGCTGGTGCAGACAGACTGGTCAAGCTATTGCTCGAAGAACTGCAAATCACTGCTAGCCCATGATTCCCCCCAAACACATAGCGAACCAGCTCAAAAAGAAGTCTGAGGTAAAAGGAATTTCGCTGGAATCAGGACATCTGGTTGTTTCCAGTGAGCTCATGGCCAGGCTGGGCGAAAAGGTAGAAACGGTGTTTGCTGCCTACGTCGCCGACAAGCAGCACCTGCTCATCACCGATGTACGCAATGCGTTTTTTCCCAAGCTACATGAAGCTACCCAGCACATGGTCAAACTGCGCAATGCCAGGGGTGATGCCTCTATCGCCATTCAGGAACTGATCATAGACCAAGACATTCCCCGAGACCAGAAGGAACTCGCGTATGAATTCCTGCCTCAGCATTCCATTTTAAAAATCCAGCTGAGGCCATGACCTACCTTGATCCCGGCCTGTTATCGCCTCCGGAGCCTGAGCACAGAGGGCAAATGGAGGATTTTGACCTGCTGGATCAGGAAGAATGGACGCTGGATTCAGAAGTTCGGTACCGAATCCTTCATTTTAGGGGAAGGTGGCATGTCTATATGCTCTTTTTTGCGCTAGAGCCCGATCTGAGGCTCCTCATCCGCCGGATCGACCACTACCCCAGCCTACGTCGGGCAGAGACTTTTGCCCAGATTTTTCAACGCGGCATCCGCAAGGACGCCCGCGGAACCCTAAAGCGAAACTCCCATGCTTACGATATTTGCACCAACTAATCGCTGGAAAGAAATTCAGCGAATCATCCTCCAGGAGGATCGATTAAATGAGCTGATCCAAATCGCAGATAGCCAGAACCCCAATATCAGCATTGCCTATCCCGGATTGATCATTGAGGGAAATCAGATTAGCATCCCCCTTTGCTGGGACCAGAGTCTTCCTCCGCTTCTTTTGCCTGAAACGTGGGAATATTCTCCTCAAACCCTGCTAGGCCTGATTTTCCACCAGTTGGGGAATGACCAGAAGGTCTGGCAATACCTGAATGAACACCCCGATTTTCGAGACCTGGAGTACCAGGCTGCTTTGAAATACCAGTTTCCCATTGACTTTTCCTATTCCCATGAAATGACTTACCGCGAGGTGCATAACCAGGCGGTGGTGATGCACTATGGTATTTTTGACGGCATACATCCACCGGGAGATTTACCTTCCCTGTATCAGAACGCTGTCGATCTCGCTCCCAATGCGGAATACAAGGCATTCACCGCCCGTGAATTGGCTGGACTCTGGCTCGACATGCAGGAACTGGATCAGGCAAGCAAGCTACTGGATGAAGTCATCGAATTGCCGCTCTCTCGGGAAGCCCTCATGTCGCTGAAGATGCTGCGCAACAAGGTCTGGATGCAGCAACTCGTGGTCCCATATGCTCCCGGGCAACTGGAAAACCTAAAAGAACAGCTTTGGGAGTTGCTGAAATATTACGAAGCCAAAGGCGACCATCTGCAAACCGGGTTTCTGTTGCTGGATGCTACTCATGTCGCCAGCCTTTCTAACAGCCATGCGGAAGCACTGGGCTACGTAAAAAAGGCCATTGATCTCTTTGACGAAGAGGAAGTGCCAGAACTACTGGCCCAGGCGCAGATACAGAAAGGCACCCTGCTGGCTACCTGGGCACAGCTCGATCAACCGCAATTCTACAAACCTGCGGTAGAAAGCTATCAGCAGGCCCTCAAGGTGTTCACCAAGGAAGCTGTCCCCAATATTTTCGCGGATATCCACCATCAACTGGGCGTGCTCTACGCCGAAATGCCAGCCGAAAACAAACGCCGCGCGATCTGGGCGGGGGTGGCTTCGGCTTCTTTTCAGGAGGCGCTGGAATTTTATACCAAGGAGCAGTACCCCTACGAGTACGCCAGCATTTGCAACAACTTCGCGAATGCCTACACCAAGTTTCCTCCGGCGCTGCATTCTGACAACCACACCAAGGCATTGGGCTACTATGAGGAAGCCCTGGAAATTCGCACGGCGCAGTACCCCTACGAGCGGGCCATCACCCTGCTCAACTACCTGGAGGCCAGTTGGAACGCTGGCAACGACGAGAGCAGCTTCAACCAGGCACGGTTTGATGACATGATTGCCAAAGCAGAGGAAGTGCTGCATCTGGTAGCAGATCCCGACATGCAGGCGACCGCCCGTGAGCACATCGACAACCTGAATAAACTTAAAGCGGTAGCCCAAAAGGAGACAAGCGATGCATGAGTTTTCCCTGGTTCAGCAGATTTTCAGCTCGCTGGAAGAGCAGCTCTCGCAAGAGGAAATGGAGCAATTGCATGGCGTAGACCTTCGCATCGGCAAGCTCGCCAATGTCGAGCCCATCCTGCTAAAAAATGCGTTTTCCGCCTTCCAGCAGATGAATCCCCAGTACGCCCAGGTCGAGTTGCAAACCGAGCTGGTCGAGATCCGCATCCATTGCTCCCATTGCGACAAAGAAAGCGGCGTCCAAAATTACGTCTTCAAATGCGCCCACTGTGGGCAGCCCACCCGCGAGATCCTCAGCGGCGAGGAGTTGCTGATCCATCAGATCAGGTTTGGGTAGAGGGAATGTTTAGAAGCGGGAGGCGGGACGGAATTGTAGTATCGTGTGAGCGAGCTACAGGGTTCAATACAAAAAGCCCAGCCAAAATGGCTGGGCTGCAACATCCACACCTCTCGGTGTGCAATACTTCCCAAAATACTATTCCTTCACGACCCTGATGATCTGTGGCTGATAGCCATCCGTTTCCAGGCGGATGAGGTAAAAGCCGGCGCTGAGGGCACTGAGGTTCAGTCCGTAAGACTGGGTGCCTCCGATCAGCTGCAAGTCATTTGACTGCAGGACGCGACCTCCGAGGTCGAGTACGGATACGTGGGCTTCTGCGGGACGATCGCTGCGGATCATCAGCTGTGCATTCTCCTGGATACGGGTAGGACGAACTTCCACGCTCAGGCCTTGGGCATGCTGGGCGATGTTGGTTGACTGCCCACGCTTGAGGTACACGCTATCGGTCATGCCGGTTGCCTGTAGGGCTCCGTCGGAGGCGATGGCGCGGTGATAGACCAGCAGTGAGTCGCCGATATTCAGACCAGCGTCAGCCAGGATGCTGTCCACGGTACCCAGGTCAGAATTGAACTCGGCCATGGAGCCTACGTTCAGGTTGAGGATGAAGCTGCTGAAGTCGCTAGCGGCAGAAAGCTGCCATACGTAAACCACTTCGTTCTCGTCCATGCTTTCACTCCAGGTCGCCTGGAAGGGATCGTCGCTGTCGGCAAAGACCGTAACGGTGCTGTTGCTGGCTGGAGCGTTGATCATGGGGGCATTCATGGGGAAGAAGTTGACTTCTCCCAGTAACTGACCGCGGATTTCGCCAGAGGCGACTTCTGTGGTGTGCAGGTTGAAATACACCGTTCCATTGACCATGGAGTCAACCTGTCCCTCATTGAGGGTGAAGGTATTTTCTGTCCCCAGATAAGCTCCTTCGGTGGAGTCGGCAGCCGTGATGCTGGCCACTAGGGTTTGGAACAGCGGGCCGTTGCCACCGGGGCCAGCACGGTGCAGGTGAGATCCTCCGGCGATGGCCGGGTTGAACTTACCTGTCAATCCGGTAAAGCTACCGGCTAATTGTACCTGCTCTCCATTCAGCCCGACCTGTATATCTCCAGTTCCGTCTGTGACAGCAGGATTCACTTCGTTGATGCCTCCCAGGTTGCTGGTAAAGTAAGCCTGAGCCATGGGCATCAGGGTTCCGCGAATTTCTCCGCTACCGACATCCATGCTGTGTACATTCACATAGAAGAGGCCATTGCGCAGTGAGTCAACGCCCATGCTGGAGAACATGATCATGTTGCTATCCGCTTCGAAGACGCCATTTTGGTTGTCGTCCTGGAAATCAGAGTTGATAACGTGGATTACCCCACCACTCTGCCCGGGCAGTCCGGCGTGGATATGGACCCCGCCTGCGATGCCTACGTTGAGGTCGCTTTGCAGGTCGTTGAAGCTACCCGTTGCCCGGGCATTCGAGCCTATTACCTCCAGGGCAAGCATCCCATTGGCAGGCGTATTGACGGGCATAGGCTCTTCACTGGCACCGCTCAGGGGTGCGAAGAAGTAAGCACTTGCCTCCTGTAGCATCTGACCGCGCAGTTCACCCGCATTGAAATCTGCGGTGTGTACATTGGCATAAACGGCCCTGTCTAGCAGAGAATCAGCCAGTCCAGCGCTCAGTCCAGAGAAACGATTATCAGCGGCCATGTAGGTAGCGCCACGGTTGTCGCCGTCCAGCACAGGGGTCAATGCAACGGCTACGCCGCCATTTTGTCCCAGGTATCCGCGGTGCAGGTGCGACCCAATGCCGCTGGCATAGTCGCTTTCGAGGCCGGAGAAGCTACCCGTAACGGTGACTTCGTCGCCACGTACCTCGCCATGCAGAACGCCATATCCACGAGAAATAACGGGTAGGGCTTCCTGGCTACCTGTCAGGTAGGCGTTGAACACAAAGTTGGCTTCGGGAAGCATCTGACCCCGTAATTCACCGCTACTGTTGTCGGTCGAATGAACGTTGGTGTAGATCATCCGGTCGAACAATGCACTCTTTTGGGCTGCATTCAGGGTATAGCTGTTCTCAGCCGGGATAAATTCCCCGGAACGATTGTCGGCCAGAGTTGTAGCAGTGAGCCCAATGGCTACGCCGCCATTTTGACCAGCCATACCAGTATGCAAATGAGACGCTGCATAATCGCTTTCCAGGCCATTGAAGCTACCTGTGACGATCAGGGTGTCAAACATGACCTCGCCTAGCAGTTGGCCGGTTCCCATGGACTGTACCGAGGGAACCTCGTTGGCACCGGACAGATAGGCCCGAAAAACCGCCTGGGCCATGCCGTGCACCTGTCCCCGAATTTCTCCGCCAGGGTAGGCCGTGCTGTGGACATTCACGTAAATTTTACGTTCGCCCAGCATGTCCACCTGAGCAGATGAAAGGGTAAAAGTATTGTCATCGGCCGTAAACACGGCTCCCTTCATGTCGGGATCTACTGTTGGAACCAGCGTTTGCTCGATCCCGCCATTCATCCCGGCAGAACCAGCGTGCAAATGAACTCCGCCAGCAGGATTGCCATCAAAATCGCCTTGCAGGTTGCGGAAGGAACCTGTTGCGACAAGGATGTTGCCGTTGGCTTCGTCCAGCTCAAAAATCATCGCTCCGGTGGCGCCGGTATAGACCGGTGTGGGTTCATTGCTGCCGAGCAGGTTGGTGAACAGGTAGTCTTTGCCTTCGGGAAGCAATTGTCCCCTTAACTCACCAGAAGCGTAACCGACGGTGTGAATGTTCACGTACATCTGTCGATCGCGCAGCATGTCAGCCTGTACGGAAGTGATTTCGAAGGTATTGTCAGCTTCCATGAACATTCCGCCGAGGCTATCGGCATCCATTGTGGGATTCAAGGGAATCTCAACGCCGCCATTGCTACCTGCATATCCCATGTGCAGGTGTGCTCCGATATTTCCATTGAACTTGCTGCCCAGGTTCTCAAAAGAACCAGAAACGCGCAGGGAGTCTCCATCTATGACCGCAGTTACCATTCCTGAGGCAAAGCTGGGTACGGGAGGGGTTTCCTGGTTGCCGCTCAGGTGAGCTACAAAGGTTTCGGGGTTGGCGGAAGCAGCCTGCACCGTGATGGTGCCTTTCATGGAAGATCCGGCGTGGGGCACACAGACATAATAGAAAGTTCCCACCGTTTCAAAGGCAAGTTTCCCTCCTCCGAATGGCAGTGAAAACCCGCCTGGTAGGGCTGTATTCAGGTTATTACTCCAATCCGCCATGGAAACTTCCAGCACATTGTGGCTACCTGCGATTTGCCAGTCAACCGTATCTCCTTCGGTGATGATCAGGGAGCTCGGAGAAAAAGAAAGCCCTGAATTGGTGACCACATGGGTCGTCTGAGCTGATAAGCCCCCGAGGCCCAGGGCCATTAGGAGGACCAACCAACATAAATGAGTAATTTTTTGCATAGAGTGTAGAGGGTTAAAGGTAAAGGTTGCTTGTAATTGCATTGCTGTGTACAAACGAGTGGGAGCCTGTCAGTGGATTTTTTGGGGAAGGTTTTTTTCAAAAAAAACAGCTGACCATCGGCGTTTTCTCTATGCGTCTTTCAACAAAGGGAATTACTGAGTAGTTCTTAGGCCATTCTTAAAACATTTTGACTCAAGGGGTTTGGAACCCAAATAACAGGGAAGCTCAACCCTACATCCTATCCCAACTTCCAGCCTCGCCGATATTTCCGCCCGACAAACTTATTGGCCTCCTTGAGGTTGGTGATTTCCATGTTTGAGCCATCCCATAGGAGGGTTTGGCGGCCATAGTATTCCCTTCGACGGCCTTCTCCCTTTGCCAGACCACTGTAGCTGCGAATGGCAAGGTTGCCCATGAGGACAGCTTCCGTAAGGGGGCCGGCATAATCAAAGCCCGAAGTCAGGCTCTTGTGTGCTTCGCTGCCAAAACCTGCTTTCACCGCATCGGTCCAGTAGTGTTGATGCCCCCACTCAGGCTCACCGGCGTACTTCAGCCCGGCATCGTAGTTCTGGGCCATTTCGATTTTTTCTCCTTCGGGCAAATACACCTTTGGGTTGCGGCCATAGGTTCCGCAGGTCATCACGCCTTTTTCGCCCTTGATCAGCACCCCATTGGTGCCATTCTCATCGCCCATCGGTTCGTCGGGCGGAATGACCTCAGGGTGGAAGGGTCGCAACCCTCCATCATACCAGGAAAGGGGAATCTCTCGCCCGTCGTACAGCTCTGAAGGGAATTTCATGCGAACCGCACTAGATGGCGGGCAGCCTTCGGGAATGTACTCTGGCACCCAGTCCTGGGTAAAAACCTGTCCTACGCTACACTCCACCTCGGTGGGATAATTCAACTGTAGCAGGCGAAAGGCCGGGTCGATCAGGTGGCAGCCCATGTCGCCTAGCGCTCCAGTACCGAAATTCCACCAGCCGCGCCACTTGAAAGGGTGGAACAGCGGGTGATAGTCCACATATTCCGCCGGGCCGATGAAGAGGTCCCAGTCTGTCTCGCTCAGGTGCTCAGGACGTGTCGGATATTCGCTGGGGAAAGGGATCCCCTGCGGCCAGACGGGACGATTGGTGAAGACCTCAATGCGCTGCACCTGTCCGATAAGCCCTTGGCTTAGCCATTCCTTCATCTGCACCTGTGCAGGTAGCGAAGCCCCTTGGTTGCCCATCTGGGTTACCACCTGGTATTGCCTGGCCGCCTCCGTCAGTCGACGGGCTTCCTCAATGTTGTGGGTGAGGGGCTTCTGGACATAGACATGGATGCCCCGTTGCATGGCCGCCATGGCGATGACGGCGTGGGTGTGGTCTGGCGTCGAAATGGTAACGGCATCGATGGAATCGCCCATTTCGTCCAGCATGACCCGAAAGTCTTTGTAAAAGGGCACCTCCGGCCACTTTTTTCGCGCCCGCTCGCTCCGCTGGCTGTCCACATCACATAGGGCGACGACATTCTCCTGTCCTCCATTCCAGGCGTGGAGAATGTCTGACCAGCCTTTACCTCCGACGCCGATCCCGGCGATGTTGAGCTTGTCGCTGGGGGCGGTATAGCCCCGTCCAAGTACGTGGCGGGGAACGATGGTCAGGCCGATTCCGGCCAGGGCTGAGTTTTTGAGGAATTTGCGGCGAGTAGGCATGGGGGCAGGGCTGTTAAGTTCTAATGGTACAAATTAATTCGCGAATATTTTTGGTAG
>CAYFIR010000151.1:0-14663 GCA_964343195.1 uncultured Bacteroidia bacterium | reverse complement strand
CCGCATTCTCAGCGCCATAGACCTCATCATCGGTCTCTTGCCCCTGAAACCCAAATCGATACCCCTCCGCACTCCCGGTGCGCTCCTCCATCGTCATCCTCCCGCTTCGCGGGATAAACTGCGGGATAGTAGTCGCTATGGGCATGCACATCGGCCTGATAGCCGGTTACGGTGCTGCCGCTGTTGAGGGGCAGTTTGCGGTCGGAGAAGACGACCAGGACAGCTCAGACTTAGGGCCCCTTCCCCAAGTCTTCGCATGGTGATTACTGCCTTCCCTTCGACTATCGCTCAGGGCAGGCTCCGCGCTTGCGGCCTCGGGTTGGGGCGAAAAATTTTTCGCCCTTAACTCGTGGGGGCTCTCGCTGCCGTCTAGGACCAGCTCGGACTTTATAGCCTACTAACCTGAGCAGGATGAAAAGCCCACAGAGGTTGCGACCAGGCCCAGCAGCAACAGGGAGGTCAGATGTTTCATGGAGTGGACAACCGCGTAGCGGTTCGACCCTTGTAGCAGCAAAACAGCAACGAATTCGACCCTGTAGGGCCGGGCCTCGCGATGGCCCTGGAATAACAAAGAAAGCGCCATAACCTGAGCTTCAAAGCCCTGGCACTTAGACTGTTTCAATTAGCTCTCCATCCTGATTGGTTGATGCCAGGATGTTTTGATAAATCTCCTCCATCATTTTGTTTGCCACCTCGTCAGGAAATTTTCCGGATTCAAAAAAGACATGGATAAAGCCCATTTCCCATGAGTATCCCACTTTTCCCTGAAATTCAGGAATTACGATCTCCATCATGTCAGGATTGCGGGTATATCCCCAACTGTTTGGGCTCATGATTTCCCAGAATTTTTCGACTGGGATAGTAAACTCTTTTCGGTAGCCTTGCTCGTCCGTCTCAATCCTACGGATGATGTATTCCTGTGCCATTTAGTTTTCGCAAAAATTTGCCTTATTCCTATCCCTATTCCCGGTTTTACTCCTTCCCTCCACCCATCTCACACCTTTCACAAAACCTTTCAAGGCGGCCAATATAAAAACAGGCAGGAACGAATAGAAATCCGCTCCTACCTGAAAATCAACGGCTCATCTTACCGCATTTCATGCGGTCACTTTTTCAGGCATCACCATGTACTTCCAGGCGGTATACCCACCCGCGAGGTTATATAGCTGCTTGAATCCATACTGGGACAGGATCGTGGAAGCCACGTAACCTCTAGCCCCCCTGGCGCAGTAAATGAAGAGCGGTTTTTCCTTGTCCAGTTCGTCCATACGTTCACGGAGGACATCCAGAGGAATGTTGATGGCGCCTTCTATCGAGCCGAGGTGGTAAAATTCGCTGATGCTCCTCACGTCGAGAATGGTGAGGTCCTCGGTTTCTTCCATGAGCTGTTGGGCGCCTCTTACATCCAGCAGCTTGTAATTCCCTTTCAGGGAGTTCTCTGCCACGTAGCCCGCGACGATCACTGGGTCTTTTGCGGGGGAGAATGGCGGTGCATAAGCAAGGTCCAGCCTGGGGAGGTCGTGGATGGTCAGCTTGGCATAAATAGCTGTGGAAAGCACGTCCACCCGTTTGTCAATGCCATTTTCACCTATCATCTCAGCGCCCAATAACTGCCCGGTTTCGGGGTCATGGTAGATCTCCATGAAGATGTCCTTCTGGTCGGGGTAGAAGCTGGGAGTAGCTCCGGAAACCAGCATGGTGGCATGATAGGGGATATGCTTTCGTTCCAGTTCCTTAGGCCCCATCCCTGTCCGGGCAATGGTGTAGTCAAACAGCTTCATGATGGCCGTCCCGTAGCCACCCGTAAAGGTTTCATCCCCCCCGGCAGCGTTGGCACCAGCAACACGGCCAGCTTTGTTGGAGTGGGTTCCCATCGGGAACCAGCTGGACTCTCCAGTCAGGAAATGAGGCACTGACGCACAGTCTCCCGCTGCGTAAATATTGGGCAGGGAGGTTTCCATGCGCTCGTTGACGATCAGGGCACCGTTTCGCAGGTGCTCGGCTCCCTTTTCAATGAACATTTCGGTATTGGGCTTGACGCTGATCCCAACCAGCATGAAGTCTGTAAAGAATCGCTCTCCATTGCTCAACACAATTTCCTGGGCCTTGGGGATCACCTCCTTCACAGAAGTTCCGAGTTTCAGGTCCACCCCATTTTTTACCAGCTCAGTGGCGGCCATCTGGCCAAATTTTTCATCCCATATCCCGAGAACCTGATCGCTCAGCTCAACGACGGTTACCTTTTTTCCGGCATGAATCAGGTTTTCGGCGGTTTCAAGACCGATCAGCCCTGCTCCGACGATGGTGATGTGCTCGGCTTTTTCCACCACGCCCTTTTTCATGATCTTATCGTAATCCTCGATGGTTTTGGCGAAGGCCCAGTTCTCGCAGTCGCCTATGTGCTCGATCGGAGGGAGGAATGCCCGACCGCCAGTAGCTACAATGAGCTTGTCATAATGGTAGGACCCTTTGTCTGTATAAACCAGTTGGGCGGTGGGATCAACCTCTATCACCGGCTCATTGAGGTGCAGCTCCACGCCAAAACGTTTTTCCAGGGTCTCCGGCTGTACGACCATCAGTTTGTCCCGAGACTTGATCTTACCGGACATGGCATAGGGAATGCCACAGGTAGCATAGCTGATGTGCTCGGTCTTTTCAAACATGATGATCTCAGCATTTTCATCAGTTCGCTTTGCTTTAGCGGCAGCGGAGGGGCCTGCTGACAAGCCTCCAATGATGATGATTCTATTTCGCTTCATTTGATCTTCCAATTAGAAAAGTGGTTGTTTATGTTGAGCAGGACACCATTTAGGGCTTCATTGCTTCCCCCATATGTCCTACTCCAAATCATTAGGTGTTTTTTTACCAGTTCACTGTTACGGACAAAAAGAGGTTGCGACCGGGGGCGTACAGGGGAGGAGATTCGGCACTCCGAACAGATCGACTCAGGTGTTCATAGTAGGCTACATCCAGTGCATTTTGAACACCGCCCATGACCATCAACCACGGAGTTGGCTGATAGTGCATCTGGATATCCAGCAGGGTAAAACCTGGTGTTTCCATTTCTCCAAACTGCTGAGAGATCCGGTTCTGAGCCAGCACATGACGCAGGGTGAGCTCGGGCTTCCAGCGACCCTGACCATAACTTCCCAGCAGGCTATATCTCAAATCGAGAGGGGCAATTTCAGGAAGCGGAGTCATATGAACCAGGTCTTGCCCATAGGTATAGGCCAGACTCAATTGATGGTACAATCCTGCCCAGAGGGTTTGCTGCCACTGAAGCTCAAAGCCCAGTAGCATCGCAGCATCCAGGTTCACGTACTGCCTCACTCCAGGGCTATTGGGCAGCCGCGGGGATAGGGTCGTGTCAATCTCGGAAGTAATATAGTCAGTCAGATAGGACCCAAAGGCCGTTACCTCCAACAGGTTTTCTCCCTGGGCAAAGCGCCAGTTCAGGTCTGCCTGATAGTTGACTTCCGGAGCCAAATCGGGGTTCCCCACCAGTTCGTAGGGGTCCAGGCCGACCGGGAAGAAGTTGATGTATCGCTCGGTCAGGCCGGCACTCCGTTGTGCCCTGGCCAACCAAAGCCCTACGCCCATGCCATTGGTCCAGCGGTATCCTCCTCCCAAGCTCAGGCTGGGATTGAGCTGAGAAGCGGTTGCCTCCTCATGCACCTGAAGGAATTCGGAAGTCAGGTTCAGAGCCGTCGCATGATTATACTCCAGTCGGGCGGAGGCCACTCCATACCAGTGCAGATCCTGCCACTGGTATTCGCTGAACAACCCTCCCCTGGCGATGCGACCATGCTGCCAGGCATTGTCTTCCACCGAATTTCCTGCCATCGGTCCCATGAGAAATTCGCGGGTTCTCCGACCTTCGGCTTCTTCTATTCGCGCATCGCCTCCCAGGTAAAGCCTGTTTTGCTCCCACTTCCAGAGCAGTTCGGTACGCCCTCCATAGCTTTGGGTCAGGGCATGGGTGGCAGCATTCATCATGCGTGGATCCAGCGGCTTCAGGAGGTTATCCATCAGGTGATCCACACGGGTGAGATAGGCGCTTGATTGCCAGCTTTTCAGAGCGCCCTGTTGGAAGGTGGCCTGATGCTTCAGCTTTGCCAGCCAGGTATCATCACTTCGCAGGTCCATGGGCAAGGTCGGAAAGTCAACGTCTCTGGCCATGTTGCGGTTAACACTCAGGGCCAATTGCTGACTGGCCCCCAGTTTCACTCCCAGTTGGGTGCCAAAACTTCCTCGCAAAAATTCTGACTGAACGGTTTCGCCATTACCGGCGACATAGTCTTGCCCCTGGGACCACGCACCAAACAGAGCCAGATCATATGCGGCTCCCCGAACTCCCACCTGGGATTCGCTACGGAAGACATTGCCATTGGATTCATAGCTACCCGACAGGCGACCGTATGGGGTTCGTTGCGGAGAAAAAGCAGGTTGAACGGAGGCAAAATTGATAGTCCCCCCCAATGCACTGCCAAATCGCAGGGTATGAGGACCTTTGTACACCTCGACCTGCTCCATCATATTGGGGGCTATCTGACTGGTAGCCGGGTCCATGCGATTGGGACAGGCGGCAAGGGCACTTTGGACACCATCTATCACGACGTTCAACTGATCGTATTTGAACCCACGCAAAACCGGGTCAAAGCCATAGTTTCCTCCCTTGCGGATCAGGCCAATGGAAGGAGTATTGGCAAGCAGGGCAGCCCCATCATGGGCTAGTCGGTCCTGCTGACTGATATTTATTCGTTCCTCGGTGGCACCGCTGCTTCGTACGGCAATGATGGTAACCGGAGCCAGTGGAGCAATATTTTTTAGAGAAGAATCCACAGGGGGCTGTGGCTGCTGGGCTTTGAGAGTGAGAAAAAAAATCGGGGAGAAAATCAAAAACAGGAATCCGGTTCGAAACCAGGATATTATGCAAGTCTTCATTTTTAAACAATTGGAAGGTGTTAATGGAATGAGCATACCCCCGGATTCCAGCCCCACCTTCTCAGGGAGAAAATGCAGCAGTTGCAATCCGGATTTCAACAGGTGAAATACTCAGCAGGCGGCGGCCTGAACACCTTTTTATAATAGGGATCTGCCCTACCCTCTTCATCAAACATCCACCCTACGATCCGTTCCCCTTGCAAAATGGGATTGGAAAGCAATTTGGTAGCAGATCGCAGAAACAGGGGACCCCCCTGAGCATCAGGAAGAACCATAGGGGCCTCATCTTCATGGGTATCCGCCAGGGTATTCTCCAACACACAACTTCCTCCGCACATGGCAATCGGATCCTGTGGACGAACACATAGCTCTGCGGCGATATAGGGACGGTTGAGATAAAACAGTCCATATACCACAGCATCCTGGAAGGTTCCTATCAGCAATGTAGCAAGTAATAGTATGGACCCTATCTGCTTCATGGCCGCAAGTACGCATTCCATTCCCAACCTAACCATTAGGTTTTCCTAATGCTTTTGATGAGCAAAGTCATCAGGTGGAAATACGATTTCGCCTTGCCTTCAACTGCGGCTTGTCTCGGCTGAGACAGACAGTTTAGCTCCAACAAAACGAAGGTGGTGGAAGGTAAATACCCTCCACCACCTTCCTGTTATCTGTTGTCAATACCCTAGAATCTCAGCTCCGCCACTGGCACCTCCACCTCATTGCGCACGACGTTGTTGAGGTCAATGTTCATCAGTTTGACGGTAGGCTCTGGGGCTTGCCAGTCGATTTCGATCAGGCCAAAATTGTACTCGGCGACGGCTTCTCCTACTCGACGCTCATTGGGCTCGATGACATCCCACTCCTGGTTGATGCCGCTGGCAGTCACGTCATAAATGGGATAGCCGCTGTCCTGAGGCTGTAGGGAGGTTTCGCCCCAGTGCACATCACCCGAGATGAAAACCACGCCGTTGGCCTGGGTTTCAGCGATCAGGTCCAACATGCGCTGCCGCTCGTGGGGAACGTTGGTCCAGCTTTCCCAGCCGTTGTAGCTGTGCCCAAACTGGATGCTGCTGGCAATGATGCGCAGGTCAGCGGGCTGCTGAAATTGTGCCTTTAACCAATCCCACTGAGTAGCACCCAATACCGTAGAGTCAGGGTCGAGGTTGGGGCGGTAATCGTTTTTGTGGCCGTTTTGCTCGTCGTTGGGAAGCAGGTGATCCCTAAAGGTCCGCGTATCCAGCAAAATAACCTGAAGGCGTTTGCCATCCTGCTCAATCAGGTGGCTGTGGTAAATACCTGGGTGGTCAAAACGGCTGGAGGTATCCGGCACCCCCCAAAAATCCATGAACATGGCTTTGGATTCCTCCTTCTTGGGATAATGACGCCCGGCATCGTTGGCTCCATAGTCGTGATCGTCCCAGGTGGCAAAAGTCGGCATCGCGGCGCGCAGTGCCTGAAACTCAGGCTTGTCGGCCAGCAGTTGGTATTTTTCCTGGAGCACTTTCAGGTCTTCGGTATCTCCGTAAATGTTGTCGCCCAGATAGATAAACAGGTCTGGCTGGCGATCCACCACGTGGCGCAGAATTGGCTGAGGGCGATTCTGGTCGGCGCAGGAGCCAAAGGCAATGCGAGTAGGCAGCTTGCCGTAATCCAGGTGAACGGTCGCCGAGCCAAATCCATATGGGCCTTTGTCGGTCATGGACGAATCGGCACTCGCCGCTTCAGTTTTATCAGTGGTACCGGGCTGACAGGCCATCAACAGAGTTAGGACAGCAGTCAGCAGCAACAGGAATCGAAAATGGGTCATGAGAGCAAACTATAAGTTGGATGACGGCCAAGTTATAGCCGCCATGTCAAGCCAGTTTTAAGCCCCTGTGAGGATTGGGAAAAAGTCAGAGGCCAGAGTGGTACCAGCGTAGCCAAAACAAGGTTGCGAAATTCCTGTCTTTTCTTCGTCTGACTTCTGACAGGGAAACGATCTGACAGCACAGCGTTCTCGCAGCGCAGTTGTCTTTATTCTCCCAGCAAAGCGGACTGACTTTCACTTCTTTTTCCGAATTTTCAATCCGGATCGGTGAAAGTAACCGTGATACTCAACGCAGGAAACAGGTCGGTTTAAGGCAAATCTGGACTCTCAGAGGCCCTTTTGATAGGTCGAAACTAATGGCTAGTGCATTGGATTAGGAATTCGCAAAAAGTGCTGTTGGTGAGCATTTTACACAAATTACGAATGGTCAATTGCTTAATTTTAATTTACTACGTACCAGGCTCTTATCTACCCTGTTGACCTACCAGGATAATCACCAGATCGTCAACCTTTTTCCAGGTTGACTCTGCCTTCCGCTCATTGGTGCGGGGCATGCGGCCATGGCCCTCACTCTGGGTGATGATCCAAATTATGCCATCCTCCTGGACTACCTGCCGCTCGACCTTCCCCGGATGAAGGAAATGCCCGGGAAGGCTGTAATTGGTCAATCGCAGATTGAGGGTATCGACTGCCGTTACGACAGGATTTCGAAGGCTAGGCCCAACTTTCACGAACACCTCCTCACAGGGAATCAGGGGTCCTTCCATTCCCTCTGACATGGGAGCCACGCAGTTGAGATCGCTGCATATCAGGGCAAATACCTCTCTGGCTGTTAGGCCCAAGGAGTCAGCATTCCCAATCTTTGTTTTGACCTCATAGAAATGATATCGCCTATGTGTCGAATCGTATTCTGTCTGGACCTCAAATTCCGGACAGGGGATCGGCAGCTCCTGCGCGGATAACAGTCCTAGTAGCTGGATTAACAGAGCCGTTAAGAGGCCTTTTCTCATAAAGACGCAGGTTATTGTTCGGGAGAATTCCCCCCATTATGTTCAAAAACTCTGACTTTTTCCCGATTTATTCCCATGATCAGCAGCCCTGAAGTATCTCCTCTGACGTACAGCAGGGAACCAACCTGCCCCTTTGTTCCTATGCCACTCGCACTATTTGCAAGGGGAACAAGTTGTTTATCGCCTTCGTTGATCAGGACCAGCCCGCGATTGGCATCGAAGTCGCCTGTAACCACATCAAATGAATGGTCATTGCCTGCAAGGAGCAGGTCCTGCCGACCATCGCCGTTGAAATCTCTGACGAGTATTTCCGAAATGGGAGCCAACTGGGCCTCAATCGGTAATTCCTCCCACACCACCCGATCGGCACCTTCACCCCCAGCCCCTTCGTTCCACAAAACATAGCTGGAGGTAGTATTCAGGCTGTATTGCTGGTCTTCGTTAAGGGAAGCTACATCTACCAGATCCGTAATGACTGCCTGGCTGTAATGGGCATGTGTGGGATAGAAATTTCGGTAGGGAGGTACCTGGGTGATGATTTCATCCCGAAAATGCAGGGGATATTCCTTTTGACTGCCATCGGGTGCCTGATCAAAAGCTGTAACGATAGGGTCGATTACGCCATTGAAGTCCAGGTCGGGGATATACAGGTGCATCGGATGGTCCGGGCTTATTGGAAAGCTGTGGTTTTGGCCCAGGTTGCCTAGTACATAGTCGTCATCTCCATCTCCATCCAGGTCAACGGCAGCTACCGAAGACCAATAGCCGCTTTTATCGGCCCAGGTGTCGGGTACATATTCCAAAAAGGATTCTCCTGCTTCATTTTTCAAAACCAGCGGAGTATCCCACTCACGCAGCACCAACACATCCTGCCATCCGTCCTGGTCAAAGTCTGTCCATACTGCATCTGTCACCATCCCCAGTTTAAACCCGCCTTCGGCAAGCAAGGAAAATTCTCCACCATTATTGCGAAGGATATGGGAAGCCGGGGCTTCGGGATAGCCATTTCTGGCGACTCTCGCCCCTACGAATACATCAGGATCACCATCCTGATCAAAGTCTGATACCTGTAGAGTAGAAGCGGGAAATCCCGGAGTCGGCAAAGCTCGCTGTTCAAAGCCTCCGCCTGTATTTTCGTACCAAAAGTGCCGATACTGTACATTCAGGACCTCCAGGTATCCTCCTGCAAGGCTCATGACATCCTGATCGCCATCTCCATCCAGGTCAAAAATGGCCAGTGCAGATTCGGGATTCTTCCGAAATTCCGTGAGACCCGGGATCCGGGTATCGACGAATTTCGCCGAGCGGGTTTGCAGAAAAACCTGGGTAGGCAGGCTATCGGTGGCTCCCACGAGGATATCTGCCAATCCATCCCCATTCAAATCCCCCTGGGCCATGACTGGTCCAAACTGGGAAAATTTGTGCCAAAGGGTGCGCTGCTCCTGGTAAAAATCAATGTAGTCAATCTGCCGATGCTGATAATCCATCCCCTCTCCCATTTCTGAAAAGAGCGCTCCCCCCTTTTCCATTGCCCGAGGGGAAGGTGCATCTGCCTCTGAATGGGAAATTTTCAGGGTTTGATTTGGACTTAGGTCTTTTAGCATCGACACCATCCCATCTGCCCAGGAAATTTTCAGGGAGTCTACCACCTGACCAGTGCCAAGTCCAAAGTGAAGGACAGGGTCGACAGAGGAGAGATAGCCCCGAGCCAACGCCTGCTCGCGGGTCTGATAGGAGTCTCCCGCCCAAAGCTCGACTTTGGCCCCCACACCCAGTGCATTAGTCTTTGGTCCCTCAAGTTCCACTCGCAGAAAGTGGGTATTTCCGGGATCAAGTTCACGGCTGTTGTTCCGGTAAATAAAGGGAGGCTCGTTCAGGTTGTGGACGACGTAGTCAAGGTCGCCATCTCCGTCCAGATCGACATAGGAAGCCCCATTGGAGTAAGAGGGAACTTCCAGCCCCCACTCTTTGGTGCGGTTTTCAAATTGCAGGGGGTTGGTATGCTCATAGACCAGATTGGAGGTTTTTGCGGGAGGGATCGTATCCAGTAACATATAGCTGGATGTGATCAGTTTCCTGACCGATTCCTGATAACTGCGAAAATCCTGGTTGTTGAGGTCTCGGGGGGTCCCATTTGTAACCATCAGATCCTGGTCGCCATCGTTGTCATAGTCCGCAAAAAGAGCAGACCAACTCCAGCCGGTAGCTTCCAGACCTGCCATTTGCCCCACCTCCTGAAAAGGAGCGATCCCATCCCCTCTTTTCCCCCCATTGAGATGGAGCATATTTCGCTGATACTGATGCTGATAGCCAAAACGGGCATCATTCAGATACACAACGTAATTTGCCTTGCTGATGACCTGTTTTTGCTGAACCAGCCCCTGCGGAAGCACATCTAGGGTAAACAGATCCAGCATCCCATCCTGATTGAGGTCCACCAGATCACTCCCACGGGAGTATCGGGAGGTGTAGGAGAGGTACTCAGACGAGCTTTCGAGGAAGGTACCGTCCTGCTGGTTGAGGAACAGCAAGTCGCTGGACAGGTGATCGTTGGACACATATACATCGGGGTATCCGTCTCCATTCACGTCGCCAATGGCAAGCCCCAGTCCCTGTCCTTCGTAGCGAAGACCAGCCTCGAGGGTAACATTGGAGAAAGTGCCATCCCCATTATTTTGGTACAGTTGATCGTTATCCGCCGAAGAACCATCCAGGGTTCTGGGAAGGTAGAGGTTCGTGGGTACATTCGGATCATTATTGAGCACATAGAGATCCAGATCCCCATCGAGGTCGTAGTCAAAAAATGCGGACTGCATGCCATGGCCCATGTCGGCTATTCCATAGGAGTCGGCCATTTCCTGGAAAGTGGGTTGCCCCTCCTGCGGGCCACCATTTATTACCCCCTGACTTACCCAGAGGCGATTTTTGCGGTTGAGGGAATCATCGCTATTGGCTGCCGTCAGGTAAAAATCCAGCAGCCCGTCCTCGTTGATGTCCACGATGCTTACTCCTGAGTACCACTGATCCATTCCCAATCCCAGGGCATTGTCGGTAATATCCATAAAGTGGAAATCACCCTGGTTTTGGTAAATACGGGTCTGAACCTGATTTCCCGTAAAGATCAGATCCGGCAGCCCATCGGCATTAAAATCTCCCACCCCGACTCCTCCTCCATGGTAGAGGAAAGGATTGTTGAGAATGTGAAGGGTATCCGATTCTGTTACCTGATTGACAAATTCAATTCCTGTCCTACGGGGATTGAGTCGTTCAAACCGTGTCGAAGGGGTGCAGGAAACCAGGATAAACAGGAGAAATAGCGGTAGTAGTAGGTTTCGGTTCATATCGCAAGTTGGCCAACTCATGGGGTCAGCGGATAGCCTGATCGATGGAGGCTTTCCAGATCTGTCACCCAAAAATTAATGGAAAACCATGCCGCGCAGTAAGGGCGGTCAAATTGGTATCCATTGCTGCGAATATACCTTTCTTTTGAGATTTCGAACTGAGTTGGATTCACAAATCAAGCAAGGTGACAAATCATACTCCTAGACAAATTAGACAGGATTTTCAGGATTACAGGAAAGACAGGATAAGAAAGCCCTGATAATCAATCCTGTTATCCTGTCCATTTCCGATGAACCGGAATCTTTGACCTGTCAAAAAACATAGGTCGGAAATGAAAATGTCTAGTAGTATGGTGACAAATACAAACCAGTAAAAGGTATAAAGGAAATGGAGGTATCAAGGTATGTAGGACCTCTTACCCTTCATTTCCCCATACCCTCCATACCTGATGTCTTCTGTCCCCCGCTTTCCCCTATAAAATCAGATTCAGGGCTTCCAGTTCCTTTTCTATTTGTCTTGCTGGCTTCCAGTTTTGAATCCGGGCTCGCTCCAGCCAGGTTAACGCCAGTAAGCGATCTCCATTTCTGGCCAACAAAATGGCTCCCAGGCCATTGACTTCAGGGACATCGATGCCCAGATCGAGTGCTTGCTCAAAGTCTTCCAGCGCACGCGCATCCCGCCCCATGTGGAAATTCAGTTTTCCGCGATGACGATAGGACTCACCCCATTTGGCATCCAGTTCAATGGCAGATCCATAATCCCAAAGAGCAGCCTCCTGTTCCCCCATCATTTCCTTTGCCCTGCCACGTCCCAAATAATATTTTGGCTGTGCATTATCCTGAGAGATTACCCTGTCCCAGTCTGCGAGGGCTTTGCCGGGATCGTTTACCTGTTCATAGGCAAGGGCCCGATTTGCCCTGGCAGGCAGATGCCCCTCATCTATCTCCAGGGTAATGGAAAAATCCAGAATGGCGAGCTCGGCCAGGTCCATCTGCATGGAATTGAGTCCCCGCTGATAATAAGCCAGGGGTTCACGTGCATCCAGGGTGATGGCTTCGTGAAAACAGTCCCTGGCAGTCGCGTACTCCCCCATATGGCGCAAACAAATTCCCATCAAAATCCAGGCACTCAGGTATCGCGGATCGGCCTCTACGGCTCTCCGAAAAAAAATGGACGCAACTTCATATCGCCCCTCTTCGAAAAACTGAAGCCCTTCGCTGTAATTCTGATATCCACGCCCATGATCCAGGTACTGGAGGATATCAACCGTACGATGATAAATTCGATCTACCCATCGCTGGGTAATACTGGAGATGCTGGCCATGACGGTAATGATTATCCATAATTTACAAAAATCCCGGTCTAATTCCTGACTGAAAAAGTCACAATTTCCATATTTCGATTTTTTGGTCTAATTTTTCTCACCCATCGCTCCCTTCTTAGTTCCTACTCCTCCGCTCAGTATACCAAATGGTCCAAATCATTACTCCAAGGCTTCGCCTGATCGCTCTTGATCTGAGACATCTGCGCCTGCTAAGGCAGGACCGTACCTGTTTGTTACAGGCCCTGCAACTAGTCAATGAAGACCTCATTCTCGGGCAGGAAATGGCGGAGGAAATGGAAAAGTCTCTTGACTTCTGGCTGCTAAATGTCGAGTCACATCCCAAAACCTATGCATGGTACACACGTTGGGAGATTATTCTGACCGCAGAAAACAGAAATATCGGTTCCATAGGGTTCAATGGATTTCCGGATAAACAAGGGGACATCATGGTCGGTTATGCTATTGATGAGCGGTATCAAAACCGGGGATTTGCGACGGAAAGCCTCAAGGCCTTGATAGACTGGGCTTCAACGGAGGAGACTCTGAAAACCATTTCTGCCGAAACCTATATGGATAACCATGCCTCAAACCGGGTTTTGAAGAAAAACCAGTTTACTGTCAGCCTTGAAAATGACCAAACTATATTATGGGTCAAATCGATCTCAGCTTAGAGCTAGCCCAGCCCCTCTTTGAGTGGCATATTGGTAGACTTTTTAAGCAAATTCGAAGAATAGTAAAACTATCAACTAGTATCCGGAAGCTAATATCCTTATATTTAGAGAGCATACTAGTGCCCAAACACCCAAACAATATTGCACTATGATTAAGCATGTAATTTTCATCCTTGTCACCCTTCTGGGGTTTGGCAATGCAAGTCTGGCTCAAACCGGGTTTCAGGTTGGAGAAGAAGTATCTGACTTTGAACTACAGAACGTAGATGGAGAAATGGTCTCCATGGCTGACTATCCTGAGGCCCAGGGCTTTATTGTGGTATTTACCTGCAACCACTGCCCCTATGCCAAGATGTACGAGCAGCGCATCATGGAACTGGCAGAGGAATTTAACCCTCGCGGATATCAGGTTATCGCCATCCAGCCAAATGATCCAGAAGCCTATCCTGAGGACAACCTCGAGAACATGAGACTCCGGGCAGAGGAGAAAGCCTATACTTTCCCGTATGTCATGGACGAAACTCAGGAAACAACCAAAGTTTACGGAGCAACCCGCACTCCTGAAACCCGTGTCATCGAGCGGATGGAGGACGGATCGCTGATTCTCCGCTACCGTGGAGCTGTTGATGACAACTATCGCGATGCCTCTGCTGTAAAGGTGCCATACACTGCGGATGCAGTTAATGCCCTGCTGGCTGGCAATGCGGTGGAAACCACCTCCGCCAAAGCTGTGGGATGTAGCATAAAATGGCGCGATAGTTAGGTTAGGGGTTACTACTGCTACTCGTAAGGTTAATGTGATTCAGGACTGATCCCATACTCGTATTGGATCGAATCTGGGTTACCTATCTGGCGAATTAGGATTTTTGCGTACGCAAGTGTGTGAAAATTCTACAAATGTATTTTATTTTGTCACACCAAACCCATTTATAACACCACCTATCCATGCTTAACGATCCCATTTTATTACAGATCGGCCGAAAAATAAGGTCCATCCGAAAAGGACAGGGCGCTACTTTACAGGTGATTGCAGAAAAAGCAGGCGTCAGTAAAGGACTTATCTCAAAAATTGAGAATGGCCACACGGTCCCATCCATGCCTGTGATGCTTTCCATCATTTCGGCACTTGGTACTGAACCCGCAAGCTTCTTTGAAGGCTTTGACTTCTTACAGGATGGAGGGTATATCCACCTTCCAGCCAGTGAAAGGCCGCAGGCCGTACAGAAGGGCCACTTTTCAGAAGCCCCTCTGCTCCACAGATCCATATCTGGAGGCGGAGTTGATATCTCCATCCGGGAGATGTTCCCGGAGCAGGCCTACCACTGGTCACCGATGGGCGGATGTTCATTCATTTATATCCTGGAAGGCCATCTGAAAGCCCAACTGAATAGAAACCCAATTGAGCTGACCGCTGGCGATGGCCTTTTTTATAGCAATCAGATGGAAGGAGAATTAAAAAATCCTTCCGGGGATGCATCCCGCTGGCTGCAGTTCCAGATACAGGTAAACTAGTCATTAGTTTCGCGGTTCAAAGTTCCCATGTTACTGACCATTCCGTTTTC
>CAYFIR010000150.1:0-14705 GCA_964343195.1 uncultured Bacteroidia bacterium | reverse complement strand
GTTATCCTGTCCATTTCCGATGAACCGGAATCTTTGACCTGTCAAAAAACATAGGCCGAAAATGAAAATGTCTAGGAGCATGATCTATGACAAAAGTATAATAACTCGCGGATTCCTGAAATGCCTTTTTATGCGATGGGGAAATTTCTCTGCCTGGATACCATGGCTCTCATGATTACCCAGCTTTTCAATGTAAACAGACATACATTTCCACCAGGCTTTCAAAGTTCTCGGGACTTTGACGGGCTTCCATGGGATAATTCTTCGCCAGCTCGAGTGCTTCATTAGGTGTGTCCGTTCCTTGGGGGTGTTCAAAGCCCAGAGTGTGCACCGTTTCGTGGACCAGAGTGGCAATGCGATGTCCCGGGGTCTGCTCCAACCAGGCTGGACAAAGATAAATTGTCGGAGGCTCTTCGTTCATTCTGACATAAGCTCTGGTTTTCTTTAGCTTACAACGTCCCAAAAACTCATCTTCCATCTGGTAGGTTACCTCTCTGTTTTCCATCCTGTCATGGATCTGTACGAGGAGAGTTAAAAATTCCTTGGGGACCAGAGAGTCGGTTTCCGAAAGGCGGCCCATAAATCTGGTTAAATCAGCATGCTGATTCCATGCGTCAATTGGGTGTTCGTTCCGTATGACCACAGACTCGTACATGCTTATCAATCGATCAAGTGTACAAATGGCCGCCTGATGGGCCATCTCTACCTCAGCAGGGAGACTATCCCCAGCGAATGATATAGGCGTCGCCATAGCGGGTGCTGCTACAAAAGGATTTACCTGTGCCTCCCTTGCCGGAGGATCAGACTCATGACAAGCAGTATCGCTGACGAGGAAAAGGGTCCAGGTAATGAAAATTAACAGTCGCATATGCCGATGGAATATTGGGCGGTCGATTCTGTTCTACGAATTCCTATTGGGAAAGGTATTGGGAGCAAAATGAAAAATCCTGGTCCCAATATCTGGAACCAGGATTTTTTATAAAACCTTATGAACTAGCCATTAGGGGCCTTTCACGTCGAAGTGATAGTTATCGCCATTGTCAGACGCAGTAACATTCACCTGGGTTACGACGAGTGCATACAAAATGCCTCTGCCAGATCGTACCAGGAAAATATCACCTACCTGAACCACGTCGCTTGGGGCCTGAGGACCAGCGATTTCGGTTCCCTGTTCGAAGGCTGCTGCGATGTCTTCCAGAGTCTGGATATCTTCCCATACGACGCCACTGGCAGCACTCTTCAGGACAACCCCACGTGTAGCATTGATGGGCGCGATCTGCTGACGCCAGTTCTGATCGTTTGGCAGGTTGATGTTGATGCCCATGTCGCGGATGTCGGCGATTGAGTCAGTACCAGTTGAATCCTTGGTTCCGGTCCCAATTCCTCCATCAATGTCCAATCCACCCTGTCCGGCAGGACCAGCCTGATTGAGCAGCATGATCATTTCACGGGTGGTAGCAGGAGTAGTAGGCTCGACTGTAGTGATGTCTACAGATGAAGAAGCTGTATTCCCATTTTCGTCAGTGATGATGATGGTGTACTCAAAGGTACCTTCTGCATCATTGGCGGCAATTTCAATATCCCACTCCAACTGATCGGTGCTGGTCACAGGATTGGGGTTATTCTGGGCTGGGAAGCCATCAAAAATAATTCGGGATGCAGCCAGTGCGATTCCGTCCTCCCGAACTTCTATGCGGTTCAGGCTGCCATCACCTTTGGAGGCATTGATCTGTACCAGAAAGGTGTCTCCAGGGGCAACAGTGGCTGTATCAGTAACTGCGTTTACGCCAGGCATCAGGGCCAGAGATGGTCCCAGTGGCTCAACCGGGTTGTCCATGCCACAGCTTGAAAGAAGAGCAGCGAGGGCAACCAGCGGAAGGAGTAATAAGCTTGATAGTTTTCTCATAGTGGTTTTGAATGAGCAAATGTTTGTATATGTAAGAAATTAGACCACGGGAGTTAACCCAGGTCACAGGTTATACATAATTAACTTGGGGAGGGGGCAGGCTGTTTGGGAAAAGATAAAAATGTATTGTGTCGCGGGCAAGTTGGCGTTCTAGGCACCTATTGCTTTACATTGGCAATGTTGGGAACTTTTTTAGAAGTATCCAAGGAAAGAAACTGAATTGCATTTCAATCGTTCTCTATACGGCTGGCAAATGGGATTTTTTAGCTACTGCCATTTTCCCACATATACTTTCATTATGGATGAATCATTTCTCCGACATTTATATAACCGACACCGAGAATGTCATGAATGCCCGACACCGGAGTCCATAGCAGGTTTTTTTACGGATCTGCTAGGGGTGCTGTTTCCTGACCATGCTGGCAAGGCATTTGATTCGTATCCGCGGTTCGAGCTTCATATCCTGAACCTGAAAGAGGCGCTTTATGAGATGCTGTACATTCGCCCCAATCGCGAAGATCTTCATACGACCAATAAAGCCGAGGCCTTCTTCCAGCGAATTCCAGCGGTTTATGAACTTCTGGAACAGGACATTCAGGCCATGTATGAAGGAGACCCAGCTGCTCAAAGTACCTCAGAAGTAGTCCGTAGCTATCCGGGTTTCTATGCAATTGCCGCCTATCGGTTTGCCCACGAATTGCACGACCTTGGGGTAAAAGTCATCCCCCGTATGCTGACGGAACATGCGCATAGCAAAACCGGAGTAGATATCCATCCTGCCGCCGATATTGGGACGCATTTCTGCATAGATCACGGCACCGGAATTGTGATCGGAGCCACCTGCAACATCGGGAACCATGTCAAGATCTATCAGGGAGTTACCCTTGGAGCACTAAGTGTGGAAAAAGAGGATGCAGCCAAAAAGCGTCACCCAACCATCGAAGACCACGTGGTGATTTATTCTGGAGCTACCATTCTCGGAGGCAATACCACCATTGGACATCACAGCATAATTGGGGGGAATACCTGGGTTACCCGAAGTGTGCCACCTGAATCCAAGGTGTATTATACCCAGGCACCCACGCATAAGAATGGCATCCAGATGGATGGCATAATCGTCAAGAAAAAGTAAAGAAGAAACCACTTCGTTGTGAGACTTGTCCTGTCAAAGATCCCGATCATGGATGCCGTATAGCGGTAGAATCGGGGAGCGGAGCCGAAGTAAGTCAGACCGCTGCGCTGTGAGAAGATAGACAAGAGAAAAAGACGAAGATTTTCGTATTCCCGTTTTTGCTACGCTAGCACCACTCGGACCTCGGACCTCTCCAAAATCTAACCCTATGCACCTATTTGACCTAATCGGAAATACCCCCCTTGTTGAACTGAAAAGCCTTAATCCCAATCCAAACCCTGCGGTAAAAATATTTGCCAAGCTGGAAGGTCAGAACCCCGGAGGCAGCGTAAAAGACCGGGCCGCCTATGGCATGATCAAGGGGGCCCTGGATCGGGGAGAAATCAAAAAAGGGGACCAACTGGTAGAGGCTACCAGTGGAAATACCGGAATTGCCCTGGCCATGATCGCCCAGGCGATGGGGGTACACATGACCCTTATCATGCCCGACAATTCTACGGAAGAGCGCATCAAAACCATGAAGGCCTACGGAGCAGAGGTGATCCTGACTCCGGCAGCGAAGACCATCGAGTATTCCCGCGAATTGGCTGAAGAAATGGCTTCCAATCAGGGCTATTTCATGCTCAACCAGTTTGCCAACCCCGATAACTACAAAATGCACTACCGTACTACCGGGCCCGAAATCTGGCGGGACACCGAACAGAAGGTCACGCATTTTGTCTCGGCGATGGGGACGACTGGTACCATCATGGGCGTATCCCGTTTCCTCAAAGAAAAGAACCCTGACATCCAGATTGTTGGCACCCAGCCCACCGATGGTTCGCGCATTCCGGGTATCAGGCGCTGGTCTCCCCAGTTCCTTCCCAAGATTTACGAGCGCAAACGGGTAGATCGCATCATCGACGTCAGCCGGGACCAGGCGACAGAACTGACCCGCCGGCTTGCATTGGAGGAAGGCATCCTGGCCGGCATGAGCAGTGGGGGGGCGTTGTATGCTGCACAAAAGGTCGCATCAGAAATAGAGGAGGGCGTCATCGTCCACATTGTGTGCGACCGGGGAGATCGTTACCTGAGTTCGGACCTGTTTGAATAAGTAGGGGGTCAGAAATAACTATAAAAGAGAGGTATGGAGGAAATGAAGGCGCTGCCCTGAGCGGAGCCGAAGGGTCTGAAGGTCTCAAGCAGCGTTTTTCCTTCATATCCCCATATCCTTCATACCTCTATTATTTTGTCATAACTACTTGGGAGAAGAAATTTTCACGCGGAGGTAGGGAGTCGCGGAGAGGCGGGACAAGAAGCATCTTGTTCAATCGAACTCCTTCTGCGACTCTGGGTAAAACTCTGCTCCACGTGAGAAAAAGGAGCGAGTAGCAAATCTGCTTGAATCAAGAGACATTGAGTATATTCAGGCATTGACACTGCTACATGAAAAAGTTTCTCCTGGCAATCTCACTTCTGGCTGTCCTGGCCTCCGCCTGCCGCAACCCTCAACCTGCACCGCCCATGGCCCCACCACTCCCTGATATGTCCCCAGAAGTACTGGAAGATCGACTGCTCGGAGCCCTGGTAGGCTCTGCCATCGGAGACGCCATGGGCGCCCCTACCGAGATGTGGCCCCGCTTCCGCATACAGGCGGAATTTGGGCACGTTGATTCGCTGGATCACCAGGTCAGAGGGCCATCCCCCGAAGGCGTCTGGGGCTACAACCTCCCCGCCGGTGGCACTACCGATGACACCCGTTGGAAGGCCCTGCTCATAGACTTCATCGCCGGGACGCAGGAAAATCCTCAGCCCCGGCCCGATAGCCTTTCTGCTGCTGCATTGGCACAACTGCTACTGGATCGCTATCAGCTGGGCATCCGCGAGATGCAGGAAGCTCCGTCGCCAGATGCCGACCAGTTGGAAGACGGCTTGCAGCGCGTCCTGTGGCTCAAGGAATGGGCTTCGGTGGCAGAAGCCTATCAGTCCGGCGACATCGACGCCTACGGGCTGGCGTTGAACAAATTCTACGGCGGCGAAATGGTCTGTGGGGGCATGCTCTTTGCCCCCGTCATCGGCATGGCCTATCCCGGCGCACCCGAGTACGCCTACGAGCAGGCCTTCAACCTCAACATTTATGACATCGGGTATGGTCGGGACATTGGTGCCCTGACCGCCAGCATGGTATCGGTGGCCATGGTTCCCGGTGCCGATGGAAAAGACCTGCGCGAGGTGCTGCGCGAAGTCGATCCGAGGGGGTACTTTCGGAGTCGATTGGTGGGACGGAGTTCCTATGAGCTGTTTCGTCGTGCGCTCGACATCGCCGAGATGGCCCGTACTACCGATCCCGAACAGCCGCTGGAACAACTGGCCGTGCGATTGGCCATGCCCATCGATAGCCTGGAAATGCGGCAGCGCTATGTGCAGTGGGCCGTCGCTTACGAAGCCCTGGATCAGCAACTCTTTCGCATGGCCTTTCACCCTGGCGAACTCTGGCTCATCATGTGGACCGCTATGCTGGTCTGTGACTACGACTTCCGCCAAACCCTCGCCTTCATCATCAACTATGGACGTGACAACGACACATCAGGTGCTGTCGCCGGTGCGATCCTGGGCGCGATGTATGGCGCAGAGGCGCTGCCAGCAGACCTGGTAGAGCCGACCCTGGAGGCCAACCTGGAGTTGGGACTGGATCTGAGGGAAATGGCGGGGAGGATGGTGAAAGCGCTGCTTGCTACTCCGGAGGTCTAAAGGGATCAGGGTAGGGGCTGTCCTATTGATTTCCCTCAAAACGGAAAAAAGTACGGCACCAGCAGCAGCGTGAGCGCGGCATACAAAACCGCCATCCCGAGACCGGCTTTTAGGTAATCGCTAAACCGATAGCTACCCAGTGAATAGACCATCGTATTGGTCTGGTAGCCGATGGGGGTCAGAAAACTGGCACTGGCGGCAAAGGCGGTAACCATGATAAAGGGCATAGGGCTGACCGCTAGTGTCTGAGCCGTGGACAGCGCAATGGGAAAAATCAGGGCGGCGGCCGCATTGTTGGTCACCAACTCCGTGAGCAGGGCGGTGGCGATGTAAATGCTCAACAGGGCGAGCTGAGGGGAGTGCATTCCAACTGTCTGGATGATGCCTTCCCCCAGCGCCTGGG
This sequence comes from uncultured Bacteroidia bacterium, assembly GCA_964343195.1. GTDB lineage: Bacteria > Bacteroidota > Bacteroidia > J057 > J057 > CAYVAP01. The sequence continues at coordinate 8,534 of CAYFIR010000150.1, read as the reverse complement.
CGATGCCCTCGGCTCGCAGCACATCCGCGATGGCCAGCGAGCTGCCGATCATGATGAATAGCCCCAGGTTTACCTGCCGCTTGAATTGCTTCGTGGGGAAATATCCCATCACTACATAAAATGCCATCAGGGCGACCATGGCCTTGAAGAGCGATAACATCTGCAGCGCCATCAGCAGTACACTCAGCAAAAATGCCCCCATGGCAATGAGGCTTTCCCGGCGGTTGAGAAATCCTTCCACCTCCAATGGCTGGATGAAGATAAAGTTTTGCCGAAGGTTGTCATGGCGCTCGAACTCACGTCCTACGGCAAGGACGAGGCTGTCCCCCGGCAGCAGGGCCATCGAGCCGATTTTACCTGGCAGGTGGTTGGTACCACGGCGTACCCCCACCACCACGGCATCAAATCGAGTCCGAAAATTGGTGTCCTTGATGCGCCTACCGATGACGGGGGCGTTGTGCTTGACTACTACCTCCTGCAGGTTGGATCGCACCAGTTCATCGATTTTCTCCATGATGGTCAGGCCATCGAACTGCCGGAGTTCCTGGATCTGGGTCACATTTCCCGTGAAGACCAGGCGGTCTTTTGGTTGGATGATCTCTTCGGGTACCACAGGAGAAATCAGTTTGTCCCCCCGGATGATCTCTGCCAGGAACAGACTTTCAAGGTTCCGAAGTCGATTGACCTGGACACTGCGTCCTACCAGTTTGGATTCGGGAGATACTTTCGCCTCAAGAAAATAGTCCCCCCGCACACTTTCGGACTTTTGCTCCCGGTCGGGCAGGATGTGAGGAACAACAAAGACCAGATAAAGAATGCCTGCCAGGGCAATTGGTCCCCCTACGCATAAAAAATTGTAAAAGCTCAGTGAAGGGAGCCCTGCATCGACAACGAAACTGTTGACAATAAGATTGGTAGAAGTCCCAATCAGGGTAAGGGTACCTCCCATAATGGCCGCGTAGGATAGGGGAATCAGGAACTTGCTGGGAGTAACAAACTTATTGGTTTTTACCGCCCCCATCAGTGCTGCCACGACGGCTGTATTATTGAGATGGGAAGAGGCCAGGAGGGCGACCCCGGTCATTCGGAACAGATTGGCAATGCGCCCTTTGGCAGTAAAAAGATGTTTGGTGATCCAGGAAAGGGTATAGGTCTTTTCCAGTACGGTAGAGGCCAGCAATAGGAGGATCAGGCCCGCCAATGTTTCGTTGGCAAAGGCCATCAGCAGCCGTTCACTAGGAAGTATGCCCCCAAACAAAAAGATGAGCACCGCCCCGATAAAGGGTAGGGTAGGGGGGACGCGGTTACTGATCAGGGCTATGATGAGCCCAAGCATGACGAATCCGATCAACCAGACAGTCATGAAGTGAGGTTATGGGCCGGAGCACAGGGATGTTTACCCCTGAACCAGTTCTCTTCCGGCTACTGTGAATGCTTCCAGATCCTGCAACAGCACCTGAGCCTGCTCAGCGATGCGATCCAGTTCCTGTACGTTTTGTTCCAGTTTCTGGCGTATGGACGACGCTACCAGTACCATGTGAAAATCATGCCCACTTTCCAGGACTTCGGTAACCTGGCTCAGGCTTTGTTCAGCACGCTGATAAGATGTTTGCCAACGCTCACGCAGTTCCGCATTTTTGGCTAGTTCCTCTGTTCGCAACTGTTCGTCAGAAATGCTGCTGCTCAGTTCATCCAGCTTGGCAAAATAGGCATCCGAGTTTTCGCCTACCTCCCCAAAGTCTTTTTTGAGCTTGTCATATCGGCTTTGGATGGAGGTCCAGTCCTTTTCAAAATCCCTTGATACAGCAGGCAGATCCGGGTTTTCTTCTGAAAGCTTGTCTCCGGCATCCTCGAGGGTGGTAACCAGACTGGAGGAAAGGCGTTGACGGTTTTTTTCAAATGACTCGATAGAGGCTTTGAGGGCATCTCCCTGCTTAAGAGCATCTTTGGTTTCCTTCCAGCGACAGGAGGAAGCGACCAGAATGATGACCAAAATAAGGGTAATGGTGCGGGTATTCATTTGTATCAAAGGAATAGAGTGGATCAGGTGGACCAAAATAGGCTTTTAACTGGTATCCCGGCTAAATTAATCAAAATTATGGGGCATTCTACTGTGTGTCCAACCATATGGTCATTGAATGAGCCTATGAGATCCCCAATCCTTTGAAGGCGGTACGTTGAGCGAAAAACCCTGTATTTTTATGGATATTTTTAATTCGCATTTGATCTGAGGTGTGTTTAATACATTTTGTGAAGTAATTGGCGGCTTTGTTTCGTTGTGGTTATTTAATCTAAAGGGAATGACATCATTGTTTATGGGGTGTAAATATCTGTTGGTGAGTTGGTTGTGTGGTTTGTGTTCGCTTTCAGGTATTGGAGATTTACTAATGTGAAATGTCTGAAATTTTATTGTTAGAAGTAAATCAGCTATAAGTGACGGGTTAATTGACAGTCATTGTTGGGATTGAGATGGCCTGAATTGGCAATATATTTGAATCGTCAACCAAATAAACACTGTCGATTATTAACGCCATGTATTTCAAAACCACTACCCTCAAGATTGCCCTGGCTTTTCTTCTCCCGTGGATGCTGATCTCAGGGACATTCGGGCAAACTACTGATGCTCAGGCGCTGGATACAGGCAATGGTAGTGATTTAATTCCCTATCAAGTCTTTAGACCTGAGGTTGAGACTAATTCCCATGTGATTGTACTACTTCCGGATCTTTCCGGGCTGGACCAGCCTACTTTGGAATTGGCTGAACAACTGTCTTCTCTTGGGTATCCTGTTATCGTTCCTGATTTTGAAGCGGCCCTGAGAGGGCAGAGAGCAACCAATGCGAGGCTCGCTCAGGTACCCAGTACTGAAATCAACATGATGATCGAGGGGCTGCTCGCATCTGTTGCATCCGAAAAAGGAGAATCGGGAAAACTGGTGCTGATGGGAACTGGATGGGGGGCTACCCAGGCATTTGAATTGGCCACGAGGAGCAGATTGCCCGAATTATTGATTCTTTTTGATGGCAAGGGCCCCAAATTAGCCGCTTACTGCTCACGGATAACCGCACCCGTTTATGGATTTTACGGAGGGCTCAATTCCGGAATCAGAGGGGAGATTGCCCACCTGAACCGCTACATGCTGGCTTCCAATAAGATATTTGTTCCGGTTATCTACGAAGAGGCCGAGCAGGGATTTATCCTCGGAGATCGCAATGCCGACTCCAGGATTAATAACCAGTTTGCACGGAGCAAAGCCCTTGAGCAGGTCGCAACCATACTGGTGAACTCACAGGCGCCTACCGCCATGAGATAAGAGAAATTTGGGTCTAAAGACCACCATTCGTAGATTTTGATCCAAGTATCAAAACTACCTATGAAACTACGTCGCCAACTCCAACTAATTATCCTTGGATTTTTAGTCGCTTTACTGACCTCATGTGCCGGGAAGCCCCAAACACAGTCCCAACAAGCGAACGATGCTACTTCTCCTTACCCTTCCCGAGGGTCGCTTGAGCCTAAGCAGGAAAAGTTTTGGGATCATGTACAGGCTGAGGGAAAAATAGAAGTCCTCGCCTCCGGGTTTGAGTGGAGTGAAGGCCCCCTTTGGCTCCCCACAGAGTCCAGGCTCGTTTTCAGTGATGTGCCCCAGAACCGGGTTTATAGCTGGAAAGAAGGAGAAACCGAAGCCACCGTATGGCTGGAACCTTCGGGATATACAGGCGATACTCCACGGGGAGGGGAGCCAGGATCAAATGGTTTGGCATTGAGCACCAAAGGCGGACTATTACTGTGTCAACATGGAGACCGGCGGGTAGCTGCCATGCTGGGTTCACCGGAAAACCCTGCTGCCGAGTTCGTTTCAATAGCAGAAACATACGAAGGCAAGCGCTTCAACAGCCCCAATGACCTCTGCGTTGACAGTGGTGGTCAGGTATTCTTCACCGATCCTCCCTATGGCCTGATTGGACAAATGGAGAGTCCAGATAAAGAGATTGACTTTCAGGGAGTGTACCGGGTAGATGAAACGGCAGTGGTGCATTTGGTCACCGATACCCTGACCCGTCCCAATGGTATCGCCCTCTCGCCAGACGGCAGGACGCTGTATGTCGCCAACTCTGATCCCGGTAAGGCGATGTGGGTAGCCTATTCCCTGGACGAAAAAGGAAACCCTACCGGCCTGAAGTGGCAGATCGACGCGACCCCGCTGGTGGGCCGTGACAACCCGGGGCTACCAGATGGTCTCAAAGTCAAATCAGATGGAACCATCTACGCCACCGGTCCCGGAGGAGTCTGGGTAATTTCACCTGAGGGAGAACACCTGGGGACGATACGCACGGGACTTCCGACTGCAAATTGCGCATTAGGACCAGGATACCTGTACATGACGGCAGACAGCCTATTGCTCAGGGTACCGATTTCCTAAGTTCACACGTTTTCTCAGGAGCCGCAACGGGCCGTTTTTCCATTGAGATGTAATAATTCCGGGCAAGGTGCATCAAAGGGGAAAAACACCAAATTATGAGGCACCTAATTCTTTTTTGCTCGTTGCTCAGCTCCATGGCCTGGGCACAGGGTCCATTGGATAGGGGAAATTATGAGACATGGTTGTCAGCCAAAATCATCGGCAATGGGCAAGACCTGATCTTCATCCCAGGCTATGGATGCCGTGGAGAAGTATGGGAGGAGACGGCCCAGGCCCTTGCAGGGCAATATCGCTGCCACCTCCTGACCCTGCATCAGTTTGAAGGGGAACTCGGCCCAGATACTGCATTGCTGGAAGGTACCCTGAACGCACTGTGGGACTATTGCCAGCAGGAGGCAGCGACCCCAATCCTGGTCGGGCACAGCATTGGAGGCTTTTTGAGCCTGGCCGTGGCGGCTCGATATCCCGAGGGATTCGAAGCACTGGTGAGTGTCGATGCTCTGCCTTATCTGGCAGCAGCCTGGTCTCCCAATCCCCAGCAGATGGATCCTGCCCAGGCAGCCGGGCAGTACCAGGCCATGGACAGCGCCACCTTCGCCAACACAGCCTTTCAGGCGGCGCGTACCATGGTCAGTAATGAAGATGATGCCCATTGGGTGGCCAATTGGGCTCAGGAGGCAGACCGGCAGGCGTATGGATACCTCTTCGCCGAGTTTTACAACACCGACCTGCGCGATTCGCTCAATCACGTAGCTTGTCCCACGCTGTCGATGGTGGCACGTGGCATGGGAGAAGCCAGCACCATGGCCATTTGGAAAGGCCAGTATGCCCAGCTCCCACAGGTCACGTTTGCCTATCACCCAGAGGCACTGCATTTCATCATGCTGGATGACCCCGACTGGTTTTTGTCCCACCTTCAAACTTTCCTGAAAAGCCATGCCCCCACAAACTGACGCCGACTTCTCGGAGCTGTACGAAGCCAGCTATGACGGCATCTACCGAGTTTGCCGGGGATATTGTGGAGACGCAGAGCAGGCGGCAGACCTGACCCAGGAGGTCTTTATCCGAGCCTGGAAAGCCTGGGATCGTTTCGAAGGCCGCAGCAAGGCCCGCACCTGGCTCTACCGCATCGCTGTCAATACCTGTCTGATGGAAAAGCGAAAGCGACGCATTCCCCTGCAATCCCTGGGGCCTGAGGCCAGCCTGGCCGATGACACCACCGAGGAAGATCCCCGCGTGGCCCAGCTTTACCACCACATCAGCCAGTTACCCGAAACCGACCGCTTGACCATTTCGCTGGTCCTGGAGCAGGTCCCTTACCCCGAAATCGCCGATACCCTGGGCGCCTCCGAAAACAGCCTCAGGGTACGCATCCACCGCATCAAAAAACGACTCGCTCAATCCTTTCAACATGAAACAGCCTGATTCTTCCTTCGAAGACCTCTGGTCAAAAGCCCAGCCGGAGCATAAGCCCGAAGCTGCGCAACTCATCCGTCAGGCAGAAGCCTGGCAGCGCCGCGAACGATTCGAGCAGTACCTGGCTTTTGGACTCATATCCCTGACGGTTTTGTTCATGGGGTACCTCTGCTACCGCTTTTATCCCTCCGAAGATGCCCTGCCACCGTTGGCCATCGCCTTATTTCTGATCTTTTCCCTGGCTAGGGCAGGGCGCTACCTGCGACGCCTGGGGCGGCGCTATCAACAGAGCCTCCATGAGACTTTGGATGAACAGCGCAAGGTGGCACTGCGCCTGCAAAACTTCCTACACCGGGTATATATGCCAGGGCTTACCTTCAGCATCATTGCTGGCTTGTGGATCTCGGTAGGGCAGCATTCGTTGGTGTATTTTCTCCTGGGATCAGGCTTGACCATCGGCTGGATGTTCCTGGCCGGATGGTGGGGGCGCAAACGTCAAAACCACAAACTTACCCGGCTGGAGGGCCTATTGCAGCAATTGAAGGCGGAAGATGAATAGGTAGTCGGGCGGAGTTATACAGGTATGAAGTATATGAGTATATGGAGGCGAATCGCTGTTTGAGCCCTTCATACCCTTCGGCTGATACTTCGACTTCGCTCCCCGATTCTAACGCTATGCGGTATCCATGATCGGGATCTTCGACAGTACAGGACTCACGAGCGAAACCGCTATACGGTTCTAAACAGTTTTCCGTCCATAAGGACGGGCTGGTTAGGCTCTCTGAGCCGACACCCACCGTCTTCTAGTCTCTGACTACTGACATGCCATAGCGCTTGGAAATGAGTGCTATTTTGGATAAAGTCCGCCTTAGAATAGCTGAATGGGTAGTCGGTTGAGGAATGGCGATTTCTCCCAAAATGAAAAGCATTTTCCCACCCTGAACATTTTTGGCCTCCTGGCGGTGATTGTACACTGGCAGGAGGAACCTTTTGGGCTGCAGGTACGTCCTAATTACTGTTTTCTCCTGAAAATCAGCTAAATTCATAAAGGGCGGGTCATGGGGAAAGTTAATTTTCCCTCTTCTTCAATCCCAACCACCACCATCCCTAAGAGGGAATTTACCACCTACCACCTTTTCTCCTCCGCCCTTTCCTTTCACTTATAGCAATACCCTATGGATCCCATTCTGATTGCAGAAATAGTCATCGTTGGCCTGATCATCATCGGGCAGTTTTTCGTGTTTTTCCGAAACCTGGGTGCCATTGACAGGTTGCGTAAACTATTTCCCAGATCTGCACAACTTGAAGTTGTAGAAGAAGCTCAGGTAGACCTGGAACAGGCCGGGACCACCACCATTCCACAGATCAAGGACCAGCCACAATTTAGCTCTGGCTTTCGAGATGTATTGGTTATGACCAATGAATACCTCCAACGCAACAAGGGGGCCTCACAAGGCGAGCGTCTGCAGGAAATAGCCATCCATAAGTCCGATTCAATGGAAGAGGCTATTGAGTCCAACCTGCCCTTACCTTTGTACATCGGTCTGTTTGCGACCTTCACCGGTGTGATCATTGGGCTGATCAAAATCGGAATGAGTGGAGTCAGTGATGCGGCAATTCAATCCTTCATCGGTGGAGTTGTCGTCGGGATGGTAGGATCTGCGATTGGCCTGATTTTGACAGTACGAGGCAACCATGTTTTCAAAACCGGGCGCGAAGTACGGGATCAGGGCATCGAAGAATATTTCCAGTTTCTTCGCACCCGCGTCATCCATCCAGAAGCTGCACCGGTTTCAGGTAGTGTGAAAGGTCTGAGAGACTCTCTGGCGGCATTTCAGGATGGGTTTGCCCAGTATCAGGGGCAAATGAATGAATCCCTGGGCGATACCCTGAGGCTTTTTCGAGAGCTAAAGGATGTCTTCAAGCAGATAAGATCGGTGGAGCAGGAATTGCGTGGCATCGGGGGTACAGTCAAGTACAACGACGAACTCATACAGCACCAGGTCTCCTACCTGGAGTCCTACCAGCAAAAGGCCGAGGCCTTTACCCAAAAACTGGGGGATCACTTCCAGAAAGTCGATCAGCAGGTCGAGGTGATGGTCGATGAGAACATCAAGGCCCTCAACGACAGGACTCAAACCGCCTACCTCAAAATGGACCAGTACCTGGCCAGCATTGACGGAACCGATCGTGAGCGCATGGCCAAAGCTTTGGCTGAGGATCTGGGCAAGATCAAAGACGAGGTCAAGACCTTGCAGGAAAAAAGCGTTCATATAAACGCACAACTTTTGGAGCGAGTCAACCAGGATGAGATCACCCGTCAGCAGATTACGACAACGATGGGGCAGCTTTCGCAGCGGCTCCAGCGCATGGATGCCGAAAACCGGGGCTTCATGGCCAGCCCCGCCGGACAGGTGTTTATCTACACTGGCATCGGGGCATTCCTGTTGGCTATCGCTGGCGGGGCGATGTATATGGGGCAGACTTTTGGCCTGTTTTGAGAAGTCAGAGCAGAAGAGAGATCGCTGCGCTGCGAGAAGAGAGACCACTGCGCTGTCAGACCGTTTTACTGTCAGAGGTCAGACGAAGAAAAGACAAGAATTTCGCAACCCTGCTTTGGCTATGCCAGTACCGCTCTGACCTCTGACCTCTGACCTCTGACCTCTGACCTCTGACCTCTGACCTCTGACCTCTGA
>CAYFIR010000149.1:0-14792 GCA_964343195.1 uncultured Bacteroidia bacterium | reverse complement strand
CGCCACAGGCGAAAACCACCCCCCTTCTCTGCTGCGCGCCGAAGGGGGGAAAGTTGCTGCTGCGGCCCCAGGCCGCCCCAAAACCCATTCCCCCCTTTGCAAAAGGGGGGTGGCATTTCGCCCGGCGAAATGACGGGGGGATTCGATGACACTACGGATGCGGAGCCAACCCTTTCCTCTATCCGGGGAATCAATTCGCCCGGCTAGTATAAGGCAGCCATCTTACTTGCTGCGCGGTTTTAACCCGCAGCAAGGATGGTTCTTTGCTGCGCGCCGAAGGGGGGAAAGTTGCTGCTACGGCCCCAGGCCGCCCCAAAAACTCAGGCTCAGCCTCCACGATTCGGAAGCTGAGCCTGTTTGCAACGATCCAGTCGGTTTTCCTTTTACTCCTGCACCAACTCAATCACATAGGAATAGATGTAGGTTTTCTCCTCCAGGCGGTACTGCCTGTGGGGGTAGGCTCCCCAGCTATTGTCACCGCCCAGGCCGCGCTGTCCGTAGTCCACGTGCAGGGTGACGAAGTCATCATAATTGATGTCGGTTGGGTGGCGCTGTGCCTTCTGGTCACCGGAGTCCAGTTCCTCGGTCTGCACATTGAGCGCACTGAAACATACCGGCCCAAATCCATCGATGTGTAGGCCAAGGCCCTGCTCGTTTAGCAGCTTGAGCCAGCGGGTATCGGTGTGGTAGCCATATTCCTGCGGACGGATGTAGGGCATCAGCTGTTCATCGACCTGCTGCTCGTAGAGGCCAAGGAAGGCGGCTGTGTTGCGGTCAGAGTAGTTTTCCTCTGGACCACGGCCATAGTAGGAGAGGTTGTTAAAATCTACAGGCAGTTGCATGCGCATCCCGAAGCGGGGAAGCTCGGGCACCTCTTCACCGACGATGTCCATCATCCCGGTGACCTTGATGGCCCCATCGGGTAAAATAAGGTAACTCAAGAAGTATAGCACATCTCCCCCCAGCAGTTCATACTTCACCGTAATGGGCAGTCGCCCATTACGTTTTCTCCCAACACTTACCTCCACCAGCTTTCGTTGCTCCGCAGCATGACGCCAGACTCCCAGCCGCTCAGGCATGTGATTGCCATAGTCGTTGTCCGTAGCAGCGCGCCAGAAGTATGGCTCGGGGAATTCGGTGATCACAGACTGTCCCCCAAGGGTGTAGGATTCAAATTCTCCCGTTTCAGTGTTGAAAATCCCGGCGACATCGCCTGAAGTAAAGTCGATTTTGCCATCGCCTTTTGAAATCTTTAGCCTTCCCTCTCGTTCTTCTCTTTCGTCAAAAGTTCCTGCGCCCCATGCTGGAAGCTGCTCTCGCGCGACCTCATGTCCCGCCGGAATCATCTCGGTAGCCTCCTTGGTGTAGGCGTAGAGATTGACAAAGTGCTGTCCCGACTCACCCCTCAGGTCCCCCAGATCGATCTGCTGAGTAGCGGTAGCGTGTGGGGCCAGGTCAAGGGTAAAGGTTCCTTCTTTAGCGACTTCTCCATCCCGGATCAATTCCCACTTGAACCTGTACTGGTTCAGGTTGGTGAAGTCGAAGAGGTTGCGAATGGAGATGGTTCCGGCGTCCTGGTCTTCCCAGCCAAAGAGGATGTTCTGATAGACCTTTTTGACCTCTACGAGCCCTGGATGGGGGGTGCGATTGGCAGACACGAGGCCATTGGCGCAGAAGTTCTCGTCGTGGTGCAGGTGGCCGCTGCCCAGGTCGCCTCCGTAGGCCCAAAATACGTTTCCATTTTCGTCCTCGGTCTTCAGGCCCTGGTCCACCCAGTCCCAGATAAAGCCGCCCTGCATGTGGGGGCTGCTCATGATGATGTCCCAGTACTCCTGGAAGTTGCCGTTGCTGTTGCCCATCGCGTGAGAATACTCGCACATGATGAAAGGCCGCTCCTGATCGGACTCGGCGTAGTTTTTCATATAGTCCATACCCGGATACATGGGGCATACCACATCGGTATTCCAGTCCTGACCCGACTGCTCGAATTGTACAAAGCGGGTGGTATCCCGCTCTTTGATCCACTCATAGGCGTCGTGGAAGACTGGCCCATTGCCACACTCATTGCCCATGGACCAAAGTATGACCGATGGGTGGTTCTTGTCGCGCTCCACGGCGCGCTGGATGCGGTCCATGTGCGCAGGAGCCCACTCTGGCAGGTAGGCCGGGTGCTTTGACTTATCAAAGGGAGCCTGATGTTCTGCTCCCATGTCATGGGTCTCGATGTTGGCTTCATCAACGAGGTACAGGCCATACTGATCGCAGAGTCGGTACCACATCGGATGCTGAGGGTAGTGGCTCGTTCGGACAGCGTTGATGTTGTATTGCTTCATCAGGCGGATGTCTTCCAGCATGGTTTCCACCGTTGGCACGTGGCCAGTGATGTCGTCGTGGATGTGCAGGTTGACGCCTTTGACGAGTACAGACATCCCATTGACCATGAGTTGGGCGTCCTTGATTTCGACTTTCCGGAACCCGATTTTGCAGCCGGTTACCAGAGTGGAATTTCCTTCAGCGTCTTTGAGGGTAATGACGCAGTCATAAAGGTTGGGGGTTTCGGCGCTCCATTTTTCTACATCCTCAATAGTGCCGGAAAAAGAAAGGGCTTCATTGACGTCTGCAAATTCCTTTTCCTGCGAATAAATCGGCTGGCCATGGCCTTCCTCAAATATTTCCACCAAAACTGCTCCAGGCTGGATCATGATGCTATCAAATGAGCGGAGATTCACTTCTGCCTGGAAGGTGCCGTGCTCGTAGTTTTCGTCCAGGCTGGGCTTTAGGAAAAAGTCCCATATGCTCAGCATCGGCAGGCTGTAGAGGTACACGTCCTGCTCGATGCCAGAAAGGCGCCAGAAGTCCTGATCTTCAATGTAGCTGCCGTCGTGCCAGCGAAATACCTGTACCGCCAGCAGGTTTTCTCCGGGCTGTAGGTAGTGGGTAATGTCAAACTCCGTGGGAGATTTGGCGACCTTGCTCATGCCGACCTTCTGCCCATTGACATAAACGAATGCCGCTCCGCTGATGGAATTGAAGTGCAGGATGACCTCCCTGCTGTCCCAGTCTTCCGGCACGGTGAAGGTGGTCCGATAGGTTCCGACGGGATTGTCTCCGTCGATGTAAGGAGGATTCTTGGGGTAAGGGTACTTGATGTTGGTGTAGATGGGAATGCCGTATCCTTCAATCTCCCAGTTAGAGGGAACGGGGATGGTTGCCCAGTCCTGGTCATCCAGATCGGTCTGGTAGAAGGCCATTTCCCGGTCTTCTTCCCGCTCTGCGAACTGGAACTTCCAATCACCATTTAAGGATTGAAAATAGGGTGACTCGGCATAATGGTTTGCCTTTGCCTGTTCCCGACCATCATATGGCATGAAGGTCGCGTGAGGAGGTTCTTTATTTACCTCAACCAATTGAGGGTTTTCCCAGTCATTCATAGTCTGTTGAGCCCATCCCATACAGGAAGTTAGCAGTAGGCTCACCAAGATAGGGAGTGATTTTGCCTTCATCGACATTTTATTCAGCGGTATCATAGTCCAGTAAAAATGCCCTAAGTGGGCGGGTTATGAGAATCGTGCAGACATTGTGATTACCATGGGGTACCCTACCTCGCCTTACTCACTCTGACCGTTTGCCAAACTAAGTTTGTTGGAATCTGATCCAAACTTTTTCAGCAAAGCCTCCGCCTCATCTGTTGTGATCGGAATAACGGTCCCATGCCGGGGATGAAAATCCATGCTTACATTTTCATCTATCACATCAAAGTGTTCAAGGTCACTAGAGCGGCAAAACTGATATTTTCCCCTCATGTATAAGTCATACATCAGGATGTAGTCCTCGGAGTCAATCAGCTTAAAGATACCAGATCCTTCGACAGCTTCATCGGTCTGGTCCATATGCCCTTCCACCAGTTCATATCCTTCGGTTAGTTTATCTGATACGGCCTTGAGGATTCCGGTTTCTCCGCCTTCATTCTTAAAGAAAAGATGGTATTTGCCCCCGTGATAAATAATGTCTCCGTCAATGGAAGCGCCATTCGTCGGGCTATGGTATAGCTGTTTGGGGACAGTTGCCAGGCCGGTGAAGTCCTCATTGGCAAAAGCATAGTAAATTTTGTCAGGCTCATCCCCTGATTTCATGGACCAGTATAACATATAACGGCCACTTTCAGGGTCATAAAATGTCTGGGGCGCCCATACCCGATACACATCCCCAAATTCTTTCGGGAATGCCTCGGGAATATTGACCACACTGGAGGTCCAGTTGATCAGGTCTTCAGAGGTCATCATGATCATAGCGAAATTGGACCAGCCCATTTCAGGGACATAGAGGTCAGTCGCGACCATGTAGAACCTCCCATCAGCCCCGCGCAGGATGTGTGGGTCCCTAACTCCCCCCGAGGTACTGATACTATTGGAACTGATGACCGGGCTACCGTTGTTCAGAGCCCAGTACTGATAACCATCCTGGCTGATGGCGTAATGAATTGCTTCCTCTCCGGGGCCATTTCCTACAAAGTAAGTAAACAGGTAGGCAGAATAATCTTCGTCCCCGTTCAGTTGGTTGCAACCCGAGGTACTGACAAGTACCATTCCCATGAGGACCAGTAGCAAGTGATAGTAGAGTTTTATTTTTATCATGATTTTTCGACTAAGGGAGTTTCCCAAATCCTGAGCTCATGGTCTTTGTAGGGTAAGTCACAGTGTTATCAGCTAAACAAGAGCATCAGGGTACAGAATCAGATAGAGCAGTGCCTGTAAATCCCCCATCACCTATGCGATACTCCACTAATGCACTTCTGAAATGTATTGGAAGCCCATTTCCCATCACGGATATGTGGGTAGGATAGCCTTCATAATTCAGTAAAAATCTGGTCTTAATTGAATGAAAAGAGTAGAAAAGTGTGCCTTAAATCCAATGCTGGTTTTAACCAAAGATTCTGAAAAGTCTGGGTATCCAGTCACTGGAAATAAGGCACGAAAAAGACTACTACTAACTAAATCCTAGAATTCAAGCTTCATTACAGGAGTGTAAATAAGCTCCTGAGAACCAGCAATTTGAAGACCTACCCTCGCGAACACATAGCCCTTGGCTACGATCTCTTCAGGCATTTCGATACTGGCACTGTTTGAGCCCCCTACGTTTAGTTGGGAACTGTTGACGCGGGTAACTCCTTCGCGGCGAACGGCATCTACAATTGTAGTGGCCCCGATCAGAAGTTGAGCGGAAAGAAGGGACAAGGAAGAGTTTACCTCATTTACTGTGAAAGTCGCCTCTACATTGGATCCGTTGACCGAGAAGCTGGCATCTCCAATGGTATAATATGGCTCTACCTCCAGGTCCATCTGGGTATTTCCCTTGATGGTCAACAGTGTGGTATCGGTATTACCGACCCAGGGTCCATTGTTGTTAAGGAAGGTGAGTTTGTAATCCCCGTCAAATAGCATAGCGGAAAACGATCCGTCCTGATCGACGTGAACCGGGATCTTCTCAAAATCGTCGTATCCGTCCTGCCATAGCTCCAGTTGGACTCCGGTGCTCCGTAATCCGATCGCCTCGCCGTTGTACACGATCTGGCCGGTAAAAGCAGAAGAAGGAGGATCAAAGTTATCAAACTCGCACCCTGAGAGTGCCAGGGTCATGGCTGCGACCAGCAGCACGATGATATATTTGTAAGCATTCATAGATCTCAAGGTTGATTAGTGGAATGGGTTACGAACAAGCTTGGGATTGTTGTTGATCGCATTCTGAGGGATCTCAGAATAGTAGTTGCTCATTTGGAAGAAGCGAGCATTGATCAAACGAGGTACTGCCATCTTCTCGAAGACAAACTTGCCATCCTTCTCCGGATCGCCAGGACGAATCACCCGGTAGGGATACAAAGCAGAGTAGTATGCCCCAGGATTGGACTTGTCTCCATTCAACACTTCGTGTGCGATGCGCCAGCGCATGAGGTCCCACATGTTATGATCTTCGAAGGCCAGCTCTACCCGGCGCTCATTGCGAATGAGGTCAAAGTCCACGTCGTTAGCCATGAGGAAGTTGGGGGCAAAACCAGCACGCTCTCTGAGGGTGTTGAGATATTCAGCAGCTTCGCCACGCTGCCCCAATTCGAAGGCCGCCTCAGCAGCATTCAGGTAGATTTCACCCAGTCGGATGCGCACCCACCAGTTGTCACTTGCCACCCCACGTGTACTGGCCTGGCCTTCGTTGCTCACATATTTGCGCAGGTAAAAGCCAGTGTTGGACACCTCAAAAGTAGTGCGGCTAGGTCCTCCCAGAGCAGTCAGGACCCCATCATCAGAGTGAGTGGATCCAAGTGCGCCTTCTGTTGCATTGTAGGCATCTGCAGCAGAGTCCCACTCCATCACACCAGCCTGCATAAAGATTTCTATTCCACGAAAATCTGATCCGGGAACGACGACTGTACCAAACAGGCGAGCATCTTTATTCTCAAAAATGTCGGTCAGCTCGTCGTAGTAGATGTAATCCGAGTCATCTTCTGTACGGGTTTTTAGCTCTCCAGTAGAGCCATCGAGGTATTCAAAGTCCTCTACCAGTTCCAGCACCGGACCGATCGCAGATGAACTCAGGTTGTCCTCACGGGCAGGGCGGGCAATGTTGTCGTAGGCAAATCCGTGTCGTTTGTCGGCATCAGCAGAGAAGTCCTGTGCCCATATCACTTCGGGATTGTTGCTCTTGTTCATCGTCACCTCATAGAAGTTTTCCCCCAGGTCCGAATTGCCTGTGTATAGGCGATAGCGGTTGCTGGTGAGGATCTCCTGAGAAGCTTCCAGGGACAATTGATAGTACTCATCAGCCCGACTCGCTGAAATTCCCACCTCGCCACCATCAGTTTCGATGGGCACTGGCAGCATATTGTTGTACCTGGCAATGGAGGCGGCATATAGCATCGCGCGGCTCTTCAGAGCCAGGGCCGTATACTTGTTGGCGCGGGTTTTACTACTCAGGTTGCCGAGCTGATCTGCGATCTCGTCAAGTTCTGAAGCGATAAAATCATAAGCTTCTTCCTCAGTTGAGCGAGGTACCTGTAGGTAGGTCACGTCACCACTAAAGTCGTAGATCAACTGCTCGGTTACCAGCGGGATACCGCCCATCCGCTTGACCATTTCGAAGTAAATGTAGGCGCGGATAAAACGTAACTCTGCGATGAGGGCCGTAATGGTTGATTCAGGAAGTTCCGACTCCTCTTCCATTTTATCAATCGCGAGATTGATGTCACGGATCAAACCATAGTCCCAGTAGGTCCAACGATTGATCCCATACGTGTTGATGCTGTTCAGGCCGTTGTTATTGGCGTTACCAGACCAGGTAGCCTCATTGTAGGCAGCCATATTGGTCCAGCCTGATGTGAGGGAGTAGTGCGCTGGCAGGCGGTCATAGAAATTGGAAAGGACACCAGTAACCAGTACCTCATCATTCCAGACCTGTTCATCTACCAGGATACTGAAGGGCTCTCGGTCCAGCCACATGTCATTACAGCCAGTGGACCACAGGGCGATAAATGCGAATATGAATATTTTAAGAGATTTCATTGTTCTCAGAGGGTTAGGTTGAAGCCAAAGTTGATCAGGCGGGTGGTCGGATAAATCAGACCATTTCCATCAGCGATCTCAGGATCGATCTCAAATGACTTTGTGTTGTCGATTGAGAAGATGTTGGATCCATTGACATATACCTGCAGTGCTTCGACGCCCACTTTGGAAAGTAAAGTTTTGGGCAGGGTATAACCCAGTTGCAGGTTACGCAGACGGATGTAACGCACGTTAACCAACCAAAAAGTGCTGCCATAGGAATAGTTGGGGTGTCCCCAGTCATTACGCGTGGCAGGATAGTAACCTGGAATCCAGGGGCTGGTGGGATCATATGGATCCTCGTGGCGCCAGTTGTCTTCAAAGAGGTATTCTGGAGAAACACCGTTGTTGGGGAACGGGAAGCGCAACTCCCAATAGCGGTTAAAGGTCTGCATGGCTGCACCCGCAAAATCGGCGATCAGAGAGAATCCTCGGTATTGAAAGTCAAAATTCAATCCATAGCTCAGCGCAGGACTCCATCCTTCAGGATAACCAATGGGGCGTTCATCCAACCAGTTGATGATCCCATCCTCATTCACATCCTTGAAAATCAGGTCTCCAGGCAACATATTTCGGTTACCCTGACCATCATTGTTGATGGGGTAATTGTCGATTTCCTCCTGGGACTGGAACTGACCGATGACTTCGTACCCCCACCAGTTTTGTACCCAGCGGCCTTCCTGCTCAGTGCGATACTGGTCAAATGAGTTGCCATAGCGGGGCTTGTAGCGAACCTCATTTCTCCAACGGGCAAAAGAAGCATTGCCACTAATCCGGTAGAAGAAAGCCCCCCGGCGCCCCTGATAGGTCACAGCTCCTTCAATACCATATACGGCATCAGCTTCCAGGTTTTCTGCAGGCAGGGTGTAGCCGACCTCATCCGGAATCTGAACGTCGTAGCGACCAGCAGGTAGTCCATCACGGAAGCGCTGGAAGGCATCAATCTGAGCGAAAATAGCTCCATCAAACAACTCAAGGTCAATCCCGACGTTGCTGTATCGATTTTCCAACCAGCTAAGGTTGGTAACAGGCAATCCGCGTGGGTCTACTCCCGGTACCAGGTCGCCATCCAGTACGGCACTACCCCCTGATCCAGTAAGGAAATCATATCCACTATAGTAGCTATAGGGCTCAATGATATATCCATAGGAGTTATTGGTGTTTCCAACGATGGAGTAGGAAGCACGCAATTTCAGCCCACTGATGGCCTCAATACCCTGCATGAATTTCTCATCCCCCAGTTGCCATCCTACTGACACACCAGGGAAGAACCCATATCGGCTGCCAGGAGGGAAGAGGAAGTGTCCGTCATAGCGTCCCAGGAATTCGACCAGGTATTTTCCTTTGTAGTTATAGTTCACACGGCCCAGGAATCCCTGACGAGCTTCCTGTCCCAGTGCATCATAAAGGATGTCCTGGTCTGCATAGGACATGATGGGGATGTAATTATTGGGGGGAACGGTGTGTACAACAAAGTAATGACTCCGGCGGTCATAGCGCTCAAATCCAGCAACGGCGCTCACAGAGTGGTCTCCAAAAGTCTCGTCATAAGTCAACTGAACCTGCGCTACGCGATCGATCAGGTCGTTGCGACGACGCTCTCGCCATGGGTTGTCGTTACCACCAGTTACGCGATAGGTATCCGTAGCTTCATTGTAGGTGTAGGTTTGGTAGGTGTACTCAAACCCATCAAAGTCCATGTTGGCAAAAGTATAGCCATATGTTGCTTTGGCTTTTAGCCCAAATCCAAATTCATACTCTGCATAGAGATTGGCCTTCATCGAGCGCCAGGTCTCATCGATGTATCCCGTTACTTCCTCCGTATAGGTAGCCGGATTGACGTTCACATTGTGAGTAGTATTGATGTATTCCGGGTTATCATTGGCATAGGGGCGTTCCGTAGGCCACATGGAGAAAATACTCAGGATGGGGTTGAAATAGTCATCCAATCCTGGAACACCGACCTGATGGCGATCCTCAATACGTCCATACACCTGAGTCCCTACGGTCAGGCGGTCAGAGATGTGGGCATCCACGTTGGCCTGGATGTTGGTCCGGTTGAAGTTATAGTCTTCGATGGTTGCATCCTGGTTCAGATGAGTTACGGACACGTAGTATGTCGCGGACTCTGTACCGCCAGAGATACTTCCGTTGAGGTTGTACTGAGGCACATTGCGTCTCACGATAAAATCATAATAGTCAAAGCTCTCATAGCCCTCTTCCGTACCCAGACGCCACTTTTCCAACTCCTCAGGCGGAATTGCAGCAGGAGCAGCACGGCCCACATTGGTCTCAGCTTCTACCCGCGCACGCAGGTACTGATAGGCATTGGCTGGCCTGGGGAAACGTGCCCAGTTGGACATGCCGTAGTATCCGTTGATGTTGATGGTGGCTTCCTGGCCGATTTTACCCCGCTTGGTGGTAACCAGCACTACCCCATTGGCAGCTCGAAGACCATAAATGGCGGCAGCACCATCCTTCAGGATCGTGATATTTTCGATGTCATTCAGTCCCAGTTGATTGAATTGCCCCTGGTCTGAGGGTACTCCATCAATCACAAACAGGGGTTCCCCCATATTTCGGATCTGCAGGTCAATGGAAGCACCTGGTCGAGAATCCCTGGCACGGGTGGTAATCCCCTGGACACGTCCCACCAGCATACCGCCTGCGGTAACTGCCGGGGTTTTGACCAGATCCTCAGCATCTACGGTGCCGACTGAGCCAGTTACCTCGCGTTGCTTCTGGGTGTTGTATCCAACTACGATTACTTCGTCAAGGTTGGAGATGCTCTCCCCCATCCGGATGTTAAAGTTGGTTTGATCCCCAATTGAGAGTTGCCTCGTTTGAAAACCATAGTAGCTGACTACCAGTGTAGCCCCTTCCAAGACAGCCAGCTTAAAGCCACCTGACTCATCTGTGATGACACCATTTGAAGTGCCTTTCTCTAGAACTGTAGCTCCTACCAGTGCTTCACTGGTTGTACTATCAGTCACGGTACCGGATACGGTAACCTGCTGGGCCATCATGGTGAGGCCCGAGAATAGTAGTAAGAAACATGTTAACCAGTTCCTTGGGTCTAAAAACTGTTTCATGCGAAGTAGTTTTGATGTTGGACATGAAATCCACCATTTAGAGAAGCAAGCCGACGGCCTTATGAGCAACCAGAAGTATGAGACATAATGAAGCCGGGGGTAATATTTCCTGAGCGGCAGTTTGATCGTTTACCCTGCTCTCCCACCGGAATTTTCGTCAATTACCTCCAACCAAAATGATGACAGACTTAAAAAAATCCAGCAAATCGAGATAGTCCTTTTGGTAGCCTGAACCCTTCATGGGAAGAATTTCTAAAACCCTTTTGACAGTTTGATTTTGAATGAACTTATTTGATAATCGAACTTGGCAATAGATCTCCGGACCGAGGTGTTTCAGATCGGTCATTGTGGGGGCTAAAATCATTCAGAGACAAAAAAGTACGCTAAAACCGCTGGAAACTGCGATTTCTGGCAAGGCCTACTTAGTAAAAAGGGGGTAATTCTGCCTGTAAAAAATGGAGGAGCCGATCCGCTCCATAGAGATTAAGGCAGATGAATTCGCTTATTTTCGGAAACGTTATGGAGAGAAAATGCTAGGGGAGAGTGGTATCATTGACCAATATCCGGCACTGCTGACAGACCTTATGATGCTCTGCGTATCCGTTCAAAACGGTTTGAAAGCCCTTGCCACAATTAGGGCAAGCATCAAAATATTCGTCCTCATTGACATGCCACCAGTAATAGGTCGGCAGCATGGTATTGAGCTTCGCCGCTATGGCTAACCCCTTTTGATTCAGCGAGCTTTGAGGGTTCGATAATTCGTCCAATCGGTCTGGGCCAACCAGCCATTTTTTAAACGCCTTTCGGTAACTCTTAGTCCAATTAGCTATTTCCATTTTGATCGAGGGCGGAAGCTCTCCGAATTCCTTATCCAGGTTGCAATGAGAGCAGACTAAAACCTCCTCAACAAGATGATACTGTAGGACGAGGGGATATTCCTTAGGGCACTGACACTTTTCTTCCTGCATGGTCGTAGATATGACAATGGTTTTTCATGCTATTGAAATATATAGTAGGGTGCCTATCTGCTTTTTTCACCTCCACATAAACCCTTCCCACTCTCGCCGATACCACCCACTCTCACGCCAGGAGACAATGCGTACCCAGGTTTCGTAGGACTGGATCAGCAAGTCTTCTGCGTCCAACTGGCCCGCGCGGCCCAGGTCCCTGTAAAGCACCGACACCTGCCCGCCAAAGTGAACCACGCAGCCTTCGAACAGGCTGTCTGGCCGAATGGGGCGCAGATAGTAGTAAATCCCCTGTGGGCCAACGTAGGGCACCTTATGGCCCTGTCGCCTTCGCCCATAGATCGCCAACTCCGCACAATCAACGCCCAGCCCCAGATCGGTCTGATGCCCCCCGTCAGGAAACCGCCGTGGCGGCAGCACAAATGGCACCCCGATCATCTCAGTCAAATACCCCAGGTAGCTGTCATCGCGGCGTACGCGAAGGACCACCGTCGGCTCCAGCACTGTGTCCAGGCTCATGAGCTCCCTGCCCGGCCAAAGCGCCAGGTACTGCACCCCTACCCTATCGGCTCGCAGGCGCAGGGTATCCGGGCCTTCTCCCAGGATGTCTGCCAGATAGTCGATCCGGGCCAGATTTGGCAGGTTTTCGTAGCTGGGAAATAATGGCTGTAGCTGGAGCAGCAGCATATCCGCAGGGATGGCAATGGCGAGGCTATCGCCCTGTCGCAGGAACACATCCCGCTGGGTTTGCCAACCGTTCTCGGCTGTCCAAACGGGAATGAGGCCTTGCCCATTCGCCCAACTCCCGCCCAGGAGCAGTACCAGCCAGATCAGTCGCCTCGCTTTCATTCTCCGATCAAGATTACCTCTGAAATGCAGGTATCCTCGTATTTGGTTCCCGGATATGTATCCAGGATAGAGATGCGAACCCGACGCATATACGGCGCATAGTCGCCAAATTCTACCAGGGTATGTGTCTGTACGCCATAATTTTCCTGGGTCAATTCTCGGAATGGCAGGTCAGGGAGATCGACCTCGATTTCCTCCTTGCGAAATTCTTCATCCTCACTGAACCGCATTTCGTATTCCACTCTCACCCGCCTGAGGCGGCTGTTGGCGAGGTAGGTCGATTCACTCTTGAGGTAGCCATTCATGAGCATTACTCCCCGAACTCGCGTTCCTTCGTGGAAGGAAAACTGCGTCCATTCACCGATCCCCGTTGCATCCACCCCTTCGACCCAGGCCGTGCCAAAGTCCATGTCAATCAGGTTTTCAAGGTCGTAGTTTCCTTCCAACTGGGAGGAAGCCTTGAGTTCCTGGATGCGGTCTTTTGGAAGCAGTTCGGCCCGAATGTCATCGGTGAGCAGGCAGCCCGACACGTCGTAGCGCAGGTCCAGAAAAGCCTCCGGCATGGGGCCATTGGTCAGTTCCATCTGGTATTCCGTGGCACTTACCCGCTTCAGATCTTCGAGTCCTTTCACCCAGACAACGCGACCACAGCGGATGGCCTTGCCTACATCGACCTTCATCGAGAGCCGCTCCATTGATTCAGAGTCCCAATATCCCGCTGGGCGAAGGTCATAGACAAAGTCCCGCAAATCATAGCTGGGAAAGAGGTCCTTACTGGTTTCCCAGTCCGTGTGGCGGGGTTTGATGCGGTAGCTTACCCTCAGGGTATGAGTTTCTCCCTTTTTGAGGCCGAGCTTTCCCAAATACCAAAAGCGACGAAAGGGAATCTCTACCGTTTCGCCGTTTTCTTCTCTGCGATAGGCAAAATGGGTGCGATCCTGGTGCAGTTCATGGTCCAGCACATCGCGATCCAGTCGCCATTGGAAGTCCTTGATGAAGGTTTCCTGCCAGACAGGACTGCCCGCTGCTTCGTCGATGCCTACGTCGATGGGAAACCCATATTCTACAGATTCATCTCTCCAACTGCTGCGCAGCCGATACACCGCCACCACGTGTACGTACTCGCGCTCCAGGGTGATGGACAGGTCTTCGGAGATCAGCTTCACTCCATGTTCCTCCATCAACTGGACATTGCCGGTGCGCTCGATGGCGGCGTAATCGATGGGGCCACCATTTGCCCAGAGACTATTCAACATAACACTGAACAGGATGATCCACACAGGACGAAGCAGAGAAAGATTCATGACTGTTTCTTAGTTTGAGGGATGATTTGGGCAAATAAGGTTACCAGACGGCCAATTTCAACTATTTGCCCAAGTAAGCGGTCTAAGACATAAGCCGAAATGCTGAATTCTTTGGATATTCAAGTATATCCCCCACTATGCCTGAGGCAGATCGATCCTTCGGCCAATTACGAATCACGAATTACCCATCACGAATCCTCTTCCCATGCCCACTTGCATCCTCGCCGGAGCGACCGGCCTCACCGGACAGTTTTTATGGCCCATCCTCGCCGAGAAATACGAGCAGGTACATCTGCTGCTGCGCCGTCCCATTGAGGGCACACCAGAAAATGTACAGCAGCACATCATTGACTTTGACCAACTGGATAACTGGCAGCCTGAAGGGTCCATCGACCATGTGTATAGCACCCTCGGTACCACACAGGCTACCGCGGGTTCCAAGCCTGCATTTTACAAAGTGGACCACGACTACATCGTCGGCATGGGTCAGCTCGCCCGGCGTTCAGGAGCCAGCTGCTATACCTTCATCTCTTCCATCGGTGCCGATGCCAATAGCTGGACTTCCTTTTACCTCAAGGTCAAGGGCGAAACCGAAGTCGACATCAAATCGCTCGATCTACCCCGTACCCTGGCCATCCGGCCCTCGCTTCTCGTCGGCCCACGCAAGGAGTACCGCCCCGCTGAGGTCTGGGGCGAGCGATTCTTCAAACTCCTCGAACCTCTGATGATCGGCGGACTCAAGCGCTACAAGGCTGTCCACGTTAAGACCGTCGCCCAGGCCATGATAGGCCTGACCACAGAGCAGGATGAACCTGGATTCCACATCGTCCAGTCGGAAGATCTCCACCCATGGGGCTGAAAGTCAGAAGTTCCCGATGCTCGGGATTTCACTGCGTTCAACGGAAGTAAGAAGTCAGACTGCTTCGCGGTCAGAGGTCAGAAGTCAGAAGTCAGAAGTCAGAAGTCAGAAGTCAGAAGTCAGAATGGTAC
>CAYFIR010000148.1:0-14833 GCA_964343195.1 uncultured Bacteroidia bacterium | reverse complement strand
TGCCGACGCTCGATTCCGACATAGGAAAGTTGCCCTAGCCGCGCAAGCCAATTAGTGACTATTGCCCCAGAATTAAGTGCATACCTTGGCTAGGGGGGTAAGGTAGGCCCCAAATTCAAAAAGGTAAATCTGGACTATAGGAGGCCCTTTTGATAGGTCGAAACTAATGGCTAATGGAAGGGATTCGAAATTTGGTATTTCCCGCTCTGCGGGATTTCGCTGCGCTCAACGCAATTTGTAATATAAACCTCTGATAGTCACACCATCGATGCCTCACTAATTGGGGAGCTATTTCGTTCCGAAACTACTAGAGTAGGGTCAGCACAGTTGCTTACCGCTTAACGAATACTATCGAGGTGGCTGGCTAGCAGGTATGATATCGCCTGACGGATAAACGGGCCAGGCAATTGATCAAAGTTCTCGTAATCCGCCTGCCGAAGGGCCTGATAGGGGACATTGGATCGAGTCAGCTGATTTAGGGAAGCCTGTAACTGATCCAGCTCCGAATCTCCATCTGATTCAGGGGAGGCAATGACGTACCTCGTTCCCTTTTCGCTAAGAACCTGGCTGCTTCCCTGCTGGTAATATCCGCAGTCGCAGCCAGTCAGGAATGCTCCCTGAAACCGATCTGGATAACGCTGCATGATCGCCCAGGCGATATCTGCTCCCCGACCTTCTGCCAGCAAAAATATGGGGAGATTGGCCAGTCTCACATCGGTCTGCTTGATGCTGATGTCATGCAAAATTCGCCTTTCATATTGATCAAGGGTAACCGAAAACTCATTCCAGTCCTCCTTTTCGGGCATTTCCTGCCTGTCTACCAGCATTACCCAGTCATTGAGCAGGCTATCGCCCATTTGGTCTGATATCGAAACCCAAACCGCCTCAGAAGACATCTCATGGCTGGGCAAAACCACCCAGATAACCGATTCTCTTCCGGGATTCTCCTTACTGGGAGGAAACCATGAGCCCTGTCTCAACACATTAGTAGAATTACTTCGTGGCTGCTCTAAAGGAGCGGGCTGTGGCATGCCCTCGGATACCTCAGGTACCGGCAGTGTACGTGCGACACTTGGCAAACTCAGAGAAGCATCATCACCCGCAGCCATGCTTTCTTCTGCGATTAGCAGCCCATCAGAAGTATAGATTTTGACCGTCCACCTTCCAGCATAATACAGAGTTTTATAGCAGTGGGTCCGCCACGACTCATCTCCCAGTTTCAAAACTTCTTCGTGTTGCAGTTCACCTCCCCACCACCAATGAACCTTCAGGAAGTCGCCCGGACGGGCTTCAGAGATCTTCAGCCAGCAATAGGCACGTTCTCTTAACTCAAACTGACGGGCCGGATTGAAAGGCATATTGCCTTGGACTGCAGAACAAATTTCAAGGCTGTCTATTTGCTGCGCCATTCCCCCAACCCAGTTCCCTGCTAACACCAGAGCGATAAGACCTGTCAAATACAATTTCCTTTCCATAGCCCTTTTCATTTCCAGTAACATCTCATGCAGGAAGATCATCGCAAAATGGATTGTGTAGCGACGCATGCTCTCTCCTGGCAGTCGGTCTCATTCCACTATTTACTGATACCCACAAAGAATGTCCACATTTCATTTCAGCAAACTCCTATGAATCAAGAATTTAAATGCAATGGCTTTCAAAAGCAATATCAGGTTTGCTGGGCGAAAATAACAAACTCTAAAACGAACAACCCAGGGCTTTCTTTTATCCGTGCAAGAAAATCAGGGTCTAAAAAATTTGGGCTAGTCCGATGGATTGAATAAATTATAGGATTGGTTTGTACAATCCAGGCTTTTGCATACCGCATTTTAGCATCTGGAACCTGCCAAAAGGACTATTTTTCGCTGCTATGCCAAGTCTATCCCATACTTTCCTGCGGATCTCAGCCGAGAATATGAGCCGCTCCATCCTGAACACCAAACAGGATAATATTCCGGCCTTGAGGAATTGGTTGGATCTCAGTGCTTCGGCTTTGACCCTGCCACGTGGGGTTCAGAGCGAGATGGTCGAAATGGATCAGTACCCTGCGGAGTGGTTTACTCCCAAAAAATGCCGTACGGATCGGGTCATTCTCTTTCTCCATGGTGGGGGATTCTCTGTTGGCTCTCTGATCACCCATCGGGCACTGGCAGCCAAGGTCGCCCAACAGGCCGAATGCAAATCCCTGATTATCAATTACCGCAAATCTCCTGAGCACCCATTCCCGGCCGCTCAGGAAGATGCCCTTCATGCCTATCGGTTCCTTTTGAGCGAGGGATTCGACTCCTCTCAGATCGCGCTCTGTGGCGACTCCGCCGGTGGAGGCCTCTGCATGACCCTGCTGCTGAAACTAAAAGAATTGGGTATTGCCATGCCGGCTGCGGCGGTGTTATTTTCCCCCTGGGTAGATTTGACTTTCTCCGGAGAATCAGCAGATCAAAACCAGCCACGTGACCCCATCGTCAAAGTGGATCATTTGCGGGATTGGGCAGACTCCTATGCCAATGGGCTGCCTCTGGATCACCCCATGATATCGCCTCTGTTTGGTGACCTGAGCGACCTTCCCCCCATTCTTATACAGGCCAGCGATGCAGAAGTGCTCACTGATGATGCTGTTCGGCTAGGCAGAAATCTCGCCAGAGCGCATTCCCCGAGCCATTTGCAGCTATATCCGGGATTGCTCCACGTTTGGCAGCTTTTTTGGCGGTATACCCCCGAGGCCAATGAAGCTCTGGAGCACGCGGGCACTTTTGTCCGAAAAAAGATGGACCACGCTCAGGGACAGACTCCTACCCCACAGCCGCCGACATCAGCAGATAACAGGGACAACGACGAAGGAGAAACTCCATCAGACTTCCGAATTGCCGTCTGATCCTGGAAGAAGGTGATGAAGGTCAAGGTACCGGTATAGCCAACTGTATTCGACTTCAATGTTTCGCTCCTCCTTAAGCCAGGTTTGAAGCTCTTCCAAAGTAGCTCCTGAGCGCTCTTCCCAAAATCCACGAATTGCCTCCTGATGCGCCTCCAGCATGGAGCCCCGATTTTTGGGGTATTCCAGCTTCAGAAGTTCATCAAATCCCCCATTTACAAACATCCTGAACCAGCCTGTCACCGTTTTTGCGCTGACACCCGTCAAAAGGGCAATCTGTTTTACCGGATACCCATAATGGCGCAAAGAGATCGCCAACAACCTGCGGGATAGTTTTTTGTTGTCGATTCCCTGCATTCTGTCAGCCAGTTCATAGGCTTCGTCAGTAGAAAGGTGAATTTTATAGGCCACGGAATGAGTGGAATAAGTTCGGAGTTCGGAGTCGCTGGTTCGTAGTTGAAAACTACTGATGGTCAGAATTTTATAAGAATTACGAATGAGTAATTACTTAATTCCGAAGGCACCAACCGACCTTATCTGAAACGGGGGCCGCAGTCATCACAGTCACTTCCTTCGCCACAGAGGCTTGTTACAGATCCCTCGCCGCCGTCATCGCATTGGCCATCCTGGGCCCAGATACAGTCGTTGTTACAAACGGTTTCCTTTTTACAGCTACTTCCTGCGATCATCATGGTACAGCCAATGGCCACAAGAAATGTCTTCAGGAAGGAAAAATCAGTCGATTGCTTCATAGTTGACTATCAGGTTTCCCATCATAACGCAGAAACCAGTCCAACTATTCAGTTGCGGAGGGGGTATTCCCTTCGGATTTTTTCGCCCGCTTTAATAAACGCACCACGAAGCCTTCCAGACTCAACCCCTGGAACAATAGTGAACAGAATACCACCGTATAAGCCATTCCTACGAGGATATCCTTGGGCATATCAGCGGTTAGGGAAAGGGCAAGGGCTATGGATATGCCCCCCTTGAGGCCTCCCCAGGTCATGATGGTGACGGTATAGGGGGCAAAATTCTTGCGGAACCCAAAGACAGTCGAGGGCAGCCATAAAGCGATGTAACGCATGGCTACGGAAACTACAAGAGCCACGATCCCCAGCGTCAGTATCTGCCAGCTATAATTCAGCATCAGGACTTCCAGGCCGATCAGGACAAAAAGGATGGCGTTGAGCGCCTCGTCCATCATTTCCCAGAATTTGTGGATGTAATCTGCGGTCACATCAGACATTGAGCCACGGTTGCCGGTATTGCCGATGAACAATCCTGCTACTACCATGGCCAGTGGACCAGAAAAATGCAGCAAAAGTGCCATGGTATATCCCCCCGTCACCAGGGCCAGGGTAAGGAGTACCTCGGTCGGATAGTGGTCGATGGTACGCATGAGCTGAAAACCAATCCATCCCAGCGCAATTCCCAGGCCGATGCCCCCCAGCACCTCTTCTGCAAGGAGCGTAAGGACAAATTCGGTGGAAACATGCTCCATGCCCTCTTTGGCCATTTCAAACAGGGCCACAAAGACTACCACCCCAAATCCATCGTTGAAGAGCGATTCTCCGGTGATTTTTGCTTCTACCGAAGCAGGCACTCCCGCTTTTTTCAGGATCCCCATCACGGCAATGGGGTCAGTGGGGGTGATGAGGGCCCCAAATAGCAAACAGTAAATCAGGTCGATTTCGTAGCCAAGCAACGGAAGAATCAGGTGAAGGAGGTACCCGACCCCAAAGGTCGAGATCAAGACTCCCAGCGAGGCAAAAGTCAGGATAGGCCCCTTTACAGCCTTTAATTTGGAATAATCCGTGTGCAATGCTGCTGCGAACAGCAGGAAACTCAGCATCACTTCCAGTAGTATTTCAGAGAAATTCAGCGTGGCCAGACTGGACTTTACCAGTTCGATGAACCCTGGAGAGAAAGCTCCAATCGCCTGAACAGTGAGCGACCACAGGAAACCTGCGATTAGCAGGGCAATTCCGGAAGGAAGCTTAAAGAAGCGCTGGTTTATATAGGCAAAGGCTGCTGACAGCACAAGTATCGCCGAAATGATCTGAAACAGTTCCATAGCTTGGGGTGATGTGAGAGAAAATCAACAGAACTCCGGAGCGAAGTTGGCAAAAAAAACAACCGCGATTAAAGAAGATGGTTGGAAATTTGATTTGAATAGCTTCAGATAGACAAATGTTCGTAATTTTAAGGTTAGGAACTTAAGAAACCGACCTATGCGGCACACCATCAGCGTAATTGTTGCCTTACTGCTGATCATCGGCTTGACCAGCCTCCCCTTCCAGTTTTTGGATCCCGTGGCTCCCGCTACGGAGGTCGCTCCTCCCGTGGACTCAATTTCCATCGCAACGGACTCATGTCTCCGGCTGGTGCAGGATAGTAGCCTATATTCCGAAGGTTGGGATACCCTTGTGCAGCCCAGATTCTGGCAGCAAATCATGAACCTGCCTCCCGAAATAGTGCTTGTTAATGTCGCCAAAACCCGGGTAGTCATCGACACCCTATCCCGCTTCCACGCCATTTTTCTTTCCGAAAGATTGAAAAGGCAATACGAAGACAGCGCCAAAAAAGCCCTGGGGATGCGCTCTCGCGATGAGCTATACTTCACCCATGGTCGAAACCATTTTTACCAGTTTGACGCGGTGATCCCCGACATTGACCGGGCGATCGGGGTATTTGAGCAGGAAGGGGTCGATCCCTGGTTTGCGCAGGCCATTCTGCTGATTGAAAGCCCTGGGCATCTTCAGGTGAGTATCGACGGAGCATACGGAGCATTTCAGCTCATGAAAGGGGTCGCAAAGGAAGTCGGCCTTGTCATCAATGATACCCTAGACGAACGTGAAGACTTTGACAAGTCCGCTATGGGTGCGGCCCGTTTTATCCGAAACGTTTGTTTGCCCCATACCAGGGAACTGTGTCGCGATTACGGACTGGATTTTGACGAAGAGGACATCTGGTTCCGCCTGCTGGTGATGCATGTCTATCATGCTGGTATACGCAATGTCCAGCGGGTAATGCGCAAAATCCGCCCTAGCGAAGGAGGGCAGGAGTTGATCGTACAGATCTGGCAAACCAAGTCCCGCCGCTTTGGGAATGCATCCCAGAATTATTCGCAATTGGCCTTGGCTTCCCTTTTCATACTGGACGAAATGGCCAGGCAGCGCCAATTCAGATGTCCGCCTACCGCAGCTAGTTTTTCGGATATAACAGATAGCGGGCTCGCATCGCTTTGAATTCGTCGACTTTGGGCTGCCAGCTTTCATAAATCTGCTCAGGGCTCATCCCGGCTTTCACCTGCTCCTCCAGTTCTGTTGTGCCTGGCCAGCGTTCAAAGTTTGTCTGGAAAAATGGCTCATCAGGCCCAACCTCTCCATGGATTAAATACATTTCCTTGAGGAGAGATAATCCCGCCAGGAAGAGTTCCTTTCCTTCCACCCGATTCTGAAAATCCAGCCCCTGACACATTTCGTCCTGAAATTTGGGATAGGTGGATTTCCCGGGAAGGCTGTGAGGAGTGAAACCTACCCGTTTGGCCCGAAGTCCATATGCCTCCCAATCGGCAGACTCCCGTGCATTTGCCGCCCCGTACCATGGCGCGCCCACCAATGTAAAGGCAGAGTCCGTACCGCGCCCCACGCTCACGGGAGTTGGCTCAAACCAGCAAATCGCCGGATAGAGGTATGCAGCGTATTCCGTAGCGAGATTGGGCGAAGGAGAAATCCAGGGAAGTCCTGTTTCCTCCCATTGCATGCCGTGGTGGTAGCCCTCACAGGGAATTACGACAAGCAATGACTCGGCAGAAATTCCGTTGGAAAGCCAGCCTTCCTTTGAGACCAGTCCGGCATATTCCCCTAAAGTCATCCCATGAACGATGGGAATTTCATGCAACCCAATGAATGACGAATTGGTGGCTTCCAGCACAGGGCCATCCACATACCATCCATTGGGATTGGGGCGATCCAGCACCAGGAACTTTTTTTGCTGCTCGATACAGGCTTCCAACACGTAGGTCATCGTGGAGAGGTAGGTGTAAAACCTTGTACCCACGTCCTGAATGTCAAAAACCACCACATCAACATCGGCGAGCTGAGCTACAGTCGGCTTTTTATTCCTGCCATAAAGTGATACAATGGGCAACCCCGTCTCGATGTCGCGGCTGTTACTGATCCGTGCCCCTGCGTCGGCAGTTCCCCGGAAGCCATGCTCAGGCGAAAACACTTTTACCACCTCAATCCCGCGCGACAGCAGCGTATCGACCAGATGCCTGTCTCCTACCATTGAGGTCTGGTTGGCCACTACTGCCACTTTTTTCCCCTCTACCCAGTTCAATCCGTCGGCCAACAGCAACTCTGCCCCCGTTCGGACACGGGGGGAAAGCTCTCGAGTCTCAGGTTCGGCTTGGGAGGTGGAGTCCTGTGCTGTATTTTCGCAGGCGAATACCAGCAGGAGCAGGCCAAGAAGAAAAAGAGAAGACAGCCGAAATGCACGCATATGAGGAAAATTTGGGTATTTTGACAGCCAAAATGCAGAAGGGAGAAATCAGTTGCAAGCTGAAGGCGAAATGTCAAAAAGGAATTGCTGGTAGCTCCTCCCCCACTCCATCCTGATCAAT
Source organism: uncultured Bacteroidia bacterium (assembly GCA_964343195.1). Classification (GTDB taxonomy): domain Bacteria; phylum Bacteroidota; class Bacteroidia; order J057; family J057; genus CAYVAP01. The sequence goes on along the minus strand of CAYFIR010000148.1, from coordinate 7,340 downwards.
GTCTCTGGATCCCTGATCACTGACAAGCGAATATGAATTTCGAATATTTTCTGGCGCGACGTATTACCTTTCAACCTCAACGCAAGGCAACCGCACTGACCATCCAGTTGGCTGTACTGAGCATCGCATTGGCTGTCGCCACAATGGAGATCGCCGTTTCACTGGCACAGGGATTTGAAACCGAAATTCAGAACAAGGTCATTGGCTTTGGTTCCCACATCCAGATCGGGAACTACTACCGTGACCTCGACCGACAGATCAAGCCGCTACCAACGACCGATCCTTCCATTGAGCAGATCCGGCAACTTCCCGGGGTGACCTCGGTAAATGCCTATGCTGAATACACCGCAGCATTGAAGTCTGATATGGGCTGGGATGGAATCCGGCTCAAGGGAGTTGATGGCACATATGACTGGACCTTTTTCACAAAATCACTCAAGCAGGGCCGGGTGCCAGATTATGCCCAGGACCGGGACAAACCGGTCTACGAAATCCTGATTTCGGCCAAGCAGGCACGACGACTTGAACTGAAAGTAGGAGACCGGGCCCGACTCATTTTCGTGGACCAGGGCGAAAACGTCCGTAACCGCCCAGCAGATGTCGTCGGTCTGTATGAAACCGGCATGATCGAATTTGACGACAATGTCGTCATCTGCGACATCCGCATGCTTCAGGATATCTGGGGTTGGAACAAGGACGAAGCCAGCGGCTTTGAGGTCAACCTGGAATCCCTCGACATCCTTGAAGAGCGTACCGAAGAAATCAACGAACTGATCCCCTATCGCTTTGGTGCCGAACCGATCACCTATCTTTTTCCCGAGATATTTGACTGGCTGCTGTTACAGCACCAGAATGTACGTGTCATCCTCATCCTGATGATTGTCGTAGCCATCGTCAACATGACCACTGTGGTGCTCATCATGATCATCGAACGAACCCGCACCGTGGGCATCCTCAAGGCCCTGGGACTGGAAAACCGCCGCGTTCGTCGGACTTTCGTCTTCAACGCCATGTTGCTGATCATCGTCGGAGTAGTCCTGGGCAATATCCTGGGACTGGGCCTGCTCGGATCTCAGGACTGGCTGGAATGGCTGCGCGTCAACCAGGAAGACTATGGCATCGACGTAGTGCCTGTTTCGTGGGTCTGGGGCCGCTTTGCCCTCGTCAACCTCGGCACTATCCTCGCCTGTACCACCTTCATGCTCGTCCCCACCCTCATCATCAACCGCATCAACCCGATTCAGGCGATTAGGTTTGATTGAGGCGGCCAAAACCCCTTCCTCCCTTGAAAAGGGAGATGGCATCCCGCCTGAGGGATGACGGAGGGATTAGGCGACACTGCGGGTACCGAGACCCGTAGACCAGCAGGTTTATCCCCCCGTTTTTCGCCTAGAGGCGAAAAACACCCCCCTTCTATGCTACGCGCCGAAGGGGGGAAAACCACTGGGGCGGCATCTAGCCGCCAAAACCCCTTCCTCCCTTGAAAAGGGAGGTGGCATCCCGTCTGCGGGATGACGGAGGGATTAGACGACACCACGGGTACCGAGACCCGTAGACCAGCAGGTTTATCCCCCCGTTTTTCGCCTGAGGCGAAAAACACCCCCTTCTATGCTACGCGCCGAAGGGGGGAAAACCACTGGGGCGGCATCTAGCCGCCAAAACCCCTTCCTCCCTTGAAAAGGGAGGTGGCATCCCGTCTGCGGGATGACGGAGGGATTAGCCGACACCGAGGGTACGAATACCCGAAGACCAGCAGGATCGAGGAGCGGAGTCCTCGATCAACTTCAATCCTCCACAACGTCCAGTGCAGTTCTCTCTCCCTCCCATCTCACCACGGGATACCGACGGTGCGTCGGTTCGTAGTAGGACGAGTGCTTGTAGATGAAGTCAAGCTGTGCGCGTGCATTTTGGGCGAAGGCCTCATCTTCGGCTTTGCGGGCTTCGAACGTAGCCTTGAGTTCTGGGTCAGCTGCCAGCAGATCGAGGGCGGTTTCCTCGAAGACATAGCTGGAGAAGTACTCCTTCTGCATCAGGATCGCGTCGAAGAAGTTCCAGCGAAAGAAGGCGTCCTGGGCCTGTGGCTCCAGCACGTGCACAAGATAGGGATCGCGCCACTGCCCAGTAAAGGCGACTACATCCCCTGCGTAAAACTTCAACTCCTGCGTGTCCAGTTCCGCCGTGAGGCCCTGATGGTAATAGTGGCCTTCGTAGGGATAGGGCAGGTTCTCCACGTCGTTGAGGTAGCTAACCTCGACGCGAAGGGTCGTATCACGCTGCAAACGCGCTAGCTCTACCCCATTGACCTCCAGGCGCTCGATCACTTCGATGTAGCCCTGCGGAATGAGGTAGGCACTGGGTTTCTCTTTTTGCAAAGTAGCGCGGTAGGTATTGAGAAAGGGAACTTCCCGCGTCCAGGACTGACTACGGTCGTAGCGCAGGCGGGTCTGCCCGGTTAGTTCGCTGGTGACGAACTGTGCTTCATAACCAGCGAATTCGATGGCCTCCACCTCTGTGGTGTCCAGTTCCCACGCGAGGTCCACGACAGAAGCATTCGCAGCCTCTTCACGAGCCGCCTGAACCGCTTCCACCAATGCTTCGCCCTTTTCTTCCACAAATCCGATCATCCCTTCCAGAAAGGTGTAGGTGGCCTCTACCCTATCAGAAAAGGGCTTGAACATGTGGGCTTCGGTCACATAGCAGGGCGTCTGAAACAATGCAGCATAACCCGTTGAGTAACGGGGCAGGTCCAGAAAGCCCGCAAAGCCGTCGTCTGGCGTGCGGCCAAATACATTGACATAGGGGCTCATGATGACCTCGGCCTGCTCCATGTGATCGTACAGCGCCGGGGTCAGTTGCTCGGTCATGAACTCGGATGCAGAAGGCATCAACTTGTTGTGCTGGGTTTCGATGAGTGTCAAAACCGCCTGATAGTCAGCGCCATTAGTCGTGTGTGTATCAACAAATACATCAGGCAGGTAGGTTTGAAATATTTGGGCAAAGCTGCGGGCATTGCGGCTGTCCATCTTGACGAAATCCCTGTTGAGGTCATAGTTCCGGGCATTGCCGCGAAAGCCGTGCATCTCAGGACCGTTTTGATTGGCACGGCTATAGGCACCTCGGTTGTGGGCCCCGCCGATGTTGTAAACGGGAATTATCCCGATGACAACATCTTCCGGAAGCCGCTCCTCCTGAATCAGGTCACGCGCCAGCATCATGCAGGCGTCAATCCCGCAGGGTTCACCCGGGTGGATGCCATTGTTGATCAGAACGAAAGCCTTGCCCCTGGCTTTGATTGCTGCCGGATCAAAGGTTCCATCCGCTGACAATAGCAGCAGGTGGAGGGGTTTTCCGTGGTCTGTCAGCCCCATGGTCAGCAGCCTGGCCTGGGGATAGGTCTCCGCCAATTGCTCATAGTAATTGATTGCTTCATCATAACGGGCAGAGGTATTCCCGTTTCCCTTTTCAAAAGGAGTGGAGAAGTCCTGTCCGAAGACATTGCCCCCCAGAAAGAGGGCCACAACCAGCATGAGTTGACGGAGATGCATGGGGATGTGGTATTGAGGTGAAATTACTGACGCCATACCTTTTGGAAGGCCCTCCCGGCGGGGGTGATGACTTCAATCAAATATAACCCCTGAGCCCACTGACTGGTGCCAAGTTCCACATGAGCCTTTCCCTGGCTGACCTCAAGTGTAAGCCTTTGTTGAATTCGGCCCAAGGCATCATAGACAATTAGCTGCGCTTGAGGCCCCGTAGGGAGGGTTACCTGAACGTTGATCCGATCTTCAAACGGATTGGGGCTAGCGGATAGCCCAACCTGATCCGAGGCATGGTTGATCGAGGTGTTTTTCAGAATAAGCAGTTCAGTAGTATCTCCGGTGGGCAGTACCAGTGAGAAGTTATCGTCATTTCCATATGCCCTGCGAGCCACATCGGTCTCTGGGGTAGCATCATCCAGCATGAGATAGGCAGTATCATTGGCACTCCCAAGTAACTCAATCGCCACGAATGCCAGGGTGTCCCCATTGTCCAGGCTGTAGGGAATGTCCAGTTTGGTATTCCATTGTAGGAATAGGGTATCACCTGAGATGGTTGTGATCAGGTCGCCAAAGACCCCCTGTGGCAAGTAACTGGCTGGAACAAATCGGGCCTTGCTCGAATCGTCCAGCACCAGGGTTGCTTTTACTTCCAGCATATCAGTAAAGTCTGTCACCCGTAAAGGAACCCGAATGGACTCTCCAGCGGGGGCGCCTTGTGGTTCCAGGTCAAAATCCAGCACATCGGGCATTGGGGTGGCCTCATAGCTCAGCAGGAAGCCTTCGTTGCGGGCCGCGCTGTCTGTTGCAAACCGCAGGTAAGCATTCCCTCCTGCAACGGTCAGAGAATCGGTGGTGAAACCGGAATAGCTCGCGACCTCAACTGCACTGTCATTTTCTCCCGCATACACGTAGAGAAAATCCTGATTGGGGATGGTTCGAAACCGTTCCAGTGTGACCTTGATGCTTTCGGTGTTATACGGTTGAATCAGCCAGCGGCAATCATTGAAATCGGGGTAATCCCGAAACAATCCGCTACCGTCTTCGATCTCTCCCATGGGCTCGTGCAGGACGGTTTCTCCATTACAGGGAGCAGCATCGCCTATATTTACCAGGCCAATGGCTATGTCACTGCGTTCGCCTTCTCGTGTGATGTACACAAAGCGCAACTTTACCACTTGCCCGGCCAACAGGCTCAAATCAACCGTCTGCTCCCGCCAGATGTCCTGCCGATTTCCAGATGTGCTCCACATGGTCTGCCACAGGCCTATCCCACGTGCCTCCAGTACGAGGGTTCCCATATCTGAGCCAAACATATGATACAGGAAGCTGACTTCCGGTGCTTCCAGCCCACTCAGGTCAAAGCAGGGAGATAAAAGCGTAGCTTCTTCCTCCGGTCCACCAGAACGCGAGCCCTCTACATACACATAGGTTCCAGCCATCTGATCCGGAGAGAAATCCCCGGAAGGTCCGGTATTGGAAGTAGAGGTAGCTCCCTGATGGGCATACCAGTCCAGGTCATTTTCCTCACCATTGGTCCAGCCATCACCAAGGGCACAAGGTACCGCTCCCGATGTGTCACAGGTAGCAAAAGTCTCAAAGTCCTGCACATAGGAAAACTCCTGCACAAGATCGGTTCCCGGAGGACAAATGCCAGGAATGAAGGAAATCAGGTACTCCTGTGTTTCTCCTGCGAAAAAGCTGCTGCATGGATCGATCACCCCGGTTCCTTCGCGGACAATGATTCTCATCCGAAGACGGGTTTCCCGCTGGACAAATGAAGGAATGGATACCAGCGTACTTAGGGTATCATTTCCCGCCATAGTCGGAGATAGCCAAATGGTTTCAAGGCTGTCTGAAAAATCGCCGTCACCGTTCCAGTCGAGGAAGGCCGCTACCTGACGGGGGTTTACCGTCCCGCAGGTGCCTAAATCCACTGATATCGGCAGGTCAAAGTCCGGATCATGGATGACCAGCAGATTGGGGTCAAAGGTAAATCGGCTACAGGAATCCTCGCTGGTGAGGAAATATTCTCCAATTCTTGCGGTGTCAATTCGGGGGCCATCCAGGTTCGCAGCCAATGGAAAGCAATCCAGCCTTTTCAGGGCCTCAAATGCATTGATTCGTCCCGCGCCCAACTGCCCATAGTAATTGGGGTTCAGGTCATCGATGGGGTCGGCAGTCTCCAGCATGGCGTATTCATAGATCCCTTTTGGATAACCTGGCTTGTAGGACTTCATCAACCCGAGAAGGCCTGCTACCATAGGCGCTGACATGGAGGTACCGGTATAGGCCGTATATCCGTCAAAGGCTACCGTGCTGACAATATCCGTCCCTGGAGCGGAGACATCTACCCAGGAACCATAAGTCGAACTGGAGGATTTGCGGTCCTGATTATTCGTATTGGCGACTGAGATGACGTTGTCGTAGTTCGCAGGGTACTGGATCGCGCTGTTGTCGTTGTTTCCAGCGGAAGCGACCACCATTATGCCTCGATTGTGAGCCTCCTGGGCCATGTTGTCAGCAGTCTGAAAAAAGAAGCCCCCCCCGTAGGAAGCGCTGATCACGTCGGCTTCTGCCACGATGGCATAGGCAAATCCCTCCACAGCGTTGCTAATGAACCGTTCGTTGCCTCCATCCGAGGTAGCCTTGATTCCGATAATCTGACAGCTGTGCCCTACCGAGGCGATCCCAATCCCGTTTTCGGTGCTGCCACTGGCGATACCTGCGCAGTGTGATCCATGTGAAAAGTTAAACGAATTGGCAGAGGAAGGGGGATTGGGGTCTCCGTCGTCATCGGCGACATCATACCCGTGGACATCATCGATATAACCGTTTTGGTCGTCGTCGATTCCGTTTCCGGGGATTTCCCCGGCGTTCACCCACATATTGGGAGCCAGATCGGGGTGGTTGGTTTGAATGGCATTGTCGATGATGGCGATTTTTGCGCCTCCTCCCGTATGGATGTCCCAGGCAGAATCGGCTTTGATCAGCTGCAAATGTCCCGATACACTGCTCCACAGCGCATCATTGGGTATTCCGTGAATTTCGTAGAGGGGAATGGGTTCAGCATATTCGATCCAGTCGATTTGCTCGAAGGCCCGGATTAATTCGTTCACTTTCTTTTCTGCGCCAAACTCTATCTCATAGGTTCGGTCAAAGGTCGCTGTCTGCAAAGCCAGGAAGGGTCGCCTGATTTGGCTAATCTGATAGTCGGCGATCAGCGGTGCCAGTTCTGCCAAATCCGGATCACGTAACACGGCCTGAGCCGATGAAATCACCAGATTGGAGTTATCTGCGACTTTTACATAAATCCGTCCGGGGTCGAACTGCATCTCATCGGACTGTGCCAACAGGTTGTGGTTGGCGCTCAGAAAAAGCGCCATGATCCAGCTTACAACTAGCAGGGAGGTGTACTTCATTTGGGCGAAATCTTTCGAAAAAATCAGCTCGAAAGATACTCCCTTCCAAATGAGGGTGCAACTTTATGAGTCAGGAATGCCAAAGGCTTCACCAAACATGGTGCATATACAAGTGCGTCTTCGTCCCTCCTTTGACAAACTAAGGGCCAGGATTGATCCCATTTGCCAACCTCACCTACCCCTCTTGCTCCAGTCCTTACGGAATGAAGCAACTCCCCCCTTCAAGGTAAAGAAAGTGACTCATCAGCAGCACTTTAAACCCACGTTGAGTGCAGCGAAATCCCACAGAGCGGGAAATTACGAATACCAAATTTCAAATTAATCCCACTAAGGAACGCGAGAAAAATAACTTCCCGATTTTACGAAGAGATCTTGTTCGCAG
>CAYFIR010000147.1:0-15126 GCA_964343195.1 uncultured Bacteroidia bacterium | reverse complement strand
CGAACTACGAACTACGAACTACGAACTACGAACTACGAACTACGAACTACGAACTTTTCACCACGTTGAGCGCAGCGAAATCCCGCGAAGCGGGAAACTACGAACTACGAACCATTCGCAAATTTCTATGAAACGACTCCCCTTTCTCTGTCTTTTTTGGCTCATGTTGAGTTGGATACTGCCAATGGGACTCTCTGCCCAGTATGTCACCAATGGAAGTGCGGTCCAGCAGGGACAATGTTTCCGCCTGACCAGCACCCTGGGTTTCCAGACGGGTTCGGTCTGGTACCTCGACAAGGTGGACATTGGGTCCGGTTTTGACCTGTACTTCGACATTTACCTGGGGTGTCAGGACGCCAATGGGGCTGACGGGATGGCATTTGTCCTACAGCAGGTGAGTACCAGTGTAGGGACAGCAGGTGAGGGGTTGGGCTACCTGGGCGTGACTCCTTCGCTAGCGGTGGAATTTGACACCTGGCAAAACCCCAACCGAAATGATCCGGTTTATGACCATATGGCCATCATGGCCAATGGGGTTCCCACCCACGGGACGCCCCAAAACCTCGCTGGACCAGTCGGAATTCTTCCGGGCAATGCCAATGTCGAGGACTGCTCTTATCATTCACTGAGGGTACTTTGGCAGGCCGACTCCCAACTGTTGAAAATCTATGTCGATTGCAACCTGCGCATGACCTATGCTGCGGACATCATCAACGATATTTTCAATGGGGACTCCGAGGTGTTTTGGGGGTTCACAGCGGCTACCGGTGGGTCGGTGAACGAGCACTACTTCTGCCTGGACTACATTTCATTTACGGAAGACCTCAAGGACACGGCCATCTGTCAGGGCGGCTCCATTCAGCTGTCTGTCGGCTCAGGAGACACCTTTAGTTGGTCTCCCACCACGGGCCTGAGTGATCCCACCATCGCCAATCCCATTGCGACGCCACTGGTCTCGACCACTTACGTAGCCACCATCACCGATGTGTGCGGGCAGCAGCGGCGAGACACGGTTAATGTGGATGTGCTTGAGCCGGGCCAGGATGTCCTGCCCAGTACCGTGACCATGTGTCCAGATGGCATTCTGTTGAGTGCCACCACCGAGTTTGCCTCCTATGTCTGGGACAATGGGACGACCGATTCCGTTCGGTTTGTCGATCAACCCGGTACCTACTCCGTTACGATCACCAACCCCTGCGAAACATGGACTGAGGCCATCACAGTGCTGCCCTCTACGGGGATCCTTCAGGCCACTCCAATAGGGGCTTCCTGTTTTGGGGCAAATGACGGGCAGATCAACTTGAGCATCACGGGTGCAAATGCACCATACGAATATTTCCTGCTCAACGCCGTGGGGGCGACACTTCAAAACAACACTTCAGGTACGCCAACCAGAACCTTTGATCCTCTGGTTCCGGGTATTTATCAGGTGCTGGTACGCGATGCAAACGGCTGCGAATGGTCAGATACGCTGATCGTAACCCAGCCTGATATACTGGAAATCAGCATCGACGCTGTACTCGACATCGTGTGTGGTGGTACCGCAACCGGTGAAGTTACCGCCTCTGGTACCGGAGGTACATTACCCTACCAGTATTCGAGTGGAGGAGGATTTCAGAATGGAAATGTGCTGACCGGGCTCTCCGCTGGAAATAACACCATCGTCCTCCGTGACGATAATGGCTGTCGCGATACTGCTGAGGTTACCCTGACCGAGAATCCCCCGCTGGTAGCAGAGATGCTCGATACGGTGGCTGTTGCCTGTTTCGGAGGAAGTACCGGGCAGATCAGCCTTGCCGGAAGCGGTGGGGTTGGGGCCTACGAATATTCCCTGGATGGTAATACCTACCAGCCTGATCCTACCTTTACGGGATTGGCCGCTGGTACCTACACCGGCTACCTGCGTGATAACCTTGGCTGCGTCAATACCATTCAGGTCATCCTGAACCAGCGCCCGGAGCTGCTGTTGGACACGACTTCGGTGCGAGGGGTAGCCTGCTTTGGGGAGAATGGAGGCGAAATCCGAGTCACGGGCTCGGGTGGGGTGCCGGGTTACGAATATGCCATCGGAGCGGGCGCGTTCTCGCCTGACAGCAGCTTTACGGGGCTCACCGGCGGCAGTTATCAGCTATCCGTCCGGGACGACAGCAGCTGCGTCACGACCCTTACCGTGGAGGTACCCGAGCCCAATCCCCTGCTGGGAGCGGTGGCTTCAGTGGCCGATGTCCTCTGTTTTGGGGATAGCACCGGTACCGTCACCCTGAGCGCGAGTGGTGGATCGGGGGCCTATCAGTTTGGACGATTGGGCCAATCGCTGGATACGACCACCACCCTTGGCGGATTTGCGCTGGGCAGCTATCAGTTCCTCGTGCAGGATGACAGCCTCTGCCTGGACACCATCACTGCTGCAGTAGGGCAGCCTGATTCCCTTATCCTCGCGGTTACCGACGTGCTGGATGTGGACTGTCAGGGCAATTCTACCGGATACATTGCGGTAGATGCCAATGGCGGAGTAGGCGGATACACCTATGCCATCAATACGGGTCCGTACGGAACCGGGATGCTCTTCGATTCACTGTTCGCGGGCTTTTATACCCTGCGGGTACGCGATCAGAATGGCTGCGAAGCGGAGACCGACACCATCATCAATACGCCGACCAACTTCGTCGCCGGGATCGACGTGCAGGTCGATGTGGCCTGCTTTGGGGACAGCACGGGCTCGCTGCTGATGAAAGGCCAGGGAGGTACTCAGCCCTACTCCTACACCTACGACGGGGTCAACTTTACCCTCAATAACTTCTTCTCCAACCTTCCCGCCTCGGTCGATATCATCACCTCCATCGATGCCAATGGCTGCATCGTGCCCATTCCCTACCAGATATTCCAGCCTGACTCATTGGGAGCCAGTATTGCCCTGCAAAAGGATGTGACCTGCTTTGGCGACTCAAACGGCTTCGTGCGAATCGCCCCATACGGAGGTGTCCTGCCCTACGAGTATTCCATTTTGGGAGGGAATGTCTATCCCGACTCGCTGATCGACAGCCTGGCCGCCGGTAACTATACCGTAGTGGTGACCGATGACAGCGCCTGTACGGTGGAGGTTCCCGTTCAGATTGTGGAGCCGCCCCTGCTGACGGCGGATATTTCTCAGCAAAAAAACATCGACTGCTACGGCAACGTCAATGGATTTGTGGACATCGAAGCCCAGGGTGGGGTAGGGCCCTACCTGTTTCAGCTGGACTCCGGGCAAGTGGTCACGGGTAATCGCTTTGACAGCCTGGCAGCCGGGACCTACGAGGTGCTGGTTCAGGACGACAGTCTTTGCCAGACGACCGTTCCCATTGAGATCACCCAGCCCGATACGCTGACGGTAGATACCGCTGCCATTCTGGACATCGCCTGTTTTGGTGACAGCACGGGCTTCATCCAGCTGGCGGGAACCGGAGGCACCCGTCCCTACCGCTATGCCCTGGACGGCGGCATTTGGCAGTCGGATTCCGGCTTTTACTCTCTGCCCATTGGCACCTATGAACTGACGCTGGAAGACGATTCTGCCTGTCAGGCTACTATGTCGGTCACGCTGGAGGAGCCCCCTAAATTGCGGTTTGTCCTTACGGCCCTGGAACAAATCGACTGCTACGGCAATGCCAATGGCCTGATCGCCACGGGAGCTTTGGGAGGAGCGCAGCCCTATGGCTTTTCGCTCAATGGCGACAGCCTGGTTTCGGACAGCGTATTTGCCAACCTCGAACCAGGGCTCTATGACGTGGAACTGGTCGATGCAAATGGGTGCAATGAGCTCTTGGACAGCCTGCGAATTACCCAGCCGGATTCGTTGGTGAGCGAGATGTTCAGTCAGGATGTGTTGTGTTTTGATGAAGCTACCGGTTGGGCTGAAGTGGACATACAGGGCGGGACCCTGCCTTACGCCTACGCATGGAAGCCCGTCCAGGGGCTGGACACCACCGATCAGGCCCGACTGTCGAATTTGCCCATCGGGACCTACATCGTGCAGGTGGTGGATAGTCAGGGATGTAGCCTCACCGATACCGCTGTGATCGCTCAGCCTCCACTTCTGGAAATATCCCTGGTAGACACCGTAGCAGCCTACTGCAACTTTGACAATGGCTTTGCGTCAGTCGCGGCGACCGGAGGGCTGGGAAGCTATACCTTCGACTGGTCGGGGCTCACGCTGGCCGATTCTGTCGCGGCGGATATCCCTGGTGCGACCTATCTCGTTCAGGTTATCGACGAAAACCAGTGCCGAGACACGCTGGAATTTGTCCTGGGCAACACGCCCCCAGCCGAGCCGTTGTTCATCACCGATCCCACGGCGGATACCACCATTTTGATGTCCCAGAACCCCATCAGCTTTATCAACCAGACCGTCGGGGGGGTGGCCTATCTCTGGGACTTTGGCGATGGCAGCCGGTCCATGGATGAAAACCCGGTCTATGGCTATGACGAAACGGGAACCTACGAAGTTACCCTCACCGCCGACAATCGATTTTTTGCCTGTCCCACGACCTATTCGTTGATATTGGAGATCATCCCCGATGGGTCGCTTTTCCTGCCCAATGCCTTTACCCCCAACAACGACGGGGTAAACGATCTCTTCCGCATCGGCTACGAAGGCGTCGTGGAGGCTGAGTGGATCATTTTTGATCGTTGGGGCAAGCAGATCCAGGTCTTCAACGGGGTTGAAGAAGGCTGGAACGGCACCGTCAATGGGCAGCCGGCCCCTGAAGGCGTGTATGTGCTCAAGGTTCGTGCGAGGCTGAACTCGGGAGTATGGGTTGAGCGTGGAGGGACGATTACGTTGCTGAGGTAGGGGGAAGTATACGACGTTACCCGCAGCACTGCAGCCCAAACCGTAGCGGCGCCCCGCAGGTGCGCCTGTGGATTTTGCCCTTTTGATTTTTATCTGGATCCACTGTCTGCTCCACTTTCTCAGGTGGCACGGGGAGCGCTGGAAAGTGTCACCTGTGAGGCCCTTTCTCGATTCGTACCTACCCTTGTCAGGATGACCTGAAGAGCCAGGGGGCTTAGGGCTAATGGAACTGGGAGATTCCCTATCCTCCCTTTGCGAATCCCACCCCTGACCCGTATTTTCGGTCAAAAGGACACACAAGACACCACAGATGAAGCTGACTTTTGAGCAAAAACCGGTTGATCTCTACGTCCTCAGCCTCTACGTGGGCTGGGATTCTCCTGAACGGCGTCAGTTTCGACGCGTGAGTTACACCCTTCCCATTCTGGTGCTGATCGGCATGTCCGCCTGGATGCTGGGCAATGAAATTACCGATCCCCTGATCATCGGGGTGCTGGTCCTGCTGGCTGGAGCAAGCGTCTTTCTCCTGCCGAGACTGGTCCGTTGGCTGCAAATCAAGCGCATCGATGGCATGATCAAGCGGCATCCCCATCCCGATTTGCTGATCGGTCCCCGCGAGATTGAACTGACAGACACGGGTATCACCGTCCGGGTCAAGGAGCAGGTCAGTCAGTATGAATGGGCAACCATGCAGAAGTGGGTAGAGCTGAAAGATCACTACCTGGTTTTTGTAAAAGAGAATGTCGCGCTTGTGATCCCCAAGGGAGCGTTTGAATATGGCTCTGAAGAACAGGACTTCGTGGAAAAAGTGAATCAACACCTGGGAGCAGCCCTGCGTCATGCGCAGGAGAAGAAAGCCGTTTAATGAAAACAGCAGCACTGACACAGGCCATCAAGCGGCAGGGGAGTGAGTTGGGGTTTGACCTGATCGGTGTGTCAAAGGCTACCCAACTCGAAGACGAGGCACGTGACCTGGAGCAGTGGCTACAGCAAGGCCGACACGGGACCATGCAGTGGATGGAAAACCACTTCGACAAGCGCATCGACCCACGCAAACTGGTTGAAGGGGCCAGGTCTGTTATCAGCGTCATTCACAACTATTATCCAGCGGAGCATCAGCCGGAAGGCGCTCCCAAAATTTCCCGCTATGTCTATGGTGAGGACTACCACAAGGTCCTCAAACGAAAGCTCTACGAGCTGTTTCGCTATATCCACGAACTGGTCGGAGCGGAAGTGCCCGGACGGGTATTCGTAGACTCGGCTCCGGTGATGGACAAGGCCTGGGCCCGGCGCAGCGGCCTGGGATGGATCGGAAAGCACACCAACCTCATCACCCCACAGCGTGGGAGCTATTTTTTCATCGGAGAGATCATCCTGGACCTGGAGTTAAACTACGACGACGGTCCCATCAAAGACTATTGTGGTACCTGTACCCGTTGTATAGACGCCTGTCCCACGGATGCGCTACAGCCCTATCAGATTGATTCCTCCAGGTGTATTTCCTACCTGACAATCGAATTGAGGGAAGAAATCGGGAAAGAGTTTCAGGACAAAATGGAAGGCTGGGCCTACGGCTGTGATATCTGTCAGGAGGTCTGCCCGTGGAATCGCTTTAGTCAGCCAGCAGGAGAAGCCTTCAGCCCGCTGTCGCACGTGCAGTACTCGGCAGAGGAATGGGAAGAGATCGACGAACGCATGTTTAAGAAGTTATCCCGCAAGACCGCGATGAACCGCATCAAATGGGACAAAATGCGTCATAACCTTAAGCTCTTCTTCGAGAATTAAGGCGAAAGCTTGCGCCGCGTATGCTTTCCTTTGCAATTTAGCCTTTCAAATTTATTCGCTGCTCTAACCGTTGAACTTTTACCGCCTATACCGCGCCTCTCTGGAAAGGCCTCTAAATGAGGAGGAACGACTCCAGCTAGCCGAGTGGGTGAAGGAATGGCCGCACTTCTCGCTGCTCCATATGATGCAGGCACGAGAGGGAGATCACAACTCAGATCAGACCTTCAAGGCGGCGATTTATGCGCCCAGTCGCATTCAACTACAACAATACCTCAAGGGCCGTATTTTGTGGCCCAGATTGGTACCAGAGCCTGATATGGAAGAGAAAAAACAACATACCGAGTCCCTTGCTGTTCCAGGTCCCGAGTTTGGACAATCGACTCCTATGTTTGTTGGATTAGACTGGACCCCTGAACTGAGCGAAGCGAGAGTCCACGCACCTACTTTTGGCGTTTTGCCAGAGCGGCATGCTTCCCAGGCCTACCTACAACAGATTTTGACCGAAAAGACCTTGCTGCATATCAAGCTCATTGAGAAAATAAAATCCCAATTATCCCGGTTTCAGAAATCGGCTGCTCCCATAGAGGTCAACCCTGCCGATTTACCTCAGTCCTATCGTCCAGTGGTTCGGGAGGAGCGACAGAAACGCAATGCCGCTCTGATTGATCAGTTCCTCTCCGAAGCTCCCCAACTGAAGCGCACCCGCCCCAAACTGGCCCTGGATGCCCAACCGAGTGAAGAGCATCAGCAGGCTGCTGCGAGTACCATCGCCGACGAAAACCTGGCGACAGAGACTTTGGCAAAGCTATATATCCGGCAAAATAATCTGGAAGAAGCAGTGCGGATTTATGAACAACTGAGCTTGCGATTCCCGCATAAAAGCAGTTATTTTGCTGCTCAGATTAAAAAAATAAAGGAATAGCTGATGTACTTTATCCTCGGTTTTCTCGCCATTGTCATTGCTGCAGCATTGATCTTCGCTGTTGTTATCCAGAATAGCAAAGGAGGCGGGCTTTCTTCAACCTTTGGTGGAGGTGCTTCTCAGATCATGGGAGCGCGTCGTAGCAATGAATTCATCGAAAAGGTAACCTGGTACCTCGGCGGTGCCCTTGCCCTGGTGGCATTCCTGGCTAACATCGTAGGAGATGGTGCCAGCGTTGACTACACTCAGTCACGTATGCAGCAGCAAATCGAAAACCAGATCATCGAGGATCCTGTGGCTCTTCCTGATCCTACTCAGTTCCAGGAAGCTCCTGCCAATCCAGAAGAATAAACCAGCTCATTGGTTGACAATATGTAAGCCTCTCCGTTTCGGAGAGGCTTTTTGTGTTTTACTGGTTCGCGCTTCGGTTATCCTGGAGGGCAAGCAGTGAGTAGGTTGGGGGCGAAAATATCGGCTGAACCATGATGCTAGCTCCGCAATCGGATTTTTAATATGCTTCCTCTGAAAGTGTTATGTCGCCTCCCCGCTTCGCGGGATCACGGATCAGCGGGACCTCCCTTTTTTCTAGCTCCGCAAATTGATATTTAATATGCTACCGCTGAAAGTGCTATTTCGCCTCCCCGCTTCGCGGGATCGTGGATCAGCGGGACTTACCTTTTTTCAAAAAAAGGTAGGCCATCCCGACGAGTCGGGACGACATTTCAGGCAGCCCACAAGCCGCCCCGAGCGCCAAATGCCGGGCCAGCGCCGCCCCAGGCTTACCCAAGTGCCACTGCGAGTATCTCCCTTTGGAGGGAGAGGCTTTTGCGAGAGAGGGAGGAACCTGGGATTTTATAGAGCTACTTGCCCCATGCTAAGTCGGACTTCATGACATGTGCATGGACCCCAGTGGGTAGTCCGACATAGTAGTTGAAAAGCAGGGTGGGTGAGGCCCTTCGTCCCTCCGCTGCGCTATGGTCCTCAGGGTGACAGGGGTTATGAAAAGCTAAGAAAAAACGGACTTCGTGACATGGGTGTAGGCTCCGTCTTAGCGCTCAGGAGGTGTTTCTTCTCAGAAAATTGTAACGAGCGACTAAAAAGCCCCACCGGGTAAAAAAACCGGCGGGGCTAAAAGGAATTATTATAATGGTCAATGACCAATGATCATTCTCCGGCACCTGGATCGCGCTCCAGAAACTCGTCGTAAAGGCGGATCTGACGGTCAGAGTTGGGCATCAGGTAGCCTTTGATGAAAACGTGGGAGATCTGCGTGCGGGTCTCAAAAGGATCACCGTCGGTGATCATGAGGTTGGCGATTTTACCTTCCTCCAGGGAACCGAGTTGATCGTCCATGCCGAAGATTTCCGCAGGGACGATGGTCACGGCGCGCAGGGCTTCCTCTTTTCCCAGTCCATATGCGGCTGCGAATCCCGCATCGAATGGCAGGTTGCGGGAGAAGCGGTTGCTGCCTTCACCATTGGTGCGAATGGCGACCTTGACGCCAGCGGCATGCATCAGTCCTGCGTTGGCGTAGGGGCGGTCATAGCGGTCATATTCCCGGGTTGGGGCACCCATCACCGGTCCCGTAATAACGGGAATACCTGCCTCCGCTATGGCGTCAGCTGCACGCCAGCCTTCTGAGACCCCCGTGAAGATGGCATCTACGTTGTGTTCACTTACCCACTTGATGGCTGTCTCGATGTCGGCACTGGCATCCACCTCGATCAGCAGTGGAGACTCTCTACGGTAAGCGGGCAGCAGGGCTTCCATTTCGGGATAAAATGGATTGGGTTCTGCCTTGCCAAGAGCAGCGAGAGAGTCCCGGCGGTGGTATTGAGCCAGCTTTTCCCAGACTTCATCCAGTTCCTTCAGGGCTTTTTTGCGAGCCTTCTCGATGTCCTCGTCGCTGCGACGGTCCCAGCGTCCCCGTCGTGCTCCGCTGGGGAAGTTCATGGTTACCGCTTCAAATCCGGTTGACATCTGCTCAGGCGTATAGCCGTGGTAGTTAACCAACGCAGCGGTACCCGGAAACAGCCCGCCTTCCGGTTTGGCCAGACCCGTTGTTACCCCATTATTGCGGGTCGTCGGAATGATGGCCGAGTTGGGATTGATCGCTGTCAGGGCTTTAGCCTGAGGGGTCACGTCCCCAACTTCTCGGTAATCCTGGGTCAGGCTGATGGAACCGACTTCGTACAAACCGAGGTGGTTGCCACCGTCAATCAGGCCAGGATAGACAAACTTGCCTTCGCAGTCGATGACTTCAGCATCAGCGGGTACATCCACCTCTTCACCGATCGCGGCGATTTTGCCGTCCTGGATCAGCAGGGTGCCATTTTCGATGGTGCCGTTGGTGACGGTCACCAGGGTCGCGTTAGTCAGGGCAAAAGTGCCTGTTCGCGCTTTGGGTTCCTGTGCCCAGGCAATGCCGAGCAGCAGGAGGGATATGATGAGTATTTTTTTCATTCTTGGTCAGTAAATAAGTGGTCAGTGATCATGGCTCATTGATCAGAGATCATTGAGCAATAAAGAAGAGTGATCGGGGCGATCCATTTAGGATCATGCTCGTTCCACATTACGAACTCCGAACTACTCGCCACGTTGAGCGCAGCGAAATCCCGCGAAGCGGGAAACTCCGAACTTTCACCGTTGAACTTCCTCCACATCACTCATACAGTGATCTCCATCTTCATCCTGGTATAGTGTGACGTCGATCTTCTCTTCGGGATCGACTACCAAACGCTGGTCATTTGCGTCGTTTTCGATGTCAAAGCGCACGATGCCGTCCACCAGAGTCATCTGGGGGATCGCATACACGCTCAGGGGATGTCCCTTGAAAATGGCGATGTCGCCGTCTTTGCCCACTTCGATAGACCCTACGCGATCCTGAATTCCCAGCTGAATGGCGGGATTGATGGTGATCAGCTTCAGGGCCTGCTCATCAGTCAGGTTGCCATAACGCTGGGTTTTGCCTGCTTCGTGGTACAGGTGGCGAATTAACTCTTCCGAGTCCGAGTTAATGGAGGTGATGACACCATTTTCGGTGAGAATGGCCGCGTTGTATGCGGTAGAGTAATACACCTCAAACTTGTAGGCCCACCAGTCAGAGAAGACTGATGCGTATGCACCAAATTCTGCCAGCTCGGGAGCTACCTTGAAGCCTTCGTTTACGTGTTGGAAACAGATTTTGTCCACTCCATAATCCTCCAGGACATTCATCAGCATCAGGATCTCATCCGCGCGGTAAGAGTGGCAGTGAATCATGATTTCGCCGTTGAGGATTTCGGCGAGGGTCTGAAGACGCAGGTTGTATTCTGGTGCCACGGCACGTGGATTGGACTTTTTGGCTGCTACGTAGGCTTTCCACTTAGCGTCGTATTCCTGAGCCTGGGAGAATGCCTGGCGGAAGACCATTTCTACCCCCATACGAGTGGCGGGAACCTTATCACTGCCTTCGCCATGAACCCGCATGGGGTTTTCGCCAAGGGCAAATTTGATGGTGCGCATGGCCCCCTCCATTTTGAGCTTCTCCGGATCCATCACGCCATAGCGCAACTTTAGCGTTTCGGCCTGACCCCCGATGGCATTGGCAGAGCCATGCAGCGCGTGGGTGACGGTAACGCCTCCCGCGAGGGCTCGGTAGATGCTCAGGTCAAGTGGGTCAACAGCATCGCCGGTCCATACTTCGGCGGTTACCGGATTGGTGCCTTCGTTTACGGCATCCAGTGCGATGTGGGAGTGGGCGTCGATGATGCCCGGCATGACATACAGACCAGTGGCATCGATGGTTTTTACATCACGGGGAACGCGCAGGTCCTTCCCGATGCGGGTGATTTTTCCGTCCTCAATCAGGACGTCGGTATCTTCCAGCACCCCGTCGGTGATGGTGAGGACGGTACCATTCTGAATCATGACACTGCCAGTCTCAGGCTGGGCCCACAGTCCCAGTGAGGCCAGTAGCAGCAACACGATGGAAATATATTTTTGCATGAGATTATTCAAATTCGTGAGTTGTCAATCAGGATTGGAATGTTGATTTCTTCCCTACTCGGGCTTTCCGGTACGCTCCCCTTCGATTGGGAATGAACCATATTGAGCTACTGAGACAGTACCCTCAAAGGTATCTCCATCGACTTCGACAGAAATCTCAATTTCCATGGAGCTCCCTCCGGCGTCAATGCTGTAGGTAAAGCTGAGGTTGTTTCCGTCCACACTGACATCGCTGATTTCGGTTTCTCCCGGGCTCATATCACTGGACATGGTGCCTTCATAGTCACCGCCTTCACCTTTCATGACCAGGGTGCCAGTCATTTTTCCCTGAGGAGAATCGATGGTGTAATCCCAGTTGCCTGCTACATTGGCAGCTTCTCCAGAGTTCCCGGAGTTGCCTCCTTTTCGCTTGCGTTTGGCTTCCTGCTCATAGACGGAACCATCCACGATGACGAAGCGAATTTTTGCATCCTCAGTAAAGAATGGTTCATCCGAGACGATCAGATTGGCCATTTTGCCTGCCTCCACAGTTCCCATCATGTTGCTTAACCCAAAGATCTGAGCGGGTCGAGTGGTCAAAGCCTCAAGAGCGGCCTCTTCGTCCAGGCCTCCTTCGCTTACCAGGCGCTTGAGGTTTTCAGGAATGTCCTTTTCACTGGCATCATAAGTGGTAAATCCAAAGGGAACCCCTGCTGCATGCAATTTGCTCGCCTGCATGATAGCCATTTCATAGGCCTCCAGGCGGCGCTTTTCCAGTGCGGCTGCCTCGGCCTGCATGGCCTCGCTCAGGGAGCTATCGACTTCGGCTTCCTCTGGTTTTTCTGGTAAATCGAGGGAAAGAAATACCGGTGCTCCAGCTGCCTTGATGGCTTCAACCTGATAGGAAGCCTCCTGAACGCCTGCAAGGACAGGAGAAAAGCCCAGTTCTTCCCCTAGCTTGAGGAAGCGGTAAACATCCTTTCTATCTTCTGCGAGGGCCATGGTTGGCAATTCTCCCTGCACCATTGGGTAAAGAGCGCGAACTTCCTGGCTATAGGATGGGCGTGTCATCCCAGACGGGTTACTTTGGTACTGGACTTCGTGGGCAACTGCCAATTCGGCCTGTCGATACATCTGCTTAAATGTTGCAGTTACACCTAGCAAATTGGATGGGTAAGCCCTCCCCGATGCTCCCTCAAACTGAATGAACATGGAGGTAGGCTGGGACAACCGCATGTCGTCGGCATTTTTGCCAGAAAGTGTGACGATAGCTCCCTGCCCGGGGAACATTCCTCCCATCGGCACCAGATGAGCCGTGGTGAAGCCTGTGGCGCGTAGCTTGCCAAAGTCAGAGCTGGATTCATCAATCAGATCCATCACCTGCCGTTGTGGCTGGATGCCAGCTATTTCCATGGGAGGGTTCCCCGGATCATCAGGTCTTTCCCTCCGGTTGCGTTCCGGCTTTTCCTGGCCTGCCTGTGACAATCCATCTATGAATCCGGCATAGACGTGCATGGAGTCCGCCTCCAGGGTGATGGCTTCTCCGGGAACAGTCACGTTGCTGCCAACAGCAGTGATGAGGCCATCTTTGATGACAACCGTTGCGCCGCTGAGCACTTCGCCAGGCTTCACATGAACGGTGACATTGGTCAGCGCATAGGTGCCACTGATTGGGGGCAGGTCCTCTACGTCAACCTGGGCCTGAACCGACAGAAGACTCAGCCAAAGGCCAATTCCCAGCGTGATCCAACCCTTCATCGAGAGTAAATGCTTCATAGGTACGTTTTAGGTAAAAGAATTGAGAATGGACTATTATGGGGTTTCGGTACTAACCAATTAAAATAGGCGAAAGATTACACTTGTGTGAGATCTTTCGCCCAATATGGGTTTTGGCTCTACATGCGAGCAGATAAGGGATACAATTCAGTGTGGAATCGGAGGATTGCCCTGATTCGATTATCCATGGCGGATAATATCGAGTTTAAGTTCGGTTCCGTCCGAGTTGACGGCAATCCAGTAAATGAAAAGACTAAGGCCGCCTTTGTTGAGGATATCGGCTAAGTTGTAGCTGATGATTTTGGTGTCGGTTGTAATCCATCCATCCAAAAGATTACCAGGATTGGACATGTAGATGATCGGGTAGATAGACCACCCAATGATGAGGAACCAGCATAATGCCAGATACCCTCTACGAAAAAGGGCGTCCGGTGATAGTAGTTCCATGATCCTGCGACCCCGTACGAGAATCTCATATAGAATCATTCCCATACCGAGGGAAGAGATGCTACCTGCCAGGATGGTATTTTCGGACAGATAGGTTTCCCCTAAAAATCCCCACACCAGCATCCAAAGAGCGTAAAATACAAGGCGCATCATCATACCGGGGCGAGCTCCAAGTGGTTTTAACAGCAGGAAAAATTCGATCACAATGAGCGGAACGGTGATAAACCAGTCAAAGTACCAAAACTGGTCTGGGTTGTTCATGCTCGATAGCCATAGGTTCATGCGGATATAGGCCCCTACTGACGCGGTTGTGGTGATGATGGCCGCAATTAGCATGGCGTTTTTTCTTCGCTCAGGAACGAGGCTGATCTGGATAAAGTTAAAGATGCTGGCTCCTACGAGTGCCAGTAATGTGATGAAAAAAGAGGCCGAGACCGGATTGTCCGCACTTAGTGCCTCCTGTATCAGGAATGGTTTCATTTGGGTAGGTTTATTTGATTGAATAATCAGTTAATGTGTTTCATGTGTGAATTCAACACTTATTCAGGGAATACACCCACTTCTATTGTGTTATCAGCGAAAAAATGTGTCTGTTAGGACATATTTATGGGGGGAATGGGAAGGAAATTGAATGCTCTATTCGTTACTTATATAGTAGACAAATCAACCCCATGGAAACAGCTCTTGGTTAAGTGTCATGCAAACCCAGAATGATGGATTATAAGCCTTCCTCCCCAGGTTCAGACAAGGCATCTGTTGGAATTATTTTTCTTCTGTTTTTGGCCAGCTCCATCATGAACTGGATAGTAGGCCCTGATATCTGGCTATGGCCATACCTGTTGATCCCTATCGGAGGGATCCTGGGAGCAATAGGAGTTGCCCTCAGGGCCTGGACCCGATCCGCAGGTATCGGTGGCAATTCTCCTCTCACGCTGGAGATGTACATGAGGATGCTGGATGCCATACACGATGCGGTGGTAATCACAGATTTTCGGGGCAGGATACTGTTTTGCAACCAGGCATTTGTGGATGTGTCAGGGTATTCAGCTGATGAAATTGTAGGGAAAGAAGCTCTTTCGCTTGCGGTAAGACCAGATTTGTACAGTCTGGAGGAAGAGGCAAAGTGGGCAGCCGAAAGCGGAAATCAGGAGCGGGTATGGAAACTGAAGCATAAAGATGGAAGGCCAATTGAGATTACCGGGAAGGCCAATGTGCTCACCGATCCTGAAACCGGGCAGCAGTATGGCTTTAGCATCATGCGTGATATTTCCTTGCAGGTGGAGAGCAAGGCAGCACTTGAGCGGGAGAAAAAACAGTTCGAGTTTTTTGTAGAGTCTCTCCCTCACCTTATGTGGGCATTTGATACCAAAGGCAAGGTTGATTTCCTGAATCGGGTAGG
>CAYFIR010000146.1:0-15232 GCA_964343195.1 uncultured Bacteroidia bacterium | reverse complement strand
AGAGGTGAAAAAGACAAGTTTTGAGCCGTAAAGGAGAAATCCAAACAGCCTCTTACCACAAGGGTTACTGGATTGAAATACTACACCATTCGCCCGAACACCCAAATATGCCTAACTCCAAGACTGCTACCCCGGCAATTGATATCCACATCCTGAAACGTGCCTGGAAACTGATGGTCACTTCTCTGGCCATGACAGAGTTGTATGAGGAACGCAAGGACATCACAGGCAAATATGTCCACGCCACCTCACGTGGTCACGAGGCCATCCAGTTGGCCCTGGCGTTCCAGTTGTTGCCCCAGGACTTTGTGGCACCCTATTACCGCGATGATAGCCTGCTCCTGGGCATCGGCGTGGAGCCCTATGAGCTCATGCTGCAATTGATGGCCAAGCGGGATGATCCCTTCTCAGGGGGGCGGACCTACTATTCGCACCCCAGCCTGAGGAGGGAAAATATGCCCAAGATCCCCCATCAATCCTCCTCCACGGGCATGCAGGCCATTCCGACAACGGGAGTAGCCCAGGGCATTCAGTACCGCGAACGACAGGGATTGGATGCATTCGATCAGCCACCGGTAGCGGTTTGCTCGATAGGAGATGGGGCAATGACCGAGGGCGAGGTCTCAGAAGCCATGCAGATGGCCGCGCTACATCAGTATCCCATTTTGTATTTCGTGCAGGACAATGGCTGGGGAATTTCTGCCCAGGGTAGTGAGATGTACGCCCAGAATGCGGTGGAATTTGCCCAGGGCTTCAAGGGCATCGAAACCCGAGACCTGGACGGCAGCGATTTTTTTGCCTGCTACGAAGGCCTCAGGGAAGTGCTGGAACTGATGCGCAAAGAACGACGACCTTTCCTCGTTCGGGCGAAGGTGCCCCTGCTCAACCACCACACCTCTGGGGTCCGCAAGGAATGGTACCGCCATGACCTGGACGACCATGCGCCCCAGGATCCTTTGCCTCGTCTGCGCAAAAGCCTCCTGGATGTCGGGCTGACAGAATCGGAACTGGAAGAAATTGCCGCAGAAGCCAGGCAGCAGGTCGAAGCGGATTTTGAAAAAGCTCAGCAGGCCGAAGATCCCCGTCCGGAGGATTTGTTCGACTATGACTTTGCTCCGACATCGGTAACTGAGGAGCAGGGCGAAAGAAAACCCAAAGGTGGCGAAGAAGTCGTCATGGTGGATGCGGCCCTACACGCGGTGGACAACATCCTCAAGGAATTCCCTGAAGCGTTGCTCTACGGACAGGATGTTGGTGGACAACTGGGCGGAGTGTTTCGGGAAGCGGCCCTACTGGCGAAAAAATATGGCGACCAGCGGGTTTTCAATACGCCCATTCAGGAGGGATACATCATCGGCAGTACGGTGGGGATGTCTGCGGCAGGTTGTAAGCCCATTGTGGAGATTCAGTTTGCGGACTACATCTGGCCGGGACTGAATCAGCTTTTCGCAGAACTGAGCCGCAGCTACTACCTCAGCAACGGAAAGTGGCCCGCTCAGTCGCTGATCCGGGTTCCTATTGGTGCCTATGGCAGCGGAGGTCCATTTCACAGCGGCAGCGTGGAGTCTGCTGTGCTGACCATCCGGGGAATAAAGGTGGTGTACCCTAGCAATGCCGCCGACATGAAGGGCTTGCTGCGGGCTGCTTTCCTTGATCCCAACCCCGTGGTCATGTTTGAGCACAAGGGCCTCTACTGGAGTAAGGTTCCGGGTTCCAAAGCCGCCAAAACCATCGAGCCAAGTGATGATTATGTAATTCCACTGGGCAAGGCCCACACCTTCCAGGCAGCCAGCGATGAAGCGATTGAAAATGGCGAAAGCTGCCTTGTGATCACCTACGGCATGGGCGTTCACTGGGCCCTCAACGCCAGCAAAAAGTTCGAGGGACAGGTAGAAATCCTGGACCTGCGCACGCTGGAACCGCTCGACTGGGAGGCCATCGAGGCGGGTGTCAAAAAGCACAACAAAGTGTTGGTGCTGACGGAGGAAGTGCTGCGCAATAGCTTTGCCGAGTCCATTGCGGGGCGCATCGGTCAACACTTCTTTACTCACCTTGATGCCCCCGTCATGACGATGGGAGCCGAGCCTATGCCAGCCATTCCGCTCAACTCGACGCTGGAAGCGACCATGCTCCCCAATACTGACAAGGTGGAAGCGAAGCTGGAAGAATTGTTGGAGTGGTGAGCACGGTGTTCATTGGACATGGTTCAGTAGAAGGAAGTTGTGTGCTTTTCGGATCTGGGTCCGAAAGACCAAGCTCCACCGGGTCTGGAAACCCGGCGGAGCCATCAGGTGGGGTTGATCGACGTCTCCGAACGTCGATCTGGGTAGTTCTGGGGACTCCGCTCCCCCAAATTTACAAGGAAGGGACTAATCAGCCTTCTACACCTTCACTTGAATCACATCCAGGAAAGTTCCATCTAGATGTTTGAAGTCCAAATCGGTAGTAAGGAGAGGAAGCTCGAGCACTGAAGCCGTTGCGGCAATCCAGAGGTCGTTCTTGCCCATATTTCTTGGCGTAGCCCCTAACGGCCTACCAGGAAGTTTGCCTTGGCTATATGCTTCGATTTCAGCATAGCGATCAATAATGGGAGTTGCATGGATATTGGCCACCAACAAAATTTTGAGCAGTTGGGGAATGCGTTCTAAACGCTTAGCTCCCCAGCCATTGCGTATGGCTAGAGATTTGATCTCACCTATGGAAACAACAGAGCAAACAGGGTCACTTCCAGGGGCAAAGGGGTTTAACTCTTTATCAATTCTATCCGCTAACTGGGTATCCAGTCGTAGGTAAAACAGCAGAACGTTGGTATCGATAAGATAACCCATGGCCTAAATTTCAGCAATCAATTCCTCGATGGTTTTATCCTCACCAAAAGCCAGTTCTTCTCTCAGTTGATCAAACGCCTCTCGGTCAAACCCTTGCCAACTCTGGCCACGTTTAAGGGTAGCGAGGTCTATTGTCTCAGCGATTGGGCTCAGGATCTCGGGAAAACGACTTTGAAGCTCCTTAGCAGTTGTCGATGGATTCAGCACTGCTTCCAGTTGAGCCAATTTATCTTCGTCCTGTAACTCCGTAATTCGGCGAATAAGTTGGTATTTGCGATCAATGAGGGTCATATGGGAATTGATAATGGATACCCGCAGCTTACATCTTTCGATATCTCAATATAACGAAACTATTTCTCAAGGTGTTCCTGATACAGGTTTTAGTACCCGGATTAGAAAGCTCCACCGGGTCTAGAAACCCGGCGGAGCCATGAGGGGAGGTTAGTCGACGTCTCCGAACGTCGATCTAGGTAGTTTTGGGGGACTCCGCCCCCCTCCTCCCACAACAAAAAAAGGACCGCTACTGTGCAACGGCCCCTGCAAGGAGATTTGGAAGTTGAACTTAATTGATTGGCTCTAATTTAATAGGCTTTGGGGAGCAATTCAAGCCTTTGGGAAAGGGATTTAAACCTGGGCTGGATTTCTGCATATGATCTGTTATATTGTATGCAGGAAATCGTATGCAACTATGGCCTCGGACAACAGAGATCCTTACATACGCTTGCTGGTTCGGGAGGCAGTCGTGCCTCTCCGAGCCAGCGCCTCCGACGCCGCCGAGATGGTCTCCCAGTTGCTCTTCGGCGAAACCTGCCTCCTCCTTGAAGACCAGAAAAACTGGTCCAAAGTACAACGCGATCAAGATGGCTACGTAGGATGGGTGGATACCAAAATGCTGGTACCCATTGATCCCCCCTTTGATCCCCCTCAAAACTTCTGTTTTGCCCTGCGGGAAATAGCTCTGATACAGTCAAATGGTACCCGACTCCGGATTCCCATGGGAACCCGGCTTCCTGCTGATGCCCTCCAGGGCTTCTTTACCATCGCAGGCCATTCCTACGAAGTACTTCACCACAAGGCATTACAATCTCCAGCTCTTCTGACTCAGCTGTCAGATTTGGCAGGCTATTTCCTCAACACCCCATATCTCTGGGGAGGAGTTAGCGGCTGGGGAATTGACTGCTCGGGTCTGGTGCAGACGACCGCTGCGTGGTGTGGAATCTCTTTACCAAGAGACTCTTCCCAACAGGCATCAGTCGGTCAGGAAGTTGCTTTGGGCAAACAGCAAGCGGGTGATCTGGCCTTTTTTTCCAAGCCGGGAAAAGACAACATCACCCATGTGGGAATTTTAAAGGATCCCCAAACCATCATCCATGCCTCTGGCAGGGTGCGCATAGACCCTTTTGACCAAAACGGTATTATTCATTCTGATACTCACCAAATTACCCATCACTTGATAAGCATGAGAAGATGTTAATCAGAGAAAGTGTTTTAGTACTGAACCAGGATTACCAGGCCATCGGAGTTTGCTCGGTGGAGCGGGCATTTATTCTGGTTCTGCTACAGAAAGCCGAGATGCTTTCAGACAATCCCAAACGGCAGTTGCGGTCGGTATCCGGGGACTTTCGGTTCCCTTCGATAATCCGCCTGTATCGTTACATCAACATCCCCTACAAAAAGGTCAACCTTTCTCGCCATAATATCTTTAAGCGAGACCGGAACCGCTGTGTCTATTGTGGAACCAAGGACTCATTGACCATCGACCACGTAGTGCCCCGTTCTCACGGAGGCAGGGACTCCTGGGACAATCTGGTAACAGCCTGCCAGAAGTGTAACGCCCGCAAAGGCAGCATGACTCCTGAGCAGGCTGGGATGGCCATGCGACACAAGCCTTTTCGCCCCAGTTTTGTCATGTTCCTGAGCAATTTTGCCGGGGATGTACGTGATGACTGGAAGCCCTATTTGTATATGTCCTAAGCCAGAGACCATTTTT
This sequence comes from uncultured Bacteroidia bacterium, assembly GCA_964343195.1. Lineage (GTDB taxonomy): Bacteria > Bacteroidota > Bacteroidia > J057 > J057 > CAYVAP01. The sequence goes on along the minus strand of CAYFIR010000146.1, from coordinate 10,414 downwards.
CGTTGAGTGCAAACCAATGAGAAATGGCTTCTGTGCTTATTGACCTCCCTCCTGCGACAGCTGCCCTCACCATTGTGAGGATGGCGTTATCACTATCTCTCTTATTTTTCCCAATCCCACCCCTTCGATTTTAACACTTAAAATCGTCATGGATAATTATGCCTAAAAGCATCTTCTTTTTTTTGTGGATATTTGCCCGACAGCTTAATTTCACAGCATTTCGCACACATTTATAACCCTCAAACATATGGCTAACTACCGCGTCGAAAAGGATACCATGGGCGAAATCCAGGTACCATCGGACAAATACTGGGGTGCTCAAACCCAGCGCTCATTGGATAACTTTAAAATCGGTGGACAGCGCATGCCGATTGAGATCATCAAAGGGTTTGCCTATCTCAAAAAAGCAGCCGCTCTGACCAATCTGGAACTAACGGATTTTGCTGAGGAAAAAGCAAATACCATCGCACAGGTTTGTGACGAGATCCTGGCAGGAAAACACGATGACCACTTCCCGCTTGTGGTATGGCAGACAGGCTCTGGGACTCAATCCAACATGAACGTCAACGAGGTGATCTCCAATCGCGCCATCGAAATATTAGGTGGAGAAATTGGCAGTAAAAAGCCGATCCACCCCAACGATGACGTCAACAAGTCGCAGTCTTCCAACGATACCTTCCCTACGGCTATGCATATCGCTGCTGTGGAAATGATCGTCAACCACACCCTGCCACGGGTCAAGACGCTGCATGATACACTCGCAGCCAAAGCCAAAGAATTTGACGAGGTAGTAAAAATCGGACGTACTCACCTGATGGATGCGACGCCACTGACCGTCGGACAGGAATTTAGCGGCTATGCCATGCAGCTCAAGCGCAGCATGGAAGCAGTAGAAAATAGCCTGCCTCACCTGTATGAGCTGGCTCTTGGAGGCACCGCTGTCGGTACCGGACTCAACACTCCCGAAGGCTACGATGTCAAGGTCGCCGAGAAAATCGCAGAGCTGACAGGACACCCATTCGTTACGGCTGAGAATAAATTCGAAGCGCTCTCTGCTCATGATGCAGTTGTGGAGGCTTCTGGTGCACTGAAGCGCATGGCTGTAGCCATCATGGCCATTGCCAATAACATCCGCCTGCTGGCATCAGGACCACGTTGTGGCATAGGCGAGATCATCATTCCCGCCAACGAGCCTGGTTCTTCTATTATGCCAGGCAAAGTCAATCCCACCCAGGCGGAAGCCATCACGATGGTGTGTGCCCAGGTAATCGGCAATGACGCTGCGGTTTCTGTTGCGGGTAGTCACGGTCATTTCCAGCTGAACGTATTCAAACCGGTGATGATCTTCAACCTGCTGATGTCTGGTCGCCTGCTGGGCGATGCCTGCCTGTCATTCAACGACAACCTTGCAGTCGGAATTGAGCCAAATCACAACGCTATTACGGAGAACCTCAACAACTCCCTGATGCTGGTGACAGCCCTCAACACCCGTATTGGGTATGACAAGGCTGCCTCTATCGCCAAGACAGCGTACAACGACAACTCTACGCTGAAGGAAGCCGCGGTTAAGTTGGGTCACCTCACTGCTGAGGAGTTTGATGAGACTGTGGTTCCAGGCAAAATGGTAGGCCGGAAGTAAAGGCACCTTCCAGCACCAATAAAATAAGGTCGCATCTGGTTCGGATGCGACCTTATTTCATTTTCACAGAGAACCCGATCAATTGCATCCACCAGAGGAGCCAGAAACGGTAGCTCCCATAGTCGAGAACATCATCGCTCCGGTACCCGCAGACATCGCATCCCGGCTTGGTGTACAGGCATCAGCAGACAGGGAGGTCGTAATACCAAGGGAGAACATCAGTCCTTCTGAACGGATGGCTTCCTGCCAGGAGTACTCGAAGACATTTTGCTCCTTGGTATAAATACCATCCAGATCCACAAACTGGGCATTACCACCGGTGAAGTAAGAGACCCGAAAGTCAACAGACGAATAGGGGCCATAGCGAAAGCGTAGACCGGAGGCTGCTCCATAGCTCAGGGTGTAGTCGCGCCCCAGGTTGACCGGCTCGGGACAAAAGTCGTCCTCGTCATCATGGGTCTGCACCACCACGGCCTCCATGCTCGAAAACATCCGGCCTCCCACCATGCCCTGAACATAGAACTGGACGGGAAATCGATCTGGGGTAATCAGCCGGACTACGCCATGTAGCCCAATCTGCCGATTGCTATACTGCATGTCTGCCCGTAGATCGCGATAGGGGTAGCCCATCGCCAGTGGCAAGGACTCGCGCCCTCCCCCAACCCAGGTAAACTGGCCTCCAAACTGCAGGCTGACAAATGACTCCATCCGGCGAGGGCTGGACATCAGCTCTATGCCATAGCCGAGCCCGTTTCGATAACCGGCGTCGCTCAGTTGATTGAGGGGGAGGTTATACAATCCATAATAGTTAAGCTCCATAGCTTCCTCCTCTGTCTCTTCAAAATCGACGGGGGACTCTGCTGCTGGAACAGGCTCGGGGGGTAGCTCCACCTTGCGATGCTCCTGACCTGCCGCCAGGCCCGGAACAAGGAATAGCAGGGTAATTAGCAGGGGGGTAAAATTTTTCATAAATGCTTGTGTTTGGAAGGGTGTAGGGAAATCGACTCGCTAAATATTCATCTGGCCATGGACGAATAACACTCCATGGGTTATTTAGCACCATTAAGATAACCTTAACGGTTTTCACCTTCTCCCTTTAGGGCAAGGATTTTAGCTACTGTGTCATTTCCCTGAATATCCGTGAGGGGGTCATCCCTGTTTTAATAATTCATCCAGGGTTTCCTGAAAAGCAGCAAACTCATATCCCTTCTGCACCATGTATCTCGCGACCTTCTCTCGCCGGGCAAACCGATCGCCATCAGAAGTCTGGTCCCATTTTTTTATGGCAAGCTGATATGCTTTCTCCAGGTAATCCTCCTCTGGAATTTCTTCTCTCAAGCCAGCTTCAATCATGGAAAGTGGTACGTTCCTGCGCTTGAGTTCGTGCCGGATTTTCTGCCTGCCCCAGCTTTTGTGATAAAACTTTCCCCGAACATAGGAGGTCACAAATCGGGCATCATCCAGGAAACGTTCATCCTCCAGGTGAGCCAGGTAGTTATCGTACTCATCGATCTCAACTTCCAGCTCTTTCATTTTGTCCAGCACTTCCTGGGTACAGCGATCCTGATAGGCGCAATATTGATAGAGCTTGATGAGTATTTCTTCCTGCATATTCAGTAGGGTAAGTCCAGGGTTGATAGTAGGAAAAAGGGATAAACCCGCAACCTATTGCTATCTTTACGTCCTGAGATCACTATACATTACCATGGTCAAGCCTCAACGATCCCTTTCCATCATTCTGCTTACCCTCACCATACTTGGTCTGGCTTTTTCTGCTGGCTGCCGAAAGTATGAAGATGGACCGACTTTCAGCCTCCGTTCCAAGTTAGCTCGTGCGACCAATAACTGGTCTGCAATTGAAATATCCCGAAATAGCATTGACGAGACCCTGTTTTTCTCCCAGTACGACCTGGACCTGGCTCAAAACGGAAACTTTGCCTGGCGCTATACCCTGGCCGATGACAGCACTAGCCGTACCGAGATCACCGGAGTCTGGGAGATCGTTTCTGCCAAAGAGCAAATTCGCCTGACCTTTTCTACTCCTGACCCTGATACTGACCAGGAATTGCTTTACCTCGACATCCGCCGACTTACTGAGACAGAGCTATGGGTAGAGTACCTCTACAAAGAGGACTACTATACGGTGAAGATGAAATAGAAGCAGTTGGCTAGAGGGGAATAAGGTGTATAGGGTTTATAGTGGAAGAAGCAACCATACTTCCCCTCTATTTCAAGCACTTAACCCATCAACTCTGCCAGAGCTGCGGTAACATTATCTTCGATACGTCTGGCAATGTCATCTCCCTGGTAGGCATTGAAAGGCTGCCCCGTCATGATTTCGTATAGCTCGATGTAGCGGTTGCGGACCTTTTCAACGAACGCATCCGACATTTCGGGCATCTCCTGTCCTTCCTTGCCCTGGAAGCCATTTTCCATCAGCCATTCACGCACAAACTCCTTCGAAAGCTGCTTTTGAGCTTCGCCGTTAGCCTGTCGCTCTTCGTACCCTTCGGCGTAATAGTAACGCGAGGAGTCTGGCGTATGGACCTCATCCATCAGGTATATTTCTTCTCCTCGCGTACCAAATTCATACTTGGTATCCACGAGAATCAGTCCCTGCCTGGCAGCCATCTCGGTACCGCGAGCAAAAAGGCTGAGGGCATAATGCTTGATTTGGCCCCACTCCTCGGGGTCGAGTAGTCCTGAGGCCAGGATCTCGCGCTCGGAGATATCCTCGTCGTGGCCAATGGTGGACTTCGTCGCCGGGGTGATGATCGGCTCGGGGAACTTATCTGCTTCTTTCATGCCCTCTGGCATGGGCACGCCACAAATTTCGCGCTTGCCCGCCTTGTACTCGCGCCAGGCATGTCCGGCCAAATACCCGCGTACGACCACCTCGATCATGATGGGCTTGCACTTCAGGCCGATGGTAACGTTAGGATCTGGAGTAGAGACAAAGTGAGTTGGGACAATGTCCTTCACTGCCTGGAAAAAGTGGGTGGAAACCTGATTCAGGACCTGCCCCTTACCCGGGATGGCACGAGGCAAAATGTAGTCAAAGGAAGAAATTCGGTCGCTGGCTACGATGACCAGGTATTCTTCTGCGATGTTGTACACATCCCGGACCTTGCCGCTGTACTTGTCGAGCTGCGCCGGAAATTTGAAATCGGTATCCTTTAGGGCCTGAAACATGATTCGGGTGCTTGAGAATGAAGAAAAAGTTATGCCTGCGAAGGTACGGCACCTCGCAGGCATTCACCAATGTTCATGGGACATTGTTCATGGAACATTGGTCATTCGGTTAATCTCCGGCTCTTTACCGACCTATGAAAGGTGACTAGCGGAGAAATCCTCCCAGCATTCCCCCCAGATCGTCGAGCATAGAGCCATCACCATCCTGGTCCATCATCTTGGTGATGAGGTCTACGGCCATAGAACCCGTAGAGCCACCGGTCTGACGGGCTACTTCGCGCTCCTGTCCCAGCATGCTGGAAAGATCGCTTGGATCCAGTCCACGCTCACGCTGTGTTTTGCCCAGTTGTCCCATCACGATAGGAGCGAGGTTTTGCAGCAGGATGCTTACCAGTTGGGGGTTCATACCTGACATTTTGCTGACGCCCTGCTCGACACCACTTTGCTTTCCGCCCAGGATATGACCGAGAATCGCTGCTCCACTGCCATTATCAGAGCTGCCCAAGAACCCGGTAAGGTTATCCAGGATACTGCCGTCGTGATCTTTTTGAAGTGCTTGTTGCAGGCTGGCTGCCCCTTCGGTGGAGTTGGTATTTTTGTCCAGGGCTCCAATCAGCATGGGGAGAGCGGCCTGTACAGCCGAAGCAGTAGTGTTGTTATCGACGCCAAGCTGGCCACTTAGGGCTTCGAGAGCCGGACCAGAAAGCTGAGAAGTAAGTTGTTCAACGATAGATGAAGACATAGTGGGATACTTTTGTTAAGGGGTGATATTTTTGCTTAGTTACAAAAAGGTGGGAAGATTCCTCTTTAGGATGAACAGCCTCTTGACTGGTCACTCAAGTATAGGAATTCCTCCCGAGAATCTCACTTTCCACTCTGTTACTCATTCACTATGCTATCCTACCCCATCGTCATCGGTCCTGATGCCCTGACAGACTTATCCAACTGGCTTCAGGAACAAAACTTCTCCCAGATCATTGTCCTGACGGATCAACACACACAGCAAGCCTGCTATCCAAGGTTGCAGCCACATTTGCCTGAGCATAGCGTCATGACCATACAGGCTGGAGAGCGATACAAGACCCTGGACACCTGCCAGCATTTATGGCAGGAAATGACCGACCGCGCACTGGACCGCAAAGCACTCATGATCAACCTTGGTGGAGGGGTAATCGGCGACATGGGCGGATTTGTGGCCAGTACCTACAAGCGGGGAATGGCTTTTGTCCAGATTCCCACGACGCTGTTGTCCCAGGTAGATGCCAGTGTGGGAGGAAAACTGGGTATTGACTTCATGGGTTTTAAAAACCACATCGGGCTATATGGAGACCCTTTGGGGGTGTACATCGATCCAGGCTTTCTGGAGACTTTGCCATATGATGAACTTCGCTCAGGCTACGCTGAGATCATCAAACACCACCTGATCGCCGATGACGAAGCCTGGCATGTCCTTTTCTCTCACAAAGACATCAAGGCCCTGCCATTCCCCGAGTTGATTCGCCACTCTGTTGAGATCAAGTCCCACATCGTTCAGATCGACCCCAAAGAACAGGGGCTTCGCAAAGCGCTCAACTTCGGCCATACCATCGGCCATGCCCTGGAAACCGCTCGTCTCGACACCGCGGCACATCTGCTGCATGGAGAAGCCATCGCCGTTGGGATGATCGCAGAAGCCTTTATCGCCTACCAGAGAGAACTGATCTCCCAGGCAGAGCTGGTCGAAATCGAGACGTACATTCGCGAGATTTACGAAGATGTAGACATCGACCCCAGCGAGTTTGAGCGAATTTTTGAACTGAGCCGAAACGACAAGAAAAACTACGGAGGACAGATTCTCTGCACCCTCCTCGACGGAATCGGCAAACCCACCGTCAACCAGTCCATCACCCGATCCGAAATCGAAGAGGCTCTTCACTATTATGCCCGCACCAAGGTTAATTCCTAAAGGCAGAAAAGAGGGGTATAAAGTGTAAAAGGGAATTGTGGGCATAATGGCTTGGACACCCCATAACATTCTATCCTCACACATCTCTTCTTTACTGCCCCATGTTCCCCCCCCATGAACCCTGTTCAATGATCAATGTCCCATGGCACTCATAAAAACCTATAAACAACACAGCCCCCAAATTCACGAGTCCGTATTTCTGGCGGAAAATGCGACCCTGATTGGCGAAATCAGCATTGACGAAGACAGCAACATCTGGTACGGAGCCGTCCTGCGCGGGGACGTGGGCGCCATCACCATAGGCAAGCGAACCAGCATCCAGGACCTGGCCATGATCCACTGCACGCTGAATCACAGCCAAACCACCATCGGCGATGACGTCATCGTCGGGCACGGTGCGATTTTGCACGGCTGCACCATTGAAAACGAAGTCCTCATCGGCATGAATGCCACGGTCCTCGACCACGCAGTGATTCCCAGTCATACCATCGTCGCGGCCCAGGCCCTGGTACCAGAAGGCAAAGTGTTGGAATCCGGCTTCATCTACGCCGGAGTCCCCGCCAAAAAGCTCAAGCCACTGAGCGAAGCCCAACATGCCCATTTCGTCGCAGGAGCCAAGCGCTACGTCGAGTATGCCCAAAACCATATTGAAGCAACCACCATACAGTAGGGGCGACCCGCAGGTTTACCCAGCCCCAGACACGAAAACCAACACGCAGTAGGAGCAACCCGCAGGTTCGCCCAAATACGATCCCGATAGCCAAGATTTGCATGAGTAACCCCTCCTTTCGGACCCGCCTGAAGCAAGCCCTGTTCTGGGGGGTGATCTCCGCCGCGTTTATCGGGCCGGGGACGGTAACCACCGCCGCCAAGGCCGGAGCAGGATTTGGGACACAACTGCTGTGGGCGCTGAGCTTTTCCACCCTGGCGACCCTGGTGCTCCAGGAAGCCGCCGCTCGCATCCCCATGGTCAGTGGGTTGAATTTGGGTGAAGCCATCGCCCAGCGCTTTGGGCAGCAGGGAAAAAAACGGGTCGGCTGGGGGCTGATGCTTGTGGTTGGATTTGGCTGTGCGGCTTACCAGGCCGGAAACTTACTGGGAGCAGCGTCGGGTTTGCAGATTTTACTGCCCATAGAGGCGCGATGGCTGGTGCTCCTGATGGGCCTGCTGGCGGCCCTCATGCTCTGGCAGGGCGGCATCCAGCGAACGGCCCGGCTGCTGGGTTGGATTGTGGCGGCGATGGGAATCCTCTTCCTCGTGGTGGCGTTTCAGACTCCCATTCAGGTAGCAGAAGTGACGATGGGAGCTTTGGTTCCCAGCATCCCCGAGGGAGGCGAGCTACTCGTCATCGGCCTGATCGGGACGACGATTGTACCCTACAACCTGTTCCTCGGCTCCGGCATTTCTCAGGGAAAAGACCTGGGAACCATGCGCTGGGGACTGGGACTGGCCGTAGTGCTGGGAGGCATCATCTCCATGCTCATCCTGTTGGTGGGCACGCAGGTTCTGGGCGAATTTTCCTTCGAAGCCCTGGCCACGGCGCTCAGCGAAAAGACCGGAACCTATGGCAAGGCCCTGTTTGGGTTAGGGTTATTCGCGGCAGGTTTTACCTCCTCGGTGACGGCTCCGCTGGCCGCAGCGGTTGCGGGTCAAGGGTTATTGGGCAAAGAAAACCCACACTGGAAGCCCGAAGGCAAGGCCTTCCGAAGTACCTGGGCGATCGTCCTCTTGATCGGAGTGGTTTTTGGCAGCCTCGGCATTCCTCCGGTTCCGGCCATTATCATGGCCCAGGCACTGAATGGATTGCTTTTGCCCTTCGTAGTTGTATTTCTCTACCTGATCGTCAACGACGCACGGGTCACCCCTACTGCACATCGCAACCCCGTCTGGCTCAATGGGCTGACGCTACTCATCCTGGGAATCGCCATCTTTCTCGGTGGGCTCAACCTCTGGCGAGCCATCATCCGCGCTGGGGGCGAGGCCATGGCCAACCAAACGCCCCATTTGGGAGTTTTGGGAATAGTTGCCCTGATCCTAACGGTCGGCGTGGGAGTTTGGGCCAATCAACAAAATCGTTTATCCTGAATATTGGGTGGAACTTGGCCTCGCTCATACCCCTAGACAAATTAGACAGGATTTTCAGGATTACAGGCCTGCCCTGAGCCTGTCGAAGGGACAGACAGGATAAGAAAGCCCTGATAATCAATCTTGTTAATCCTGTTATCCTGTCCATTTCCGATGAACCGGAATCTTTGACCTGTCAAAAAACATTGGCCGAAAATGAAAATCTCTTAGTATGGACCTCGCCACATATCGTCAGAAGCTCCTGAGCGGCCACTTCGACTTTGACGAAATGGCCCATGACCTGTGGCGCTACCAACTTGCCCACAACCCCGTGATGCGCCGCTTCGCTGGCGGGCTGGAACGTCCGCTGGACAGTCCCATCTCCATGCCGATTGCTTTTTTCAAGCACTTTGAGCTGCAAACATCGGCACCGTGGGAACCGGAGACCATCTTTGAGAGCAGCGGCACCACGGGTAGCACTCCTTCCCGCCATCTCGTTCGGGACCTGAAACTCTACGAAGAAAATACCCTGCTGGGATTCCGGCACTTTTTCCCGGAGCCGCGCTACCGCGTGCTGGCCCTGCTCCCCTCTTACCTCGAACGAGGCAGCAGTTCGCTGGTGCACATGGCGAAGGTCTGGATGGAAACCTTTGGCCTGCCGAATAGTGGCTTTTTTCTGCATGACTTCCAGGCCCTGCACCACAGTCTGACCGACGCCCAGCAAGCCGGAGAACCCATCCTGCTGATCGGCGTGGCTTATGCCCTGCTGGATTTTGTGGAGGCGTTCCCGATGCCTTTGCCGGCAGACAGCATCATCATCGAGACCGGTGGAATGAAAGGGCGCAAGGAAGAAATGGTGCGGCACCAGCTACACGATCATCTGAAAAAGGGCTTTGGAGTGCCCGTCATCCGCTCTGAATATGGCATGACCGAGCTGATGAGTCAGGCTTATACCGTGGAAGAAGGCCGTTTTCGGGCCGCACCGACTTTGCGGGTTCGGGTATCAGATTTACACCTGGATCGGCTGGATCAGCCTCCCGGCGTTACGGGTCGCATTCACCTCATCGACCTGGCCAATGTCCACAGTTGTGGGTTTATCGCCACCGATGACCTCGGTCGCTGGTACGAAGACGGGACGTTTGAAGTGCTGGGCCGGATCGACACCGCCGAGATGCGGGGGTGCAGCTTGATGTATTCTTAAAATTGAATTGCCAGATTAATCAAAAAACTTCTCAGTCAACAAGCCTTTAATCTCCCACTCTATAATTTGTCATGAAAGCCATTCTACGAGCGGGATCATTTATCCTTTTTAGGTCATTCACTAATCCCGGCTTTACTTGTCTGTACCCATTCCCCTCTATTTCAAAAACCTTCTTGAATCCTTCGGCTAGCTTAGCAGTACAGCCAATAATGTTTACTGAAGGAAACTCGGATAAATAAATCCCCCAATCCTCAGTGTTACCATAAACGAACCAGTGTAAAATGGCAATAGGGTGATACTGCCTAATATCCAGCTCATTTAGTTCTACTTTGTCAGGTTATCATTTGGGGTAAAATCGGTCAATATCTTCTTG
>CAYFIR010000145.1:0-15769 GCA_964343195.1 uncultured Bacteroidia bacterium | reverse complement strand
GAGTCAAAAAATCCTGCGTTTGACCTCGAAACACCAAAACCCAAACAGCCTCTAAGGATATCATTAGAAATTAACAGCTTGATTTTACCATCCAGAAGAGCATCGAAAATAGGGCGGTATTTTGATTTCCTGCCAATGCTTACCAGCAGGCAGTTGGTATCAAGCACAACTTGCATCATGCTTCACCTTTTGGTTTCTCTCCAGCCAGCCACTCATCCATAGTCTCATCGCTCCATCCTTTCTCGTCCCACAACCGATCCATCTCATCGCTGGCCTTATCGGCAAAGTATCGAGCCAGGAGTCGCTGGATCTCAATCAAATCTTCCTCTGGAAGATCCAAACGAAACAACTTAAGTAATTCTAGTTGCATGTTGGTTAAAGGCCGATCAAGTGGAGACATAATATTGCTTTTCTGGATCAAACGCAGTTATAGTGCTATAAGATACACCCGAAAACTAGAAATTCTAAGCCTCGCCCCCTCTTCCATTTCCCCCTAACAATCGTTAGCTTCGCAAGAACAAGCTAACACTCGCGATGAAACTCGAAAACTATGCACTCGGCCAATGGTCGCCTCATGCGGGCGAGGGCCTTCCCCAATACAACGCCGTTACCGGCGAGTTGATCTCCACCTGTGGCAGCGAAGGGCTGTCCTTCGCCGACATGGCGGACTATGCCCGCAGGGTAGGGAATCCCAACCTGCGCAAGATGACTTTCCTGCAAAGGGGGCTGATGCTCAAGAAACTGGCGCTCTACCTCAACAAGCGCCGCAAGGACTACTATCCGCTCAGTTACCAGACCGGGGCCACCAAAGGCGACAGCTGGATCGACATCGACGGTGGCATCGGGACGCTCTTTGCCTATGCCAGCCTGCGCAAGCAGTTGCCGGACGCGACCCACGTGGTTGATGGCGACCTGGTCGGACTGTCCCGCGAAGGAACCTTCATGGGCCACCACATCATGGTGCCGCGACGGGGCGTAGCCGTCCACATCAATGCCTTCAACTTCCCCATCTGGGGCATGCTGGAGAAGTGCGCCGTCAACTGGCTGGCGGGGATGCCGGCCATCGTCAAAGCGGCAGAACCGACCTCCTTCCTGACGGCTGCAATGGTCCGGGACATTGCCAGTAGCGGCATTTTGCCTGAAGGGGCCATACAACTGGTGACCGGATCGGGTATGGGCATCCTGGAGCCGCTGGATGAACAGGACGTCGTAACCTTCACCGGGTCGGCCAGCACGGGCCGCATGCTCAAGTCTCATCAAAACATCATCGAGCATGCGATTCCCTTCAACATGGAGGCCGATTCACTGAATGCGGCAATCCTGGGGCCAGATGCGAAGCCCGGAACGCCGGAGTTCAACCTCTTTATCAAGGAGGTGCGTCGTGAGATGACCGTCAAGGCGGGGCAAAAGTGTACCGCCATTCGCCGTGTGATCGTGCCGGAAAACCTGATTGAGGACGTACAGATTGCCCTGGGCAAGCAACTTGGGAAAACCACCATTGGCGATCCTACCCACGAGAAGGTGCGCATGGGGGCGCTTGTCAGCCGTGAGCAGGTGGAAGAAGTGCGCCGCAGCGTGGAGATACTGGCCTCTGAAGCCGAACTAGTCTATGGCGACCTGAACGGGAATTTCGAAGTGATCGGAGCGGACAAAGAGAAGGGGGCTTTCCTATCCCCTATGCTATTCCGCAATGATGACCCGCTAAACAAGACTTCGGCCCACGTAACGGAGGCCTTCGGGCCGGTGAGTACGCTGATGCCCTACAAGGACCTGGACGAAGCCATACAGCTTGCCCAGATGGGCAAAGGTTCACTGGTGAGCACCATCGCCACGGCAGACGACGATATCGCGCGTGAATTTGTCGTGGGAGCCGCCTCGCATCATGGACGCATCCTGGTGCTCAACCGCGAGAGTGCCGTCGAAAGCACTGGCCATGGTTCGCCCATGCCGCTGCTCAACCACGGCGGCCCCGGCCGAGCGGGTGGGGGAGAGGAACTGGGAGGACTGCGCAGCGTGAAGCACTACCTCGTGCGCTGTGCGGTGCAGGGTACGCCGACCACCTTGACCCACATCACCGGACAGTATCAGCCTGGCGGGAAATACACGGATACGCCCAAGCATCCATTCCAGTATCACTTCGAGGAGATCCAGCCCGGCATGTCGATTCAGACGCACAAACGCACGCTGACCGACACCGATATCATCAACTTTGCCAACCTCACCTGGGACCATTTTTACGCCCATACAGATATCACGTCGCTGGGGGGCAGCATCTTCGAAAGGCGCACAGCACACGGCTACTTCATCCTGAGCGCGGCCGCCGGGTTGCTGGTGCATCCCAACAAAGGTCCCGTCGCAGCGAATTACGGCCTGGACTACGTACGGTTTATTCGTCCGCTCTATCACAACGACACCATTCATGTGCGGCTGACCTGCAAGGAAAAGATGGACCGCGAGCACAAAGGCCGCGAGCATCCGGCAGGGGTCGTGAAGTGGTACGCGGAGATATTTGACCAGGAAAATGAACTGGTGGCCATGGCGACGATCCTGACGCTGGTGTCGAAGAAGAACCCATTTTTCGAGGTCACACGGGAAAACATCGTGGCGGCCCTCGGCAAGCTCAGCGAAGACACCCAACCCAAGTGGGGCATCATGACGCCTCAGCACTTGATGGAGCATTTGGAGTTCTTCGCGCGAATGTCCATCGGGGAAATCGAGACGCATATCGAGACACCGGAAGAAAAGCTCGAAAAATACCAGGAATCGCTGTACAGCCATCGGCCCATGCCCCAGCGATTTGATCATCCGCTTTTGAAAAAGGGAGAGCAGGAAGAATTGCGATTTGGGAGCCTGGAGGAAGCTAAAGAAGCCTACCTGAAAGCGTATGATCGCTTCGAGGAATACTTCAAGGAGCACCCCGACGCAGAGACGCCCAACACCGTTTTTGGCATGCTGAACAAGGAACTGTGGGACCTGCTCAATCGCAAGCACCTCGACCATCACTTTAAGCAGTTTGGGTTGATTTAATTTGATTCAGGCCTGGCAGGTTTTCGAAACCTGTTAGGTCATAACCTTTTGATTATGAGGTTGCTAAAAATTCTATTACTCCTACCAATCGCTGCTCTTATCCTCGTAGCCTGTCAAACCAATGCCCCCGACGAAAGGGTAGGGGAGGAGCCGGCGAAACCTTCACGGCAATATTACCAGCTCAAGGTGTATTCGTTTGTTGACGCGGATCAGCAGGTACTAACGGATGAATATTTGGCGGAGACATGGCTGCCTGCCATGGAGCGCTTCGAAGTAGGCCCTGTAGGCGTGTTCAAAAATCGCCCTGGCGATGACGATACAGTTCGCAGAACTTATGTACTCATTCCGTATGGGTCGCTAGCGGAGTGGGAACAATCTGAAGCCATGCTACACGTCGATTCTGTCCACAACGAAACGGGCAAAAGCTTTTTGCAGGCGTCTCATGAGGTGCCACCCTATCAGCGTGTAGAGTCCATTTTGCTCAAAGCATTCGAAGAAATGCCCACCATAAAACCTACGGCTGTGAGCGGTCCTCGGTCAGAACGGGTGTATGAGTTACGCAGCTACGAGTCACCTACGGAGGACCTGTTTCACCGAAAGGTGGACATGTTCAATGCCGGGGGCGAAGTCGCGCTGTTCGAGAAATTGGGCTTCAACGCGGTTTTCTATTCCGAAGTGATCTCTGGTGCCCACATGCCCAATCTCATGTACATGACTACTTTCCCCAATATGGAGAGCCGCGAGGAGCATTGGGAGGCGTTTGTAGATGCGCCGGAATGGAAGGAGATGTCCAGTCTGGACAAATATCAACACACCGTATCTCACGCCGATGTGATGCTGCTGTATCCGACTGAATACTCGGATTATTAGAGGATCAATTTCCTAAAATCCATCGATCTCACCGTCTATTGCCTTCCTCATCAATTCAGATTTGCTGTTGATGTTGAGAGTTTTGTAGATCTTCTTGATATGGTCTCGGACTGTGTCGATGGAAATCATGAGTTTGTCAGCGATGAGTTTGTAACTCAAACCCTCCATGATGCCCTGTACGATTTCCTGCTGTCTGGCAGTCAGTTGAGCGGAAACGCGCTTCTTTGGGGCAAAGTATTCGACGACTTTTCTGGCGATGGAGGGCGACATGTAAGAGCCACCGCGGTAGATGATGGTGATGGCTTCCTGAATAGTGGGGAGCGCACTACGCTTGGAAAGGTAGGCCACCGCTCCTGAGCATAGGGCCTTAAAGATTTTGTCTTCTTCTTCGAAGGTAGTCAGCATGACGATATTGGTCTCGGGAAGAAGTCGGCGGATAGGCTTGATCCCTTCCAGACCCGACATTCCGGGTAACCCGATGTCCAGCAACAATACGTCAATAGGGTTTCTTCCCTCTGTTTTCTCAACTTCCTCCAGGAATTCTTCTACACTGCCAGCATGAAGAGATACCGAAAGGCCCGGACAACCGGTCAGAAAGGTCTGCAAACTTATGCGAACCGTAGGATCATCTTCGACAAGTGCAACCTGTATGTCTGGCATGGGTAGATAGGTTTGGGAATCCCAAGATGGCGAAAAAGTATGAGTTGAAAACCCTGGTACAAACAAATGAGGAGAACCTGAACCTACCGAATAGTAGGCAGATCCTCCTCCTGCTCTGACGATTTAATAGTCAAATCTCTTCCTTTCGACACAAGAATTTCCCGCCACTTTTCCATTCCAGGAACCACGGGCATCTTCTTCCTGGGTGCTTATGCACCAGCCACTGCCATCATCCCGGCCATGGTGTTGCATGAGTTCTCCGCCCTTGTAGAGGTAGATTTCATCGATGTAAAAAGCATCTCCTCCATTGGTTTTGACAATGATGTGGGTGATCTCACGACTGGTTTCAATGGAGAATACCGCATTCCCTTCCCAGACTTTGCAACCGGACGAGACCCCATCTCTGTAAATGGAACCTACTCGCTCATTCCCAGCCCAGAATTGCACCGTAATCCGGTTTGAGGTTTCGGTATTTTCAAGGTCACTGTGACAGGCGTCGATTTCTACCCTCCATTCGTTGGCCGTTCCTCCAGAAAACAACTGTCCGGCTCCCAAAGTCCAACTTCCCCAATTAGAGCTATTGCGATCAGAAAGTGACATCCCGGTGGGATTAGCAGGGATTCCGTTCAGGTCTTTGCACAATTCAACCAGACTGGTCTGGTTGTAAAAGTCAATGGCAATGATGTTGTGGCTCAGGTTTTTCCATTCATTGGCGATGTAGCTGAGGACTACGGGGTTGGTCTGTGTGGCCAGATTTTCCAGCCCAAAGGGGTAGGTGCCCGTGAAGTCATAGCTCCGCTTGTACAAATCGTGGCTGGGCGTTATTTGTCCGGTGAGGACAAAAAATGAACTCCGGGACTGATTGGCACGGATTTGCTGATCAAGGTAATTGATTTTGTCCCGGCGAATTTCCGCGATGTTATCGGAGTAGGAGTTTTGGATCCTGCTGCCAGGCCAGAAATAGTTGCTTTGAAAGGTTCCCCGGCGATTTTTGTTCCAAAGGACAATGATGGGGCGGCCAGTGCTTACCAGATCCTCCAGAGTACTCGTAGGGGTCAGGGTGCTAGGGGCCAGGCGAGGGCCGATGGTTCGCTCAATCATGCCAGCTAGCTCATCCAGTTTGGAAGTTCTGATCCCCCCATAACCTGCATTATTTTCCTGTCCATTTCGGGTTTTCTCTGCCCAGTCATAGAAATGGTTGAAATCCAGGATGATAGGTTCCCTGGGGTACTGGTTTGCGAACCTGACTACATCATTGATTACCTCTGTCATGGAAACACCATAAAGCCCGTGACAGGTCTTCAGGCGGTCGCTTTTGTCCACACAAACCCGGAGATCCAGGTACCGCACCCCGTCAGTTAGCTGCTCATAAATCGTCCGTTCCTGGGCCTTGGCCCACTGGTCATAACCTTCTCCCAGGAAGGACAATCCTCGCTTCAGATCGTCGGTATCCGGTGCAAATGGATCATCGACCCCGTTGTTCCAGGTGCTGCTCAGGTTATACGTACCAGAATCATGAGAACCTGGCATGACAATCTGGTTGAGTGGCTTGTCTTTGATGAAGGCATAATTTCGGGTAATCCAGGCTGTAGAGCTTACGCTCGCATCCGCCACAGGCTCATCCTCAGCTAGTGTCTCAAAGCCCTCCAGTTCCCACATGGCACTCCACCAGTTGGGTTCTATGCGGCCAGCGGCTAGAGTTGGGCCCTGGATGTGCAGGTACTGATCAGGCCTCAGTCGGCTTTGGATGCGGTAGTAGTTGGTACCGCTTACCTTTTCCAGTTTCCATTGAGCCCCCAACCAGTTGGGCTGTATTCCTCCGGCTTCAAGGTTCCCATTTTGGTTATGGAGGTAGTAATCGGTCGCACCGTCTTTTTTCCAGCGATTTTGGATTTGGTAAAAGTCGGTACCTGACACCCGTTTCAGCATCCATTGGGCACTCCACCAATTGGACTCAGTATGCCCGGCGGCCACTTGCGCTTCCTGAATGTGGATTCTGTATTCGGTCCTTCCGTCCTTTTGCCAGCGGTTTTTGATCCTGACAAAATCCTGTGCCTGGATGCTAAGTGTCATCAGCGACAGGAGGCATAAAATCAATGAGATGTGGCGAAATTTCATGTCTTTGGGTTAATGAAAGTTGATAGAAAGCCAGTTTTTGGCTTTGTTTCATCCACGCTTTCTCAAGTAATAAGCGTTGTCCCAAAGGTCATGGATCCCTCATTTCTTCTCAACCACATGATGATGTGGTCGTGTGGCTCAGGAGTTGATGGTTCGGTGTTGGCAAATGATTAGCCTTTCAGGCAAATGAGGTTACCTGGGGATGCTGACTTCAATACAAAACCCTGATTCATAGTGAGTTGTCATTATTCCTCCCAGGCTGGTTGCCCGTTTATGCATGTTTTGTATGCCAAGCCCTGAGGAGGACCGAGGGTGGGGTAGGGGACTGCCGTTGTCATGAATTTTCAGGTGTAACCCCGCTGGCGATTGGGCAAACTGTACCACCACCTCTGTTGCGTCTTTGGCGTGCTTGGCCACATTGGTGATCGCTTCTTTGTAGATCAGATAGAGATGCTGACGAATGTCTCCTGGTAGCTTGTTTTCCAGGTCAATTCCGCTGGTAGTTACCGTTAGCTCGATTTGTCTTGAGGCGAGGATTTCCAGCCCGAATTCCCGCATGCGGTCCAAAAGGCTTGCCCAATTATCCTTTTGTGCGTTCATGGCCCAGACGGCATCTCTCATCCGGGACATGGCTGAGCGACCAAGCTCCGCAATATGGAAGGTTTGGGCTTTTTGTTTTTCGGCTGGGGTGTAGGGTAGCAACTCGGCCTGCATGGCGAGTCCGGTGAGCAAGGAGCCGATGTCGTCGTGCAGGTCGCTGGAAATCTTTGTGCGTAAATTTTCAACTTCTACCGCTCGCTGGATTTTGTTTCGGTAATACAGGACCAACAGGCCCACTATTGCGAGCATCGCCACTCCTATAATGCCCACTATGAGCCAGGTTCTCTCAACCCGGTTTTTGGCATCCTGCAGCTCTTTTTCTGTCTGAAGGGTTTGGATCAGGCTCTCTTTTTCCCGGGTTTCGTACTGGGTTTGGTAAAGCAAAAGGGCCTGGGTTTTGTTGGCCGCCTGTGTCGAGTCCAGTCCTCGGCTGTATAGCCGCTGATACTTGAGCGCCAGTTCATAATTGCCAGCCTTTTCGTGCATGTCGGCCAGAAACTGGTTGTACATCAGCAACTCAGAGCGATCCTGTTTCTCGATGGCCTGGGCATAGAGTTTATCCATGATCTGGCTGGCCTGGTCAAAATTCTGTTGGGTGGTTTGGTACAGGAAATGCGACTGGTCATAGAGGAACTGGAAGTACGGGGCATCATTCAGAGTCTCCTTCGTTTCGCTAATCAACCGGAAATAGTGCTCGACCGAATCGGTATTTCCGAGGAAATAATGGGTCTCGACCAGGCCATTCAGCGCGAAAAAGCTGATGGAAAAGTAACCTTCCATGTATGGCCGCCTGCCCCATGCCGAAAGATACATTTCCTGTGCGGCTTGATATTTTCGCTGAATCAGGAGGTTCCTTCCCAGGTTTACACGATCTATCGCTTCCGCAGTTGGGGAGGGCGGATAGACGTATCGCTGCCGATCCAGAATGTACTCCTCGGCCTCATCATACAAGCCGATCTGGCTAAACAGGATTCCCAGTTCCAGCAGTACCTCATTCATTCCCAGGCTGTCATTTTCAACCAGGAAAAGTTCTTTTGCTCTTCCAAAGGCAACACTGGCTTCGCCATTTTTTCCCATTCCGGCCAGGTTTTTTCCAAGATTTAGGAAGCTGTAGGGATTCTGCTGTCCGTTGGCCTGCTGAATGGCGATCATCTTCTGGTAGATATCGCTCGCCTCCTGAAAATGTTGACTATTGGAAAGCATGGCTCCTTTGGAACTCAGGATCTCCAACCGGATAGAATCTGTCGATAGGGCTTCCAACTGATCCAGATAGGGCTGGATCAGGCTATCAGCCTCGGCTGTCAACTGATTCTTCATCATAAAATCTACCGACTGGGTGATATAAGCCGCTTCCAACGGCTCCTGATTCAAAAGGGCAGCCAATTCCTGTCTCGCAAAAATCAGGGGTACAGGATTCGGAGTGCCAGTCGTAATCCCCGTATGGACCAAAGAATCCAGAAAATTTAGTCGATCAAACTCATCAGGTATTTGCCTGGCAGCTGCCAGCAAAGAATCGTATCGAAACTGGGCTTCCATTATAGAAGGCTGACCAATAAACAGCAGACTGAAGAGCCATGAACAAAGAAAGGAAACACGCATAAAACAACCAGGTTGGCTGGTAAGTTACGATCTTAATATCCATGTGTGCTACAAAATGTGAACCCTATAGTATCTTTGATACGATTCAGTTCATGCTTCCATTCTTCATTATATTGACTATGACCCAAGCCTACGTAACCACGACCTACCCAAAGCCAGGACTGGCTGAAATCACCTTCTTTCACCCCAAGCATAATTCGCTACCGGGAGACATTCTCGCCAAGCTCGCCCAGGCCATCCAGTATGAGGGGCAAAATGTTGATACACAGGTGGTTGTGCTAAAGAGCGGGGGAGATCGTACTTTCTGTGCCGGGGCCAGTTTTGACGAATTGGTAGCAATAGAAGATTTTGGAACGGGCAAAGAGTTCTTCATGGGCTTTGCTCGCGTGATCAATGCCTGTCGCAAATGCCCAAAACTCATCATTGGCCGGGTGCAGGGCAAAGCCGTCGGGGGTGGGGTAGGGGTGGCCTCCGCCGCGGACTACACCCTCGCGACGAAATTTGCCGCGATCAAACTCAGTGAGCTGAATGTGGGCATCGGGCCATTTGTGGTAGGGCCAGCGGTTGAACGAAAAATTGGCATTTCGGCTATGTCCCAACTGGCGATCGATGCCAATACATTTTACTCTGCAGACTGGGCCCGTGATAAAGGGCTTTACGCCGAAGTCCATGAGGATGCCGCACAGCTCGATGCGGCCGTCGATCAGCTGGCTGATTATCTGCTGAGTACCAATCCAGAGGCCCAACGTCATCTCAAGGAGATCTTCTGGCAAGGCTGTGAGCATTGGGATGAACTACTGGAGCAGCGCGCAGAGCGTAGTGGCCGACTGGTACTGTCGGAATACACGAAGCAGGCGCTGAAAAAATATCATTAAGGGAAAGGAAGAAGGTATGGGTCTATGGAGAGGTACCTTGTTCGTAAAGGCTTTGACTAGGGACTTGGAACCCACATTACTTAACATAATATAAATTATGAGACGGACGCCTCTAGGGGAGGGCCGTTTTGTGATGGATCAGTTGCGGGGGGAGAAGCTGATTCAGCGCTTTGTGAACGATCCACAGATTTTAGTTCGTTAAGTCGTAGCGATTTCTATGCACTTTCAACCGCCTCCCAACGGTTTGGAGCCGCTTTTTCTGGTCTTCAACACGCTACCGGATCAGCCGCCAAGCCCACACGATCAGGAGATTTTATTGCTGCTCGAAGGATGGAAAGACCTCGCACAGTTCTACGCCATGTATGGCAAGGACTGGACAGAGGAACATTTGCAACTCCTGTTCCCCAGACCCAAAGACAGCGAGGTAATAAAGGCGATGTACTTCCATCAACACATCGTCAGGATTCGCTAACCATTCAACTTTCATTATATGAGTACCCTACCCCAGCCCAGCAAAGGAGCGCGGCTCGATGCGCTCATGACTCAGAGCCGATCACTGATGCAGCAGATACGAACCTGCTACCAGGGAGGCGACATCCGCAACCGACTAGCCCCCGGCCAGCGTCAGCGATACGAGCGACTCTATCAGAGCCTTTGTGCTTTGGATCAGGAGATACACGCCCTAGCTCAGGGATAGCCCCACAAGCCACACAGGAGGCCCACAGGCCACGCAGGGAAGGAGGTAGCCATGAGTAAGGTAAAGACACTCGGCCCTGATACGGACACTTACATGGCTTCACAGGGTGATAATATCGCCCTGCTCGAAGTGGCTGCGAAAGCTGCCACACCTACCCCACTTTCCACCCTGACCCCAGAAGAGTATAACAGGGGTCATCTCCTCAAAAACCCTCTTAGAAGCTCAGAAAGGCCGATAGGCAAAAAGACCCAGGAAGCCCGGATCAAAGCCCTCAACCCAGAGCCAGAGAGCGCCAAAAGAACGATGGTTGTGGACTGGCTTTCGCTCAACCTGGAGGTGGACTTGTTGCGGATGCTCAGGATTTCAGACGAGGGGATAAAGCTGTTTCTGCTGGAGGACATGAAGTACGAGGAAGGCGATGCATTCGCCCTGCATGAGGATGCAGACGTACAGCTAGTCCATTCAGGAGGCGGCACCCAGCGACACAAGCACAGGTTCTTTGCCGTCCTTGATGGCCACATTGTAGGCGAGGTTTGCGCGTTCCCTCGACTGGGATATATCAGCAAGGAGCTTTGTCAGTTCAAGGTGGAGAACTTCATGTTCTACACCCGCGATTGGGTGTCTGATATTCAGCGAACTATTGAGGGGTTAGGCGCTACCCTGCACAGTGTTTCAGAGCTACACATTGCCCACGATTCGCCAGAGAATGAGGCGGTTATGAGCATGATTGACGAGTGGCATTTTTCAAGGGGTGAGGCTTACGAACCACTAGGAAAGACCAACTTTCACCCCTTCTTTGATACCAAAAGCCGCCATGAGGTACACGGTTTTACGTGGGGTTCAAAGAACTCCATGAAGCGGTTAACCTGCTATGACAAAACCGACCACCTAGAGAAGCGGGAGACAACCAAGCGTTACATCAGTGATTTTCACAAGCTCAACGGCTTGCAAGGTGCTGATGGTAAGAACGTTATCCGATGCGAGTTGAAGCTAAAACAGAAGGCCGTTAAGAAGGTCAAAGACTTTGATTGGACAAAGCTAGAAAGCCCTGATTACCTCGCTTCGATTTTCCAATTTCATACCGCAAACTGGTTTGAGTTTGTCAAGAGGGAGCGCGGGAAAGAGGCTGGGGACAAGAACCGGAACAGGCGGGACCGGTTCTGCCCGATCTGCTTTGATGGCTTCTCCTCCAAGACATTGGAGCGGGAAAAGCATCGGCCAAAGGACACCAAATACGGAGTTCGGATCACGATTAAGACCCTGTACAAGGAGTACCAGCGAACCAAGGTTGAAGCATACAGAGAGGCAGCGCTCTCCCTGGTGAACATGAACGGTTTGCAGATATGGTATTTCGACAAAGTGCCCTATTGGGATAGGGAACTAGAGGACATTTTGCAGCGATCGACAGCACCCCAAACACTAGCCAAAACAGGTACGGAACCATGAACATTTGGGACTATTACCCGGAGTATGAGGGATTCTCAGAACCGGACGAAGGAGGCATGGAGACAGCAGAGGGGTTTAGCTCAGTGATTGAGCTTGAGAGGCATTTAGTCATGGAAGAGTGGGTAAATGAGATGGCAACCTACCTCGATGTTCAACAGACGCTGAACTATGGCGATCCCAGGAAAGACCCAGAACTGACCGTAAAAAGTAGCTTCATCAAGGAAAAGATGATGGAGTTGCAACGGTCAGAGGTTCACAGGATCAGACAAAGCCTGATTGATACCTACCTATCAGAGCGCAAGATTTTAAGCAACTAATCATTTCACTATCAATTCATTGCAAGAATGGAGAATCAAGTATTTGGCCCGGAAGACGTGGCAGAAATGCCTAAGAAAGACCGCATGAAGGCGGCAAAAAAGAATGTGCGCAAAGCCTTGAAACACGCTGGACTTTGGAACCAGCAGGATGTTAAGGATTTTTTTGGTCTTACCTATCGACAGGCTAGCTCACGAATGACGCTTAACAATTGGACTCAAGCCGAAATTAACCGTCTTTCTCGTTGGCTCCTGGCTGATGATAAGGCGCAACTGTTTAACCCTAAAGGGTTTAAACCTCAGACCGATCCGAAAGAGTATGACCAGCCGCGGGAAGAGGACTACAACCTGTACGAAGATTATTAATTGTGGGACGTTCTTTCTCGCTCATTTCTCGTGGCCAGCTCTGCAAAGGGTTGGCCTTTTGGTTACACAGTAACAAAGTCGCTGCAGCTCCGGGTCGGGCGCACCAGGTCGCAGCTCAGCCAACCAGGTCAACGAGCAAAACAGCGATTCCAGAGAGTTGGGGCACATTGCCCCTTTCACCTCCAACCTGTCTCGGTTACACGGTTTTCACATGGTCCAGCACATACCCCACCACATAGGCCAGCACATACCCCCGCACAT
The DNA here is from genome assembly GCA_964343195.1 of uncultured Bacteroidia bacterium. Taxonomy (GTDB): domain Bacteria; phylum Bacteroidota; class Bacteroidia; order J057; family J057; genus CAYVAP01. The sequence continues at coordinate 2,936 of CAYFIR010000145.1, read as the reverse complement.
GGTCCGGCACATAGCTACCCCGTGAGCTACCCCCGAAGCTATCCAGTAAGCCCCCTTGGAGGTGTCATCGAGGGGAGCTATATTGCTGGTGCGAACCCAGGATGAGTATCACTACTGATCCTATTTACATACGATTTTTCACCCCATAGCACGAATGGGGGTATGCCTGTAACCCATCCTTAGTGGTGAGTTCCCTGGGTTCGCAACCTTGCAGGCAGCCCCCATTCTGAGCTATTCAATTTCCTGTAATATGCGAACCCAGGATTTTAGAACAGAAAGGAGGGTAAGCCATGTCTAGCCCTCATTCCCACCGATCCAGCAAGGAGTACCATACTCCTGACATCTACTCGGACGCTCAGAACCTGACAGCCCGAAAGGATGACTATGAACACGCCCAGGAGGCCAACGCCCCGGAGACGTACCGCGATAAGTACCGCACGGTTTACCGACTGGTGAAGTTCTACCGCGTGGCTTTCCCCTACCTATCAGCAATCACCCTCGGAGCTTTGGCGTTCTTCCTGACCCTCGGCTTTGATGTGTTTACCGATCCTCCGGAGGAAGCCTCAGCCCTTGCCATTGGGATAATAGGCTTTGCGGGATTCGTGCTATTGATTGCGATCAATGAGGCCGTTAAAAGTCGGAGCCTCAAGGCATGGTTCAAGGCATTGGCGCTCAAGCGAAAGCCGGAGCCAGGCACCCCAACTTTAGCCAGTATCACAACGATGATTTCGATTGTTGGTAGTGCCGTTGGGGTATTCCTCATCACATGGCAGATAGCCAACAAAGCCCCAGAGATCGAGGCCCAGGCCGACCAGGGCAAACGGTCTGCCCGTCTGGCTTTCTCTGCCGACTCAGCCCGGATCATGGACAGCTATCAACCGTTGATCCAGAGCAAGCGGGATGCAATCGAGCGATACGACCCGAACCGATACCGGACGCTCAGAGACAGGCTCAACAATGAAGCCATCGAGCTAACCGAGAAGATGAACGGAGAACTGGCAGCGGCCAGAGAACGAGCCGACGGCAAAGAGACGGAGATTAGCTCCTCAATGGCTTCAGACCTCGCAGCCAATGACCAGCAGGGCACCGAGCGCAGTTGGTTTGCCTTTGCCGTACTCGTAGCCCTTGAGCTTATGAACCTGTTTTGCAATCGGTTCGAGGCCGTCTATCTGGCAAACGTTGAAAAGGAAGGCATTGAGTTTGGAGCGATCCAATCCAGCCAGGAAAAGACCATGTATGAAATACAGGTTGCCCGTTTCAGTCAGTGGGCAAATCAGGTTGCCCAGCAATACGGTTTGCCCGGTCAAGCTGCACCGGCAACTCAGGCCCAGGCAAAAGTGCCTATTGGATTTCAGAGGACGGCTCAACCCCAGGTCAACCCCCAGGGTCAACCCCCCTTCGATTCGCGGCTTATGGCCATCGAGGATCAGATAAAGCAACTGTTCTCGATGGGGGATCAACCCCCAGGGTCAACCCCCCAGGTCAACCCCCCTTCCAGCGAGATTCAGAGGGCACTGTTTGACGATAACAGCCCTACCCCGCAAGGGCTCAGTGAGTCAGATTTTGCCTATCTCCGGAAGTACCGCGAGGCCGTGAGGGACTTTCAGCAAGGGGCAAGTTTTGCTGAGATTACCAGGGCACACCAGATCAGCCGAACAACGGCACAGAACATCAAACGAACCGCCAAAGCCGCTAACCTTTTAACCTGATACCCCATGACTAAAACAGAGAAGTTATTACGAGAAACGGGCGTAGAATACCGTAAAGGCATTGAGGATGCAATATATTTTCTTTGCGGAAAGATGTCAGTAAACGATCATCCAGAGTGGGCAATGGAAATAATTGGAAATCTTCTATACCTTTTAAAGGTAATCGAGAATGAAAACATAGATTGATTTTGACGTTCTTCCGATGCATCGAGCGCCCCACCCTTTCAAGGTGGGGTTTTCTTTTGGCCGTCCTCAGCAACTATCACCAGAAAAGCACCGTAATCCCTTACTCTATCTGCGCGGAATCGGCCCGGAGTCGGCCCGGAGTCATGCGGGAGTCGAGCCGGGGTCGTGTCGGTGTCAGCTACGTATATGTAATTAAGGTTACATTTCCTTAGTGAAATTGATACTCGTCTCTTATATTTGCGACTGCTGGCAGCGCCATATCTGACGTTACCAGCTACTCAATCACCCCAGATCGAATGACGGGGATGTTTAAGTCATACCCGCTGAGCGCCAACTCAGCGGGATTTTTTTTGCCCAAAATCAAGGGCACATTCGCTAATACATCTTACCCTTTTAAGGTTTTCGGCAAGCCGAAATGCTAAAAAGTCTAGTTTTTCCACTCGATCTTTTTTGTTAGGCAAAGATTACGTTACTTTGGTGCAAAGCCATTCGGTTTTCAACGTGTTGGCGCACGGGTCGAATGGTTCAGACTTAAACATTCAGATCATGCAAAATCGCATGGTTCGATCTGGGGTTAATTATACCCCCAGGTCTCGGAGCCTACCCACAGGCCCAGCAAAGATTTTTTCACCCTGCGTGGTGGTGATTGGAAACCTCACCCGTAGGGGGTTTTTGGAGGATGACCAGGGCGGCAGACGGTTACGCTACGTCCTTCCCTCTATCCGCATTTGTACAAGTGCCTCTGAGGAGCCAGGTAAAGACCTGGCTCCCTTTGGTGCTTTTACCCCATCCTATTGGAGCCGAACTCCTCTAAAAACCTTCAAAGAGTTTCCACACTCCCCAGGCATCGAGGGCAACCGAAAACCACAAGTAGCTGACAATCAGCTAAATATAAATTATGAGACAAATACAAGCAGAATAGTCGAGTGTCTTATCCCGCAATCGGAAGGTGCATCGGGTCCAAAATTTAAAAGTATGGGTTGTCAAAACCCACTTTCCCAGTCAAGAAAGTGAGAAGTTGTATTTTCGAGGTCAAAGAAC
>CAYFIR010000144.1:0-16437 GCA_964343195.1 uncultured Bacteroidia bacterium | reverse complement strand
CAAAAAAGTAGGCAAAAAAGTTCGGCATTTCAGGCTGCCCCTCAAGCCGCCCCAAGCGCCAAATGCCGGGCCAACGCCACCACAGGCTTGCTTTAAACCTTTGCGTCCAAGTGCCACTGCGAGTATCTCCCTTTGGAGGGAGATGGCTTGTGCGACAGAGGGAGGAATCAGAAAGTTTAAAGAGCTACTTGCTCTCCTATTGCTGCCTTTCCCATTATGTATCCCTAGTCAGGAATCTGAGACATTTTAAAGTAGTTGGCGATGATGATATTGAAGTCAGCAGAGTTAATCACTCCGTTAAAGTCCACGTCGGCGAGGTAATAGCCAATCTGGAGATACTGGGACGTAACATCGTTGAAGTCCGCAGAGTTAATTACTCCGTTGAGGTCAGAGTCACCAGAAATAAGGCCAAATACTCCATTTCCAAGATCTGAAAGTGGTACCTGGTTCATGTTCGGATCCTGATACAGACCCGAAGGATCACGGAAGTCATGCAGGAATGCAGTTCCCTGAAGTGACTTAACCGTACTGGTCATTACGCCCAGGTGTCCACGGGCAATGATCGCCAGGTAATACTCACCTAGTGGATCGACAGGCAGTTTCAATAATGACTCGCCATCAAGGGCTACGATGTCCGCATTCTCCCGGATAAAGCCCACCTGCTGAGACAGGATGATAGCAGGGTCGTCCTTGTAGCGCACCTGCACTACAAAGAGGGCCATATGGAATTCCTGGAAAAGATGTTTCAGCTCTATGAGCAGATGATGGTACAGGAAGTGGCATTCTTCAATGCTTCAGGATTCTCGCTTACCTTCAAGAATATGATCTCGCTCGGCATCAAGCTCAAAAAGCCGGACTGGACGGATCGGGTAATCAGGAAATATGGACCATACCTTCCGGAGAAATCAAGACATAGCGTCATGAACTTTGCCCAGGCAAGCGTGCAGTTTTCCAGGGGACAGTTCTCACAGGCCCAAAAGCTCCTGTTGGACGTAAGAATGATTGACTCCTACTACCGATTGAACTATGACCTGCTCCTACTCAAGATCTTCTACGAATGTGGCGAAGCAGAATCACTGCTAGCCAGAATCAGGGCATTCACGACCTTTATCCACCGCAACAGGTCCATTTCCGACCAAAACAAGGAAGCCTACCTCAACATGGCCAAAATCCTGAAGCGCTTTGCCCGGTATAGCTTTGACGGAGTAGGAAAAAAGGAGACCATCAGGAAACTGTTTACTTCAACTGAATACATGGTCGAACGGGTTTGGCTTACCGAAAAGTTTGAGGCCCTCAGGTAACATCATCAGTTACTCAATACGCTGAAAGGAGAAATTATCCAGGAAGGCTATCTCATCCTGTGTCGCTTTACCCCCTGCTGTCTCATAGCTAAGCAGCCACCCCATAACACTGTTACATTTCCTATCAATAAAAAACCAACTCCTTTGTGGAAATCATCGCCACTTGCTACCTTCTATACATGAAAGCCACACTCCTTTTCAGCCTGATCATCGCCTGCCTGCTGGCATTGACCAGTTGCAAGTCCACCCAACCAGTGGTCCAGCAATCCGAGTCACCCTCCACTCTCTCAACCACGAGTTGGAGCCTACTGGCAAAAGCTCCCGGAGATAGCATTTCCCAGCCTCTGGGACTCCAAAACGCCTCGGTTCACATCGACTTCCACGGCCCTGTGGCGCAAACCACCCTGGATTTGACCTTTTACAACCAGGCCGACCGCGAACTGGAAGGAAGCTTCTTCCTGCCCATGCTGAGTGGACAGGTGATTGACAGCTTTGCCCTGAAAGTGGAGGGACAATTGCGGTATGCGGTGATCGTTACCCCGGAAAAGGGGCGTACCGCCTACGAAGAAACAGTCGCACGCAAGATCGATCCCGCCCTGCTGGAGTGGACCCAGGGGGGAAATTTCAAGATGCGGGTCTACCCCATTCCCGCCAAAGGCAGCAAACGTATCCGCGTGGTGTTTCATCGGCCACTGGATTTCCAGCCTGATTTCTGGACCTATCGACTCCCTTTTGCCTTCCCGGATACACTGAAAGAGCTTCAGTTGGAACTAACCGTGGACGGGCAGCGAAAGCCCACTCTGGAACATCAACTGAGTGCTGCTGCCCCCATTACGGAGCCCGAATGGAACCGTACCTTGAGAGGTCTGGAAGCCCGGATCGACCTTCAAAACGCTACATCGCTGGGTGATATCATGGTGCGGGTGCCATTACCTCGCGCAGATCAGGCCCAGACTCCGACCTATGTTTATGAAGACCAGGATGGGGAAGCCTGGTTCGCTTCCTGGGTGTATCCGGAGGCAATCAAAATTGGCGACCCGACAGCCCCTCCATACCGCCGCATCGGCCTGCTGTGGGACATCAGCCACTCTGCCAGTCGCCGCAACCTGGAAGCCGAAATCACCTACCTCCGGCGATTCCTCAGCCAATGGACCAGCATCGAGGTGCGGGTCATTCCCTTTCACCAGCAGATCGGAACCATCGAATCTTTCCGGATCGCAGATGGAGACATTTCGGAACTGGAAGCCCGACTCCGCGACCTCGCCTGCGATGGAGCCACCCGCCTGGAGCACCTGGATCTGGACCTGTACAACTGCGACGCTTACTTCCTCTCCAGCGACGGACTGCCTACCTGGGGAGAAAAACGCATTCCGCTGGGAGAAAATCCTCCGCCCGTCCATGTCCTTGCCTCCTACCTTCCCAATAACGACCACTACCTTTCTCAATTGGCACAACGAACCGGTGGGTCGATGATCGAGATCCAAACGGGAAACACCGAACCCATCCTCTTTCCTGAGTTACATTTTCAGATTCGGACGGTGGAGACAGAAGGCATCTCACAACTGGCCAGTCCGCAAAATGTCGGGGGAGGCCTACTACTCACCGGAAAACTCGAGGGACAAAAAGGCGGTATTTTCCTTGAAGTAACTCAGGGAAACCGCCCCGCTCAATCGCTGGTAGTGGAACTGGCACGTCAGAAAGACCTCGTCCCAACTCCCCTACCCCAACGGCTCTTTGCCCAGCAGTTTCTCAACGATTTGATGCTGGATGCCTCGGTGTCTCAGGATTCCATCGCCGCCGTTGCCAAGCGCTATCAACTGCTGTCTCCCTACACCTCCATGCTCGTACTGGATCGGCTGGAAGATTACCTGACCTATGAAGTCATGCCTCCGGATGGCCCCCTGCAACGAGAATACCTCCGAAAACTCGCAGATCTGAAGCAAAACCAGAAACTCGAATTGCTCACACATCTGGATCTGGTCGCCGAGGGATTTCAGGAGCGAATCGACTGGTGGAAACGAATGTTTGAAATCCCTCCGGGACAATTCGAAGAGGATCCCTTCAAAAAAGAAGCAGCCGAAGAAACAGTTGAGGGGGAAGGATTCGGAGACGAGCCCACGTCTTCACTGGCCGATTTGTCTCCTGTTTCGGTGGAAGAAACTACCGGCCCCACCCGGGAATCAAGAGAGTCAGAAGTTGAAATCAGACTGACGCCCTGGGAGCCAGACATGCCATATATGCTCGAGCTTCAGCAGGCAACCCAACAGACCTTCTGGGCTACCTATCTGGGACTCAAAAGGCGCTTTGGAGATCGCCCCAGCTTTTACCTGGATGCGGCCAATATTGGCTTCGAAAAGGGCCTGAACCAGATGGCCTATCGCATCCTGTCCAATCTGGCCGAATTGCAACCTGGAGAAGCCAGCATGTTGCGGGTGCTGGGCTACCGCCTGACGGAACTGGACTCTCTCTCTGACGCCGAGATGATCCTGCGAAAAGTGCTGAAACTACGGCCAGAAGAACCCCAATCGCATCGGGACCTGGCCCTTTGCCTCGCCAGTCAGGGAAAAAACCAGGCTGCGGTGGAACGGCTGTATGAGGTCGTGACGACTGAGTGGTCTGGAAATTACCCCGAAATCGGCGTCATGGCCGCCCACGAGCTCAACTCTCTGGCCCATCAACATCCCGGATATGTGGACCTTTCATTCGTCGATCCGCGCTTCAAAGCCAAGCTCCCCACCGACTTGCGGGTGGTGCTCAAATGGGACTCTCGCGCTGTGGACCTGGACCTTTGGGTGACCGACCCACGTGGCGAAAAGTGCTACTACCAAAATCAGTTGACCACCATTGGGGCCCTGATGTCAGCGGACTTCACCGAAGGCTATGGCCCCGAGGAGTTTCTGCTCAAAGAAGCCATGCCCGGCACCTACCTCATCCAGGCCAATTACTACGCCAACAAGCAGGCAAGCCTGACAGGACCCGCCACACTGGAGGTACGCCTCATCCGCAACTATGGGCGTCCTGACCAGGAAGAGGAAACGATGATCCTGAGGCTCAGTCAGGAGAATGAAGTTGTGGAAATTGGGAGTTTTGAAGTTCGGTGATCAGTGATCAGGGTGATCACATAGACCACCCTGATCACTTTGGTCACATGGTTTATTCCAGCTCCACAATCACCGCCTGATAAGGCTGAAGCGAAATCTCCCCTTCCTTCACGTCCAAGGATGAGTAGCTATTGATGCGAACGTCGCCGAGCGTCATTTCGGAAGGGAGGCTTGCAGTAGCCATTTCTTCAGAAAAATTCAACAGCACCAGCATGCTCTTGCCCTCGTAGCTGCGGGTGTAGGCGTAGATCTGCCCATGGTCAGGCCACAGCAATTCGTAATCCCCATACACCAGCAGGGGTTCGTCCTTGCGCAGTTGTACCATGCTCCGAAAATGATTGAGCACGGAATTGGGGTCTTTGTCCTGAGCCACCACGTTGATCTCCTGGTAATTTTCGTTGACAGGGAGCCAGGGAGTGCCCGTAGTAAATCCCGCATGCTCGCTATCGTCCCACTGCATCGGGGTACGGCCATTGTCGCGGGATAGGAAGTTGAGCTTCTCCAAGTGGGCCTCGATGTCTGCGCCTTCGGACATGGCTTTTTGGTAGCCGTTGATCGCGGCGATGTCTCGATACTGCCCGATGCTGTCGAAGTCGATGTTGGTCATGCCCAGTTCGTCGCCGTAGTAGCAGTAAGGCGTGCCCCGCATGCTAAGGATGAAGGTATTGAGCATTTTGGCGGAAGGAATGCGAAATTCCGGGCTGTCATTGCCATAGCGGCTGATCAGGCGGGCGTTGTCGTGATTGGCCAGAAAGATCGAAATCCAGCCTTTCTCTGCAAAAGCGCTGTCCCATTTGGTAAAGGAGCGCTTGAGTTCGGATAGCTCGTAGCCCTCCAGGCTGTTGACGATGTCCACGCCTTCGAAGTGATAGGCCATTTGCAACTCGTTGCGATCGGCGTCCACCAGGTCATGGGCATCCTGGAAGGAGCTACCCGCCCCTTCAGACACCGCGAAAACATCGTACTGGCTGAAGACTTCATCGTACATCTCCCGCAGGTACCCATGCAGATTGGGGCCCATGCCGTAGTATTGGATCACGTTTTCCTGATAACCCTCGGGCAGCTCGGGCCAGGTTGTATCCTTGGACACAAACTGGAAGGCATCCAGGCGAAACCCATCCACGCCTTTTTCTGCCCAAAACCTCATGATGTCATAGACTTCCTGCCGCACCGTAGGATTCTCCCAATTGAGGTCAGGCTGCTTCTGCGAAAAGTAGTGCAGGTAATAGGCGTCGGTGAGGGAATCATACTTCCAGGCTTCGCCCTTGGCGTCAAAGAAGCTCCAGCGATAGGGAGGATCGCCCTTTTCGGCGGGCCACCAGTGGTAATAGTCGCGATAGGGATTGTCCCGCGAGCTGCGCGACTGCTGAAACCATTCATGCTCGTCGCTGCTGTGGTTGACGACTACGTCCATGACGAACTTGATGTCCCGCTCGTGCATGCCTGCCAGCAGCTCGTCAAAGTCAGCCATGGTCCCGAACTCGGCCATGATGTCGCGGTAATCGCTGATGTCGTAGCCATTGTCGTCGTTGGGCGAGCTGTAAATGGGATTGAGCCAGACCATGTCCACGCCCAGGCTCTTGATGTAATCGAGCCTTTGGATGATTCCCCGCAGGTCCCCTACCCCATCTCCGTCGGAGTCCTGGAAGCTACGGGGATAGATTTGGTACACGACGCCTTCCTTCCACCAGATTTCGCCTTCGGATGTAGAAGAGGTTGCTTCTGGTTCAGATGTGGAATTACAGCCAAGCAGGATGATGCTCAGCAACAGAACCAGTGATAGGTGCTTCATAAGTAGTGAGTAGTAGTAGAAAATATTCAGGATCCGAGATTATAGGAATGCAGCAAAAGTGCAATTATTTCGCCTCTCTATCCGCTATTCCCTCCACATTGCGGTATAGGTCTGCCATCATGATCTCAGCGTCGAGGCTTCTGAGATGAATCTTACTGTCCAGGCCACTCACTTCTCCCATTTCCCAGGTACCCTGGTCATTTTTGAAATAAATAGAAACGATGGGGTGTTCCTGATCGATCAGCAGGTATTCCCTGAAGGAGGGAAGGCTACGGTAGTAGCGAAACTTTTTCCCGCGATCATAGGCTTCTGTGGAGTCGGACAGCACTTCGGCAATCAGGAGTGGATTGGTAATCGCGTTCGGATCATGTTCGCTGGTCTCAATAGGGCCACAGACTACCGAAGCCTCCGGATAGACAAAGCTGCTTTCTGTTGCGATCCAGATTTTCACGTCACCGTTGAAAGTAGTGCATTCCCGTCCGCGTTCCAGCAGGTTTAATTCCGTGCCAATATTTAACCCTAGCTTACCATGATTCCGGGTTCCCCCAGCCATGGAAAAGATCTCACCAGCATGGTACTCATGTCGGACTGCTGCCTCTTTTTCAAAAGCCAGGTACTCCTTAATGCTTAGATCGGTTTTGAGGGCTGCTTCTCCCATGGTTTATCTTTTTAAGTCAAGATACGAAAATAAGGGTGAAGGAAATAATTCGTCAGCCCCCTTCCATTCTTCCATAATCCCTGCCTATCCCCATTGACATTGTCCCAGCCTTTGAGTAAAATTGTATGCATGCATAACATTTTTCATTGATCACGGAACAGAGAACATTGAACAGTAATGCACTACTGTCGCCTCTTCTCTTTTTACTGATCATTGATCCTTGAACATTGATCACTGTAAAATAAATGGTAGCAGAAAAGCCCACCCCCCAAACAACCGAACGCTGGCACCGCAGCATCAAGAAAGTTGCCGTGCTAGGCTCTGGCGTGATGGGATCCCGCATCGCCTGCCACTTCGCCAATATCGGCGTTGAGGTGCTGTTGCTGGACATCGTCCCACGCGAACTCACCGACAAGGAACAGGCCAAAGGCCTGAGCATGGAGCACCCGGCGGTGCGCAACCGCATCGTCAATGAGTCCCTGACCGCAGCCATCAAGAGCAACCCGGCTCCGCTGTACGAAAAGGACTTCGCCAAGCGGATCAGCACCGGAAACTTTGATGACGACCTCGCCAAAATCGCTGACGTGGACTGGATCATCGAAGTGGTAGTCGAGCGCCTCGACATCAAGAAGCAGGTCTTCGAAAAGGTCGAAGCGCACCGCAAGCCCGGCACCATCATCACCTCCAACACGTCGGGGATCCCCATCCGCATGATGACCGAAGGCCGCAGTGAGGACTTCAAACAGCACTTTTGCGGCACACACTTCTTCAACCCCCCGCGCTACCTGCGCCTGCTGGAGATCATCCCCGGCCCCGAGACCAATCCGGGCCTGTTGCAGTTCCTCATGGACTATGGCGACCGCTACCTGGGTAAGCAAACGGTACTCGCCAAGGACACCCCTGCCTTCATCGCCAACCGCGTGGGCGTTTTCTCGATCAGCTACATCTTCAAGCTGATGGAGGAAATGGAACTGACCATCGAGGAAATCGACAAACTGACCGGTCCATTTACGGGCAAGCCCAAGAGCGGTACTTTCCGCCTGAGCGATGTCATCGGCCTGGACACCACGGTTCATGTCATCAAGGGCATCGCCGATAACTGCCCCGACGATGAGCAGATCGAGCTCTTCAAAGCCATTCCCGACTATGTGCAAAAGATGGTCGAGAACAAGTGGCTGGGCGACAAGACCGGACAGGGCTTCTACAAAAAGACCCGCGACGAAAAAGGCAAGCGCCAGATTCTTTCCCTCGACCTCAACACGCTGGAGTATCGGGAGAAAATGAAGCCCAACATCGCCAGCCTGGGCAAAGTCAAGAACATCTCCGACCTCGGCAAGCGCATGAAGGTGCTGTTCGCAGCAGAGGACAAGGGCGGCGAATTTACCCGCAAAACCAATCTTGCGCTGTGGTCCTACGTCTCCAACCGCATCCCTGAGATCGCCGATCACCTCTACCAGATCGACGACGCCATTGCCGCTGGTTTTGGCTGGGAAAAAGGCCCATTTGCCATCTGGGACATGGTCGGACTCAAGGATACCGTCGATCACTTCGAAAAAGAAGGTCTGACCGTCGCCAGTTGGGTGCACGACATGCTGGAAGCTGGCGTGGAGTCTTTTTACAAAATCGAAGGAGGCAAGCGTTACTACTACGACATCGAAAGCAAGTCCTATCAGGTCATTCCCGGCACCGAAGAACTCATCAGCCTGGAATTGCTCAAGGGCGAAAAGAAAATCTGGGGCAATGCCGATGCTTCAGTAATTGACCTTGGAGATGGCGTCATCAACGTGGAGTTCCACTCCAAGATGAACACCATCGGCGAGGGCGTGCTCAAGACCATTCACTGGGCCATTGACCATGCCGAGGAGCAGGGACTCAACGGCGTCGTGGTCGCCAACGAGGGCACCAACTTCTCCGTCGGTGCCAATGTGATGCTCATCCTGATGATGGCTTCGCAGCAGGACTGGGACGAACTGAACATGGCCGTTCGCCTGTTCCAGAACACTTCCATGAAGATGCGGACTTCCTCCGTACCCGTCGTGATGGCTCCGCACCAGATGACGCTGGGCGGTGGCTGTGAGTTTACCCTTCACTCTGACATGGCCGTTCTGGCCGCTGAGACCTACATCGGTCTGGTGGAAGTCGGCGTCGGGGTGATCCCCGGCGGTGGTGGCACCAAGGAAATGGCGCTGCGCGCAGCGGATTTCTTCACCCAGCCCGGCGGCATGGGCATCAACGTCCTCCAGGACATGCTGATGAACCTCGCAACAGGCAAGGTGGCAACTTCTGCCGAGGAGGCACGCAAAATGCACATCCTCCGCAACACCGACCGCGTGGTAGTCAACCAGTCGCGTCGCATCAAGGAAGCCAAGGAAGCCGTCCTCGAACTGGCTGCCAATGGCTACACCGCGACGCCTGCCCGCAAGGAGATTCCCGTCCTGGGCCGCAATGCCCTGGCCAGCCTCTACGCTGGTATCAGCGGCATGCAGTATGGCCACTATGCTTCGCCCCACGACGTCAAGATCGCCAAGAAGATCGCCTACGTCCTATGCGGCGGGGACCTCAGCCACGAAGGTGAACTCGTCTCTGAGCAATACCTGCTCGACATCGAGCGAGAAGCCTTCCTGAGCCTGTGCGGCGAGCGAAAGACACTGGAGCGGATGCAGCATATGCTGCAGACTGGAAAGCCTCTACGGAACTGAGGCTAGTGATAGAGCGTTTCATTCATTAGCTTCATCCATCTAGTTTTCATTGCTATGCTAATCAATAAGCTCGCTTTTCAACTTCCTGCTCAACTACAATGGTCTGAGGATGAGTTTTTTGCTTTTTGCGAAGCCAACTCAGAACTGCGTATTGAGCAGGAGCCTAATGGCAACATCATTCTTATGGCACCTACTGGCGGCACTACTGGCAACGTGAATAGTGGCCTGACGGCTCGGCTATGGCTCTGGAACGACGATTCCAAGCTGGGGTACACCTTCGATTCCTCCACCGGCTTTCGCCTGGAGAATGGAGCTATGCGTTCGCCTGATGCAGCATGGGTCGAGAAGTCGCGCTATGAGGCATTGACGGAAGAACAAAAAGCTAAGTTTTTGCCTTTAGCTCCAGACTTTATCATTGGGCTACGGTCTTCTTCCGATCCACTGGTTCCTTTGCAGAAAAAAATGCTAGAATGGATTGAGAATGGAGTACGCCTGGCTTGGCTGATTGATCCCAAAAGTCGCAATGCATCGGTATATCGGGCAGATGGAAGCATAAAAATCGTAGAAGCTGGCGATGCGCCACACATCATCCTTAATGGGGAAGGTGTCTTGCCGAGCTTCGAATTGACCTACAAATTTTAAACATCTCATCCCGCAAAGCGGGATTCAATAAAAGAATCGTATGCAGGACGCATATATAGTAGCTGGTAAGAGAAGTGCCGTCGGCAAAGCCAACCGCGGCGGCTTCAAAAACTACCGCTCAGACGATCTGGGCGCAGAAGTAATCAAAAACCTCGTGGCCTCGGTGCCGGAGCTGGATCCGACGCGGGTCGATGACCTGATCGTGGGCTGTGCCGTGCCGGAAGCCGAGCAGGGCATGCAGGTGGGCCGCATGCTGGCCCTGATGGCCTTGCCGCAGAACGTATCGGGCATGACCGTCAACCGTTATTGCGGTTCCGGGCTGGAGACCATCGCCCTTGGCGTGGCCAAAATCAAAAGCGGCATGGCCGACTGCATCATCGCCGGGGGCATCGAAAGCATGTCCATGGTGCCCATGATGGGCCACAAGGTCGCCCTGAACTACAAGGTCGCCAACGACCATCCCGACTGGTACCTCAGCATGGGGCTCACCGCCGAAGAGGTAGCCACCGATTACAAGATCACCCGCGAGGAGATGGACGAATTCTCCTACCACTCGCACATGAAGGCCATCAAAGCCATCGAGGCAGGATACTTCAATGATCAGATCGTACCGGTAGAGGTGGAAGAGACCTACATCAACGAAAAAGGCAAGCGCGCCAGCCGCAAGTTCACCGTAACGATGGACGAAGGGCCACGCCGAGACACGAGCATGGAAGCACTGGGCAAGCTGCGCCCCGTGTTCCGCAACAACGGGACCGTGACCGCAGGCAACAGCTCCCAGACATCTGACGGAGCGGCCTTCGTGATGATCATGTCTGAGGATATGGTCAAGGAGTTGAACCTGACTCCCATCGCCCGCCTGGTAGGCTATGCTACTGAGGGCATTGATCCCCGCATCATGGGCATGGGGCCTATCAAGGCCATTCCCAAGGTGCTGAAGCAGACCGGCATGAAGCTCAACGACATCGACGTAGTCGAGTTGAATGAAGCCTTTGCGGCGCAGTCCCTTGGTGTCATCCGCGAACTGGACATGGACCCCGCCAGGGTCAATCCCAATGGCGGTGCCATCGCGCTGGGGCACCCACTCGGCTGTACCGGCGGCAAGCTCTCCGTGCAGGTCTTCAACGAACTGGCCCGCACCGGAGGAAAATACGGCATGGTTACCGCCTGTGTCGGAGGTGGTCAGGGCGTAGCTGGCATCTACGAGCGACTCAACTAATACCAAACACCTTGAATAGCCAACACTGGTTGGCACAATGAACCGCCTCGGGCATCGCTCGGGGCGGTTTCATATTACAATCACATCATAGGAGATGAGATAAGTCCCTGCAATTGGGGGCTCCCATACAGAACTTGCCGAAAAATTATTTTAGCCTTCACTATCATGGGAAATATTCTGTTCATCGTCATCGCCCTCCATTTCGTTGCTGGTTTTGGCTTCCTGATTTATAAGCTGACCGGAAAGTCTTCTGACAAGCCAGAGCAATGAATTAGCATAATCCCGGTATCGGAATTACGATTTCCAATAAAATTCGGAAGTGACCTTTGGCCCTTTTATCCAGGGCTATGTCTTTCTATTGAGTTTCACTTCCGAATACAACAGACATGCTTACAAATGGAAAGGCGCGTATCAAGCGCCATGGGGACACTTTATCCTTATCCGTACCTTCTCCGAAAAAATGGTTTTCCCTCATCATGGGAACCATTTGGCTGGGTGGCTGGCCCGTGGGCCTACACTTCGCACTAGGAACTCTAACAGGCTTTCCTACCCTCAACTTTGACCTTTCATCTTTTAGGCCCGATCTCTTTATACTGGTCTGGCTGGCGATGTGGATTCTTGGCGGGGCAATGGTGATCTTCTTCCTGCTTTGGGGATTCTTCGGGCGGGAAAAACTGACGATGGACAGAACCGAAATGAAATTACGCAAGGCCATATTAGGCGTAGGATTTACCCGAAGGATGGCACTCGCAGATGTCAGTTCCATTCGGTTCAAGGAAGAAAATTACACCTGGCCATTTTCTTCCTATCGGGCCTACTGGGGAATCGGTCCCGGAAAAATCAAGATCGACTATGGCATGCGTACCCATTCGTTTGCCCTGGGAGTAGATGATGCAGAAGCGCACTATCTGGTGCGAATCCTGGGGGAAGGCCTTCCTCCACGATCCACCAATACCGACGCTGAGTACCGGGTAGGTTAAAGATTTCTCCTTCGCATGGTGTAGTTATGAGAGCTCGTTCGTCTATGTCCACAGAAAGACGAGCTCTCTTTTTTTATTCCATTTTCCATCCATATCCTAAGATACTATAACATGCGGAGCGTTTTACTGTCCCTGCTGCTGCTTTGGCTGAGCCATGCGGCATGGGCAAACAATATCCAGATCAGCAATGTGTCCCTCACTGGGCAAAACACAACCAACCAAACCGTCCTGATTCAGTTTGACGTAAGCTGGGAAAATTCCTGGCGACTTAGCGTAGGCCCATCCAACTGGGACGCAGCCTGGCTATTTGTCAAATACCGCTCTTCCGGCGGCTCGTGGAACCATGCTTCTCTCAACTATGTCAATGGAACTGCAGCCGCTGATGGCCATGTCCAACCTGCTGGTGGGACTATCACAACTCCATCTGATGGCCGAGGGGTATTCCTGTACAGATCTGCTGATGGCAGTGGCGACGTGAACTACACCAGCGTTCAAATTCTATGGAACTATGGTACGGATGGAGTTTCAGATGGTCAGATAGTGGACGTTCAGGTATTTGGAGTCGAGATGGTATATGTGCCACAGGGTAGTTTTTACCTGGGAAGTGCCATTTCCGGAACCGAGGTTGGCCATTTTCAAAGCAACTTCCTTGGAAGTCCCTACCAAATTGGATCTGAGGCCTCCATCACCATTAGCTCCGCCATAGGATTTCTCTACTACAATACCTCTGCAGGGGCGACGGTGGGAGATCAGAGTGGGCCTGTGCCTGCAGCCTATCCAAAGGGCTACAACGCCTTTTACTGCATGAAATATGAGGTAAGCCAGGGACAATACGTAGATTTTTTCAATACCCTGACTACCAGCCAGCGTACCGACCGCGACCTGAGCAATGCCAATCACAAAAACTCGGATGGTACCGTAGCCCGCAATACTTTTGCCTATACATCCGGGAATGCTACTACCACTACCCCCGACCGTCCCGTCAACTATGTAAGCAGTGATGATTACCTCGCATACCTGGACTGGGCAGGGCTGCGTCCCATGTCTGAGTTTGAGTTTGAGAAGGCCGCAAAAGGTCCCGTAACCCCGACAATCGATATGTATGCATGGGGAACTGCCAACATTCATGCTCCCTCCTCTCCTTTCACCCTTCTCAATGACGGAACCTCCAACTCACTGGTCTCTGATCCCGGAGTCAACATTGGCAATGGAGCCTACACTACTACTATGAGTGGATTGGGGGGGCCGCTGCGTTGTGGAATCTTTGCAGCCTCAGCTACCAATCCTACCCGCGAAGAAACTGGAGGATCCTATTACGGCATCATGGAACTATCGGGCAACCTGTATGAAAGGATGGTTTCAATAGGTACGCCTGGTGGTAGGTCATTCACAGCTAATCACGGTGATGGTGCCCTTGACAGTTCCGGGGCACACAATGTAGGTAACTGGCCAGCTGTAACCGGAGGTGATATTGGATATAGAGGTGGTTCCTTTGCCAATTCTGCCAATTACCTACGGATCGCTGATCGCTACGATGCTGCCAATATTAGTAATATCGTCAATAGCCGCATCGGGTTCCGCGGCGTACGTACTTCTCCATGATATTCCGAACGGTAATTATTCTTCTGTTCTTCATCCTCACTAGGCAAAGTGCCCAGGCACAGTACCTTGGAGGGGAAGGCAGTGGCTACGACCGGAGCAGTTCTCTCCAGCTCAACCTACAGGGGCAGCCTTTTGGAACCCAGCCCCTGTACACTGGTGGCCCTGGTGACGGTCAGGATACCCAGACAGGTCTCCAACAGTCCCTTAATGGGCAATCCCTCACGTCCCTGTTTACTGGAGGAAGAAGTGATGGACATGCCAGAGCCCTTGCCCATGCACCTGTTGCGGGTGGGAACCTTTCTCAAATGTATCTCGGGGGTATAGGAGACGGTCACGACGAAGAATTGATTCAGACCAGCCTCAGCGGCCAATACATGGACGTCCTGTATGGAGGAGGCCAGGGAGATGGGTTTGACGGAGAGTCTGCCCAGCTTTTTATCAGCGGAGCCTCTTTAGCGGTTCTGTATGGCGGAGGGCAGGGAGATGGGCATGATCCGGGACTGGTTCAATCGGTTGTGGGAGGAGGCAGCCTGGCAGCACTCTATGGCGGCGGCGGCGGAGATGGATATGATGTTGCCAATTATGGTGGTGCAGTGCCATTTCCGGTAGTGCTTCTGTCTTTTGAGGCCTTCCCCATGGACACCTTCGTTCTGCTGGAGTGGCGTACAGAGCGGGAAGAGAACAGCCACTGGTTCGTTATTGACCGTTCTGCAGACGGTCTGGCGTACGAGTCAATCGGTCAGGTCCCTGCCGCAGGTAGCAGCGAGAGCATGTTGGAGTACGACTTTGAAGATGGGCGGCCGCTGATGGGGAAGTCATTTTATCGTCTAAAAATGATTGACCTTGACGGAGCCTTCAGCTATTCACATTTGGTAGAAGTTCAGTATTCCCAACTCAACAACTGGGCCTTCAATCTCTTCCCGAATCCAAACTCCGGGAACCTCATCAACATCGACCTGCGGGGATTATCACCCAACGATGAGTTTAGGGTAGAAGTGCTGGATATGGCCGGAAAATCCCTTTACCAAACGACTCTAAGACCAACCTTTGCAGGCGGACTGACCCACACCATAGACCTGGAGCAACAACTCACTCAAGGCAGCTACCTCGTAAGAGTCAGCAATCAGGAGAAAGGGCAGCAGTCCAAGATTTTATTGATAAGATGATGCCCAAGTCGTTGATTAGGCAATGCGATCGCCCCTCAAGGAGTTCAGGAAAATCGATCCGGAAAAAGCCCCATGATCACTTTCCGAAACTCCTGCTCCTCCACCGGTTTCATCAAATAACTATCAACCAGGCCTGATGCCAAAGCTCGGGCCTGGTCTCCCAGGTTAAGGGAGTTAGTGACTATCACCAGTTTGGTTTTTTCATGAGATAAGGACGAGAGACTCGAATACGCATTAAGGAAATCCCAGCCATCCATCCCTGGCAACCGCAAATCGAGAAAAATCAGATCAGGGATAGCAGCAAACTTTCCGCTTGCGGCTTCCAGACTTTTTTCCAGCAAAAACTCCATTGCGGTACTGCCATCTCTACACACATGCACAGATTCTGTCAGGTTGGTCCTATTAAGGATCCGCTTCAAAAAGAAGACATCATCATAAATGTCCTCAATTATCAACACGGAATTCAACTTCTCAGTATTTACAGTGGTAATCATTTTCTGAATAGTTACAAGTGCATGGTCTTTACCTCAAATGCCAAATCCCATGGATGCTTATCCCCATATATAGCCTCTTAGGAAAATCGACTGGGAAAGGCTTCTGACATCAGACGTTTAAAATCAAGTTCCTTTAAGGGTTTGATGATGTATCGATTGACCACCCCTGTAGTTAATGCCCGGGCTTCATCGTTTGGGTCAAGGGAGGCCGTAAGGATCACCACCACAGTATGCCGTCGGTAGGATGCTGGGAGGGCTGCATATGCAGCCAGGAAATCCCATCCATTCATTCGGGGGAGACTCAGGTCCAATAGAATAAGGTCAGGGGAAGGCCTAATATTGGATTCCATGGCATACTCCCCCCTGTTCAGGAGATAGTCCAGAGCAGTGCTTCCATCGTGGCACACGTCTATTTGCTCTGCCCACCCTGTATTATTGATGATGCGTTTGCTGTAAAAGATATCGTCATGGTTGTCTTCAACCAGTAGAACGGTTTTAATTTTGGCTGCCATTGTGCGAATTCAGAAGTGATTACGGGTTGAATTCGGAGGGGGTGAACGACATAGCGGCAATCAGGAGGGACAAATCCCTTGTAAATCGCCTATAATGGATTCCATATGGAATTTTTGAGCAGGTTTTTACATAACGGATAATTTTATCAGGCTTAACCAACAGCAATGGTAAGTTTTCCGACAGGAAAACCCAATGACTTATCTAAGTAGTCATTGTGACCATACTCCTAGACAAATTAGACAGGATTTTCAGGATTACAGGAAAGACAGG
>CAYFIR010000143.1:0-16481 GCA_964343195.1 uncultured Bacteroidia bacterium | reverse complement strand
ACGCAGTATGCGGGCAAGAGATCAAGTCAAAAGCGGAACTAATTTTTTGAGCGTTTCTTACCGCAAAGGTCGCTAAGAAGGCCGCGAAGGGAACTAAGGGATAGTTTTCAAGTAAGGTAGAGTGAAGCTACTTCCAATATCTCCCCTATAAGCAGTTGGATAGAATTTCATAGGTATGAAGTCTTGTCCTGTCGAAGATCCCGGGTAATCGGGGAGCGGAGCCGAAGGAACGGAGGATATGGAGGCAAATCGCTGCCTAAGGACCTTCATACCTCCATTTCCTCCATACCTCATCTTATAGTTATTGTTGGACTCCTACTTAAACCCTATACCCCCTACAATCCCACTATTTCCCTGCTCCAAGCAATAGCAGCTTTTCAACTGCCGCCCTGATGCTCTGAGTGGCGATCTCAACTTCTTCCTGGGTGGTAAATCTCCCCAGTCCGATTCGCAGAGAGGCCAGAGCCAATTCCTCCGAAAGTCCCATCGCCGTCAGCACATGGGAGGGCTTTTCTGTCACGGACGAACAGGCCGAACCACGGGAAAGGGCCAGATGTTTCAGCGAACGAATGAGGCGGTTGCCGTCGAGGTGGGCGAAAGACAGGTTGGTCATGTGGGGTAAACGTTCAGCCTCGCCACCGTTCACCTGCACGCCTTTTATCTGTGTCAACTCCCCCTCCAATTGATCTCGGAGTTTTCGCAGGCGAATGCCCTCGGCTTCCATTTCCGCAGCGGCGATTTCACAGGCTTTCCCCAGTCCAACGATGCCCGGCACGTTGAGGGTGCCGGGTCGCAGGCCTTTTTCCTGGCCGCCACCGAAAAGCTGCGGCGTCAGGTACCAGCCGGGCCGCTTGCGAATGCACAGTGCCCCGACGCCCTTGGGACCGTATATTTTGTGCGCTGATAGCGCCGCCATGTCTGTTCCCAATTTGCCCATGTCAAAGGGGATTTTCCCAACTGCCTGGGTCGCGTCGCAGAGGAACAGAATGTCCTGCTCCTGTGCGATATGGGCAATTTTTTCCAGCGGATGAAGGACACCCGTCTCGTTGTTGGCAGCCATCAGGCTGATAAGAATGGTCTGGTCGGTGATGGCTGCTTGCAGCTCTGTGAGGTCAATTCGTCCCTGAGCATCGACGGGCAGGAAGGTAACCCGAAACCCCTGGTCTTCCAGGTGGTGACAGGTGTCAAGCACGGCGCGGTGCTCGGTAGCGCAGGTGATGAGGTGGTTGCCTCGGTGTTGGTTGGCGCGGCAGGTGCCGATCAGGGCGAGGTTGAGGGCCTCGGTGGCGCCGGAGGTGAAGATGACTTCGCTCGGCCTGGCTCCGATAAGGCTGGCGACCTGTTCACGTGCAATGTCCACGGCTTCTTCGGCCTCCCATCCGAAAGCATGGCTGCGGCTGGAAAAGTTGCCAAATTTATCCGTAAAAAAGGGAATCATCTCCTCCAACACCCTGGGATCAACCGGAGTGGTCGCGTTGTAGTCCAGGTAAATTTTCTGTTTGGGCTTCATTCCAGGATGATCAGATCAAATGTGCGCAGGGGGGGATTCATCCAAAATAACCACTCCCGCTTTCATTTGCCAAATGAACCAGAGAACAGAAAAAGCTGACGCAATGTTAAACTTTTGGGTCTAATCGAGGCTTTAAATACGGCCCGATAAACGACTCGTATGGCAGTTCGGACATTTGATCACCATGCTTGGATTCTGTAATTTGTCGTTTGAGTTCCATACTTATTTCTCCCCTTAAATTGGAATATTCCTCCATTTACTGACTTGAAAACGAGGCATCATGGCATTATTTACCCTGAACGTTAATGGCAAAGAACATCAAGTGGATGTGGAGCCGGATACCCCGATTCTGTGGGTACTTCGGGATCATCTGGATCTGGTGGGAACCAAATTTGGCTGTGGCATTGCCATGTGTGGTGCCTGCACAGTTCATCTGGACGGAGAAGCAATCCGCTCCTGCGTGCTCCCAGTCTCAGCCGTAGGTGACCAACCGATTACCACCATTGAGGGCTTGTCCGAGCATGCCGATCACCCCGTCCAAAAAGCCTGGCTCGAACACGACGTGCCCCAGTGTGGCTATTGCCAGGCTGGACAGATCATGAACGCCGTCGCCCTTCTGAAATCCAACCCCAACCCGACCGACGAGGAAATAGAAGCCGCCATGGACGGCAACCTCTGTCGCTGCGGCACCTACACGCGCATCAAAGCTGCGATCAAAACAGCCGCGAGTCAGTGATCTTGATCATTGATCAATAAAGAAGCGTGAACGCTGATCGCTTCAGCCAGCACTTTCAACTCCGAACTCCGAACAACAAACTTCGAACTATCGCCCTCATGTCCATCGTCAAAACTTCATATAGCAGACGCTCCTTTCTCAAAGTCTCCGCATTGGCGGGAGGCGGTATGATGCTCAGCTTTAGCTGGTTGGCGTCCTGTACGTCCAGGCCCGAAAAGGTGCTGGAAATGCCCAAGGAGTGGTTTGAACTCAACGGCTACCTCAAAATCGGCGAAAATGGCGTTACCACCATCGTTTCGCCCAATCCCGAGATCGGGCAGAATGTCAAGACCTCCATGCCCATGATCGTGGCGGAGGAGCTCGACATCGACTGGAACAATGTGCTGGTCGAGCAAGGGCCGCTGAATACCGACATCTTCACCCGTCAGTTGGCGGGTGGCAGTCAGTCCATCCGTCAGGGGTGGGAAGGCCTTCGCCTGGCCGGAGGGACTGCGCGGCACATGCTGCGTCAGGCCGCTGCCAATGCCTGGCAGGTTCCGATAGAGGAGGTGACCACCGAGGCAGGTGTCCTGCACCACAAGACCAGTGGGCAATCGGCGGGTTACGGAGAGATGGCCTCAGCTGCCTCCAAACTATCCGTTCCAGAGGAGGTAGAGCTCAAGGACAAAGCAGATTTCAGCATCATCGGGACGTCGCGCAAGAACGTTGATGGCAAGAAAATCGTCACGGGTCAGCCATTGTACGGGCTGGATTTTAAGCGCGAGGGCATGCTGTACGCGGCCATTGCCCATGCACCAGCGTTTGGGATGAAGCTCAAATCGGTGGACAGCTCGGCGGCCAGAGCCATGTCTGGCATCCGCGATGTGATCACCATTAAGGCCTACGAAAATGAAAGCGACATGCAGTGGTGCGATACCTCTGCTTTCACGGAATTGGTCGCAGTAGTGGGAGAATCTACCTGGCAGGTGTTGAAAGCCAAGAAGGCCCTGCAAATCGAGTGGGAGGCGGATTCGGACGAACTGGAGTCCACAGAGAGCCAGATGGCCCGCATGGCCGAGCGTGCCGCCCAGCCGGGTAGGGTAGTGCGGGAAGATGGCGATCCACAAGCGGCTTTTGCCAATGCCGCCCGCGTGATCGAGCGCACCTATACCGCGCCTTATCTGCCCCACAATACCATGGAGCCGATGAATTTCTTCGCCCATGTGACCGACGAGAAGGCAGAGATGATCGGCCCGATACAGACACCTGAGTTCATGGAAAAGTCGCTTTCTACCCGGCTAGGCCTGCCGCTGGAGAAGATCGACATCCAGATGACCCGCATGGGAGGTGGATTTGGGCGTCGGCTTTACGGCCACTTCATGGTGGAAGCCGCAGTCATTTCCAGGCAAATGAATGCTCCCATCAAACTGGTCTATACCCGCGAGGACGACATGACCTTTGGCACCTATCGCCCGACCTACCACACCACCTATCGGGCGGCTTTGGACGAAGACAACAACCTGATCGGCCTGGAGGTCAAAGGCGGCGGTATCCCGGAGCCGGCGGTATTTGCCGATCGCTTTCCGGCCGGAGCCGTCGAAAATTACAAAGCAGAAGTCTGGGCACTGGAGTCCAACGTCTCTACCGGTGCCTGGCGTGCGCCACGATCTAATTTTGCCGCAGGAGCCGAGCAGTCTTTCATGGACGAACTGGCGGAAGAGATGGGCAAAGATCCCATCGAGCTTCGCCTCGAATTGCTGCGCAAAGCCCAGGAAAATCCCGTCGGCGAGCGCAACGACTACGATGCCGCTCGCTATGCCGGGGTGTTGGAAATGGTGCGGGAAAAGTCTAACTGGGGTGCCGCGCCAGCGAAAGGCGTAGGCCGTGGAGTGGCCGCCTATTTTTGCCACAATTCCTATGTCGCGCAGGTGATGGATGTCGAGGTAAAGGATGGAAAGCCGATCGTGCAAAAGGTCTGGAGCGCCGTGGATTGTGGCATTGTGGTGAATCCCGATGCCGCGACCAACATGGTGCAGGGTGGGGTGATCGACGGGATTGGCCACTCGATGTACAGCAAACTCACGCTGAACAACGGAGTGCCTGAGCAAAGCAATTTTGACCGCTACCGCCTGATTCGCCACAGCGAAGCCCCCAAGGAGCAGGAAGTACACTTCGTCAAAAACGACATCGACCCGACTGGTTTGGGCGAGCCACCGCTGCCTCCGGTTGTCGGAGCATTGGCCAGTGCACTTTACAAAGCAACGGGCACCCGCTTTTATCAACAGCCCTTTATCGATGGCTTAAAGCAAACTCAGAGTTTGGGGTGACGGCGATGAAAGCTCGTAGCTCAAAGGTTCCGCCGGGTCTCCGGACCCGGTGGAATGTGGTTTTTCGGATTCCCATCCGATCCTTTAATCTCGGTTTACACCTGCTTCGCTAAGCCTTACCTTCCCAGGTACTTGCCAATCGAAATGACGGGCGAAATCGTCTCTGGATAAGCCACAAAAATTTCGCTCCCTCCTGGCAGAGGGATTCCATCAGTTTCCCATTCCAGCATCAGGAGGCTGGCCCGCAATACAAAATGCTTGAATTGTCGTTCGTAGCCGATGGAGCTATAAAGATTAAACTTGTTCACTTTTTGATAGCTTTCTTCCTGACCAGGATTAACTGACTGATCGTATCGCATCAGATGGGTAATCTGCTGAGCGGCACCCCCTATCTCAGCCAGAATTCGGCTCTTAGGCGTGATGGACCAATTACCTGTCAATCCTATCGGGGCAAAAAGGATGGTTTTTCGCTGAAATCCATCCGTAGGCTCTCCCTCATGCTGAAACCTGTTTTGTTGCAGATATCCTCCCAGCCCAACGGAAACCCCAATGTGAGGGGTAAAATAGTATTCCGCTCCAATTCCCAGCCGGGGAAAAAGCCCCGTTTCGAACTGGACATTCCACCGAGCGGGAACCTGCCCCATCAGGGGAAGGGAAAGCAT
Organism: uncultured Bacteroidia bacterium; assembly: GCA_964343195.1. GTDB lineage: Bacteria > Bacteroidota > Bacteroidia > J057 > J057 > CAYVAP01. The sequence goes on along the minus strand of CAYFIR010000143.1, from coordinate 11,267 downwards.
GGCAAACGCCAACAGACCGAAGATTTGCTTAAAATGATTTGTCATGGTTTCCTGAACTGAAGGTTTTATTCCTTGGGACTTGCATCCAGGTACTTCCCCACAGAAATGGTCGGAAAAATCGCCTGAGGATATGCGAGGAATATTGGGGTATTGTTGATCCAGAAATATTCCTCGATTTCCATCCCAATGATGTCAAACCCAATCCGGCCGAACACTTCTCCAAATTGTCGCTCGTAGCCCAGGCTACAAAAGAAATTGAAGTTGGAATTAATACTGGAATTGTCCTGCTGGTCGGGATTTACGGCAGGGTCATATTTACGGCGGCTTTTGGTTCGGGAAGCAATCCCCCCCATCTCTACCAAAATTCTGCTTTTGGGAGACAGCGACCAATTCCCTACTAAACCCAATGGAACCATCAGGGTGGTTTCTCGAAAAAAAGCATCTAACCTTTCCCCATCCTGGTATTGCTGGACATGACGAAGGTGGCCCCCAAAACCGGTAGTGACGCCAAGGTGAGGCGTGAAATAGTAATCTACTGCTCCGCCTAGCATAGGAGCTATGCCAGACTCGACTCTAAGTGACAAACGGGAAGGTAGCTGGGCAAAAGATGAAATCACAAGTAGCAGGAATGCAGAAGAAATCAGGGTAATTCTGAGAAGGAGTTTCATGAAAAAGTGGTTTTGTGCTACCTAAAATCGCTTGGAATTCGGTAGGAATCAAATCAGATTGAGTATTCGGCAGGCAGGAGTCAGACTTGCCAAAGAGAAGCTTGGCGTCTAATTTCCCTGCATGGTTCGGATTTATGGCTTGATCATCGGAATGCTGTGGCTCGTGGCCTGCACTCCACCTGCGGCTCGTGAACATGACTATTTGCTTGCTACAGCCTCAACCGGGGGGACTTTTTACCCCGTAGGCGTAGCGATGGCGACGCTTTGGACTGAGACGTTGCAGGACAGTCCGGCGGTGCGCGTCGCGGCGATGAATTCGGCAGGCTCTGGCGAAAACATCCAGTTGCTGCGCTTTGAGGAAGCGGACTTTGCCATATTACAGGGATTATTTGGAGCAATGGCGGTGGAGGGAACAGGCAAGTACGAAGGCCGACCGCAAGGCGATGCGTTCCTGGCAGTCTGTAATCTCTGGTCCAATGTAGAGCATTTCGTCATCGAAAAAGACCTCGCCCAGAGTGGTACCCTCGCCGATCTGGAGCAGTTGCAGGGAAAGCGTTTCTCCATCGGCAAGCGCGGCAGCGGCACCGAAACCTCTGGCAGGGTGATCCTAGAGGCGCTGGGATATGAACCGGAAGAAGACTTTTCGCTCGAATACCTCGGCTATAGCAGTTCGGCCTCGGCCTTGCAGGATGGCCGCATCGACGGCATGAACATTCCCGCCGGGGTGCCGGTAGCAGCCATCACCCAGGCATACGCGACCATGGGCAGCGATGAGGTAACCGTGCTCAATGTCACCTCTGACCAACTGGCACAGATCAATGCCGCCTATCCGTTGTGGAGGCCCTTTGCCATTCCGCCCCAGACTTACCCCGGCCAGACCGACACCATCTTCACGATCTCTCAGCCCAACTTCCTCGCCGTGCGCCCCGGCGTACCTGAGGACGATGTCTATCGCCTAACCAAAGCCCTCTTCGAGCACCTCTCAGAGCTGTACAAAGCCCACCGGGCCGCCACACAGATCACCCCGGAAAATGCGTTACTCAATTTGCCCTGCGAGCTACATCCTGGCGCGGAGCGGTACTATCAGGAGATGGGGTGGTTGGGGGATGCTGGATACTGACTTTTTCTTACCACAAAGAGCACCAAGGAGGCCTCATGGGCAGGAAGAGAGGAAGGATAGCACATCTTCTCAAAAATTCACCACAACATTCCGAATCTCGCCTTTGAATTGTTAATTCGCATGAAGGGATTTTTCGAAAATCCTTTGATTCAAATCAGCCTATCACGTTAAGGATCTACGATGAAAAAAATCAGCTACAACCTGATACTTTTTATGTTCCAGCTGCTTACGACCCTCGGGGTGTCGGCGCAGGACAGAACGGATACAACGGCTACTACCAGGGTAGATCTGGGGTACCAGACACAGAAGCAGTCAGATGTTACCGGGGCTATATTTCCTGATAGGTCAGGGATCGGTGTAACATTTCTTCTTTTTTCCTCTGACAGCCACGCGGCCTGACAGCGTAGCGATCTCGCAGTGAAACGGTCTCGGTTCTCGTAGCGGTCTCTTCAAATTTTTTTCAAAAAACACAACCAGTGTTTAAACATTAAGTATAAATTAGTGTTTGAACATTGAAAATCAATTAACACGTAACTTCAATATCTCATGGTAGCAACTAAAACCGCCTGGAAAGTAGACCCTACTCACAGTGAAGTGCAGTTCAAGGTAAAGCATCTGGTCATCTCCACCGTAACCGGAACCTTCAAAGAATTTGACGGAAGCCTGGAAAGCGAATCAGAGGATTTTGACGGCGCAACTGCATCATTCACTGCTGAGGTAAAAAGTGTCGACACCAACATGGCCGACCGCGACAATCACCTGCGCACCAACGACTTCTTCGCTGCGGACGAGCATCCACAGATCATTTTCGAAGGCACCCTGAAGAAAGTATCGGGCGACAAGTACACCATGACCGGGCCGCTGACCCTGCGTGGCGTAACCAAGGAAACAATCCTGAACGTCGAGTACGGTGGTACCATGGTCGACCCATACGGACAAACCAAGGCTGGTTTTGAAATTACCGGAGAAGTAAACCGCAAGGAATTTGGCCTGAACTGGCATGCTGTTACCGACGCTGGCGGAGTGGTAGTAGGCGACACCGTCAAGCTTGCTCTGAACATGCAGGTAGTTCAGCAGTAATTCATTCGCAGCACCCTGCGAGCATCCATAGGGGAATGAGGCTTTAGGCTTCATTCCCCAAATTTTATCTCAATATCCAGCTATGCAGTGGCTTGTAATGGGTGCGGCCCTCTTCCTGGACTGACTGGAAGAGGATGAGCTCTGTGATCGGAAAAGAATTAGGGGAGACGAGTGGCCACTGGATTTGATCCAGTTCGTTTGGCTGCTTGATGCGCGCGAGCGTAATGTGCGGTATGGGCTTGTGCCGCATTTGATGTTCCGGTTGAATTTGCAAAAACAGCGGGTGCACCTGCTCCACCACGCTTTGGAAAACCGGGTGTCGATGGAAACGCGCCCAGATCATCCGGGGCCGACTTGCTTGTGGCGCAAGGCAAAACTGATCCAGTTCCAGGGAAAAAGGCTCCGCGTCCTTGAGTCCCAGTGTCAGCAAAGCCTTGAGGTTCTCCAACATTTCGGGCGGAATGTTGCCAAAGAAATACTGGGTGATATGCCAGTTTGCAGCAGGCGTCCAGTGCAATCCATTGATGGGGGGTTGGCTTTCGATCCATTGCTGAATGGACTTGCGCCAGTCGGGAGGCAGGCTGATACCGAGGAAGAGGCGGAGGTGGGACATGTTTCAATTTAACAACTTCCCAGGTTTTCTACCCACCACGCAGGCCAGGCTTTTACCAGCGCGATTGTTCTTGCCTGGTTTGCGTTTAGCTACCAGCATGACGCTTTCGGGGCAAGATCAAGCGAGGTGGTGAAAGCCCCAATAGCGTGTCGGTCGGATCGGAGACCCGGCGGAGTTGGGAGGGGGCCGGGGCAAGATCAGAGATCGTGCAGGTGGAGAGGTGATCGAATCCCCCCGTCATTTCGCCGGGCGAAATGCCACGCCCCTTTTTCAAAGGGAGGAATGAGTTCTGGGGCGGCCTGAAGCCGCAGTGGCAACTTTCCCCCCTTCGGCGCGCAGCAGAGAAGGGGGGTGGTTTTCGCCTATGGCGAAAAGCGGGGGGATCTATACACCCCACTTGCCAGTGCGATTGTTCTTGCCTGGTTTGCTTTGAGCTACCAGCATAACGCTGTCGGGGCATGATCGAGCGAAGTGGTGAAAGCCCCAACAGCGTGGCGGGTAACCATGGATTTGCTGAAAAACAACAAATCCAGATCAGAATGGGTTAACTTCCCAATACCAGCTCTCCATTCCATCATTCACCTTTAATCCTGCTAGCATGCGCTCAATTACTGTTTTATTACCGCTTTTGTTGCTGACGATTTTTGCCTACAGCCAGGACTTTGCCCTCCAACAACTGGAAGACTCGCCCCGCCACCACGAATGGGTGGAGTTGACTTCGGGCGAACGCACCCTCCACTGCTTTGTTGCTTATCCCGAGGTGTCCACCAAAGCCCTGACTGTAATCGTGATCCACGAAAACCGGGGCCTGACCGACTGGGTGCGCAGCCTCGCCGACCAACTGGCGGCGGAAGGCTACATTGCCATTGCGCCGGATCTGCTCTCGGATTTCAACGAAGAATACGACCGAACCAGCGCCTTTCCGACCTCTGATGAAGCCCGCAGTGCCATCTACCAGCTCGATGCCGATCAGGTGACCCATGACCTGGAAGTCGCTCAGGACTACGTCACCCAGCTACCTGCCGCTAACGGCCAAAATGCCGTCATGGGCTTCTGTTGGGGCGGGTCGCAGACTTTTCGCTTTGCGACCAACAACGACGAGATCAAAGCCGCGATGGTTTTTTATGGCACCGCTCCCAAAGAGCCCGAGCCATTTCTACAAATCGAAGCGCCAGTCTATGGCTTTTATGGAGGCAACGATCAGCGCGTCAACGCCACCCTGGAAGACACCCGCCGCATGATGACGGCTGCTGGCAAGTCCTACGAAATTGCCGTCTATGATGGAGCCGGGCATGCCTACATGCGTCGCGGAGACGACCCCAACGCCGATCAACCCAACCGCATGGCAAGAAACCAGTCCTGGGAGCGGATTCTGGAGATTTTGAAGAACCTGGATTAAACCGCAACGACGCTAGGAAGAAAGCGCGATGATCGCAAAGGCGGAGATGGCTGGGGGTATAATGCGATACGAGTAACCAAAGTGCCCATATATACCATATTTCCCATATTCCCCCTCCTCGTGCCCATTGCGCGGCTACGCCCCAAGCTGTAATTTGCCTGCATGGCTCGGATAATCCTTGTTTCTGGACTGATTTTCCTGTGGGCAAATATACTCCCTGCCCAGAACCTCTGGTTCAACGATGAATTCACGCGCTACCGACCACACTGGCAACAGGCTGGCCCCGGAACCGCTGAGGTGAATGAGGACAAACTGAATCTATCTCATTCTCAGCCCGAAGGGCACCTGGCCCTGAGGCTGGACCAGTATCTTTCTTCCCTCGATAACTTTACACTCGAAACCGAAATCACCGCCAGCGAGCAGTCCCTCAACGGTGAGTACGGCCTTATCTGGGCCAGCAACCGCGAGGCGGATCGCTACTTCGCTTTTCTGATTCGGCCAGAAGGGGACTTTGCCATCGTCAAACGCGACCGCGAAGACACCCGTTACCTCGTGGACTGGACCCGCAGCCGCCGCATCAAGGGTCCGGGCAAACCCAACACGCTGACCATTCGCCGCGTCAACTGGGCCTATTACTTTGACGTCAACGGAAAGGAAGTCGCCAGAGTGGATTTTCAGCCCTTCATGGGGCTGTACCATGGGTTCTGGCTGGAAGGCAACATGGAGCTTTCGGTGGAATACTTCCGCATTTTTCATCCCGAGGTAGAGCCTGTACTGGTCAATGACATGATGCTGGAAGCGGAGTTTTTCCCGCTGGATACGCCCCTCAACCGGTCCGAATTTCACGAGAGTGCTCCGACGCTTTCGCGCAATGGGCGGCGCTATTATTTCACCCGAAGTGATACCGCAACGGGCTACGACGCGGGCACGCTCATGTGGGCCGAGGTACTGGGTGATACGGCCTGGAGCGAGCCTGCGCCCGTCTTTCCCTCCGAAACTGCCTCGCACCAATCCCTCACCGCTCTCAACGCCGACGCCAACCGGGCCTGGATCCTCAGCTGGGCTGCCAATGGGGAAGTCCGGTTGGAGGAGAGAGTCGGAGGGGGCGAAACCTGGAGCAGCGGCACAGCGCAGCGCATCCCCGATCTGGGGCAACAGCATCGCCCTGTCAGCGCCTGGCTGCTGGACGATGGCAATACACTGATTTTCTCGGCGGAACTGCCCGGTGGCGAGGGGGATCAGGATTTGTGGGTGAGTGAGAAACTGGGCGAAGGAAGCTGGAGCAAGCCCCGGAACCTGGGGCCGGAAGTCAATAGCTTTGGACGGGAGGCGTTTCCCTACTTCGACGAGAGGCACCAATTACTCTATTTCAGCAGCGACGGCCGCCACGGCTATGGCGGCATGGACCTCTACCGCATCGAGCGGGGCCGCAACTGGCGTCAATGGAATGCCCGCGCCAACCTCGGCCCCAAAGTCAACGGACGTGGCGACCAACTCAGCCTGACACCGCACCCCTTTCGAGAACGGAGCTACTACCTTGTTTCGCAGGACAGCCTGGAAGACGACCTGGATGTCTATCGCCTTCGGGTGCCACGCAGCCTGACCGAGCAGGGACTGGCGCGCCTGCATGGCACCGTCCGCAATCGGCAAACCAACCAACTGGTACTCAATAGCGTGGTGCATCTGGCCTACATTCGCCCCGATACCCTGATCGACTACACCGAGCTACCAGCCGATTCTGGTAAATTCGAAGGCTTGATACATTTTGGCGAATCATACCAATTATACCCGAGCGCACCGGGCTATTATCCCATCAGCGACACGCTGAACCTGCGCCCCGTCAAGGGCTTTCGCGTGGTGGAAAAGACGGTTTACCTGATGCCCATCGAGGAAGGCGCGACCATCGCCTTGCAGCGGGTGTACTTTGTGCGCGCGCAGGCCGTGCTGCTGCCCGAGTCTTTCGCCGAATTGCGAAACCTGGTGAGGCTGATGCAGGACAATCCCGGCATGGAGATAGAGGTCCGTGGGCATACGGACAATGTAGGTCCGGAAGATGCCCTTCAAGTACTATCTGAGGCCCGGGCCGCTACTGTGCGACAATACCTGATCAATCGGGGCATTCACCCGGCACGCATTCGTAGCATAGGATTTGGCAGCACCCGGCCCATCGCCGATAATGCCAATCCTGAGACGCGACCTCTGAATCGGAGGGTGGAGTTTCGGGTGTTGAAGTTGTAACCACAACGAGATGAACCTACTTCAGATCATTCTCCTCATCGTGTTGGGCATTGGCGCTTTTCAGGGAGCATTCTACGGAATTTTACTGTGGCGCAACCCCAACCGGATACAATTGTCCAATCGGGTGTTGGGTAGCATCCTGTTTTTGCTTGCCTATTCCCTGCTAAATGAAATTTTGCTTCAGGTTGGAATTGGGAAGTATGACCTGTGGTACCACCTGACCCTTGAGCTGAATTGGGCATATGGCCCATTGCTCTATATTTTTGTCTGGGCAAAGGTGTTTCCCGATAAACCGCTGAATCGAACTCACTTAAGGCTATTTTGGCTGGTTGGGCTTGAATTGCTCATCAGCATCTTTGTCCGGAGTCAGAATTTTTTCTGGGAAGGTACCCGTGAAAGCCTTAGTTGGCTAGGGTATTGGGGGTATGTGATCTGGATGAACTATCCCACCAAATACTTCATCGGTGGATTGATGGTGGTGATTTTTGCCCGAAAGGGGAGGCAACTCCTCAATCGGACTTATTCAAACCTTCCCCTCGATCCAGGGGGAAAGCGATTGCTGAAGAGCCTGCGAAGTGCTCTGGGCCTGATAGCGCTCTATTTTTTCTGCTTCAACATGCTTCTGATTATCGATATGTTGTGGTTTCAGGCAATTACTGACGAATGGTACTATTTCTTCACCCGCTATTACTACTATCCTTTTTTTGCTGGGATTGCCGCACTAACCTACGCTCTTGCCTTTTCAGGATTTAACCATTGGCGCGGCAGTTTTTCCCTTCTACCGCAGCCAACCTCTCGAGTTGCAGAGCCGGAAGTTAAAGCTCTCGCGCAGCGTATCGAGCAACTCGCTGTCGAAACTGACTTTTTCCAACAGCCGGGTATTTCCATCTCCCAATTGGCAGACCATTTAGCAGAAAAACCCTATCTGGTGAGTAAAGCCTTTTCGCAGGGAATGGGACTCCGGTTCAATGACTTTGTGAACCATCAGCGGCTGAAGGCATTTTTGCAATTGGTCAAAGCGGGGAAACATGAGCATCTTTCCCTTTTGGGATTGGCTTTTGAAGTAGGCTTCAATTCCAAGGCCGCTTTTCAGAGAGCCATTCGAAAGCAACACAACTGTTCCCCCAGTGAATTCATGGACCGCATCAAAAAGGGCTCGATTGGCTAATCGAACCGTAAATGAGTCGATCCGGTGCTAGGTTGCCCCAAAATTCAATCCTATGCACCGACCTCTTTTTCCTTTTATTTTATTCCTGCTGTTGTTGGCTTCCTGTCAATCTCGATATGTATCCCCCATCGACCGAGTGGTCAGGTTCGTACCGGAGCGAAGGCCCGTAGTGGACATTCCTAAAGGGCAGCAGTTCACCTTTGGCTATTTGGAAGTACCAGAGAACAGGGAAGTTCCGGACGGCAAATGGCTGCGGCTACCAGTATATATCTTCAAAAGCCGCAGTGAAAATCCGGCTCCAGATCCCATCATCTATACGGTGGGCGGCCCGGGCGCGACCACCATGCCTTCAGCAGCTTACATGCAATACTACCGCTACCTTGATCACCGGGATTTCATCCTGTTTGAACAACGAGGCACCCGCTATGCACAACCCAGTCTCGATTGTCCTGAGTGGGGTGAGGCAATGGCGTCGGCCCTGTCCCCTTTTTATGATGATTGGCAGCGGGACAGCATCCTGACCCACGCGGCTGATGCTTGCCAGGAGCGACTGCGTGCAGAAGGCAACGACCTCAACCAGTACCACACCCGCGCCATCGCCCAGGATATGGCCGATCTGGTTCAGGTGCTGAAACTGGATTCCTTCAACCTGCTCACCATTTCCTACAGCACCAAAATCGCCCAGGTGATGATGCGCGACCACCCCACTGGACTGCGCTCTGTGGTGATGGACTCGCCGCTGCCGCTGGAAGCCAATTGGGGAGAAGAAAGCAACGACAACCTGATCGCAGGATACCGGAAAATTTTTGCGGCCTGTAGGGAAGACTCGGCTTGCCGAGCGGCTTATGGGAATCTGGAAAACCGCTTTTTTGATGCGCTAGAGCGGTTTACCCATGCCCCACTCAGGATGGAAGTTGAGTATGAGGGAGAAATGATACCGGTTTTTTTGAAGGGGAAGGACCTCATCCAACTGTTTCCCATTGACGATAGGGATAATATCCCCCGCCTGCTGGCCCGCATCAATTGCTTTGTCGGGGAAGACTACACAGACCTCCGAAAACAAGTAGCGGAAGTGCTAGCCGGAAGATACACTGGAGAGGGAATGGGCATGAGGCTATCGGTTTGGTGTGCGGAAGAAACTCCTTTTCAGGACCCTGGGGAAGTGCAGCGTGCCAAAGATCGATTTGCAGCCATCAAAGGACTCGATCCCCAGCTTTTTGGCACGGCTATCTGCGAAGCCTGGGGAGTCAAGGCCATGCCACAGCAGGAGAATGAACCTGTGCAGAGCGATATCCCCGTACTGATCATCAGTGGAGAATTTGATGAAATCACACCCGCCCGGTGGGGAAAGCAGATGATGGGCCAGTTGCCCAATAGCCAGCAACTGGTTTTTCCGGGTTGGCACCACACCCCAACTACCTATTGGTCTGATCCATGCGGCATGGAAGCAGCCAGTTCATTTTTCCAACGTCCCAATCAGGCGGTGAAAGTCCCCTGCTTTGATATGTTGGAGCGACCCGCTTTACTGCCTAAAACAGAATAGGCCTTTAAGAATTTTTCTTCCGCTCATTCTCCTCGACCCGAAAGCGTACGATCCGCTGAATCAGGTCGAGAGGCATGGGCTGATCTAGAGGGAACTGGACTGAGCCTTTGCCCTGCTTGTAGCCTGAAAGCTCGGCTTCGAATTCCTGATGCCCGGAAGGGGTGGCGTAAAATCCGATGTGCTTCTTGTATCCACCAAAATACACGAGCGGTTTGCCGTGGGTTTTATAGGCCGGCATGCCGTAGGCGAGTCCTTCGGTGGCTGAAGGGGCGGCTTCCCTGACGGCACTGCGTATCTGAGTGAGGGCATCCTGCACCTCCTGCGGGAATTTTGCGATGTATTGGGTGACTTCGTCCATGGTTTTGGGGATATAGGGATGTTGAGACTTTGAAATGAAAGTCAGTTTGATACTTACTTTCATTCCTCTTCACATGCGCATGATACACCAGCGAGTGGTATGGCAGAAAGGATGTTTTGGCTGTGTAGGGATTCTGCCTCAATATCGACTCGAACGAACCGACCCATCTCATCTTCAATTTCCCAAACTACTTTGGGAGCATCTATATCTCCCCCCCTAAAGCATAGGAGGAAGTAGCGACCTCCATGGGCTTTATGAACAGAAATCGGCTGGTCTTCCAGGTCTATCATTTTCAATCTCATGCTGTCGCTTTCAAGGTCAAAAACCGACAAACCCCAAATATCAGAGTCATAGAAGTTGATAAGTGTCTCCTGACCTTCATCATAGTATGTCTGTCCTCCTGGCATCTCGAATAATTCCCCCTGCTGGTTGACTACCATCGTAGTACCATCATAGTGCCCGTATTTGGAAAAGATTAGGTGATTCGCCAGCTCAAACCCGCAGGAAATTCCATAATTACCCCCTACAGGTTCAGGAGTATAGGCCTTGCTCAGAAGAGTGTCTTTCTCCTTTCGTATGACCAGAGAAGCTGTGCAGGCAGGAGCAGGATGTTTCCCTTTTTCCTGAGTCACTTGAATAGTTAACTCACCCAAGAGGTAGGATTGGATCGAAGAAAGCTGGGGGGCTAGAGTGGAATTCTGGGGCTTAGTGGTAGTGCTTTCTCTTCCAGTAGGGCTTGATTTTTCATCAGAGGAGCTAACCAAAGCAGTAACTGGGGTTTCAGTTTTACTCTGTGAAGTTTGGTCACCGGACTGACAAGCTGTGAAGAAAATCACCAAAAGGCCGATGAGTAGATAGCGAATCATAGTTGAGCAAACCAATTTTTCAGAAGTATGCCAGTAAGCCAGCGAATTTTGTTAACGGAATTGTAAAGTTATTGGGCGGCCATCTATGAAGCCTTGGAGAAAGCCGCCTTAATCATGGCATGAAACATTGCGTCGTTATCGTGCCGATTGTTGTATTTATAGGCTATTTCGACCACATACAAGGGCAGGTATTTAACGCTCACTTGGTGATAGG
>CAYFIR010000142.1:0-16834 GCA_964343195.1 uncultured Bacteroidia bacterium | reverse complement strand
GAAGGTAGCCCACAAATTAAAAAAGGCCCATATGGACTCTCTGAGGCTGTTTTTGCAGGCCGAAACCAATGACTAGTGCCTGCGGAATTAAGTAGTTACCCATTCGTAATTCGTATAAAATGTTCACCAGCAGCACTTTCAATCACGTTGAGTGCAACGAAATCCCGCGAAGAGCGGGAAATTACTGATCACGAATTTCGAATCCAAAGCACTAGTGCATTCGGAACGAAGTAATCACTCATTTAAAAATACAGTAAACCTCTGACCACGTTGAGCGCAGCGAAATCCCGCGAAGAGCGGGAAACTTTAAACTACGAACATCGGACTCCGAACTTATTCCACTAGTCGTTTCATAATCCGAGGTGAAGGGAGCAATCGCTCCCCGATCCCCGTATTCCTAATTTCCGGGGTTCACTTTAATGAGCTTTCTCGGCTCTACTGCCTGAGAACGAGGGAGGTAGGCATAATATATTCCAGGTGCCCATTCAGAAATATCCATCTGATACCCCTGGTACACCCACCCTTCAAATACCAGTCTTCCCATTTGGTCGGTGATTCGGATCTCTTCTTCTCCATCTCCTGAACCTACCAGAAAGGTGATCTGATTTTGGGCAGGAACCGGGTATATGTTGAGTTGTCGGGTAATGCCCACCACATCCCGGCCAAGACAGCCTGAAAGGAAGTTGGCAACCCGGGAGGCATCAATCTTCGTGTTGAAATGAGAATGCTCATTCATTGAGACGAAGCGATTTCCGCTCCTTACCAGGAAATGCTCACTTGCAATGGTATAACGCCCGGTGTAATAACCAGAACCTGTAGGCTGCCCGGTCTCGCGGTCATATTCTGGTTGGAGAATTGCCAGTATTTCCGTCCCCACGGGACCGTATTCTTCTGTATCGAAGCTAAAGATCGCCCCATTGCAGTCAAATGTAGGCAGATCGGTAACCGTTACCTCTACAGGCACATTGGTCCCAACAAAATACTCAAGGACTTTCAAATCTGCTCGACCAGCCATCTGAGCCGTTACTTCCGCACGGACCACGATATATTCACCCTGCTCCCATGACTCCATATTTTCCACCGTCTCGCAGAAAGTGGAGATAAAAAAGGAACAGGCCATTGCTGACTGGGTAGCCAGCATCAGAAAAGTAAAAAGGGAGAAAAAAGCTCGCATAGGTGTTGGTTTAAGGTGTTTTTCTATCTGCAAGACGAATTCTTATGACTTCACGCTGCGTCAAGTGTGATTTTTCTTTTCGATTCCCTGTTGCTTCTGCTAACTTTGCGCGGAATTAGGCCTAAGGTAAATTTCTAAATTAGCCATCCACACCATGCCTTTAGACTCAACTATTAAATCTGTTCTGATCATCGGAAGCGGTCCCATTGTAATTGGACAAGCTTGTGAATTTGATTATTCTGGTTCACAGGCTTCGCTCGCTCTCAAGGAAGAAGGCATCCGGGTAGCCCTGATCAATTCGAATCCGGCTACCATCATGACAGACCCGGTAACGGCAGATGACATATACCTGTTGCCCCTGGAACCCAAATCCATCGTGGAGATCCTGGAGAAACAGAAAATAGATGCGGTACTCCCCACCATGGGAGGACAGACTGCCCTCAACCTCGCCATGGATTGCGAAAAAGCGGGTATCTGGAAAAAATACGGCATCAGGGTAATCGGGGTAGACTTCGATGCGATTGACAAAGCAGAAGACCGCGAACTGTTTCGTCAGACGATGCATGAGATGAAGCTGCCAGTCTGTAAGGCAGAGACTGCCAACTCTTTCCTCAAAGGCAAGGAAATCGCCCAGCGGATCGGTTTCCCTCTGGTTATTCGCCCATCCTATACCCTCGGAGGCAGCGGTGGCGCATTTGTGGATGACGAAAAAGACTTTGACGCCAAGCTGAACTATGGCCTCCAGATGAGCCCCATTCACACTGTCCTGGTGGAGCAGTCCATCTTTGGGTGGAAAGAGTTTGAGCTGGAAGTAATGCGCGACGGGGCAGGCAACAAGATTGTCATCTGTACCATCGAAAACGTGGACCCCATGGGAGTTCACACCGGAGACTCGATTACCGTTGCTCCGGCGATGACCCTCGCGGATACCACTTACCAGTTGATGCGGGACTACGCATTCCGCATCCTCGATGAACTGGGAGAATTTGCCGGAGGATGTAATGTGCAGTTCTCGGTCAACCCTCAAAATGACGAGGAACTGATCGTCATCGAAATCAATCCCCGTGTATCTCGCTCTTCAGCACTCGCCTCCAAGGCAACTGGATACCCCATCGCCCGGATCGCCGCCAAACTCGCGGTAGGCTATCGCCTTGATGAACTGAAAAACCAGATCACCAAGCATACTTCGGCTTTCTTTGAGCCAAGCCTTGACTACGTGATCGTCAAGATCCCCCGCTGGAACTTCGCCAAGTTCCCCGGTGCAGATACCTCACTGGGACTTTCCATGAAGGCCGTGGGAGAGGTGATGGGCATAGGCCGCAGCTTCAACGAAGCCCTGCAGAAAGCCGCCCAGTCTCTGGAAATCAACCGTAACGGCCTGGGGGCTGACGGAAAAGAACTGCTCAACCTGGAGCAGATCATGCATAGCCTGAAGGTGCCTTCTGATAACCGGATCTTCCACATCAAGGACGCCATGCACCTTGGGGTGCCCCTCAAAGACATCTTTGAGGCTACAAAAATCGACATGTGGTTCCTGCGCGAGATCGAGTACCTGGTAGCCCTGGAAAAAGAACTGAGCCGCTATACCGTGGCCAATGTACCCCGGGACCTGCTGGTTGAAGCCAAAAAGAATGGCTACGCCGACCGGCAGCTCGCCCATCTTTTCAGGGCAATGGAAAGCGATGTGTTCAAACGTCGCCAGGAGCTTGACATCAAGCGAGTCTATAAACTGGTTGACACCTGTGCCGCCGAGTTCAAGGCAGAAACACCTTACTACTACTCCACCTTTGATGACGAAAACGAATCTCAGGTATCTGACAAGAAAAAGGTAGTAGTCTTTGGATCAGGCCCTAACCGGATCGGTCAGGGAATCGAATTTGACTACTGCTGTGTTCACGGTGTCCTCGCTGCCAAGGAATCTGGCTACGAGACCATCATGATCAACTGTAACCCCGAAACGGTATCGACCGACTTCAATATCGCCGACAAGCTGTACTTCGAACCAGTCTTCTGGGAGCATATCTTTGACATCATCCAGCACGAAAAGCCTGAAGGGGTGATCGTTCAGTTGGGTGGCCAAACCGCTCTGAAGCTGGCCGAAAAGCTTAACCGCTATGGCATCCCCATTCTGGGGACCAGCTTTGACATGATGGACTGTGCCGAGGACCGGGGTCGATTCTCCAGCCTGCTGCGCGACCTCAAGATCCCCTATCCCAAGTTTGGGGTAGCTGACTCTGCCGAGGAAGCCATCAAGATCGCCAACGAAGTAGGCTATCCCGTGCTGGTGCGCCCAAGCTACGTACTCGGCGGACAGGACATGCGCATTGTCATCAATGACGACGAACTGACCAAACACGTAATCAAGGTCCTGAATCAGGTGCCTGGCAACAAGGTCCTGATCGACCACTTCCTCGATGGTGCCATCGAGGGGGAGGCTGATGCCATCTGTGATGGGGAGGAGGTTCACATCATGGGGATGATGGAACACATCGAGCCAGCTGGTATCCACTCCGGCGACTCCATGGCGGTACTTCCGGCCTTCAACCTCAGCAAGAAAATCGTCAAGAAGATTGAGACCATTACCAAGAAGCTTGGCCTGGCCATGCAGATCAAAGGCCTGATGAACCTTCAGTTTGCCGTTCACGAAGACGAAGTTTACATCATCGAGGTCAACCCACGTGCTTCACGTACCGTGCCATTCATCGGGAAGGCGTACCAGGTGCCATACGTCAACTATGCCACCAAGATCATGCTGGGAGCCAAACTCAAGGACTTTGATATCCGACCTACCCAGAAGGGCTACGCCATCAAGGTGCCAGTCTTTAGCTGGGACCGCTTCCCGGGAGTTGACAAAGGCCTCGGCCCGGAGATGAAATCCACAGGAGAAGCCATTTACTTCATCGACGACCTGCAGGACCCCTTCTTCGTGAAGGCATACAAGGAACGAAACATGTACCTGACTCGATAGCGTTTCGAGTTCAAGGTTCAATTTCTTAGAGGCTGTTTAGGTTTTGGTGTTTCGAGGTCAAACGCAGGATTTTTGGTGGATAGCAAGAGATCCTTCGATAAACTCAGGACAAGATTTTGGGAGGAATACGCGAGTCGCAGATCCCGAGAATCGCATTAGCGGTAACCTTATTGAGGATCGACTATAGAGGTTTAAGCCAGTTTTTGTCGTTGTTTCTGACTTGAAGGTTGGATTCTTTTGTCCCCTTTTTCGGCTGCGGATTTGGGCCAAGCTCTGTTGGAGTTTCTATCCGTGGGTCAGTTTGGTTTGGGCATAGCTAGGTTCTCAGTCGAGCTTGACTGTTTGAGTTTGGGAGGGGATATGGCAAAGAACAATGGTCGTCTCTGTGGTTAGTTGTTGGTTAATTGGGTTGAATCAATTGTATAGCAGGTGGCTTTCGAATGTGAAAGATGAGTTCGATTTGATTGGCTCGTTTTTTTCGCTGTTCGTATAGGGCTTCCCTGGTCAATGGTTCAATCCATTGGTCCATGGTGTTCGTATCTTGCATCTGGGCCTGTATGATCTGGCAGAGGTTTTTTTTGAGGAATCGGGCAAACCCAAAGGGACTGAGGATTCGCTGATGCCTCTGGTAAACCCGCTCTAAGAAATAGGTATAATATGGCAGGTAAAACAGCAAGAGGTAGCTCAGGAAGAGATACACAAACAACTGGGCATGAATGGGCTTCTTGATCTGGGCCTGGGTCATGAGTTTTTGCAGGCCAAAGGTACTTTTCCAGACCTTGAAGATCATCTCGATATGCCATCTGAAGCCATAGACCACCATGGCGTCAGAAGCGTTCCAGACCTGCTGCTCGACGTTGGTCAATAGGATGGTCCAGCGGAGCAATTGGTAGTAGCTTTCGTCATGGTTGGCATTGGCATGGCGATCCTTTTTGGCCTTTCGGATGCGTTGCTCGGCTACGTGATCAGGACACTTCAGCGCGATGAGTCGAGCTTTGACCCGATCCTTTTGGCCCACTCGGACCCATTGGTCGCAGAAGTTCCCCCCTCTTCGCTCAATTCGGGAGAGGAGCTCTAGCAATTCCAGTCGATTCCCTTGTTCGTCATAGAGGGTGGTGCCTGGCCGATAGCGGCTCAAGAAGAAGGCATTGGCCTTAGCAATCCGAGCAAACACCTTCAAGGACCAGTAGCCCAGGTCTCTAATCACCAAATCCCCAGCATGGAGCAGCTCGATGATTCGGCCACTGAATTTCTGGTCATTGTCTCGATAACTCATCAGCTCAAAGCGTTCATAGATCAAGGTCTTCAAGTCCAGGCATAATTGCAGCCGAGCCGTAGCAGCCTTACCCTTCTTACTGTGGCTACCCGGAAAGAAGGAAGAAAGGGCCGAATTGAGCTTCACACAGACGCTGTCTTCAACCAGCACTCGCCCAAAAGAACTCAGTAATCCTTTAGACTGGGAACGTTGTAGCAGGGGTTCGAACCGTTGGGTAAGTGCTTTCTGTGACAAAGCCTTCACCGAGGCCAATTCTCGAGGGCCAAAGCGTTTTTGAAGACCCGCTTTGCTCACATTGACCCCATCAGCTAAGAAATCGCTCAGATAGCTGGCCCAGCTGCGTAAGCTGTGATCTTGGCACAAACTCATAAAAAAAGCCTCCCAGAAAGCTCAGAAGACTAACCTTCGCATCACAACGAAGATTAAAGCGGTGAGCAGAGGCTATCTCAGCGATTGGATACCTCGATAATTTTTCCCTAATTGTCGATACATTCATTTTTGGTCAGGTTTGTGGCGCTACACAAACTTGGCCTTTTTTTATGGTTACCGCTAATGCGAGAATCGGGAGTATTTCGAGCGAAATTGACGCAGCGAGACGCCAAAAAGACAAGTTTGAACCGCAAAGGAAAAATCCAAACAGCCTCTAAAATTGTCCCCACTAGCAGTTATGCTGGTGGGGCTTTTTTGTCGGTATGGGAATAGTTGGGAGCCTGGCAATAGGGTGTGCATTTCATTTTGTCGCATCCGCTTAGTGTCTTCCTTTTTACCTCTAAGGACACCAATCGTGGATTCCGGTTCATCGGAAGAAGGTCGCAAAGGCTTGTTCTAAACGCAGTCGAAGTAACACAAAGAAAAAAGGCTTTAAGACCTTCTTCGAGATCTTCGTGGTTAAGCGACATTTCGAATTGCACCCGGCAATAGGCCTACCCAATCACAGGAAAAATAAAAAGTCGATTTTATTCCCCAAAAGGTTACGAACTTGGAGAGTAAGGCTACAAACCTGTGGCTATTCCCAACTTTCTCCTTCGTCTAAACACAACTCCATTATGAGGAAAACTACCCTATTCACTCTCTATTGTGTACTCTCGGCCATGCTCTGGGCCCAGGATGCGCAGCTACAGCCTCGAGGCCGGACCCCCGATGCCCCCGCTGAATTTCTTAAAGTCCATGAAAACCTGCTATACGTAGGAGGCGACTTTTCCAAAGTTGGGTATTTCGTCGGAGGAACAGGAATGCTAAAGCTCGGGGAACAGACCCCCGATTTGAGTTTTCCTACTACCTATTCAGGGTTCTTCCCTTATGCCAATGGAAATGTACAGGATGTTCTTCCTGATGGCTTTGGCGGTTACTATGTCGGCGGCTCATTCAGTCGATTTGATTCAAAATCCATTTCGAATCTGGGCCATGTCCTGCCAGATATGGAAGTCGATCAGGCTTTTTCCCTCACCACCAATGGACAGGTCAGAAGCCTTGGCATCTGGAATGACACCATGATGGTGGCCGGGGCATTTACAGAAGTAAATGGCAATGCGCAGCCCTATTTCTTTGCCTTTAACAACCTGACGTACGCCCAATACCCTATTGACCTTGAACTGGACGGTGCCGTTAATGAAGTCAGGATAAAAGGCGATACCCTCATCCTTGCAGGAACCTTTTCCCGCATCCTGGGCTTCAACCAGCAGGGGATCGCACGACTCCAACTCCCGGGCATGACCCTGATAAATACCCCCTCCATCACCGTAGGGGCCGTTTTAGACCTTGACCTGGAAGGAAACACCCTCTACGCCGCAGGATCCTTTACGGGAGAAGTTGGTCGCATTGGGGGGCGCCTGGGCCAGTTTTTCGACAATGACGAAGACAATAACCCCGCGTTCCCTACTGCTGCAGGGGAGGTCGAAGTAATAGTGCCAGACGGAAATGGCGGCTGGTATGTAGGTGGCAGTTTTACCAGTATCGGAGGATCCGGGCAGGACAGAGTTGCCCATATTCTCCCAAATAATACGGTTGATCCGGCTTTCGACTTTGCGGTGAACAGCACCGTGAGGGCCATCACCTTCTGGAATGATACCATGATGATTGGGGGAGCATTCACGACCATCGACGGACAGCCACGCTCAAGGCTAGCGGCCATCGACCTGAGTAACAATACCCTGATGAACTGGGCACCAGAAGCTGACAACCAGGTTTTCGATCTTAAATCCGATGCCAATTATATTTATGTCGCAGGAAGTTTTGATGAAATAGATGGCGACCACCAACCCGGTCTTGCGGTATTGTCCCGCAGTAGCCTGGAAAGCATCCCGGTCCCCTGTCCCCCTTCCGGGCAGGTCAATACGATGGTCTTCAACGACACCATCATGTTTGCCGGAGGAACTTTCACGGGCGATGCAGGCTACTTCACCGGCAAACTGGCCATGTTCCAGGGCAGCAACTCTCAGCCAGACCTTGATAAACTCAGCGTCGAAGGCGATGTCAATGCCATCATCCCTGACGGGAATGGAGGCTGGTATGTCGGAGGGAATTTCTTCAGCGTAAATGGGGACAATTCATTCCGTCGGCTCATCCACCTCGACCCGAATGGACAACTGGACCAGAACTTCTTCTTCAACTTCAATGGAGCAATCGAAGACCTGGGCATCTGGAATGACACCATGATGGTGGTTGGGGCATTCACCTCTATCGATGGTCAGTCCCGTAATAGAATGGCCGCCATCGGGCTGGGAAGCCAGACGCTACTGCCTTTCAACCCCGATTTTAGCAGCACGATCTATGCGCTAAATATCTTCAATGACACCATCATGGTCGTGGGGAACTTTACCACCGTCAATGGACAGACCCGTAATCGGGCTGCATCTATCGTTTTTGATGGAGGTACCGGCACCGTTACCAACTGGGACCCCAGCCCCAATAGTGCCGTATATGCCCTTGCCCCCTATGGCAATCAGGTGATCATCGGAGGGGCATTTACCAACCTCAACGGCACCTCTTACGGGCGCATGGCGATGGTGGACAAAGTCAACGGAACCCCCGTTGCCTGGAATCCCAACCTCAACAATGCCGTCTACGCCATGCAGGTGGACGGAAGCAGCCTCTTTGTCGGAGGTAGCTTTACCCAGGCCGATGGTACCGCCCGAAACCGCCTGGCCAGTTATGACCTGACTACCCAGACCCTGACCGGATTTGATCCCGGCGCGGATAACTGGGTGGAAGCAATTTTCAGCTTCCAGGATTCCCTGTTTGTGGGAGGACGCTTTGGAAATATCGGTGGCCAGTCCCGCAACTACCTGGCTGTCCTCAACAAGCAGACAGGCGTGCCCTATGCCTGGAATCCCAACCTGGACGACTATGTCTATGCCATCCATGCCGAAGCTGGACATACGCTGATTGGCGGTCGGTTTGACCTCGCAGAAGCCGTACCACGTACCCGACTGTACGCCCTGAACCGCACGACGCTGGAAGCCACAGACTGGGCTCCTATTGCCAATTCCACCGTCGAAGACATGGCTGTGTGGAATGACACCATCATGGTGGTCGGAGCCTTTACCCAAATCAACGGTCAGCCACGGCAACGAATAGCGAGGGTAAGTGCGCTAGATGGAGTTGAATCCCCGTGGAGTCCTGAAGCGGATAATACCGTCTACTCCATTGCCCAAAGAGGGGATAGCGTTCTCATCGGCGGGAGATTCGATTTGGTCAATGGCCTCCCCTACCCCAATCTGGCTGCGCTCGACATTCAGACTGGCAGCCCATTTCCCTGGCAACCCGAACCTGGAAGTGATGTAAATGCCGTTGCAGTCCAGGGAAATCAGGTCGTGGTTGGGGGAGCCTTTTCCACCTTCCAGACCAAACTTAGGAACAGAGCCCTGGCCATAGACATGACTTCAGGACTGGTAACTGACTGGGATCCTGATGCGAAGGGCTTTTTTTTCCCAAGTGTGGAAGGCATCGAAGCTACTCCCGATGCTGTTTACCTCGCAGGAGGCTTTGGATCAGTTGGAGACAGTAGCCGGGCCAATTTCGCTGCCGTGAATACGACCAATGGCGAGGCACTGGCCTGGAACCCTATTTTTGATGACAACGTCAAATCCATGCGAGTCTGGAACGACACCATTTTCGTCGTAGGTGGGTTCACCGAGGTAAATGGTGTCCCCCGACAACATGCTGCCGCTCTGGATATCAGCACCGAGGCACTCACCAACTGGGCCCCTCGCCCCAACGATCCTCCCAGCAGGCTCAAAGTTTTCCAGGACACTATGATGGTGATCCTTGGCCAATATGGCTACCTGGATGCCAGAAGCAGGAGGTATGCCTACTCCGTAGACCTCTTGACTGACAGCATTACCAACTTTGCCCCAGACATTATCGGCAACCTCTACGACATGCTGGTTACCCCTGAAGGAGACAAGGTTTGGATGGCAAGCTGGTCGAGCATCAACAATAAAAAGCTCTACGCGGTGGAGCCAGTAAATGGAGACAGCATTCCCGGCTTCTCACACAATACCGATGACCAGATTCTGGACATCGCCTATGAGCCATTTACCAGGACCCTGTACTTTGTAGGAGAATTCACCCAGGTGGATGGACAGACGCGCAACCATATTGCTGCCGTAGACTCACTGGGTAATCTGACCTCATTCAGCCTGGATGTCGACAATGACATTTGGGGACTGGACGTGATTGATACCACCATTTACATCGCCGGAACCTTCACCAGCGTGAATGGCGAGGTCCGGGATGGGCTGGCAGCCGTCAATGTAGAGGGGGACCTACTGAAATGGGCTCCAGAACCAGGCAATGGCTTTGCACGGGGCATCGTAGCGAGGCAGGATCGCATCCTGATTCGGGGAACCTTTACCCTGATGAATGGGAAAACCCGCTATCGAACCGCAGCGGTCCACCCAGTTACCGGAAGGTTGTACAATTGGGATCCGGTGCTTACAGGTGGCGGTGTGAACCGACTCTTCCCCACTTCCGAAGGCATGATGATCGGAGGTAGCTTTCAATATGCTGCTGGCACTCTCACTCCTGGTTTGAGCTTTGTCAGTGAGCGCAGCGGACGTCAACTGGTCAAACTGCCATTTTATGTAGACGTCGACGCCGTTGCTACCTATGACAGCACCCTCTATGTCGCCCAGCCACGTGAAGCCATTGATGGAAAAGTTTATCCCTATCTTTCCAGGGTAAACTTTGCCTTTGCTCCCTTCAATGCCCGAATTGAGACCCTGGAGCCAAATTCTGGAGGAAATACTGGAGACGTTACCCTGCGGATTAAAGGGAATGGTTTTACCAAGAATACCCGCGTATTCCTGATCGCACCAGGCATGAACCCCATAAGAGGGGTTGACTCCGCCACCATCACATACGGAGGCACTTACCTGGAAACCACCATGATCCTCCGCAACCAGCCCCCTGGAGTCAGAGATGTCGTGATTCGCATTCCGGGAGACACCACCATAGTCCTGCCGGGAGCTTTCACCGTGAAAGACGGCGGAGAAGCCAAGCCCTATGCAGACGTATTGGTTCCCCCTCTGGTGAGAGCTGGTCGTCCCTTCTCGGTTTTCGTTTTTTATGGCAATAATGGGGACATCGACGCCCATGGAGTTCCATTGTGGATGGCCCTGTCTGAAAACCTGGAAGTCTCCCAGATCGGGCTGGAAGAACGAATACTGGTCGATACTGCAGAATCATGGGTAGACAGTCTGTCTGGTTTCTTCCCATTAGACACCCTTGGAAGGCGCCCATTTGCCGGAAAGGCCAAAGCCTATATCATTCCCCGTATCTCTGCTGGCGACTCCCGCATGGTGCGCCTTGTGGTGGTTCAGGATTCAAATGGCACCTACCGGGTAGCGGCCTGGGCCAATGAAGGCATGTTTGGTTCGCCACTCAAAGGTATTACAGGAGAATGTCTTGCCGCCATCATCGAGCAGGCCATTGGGTTCGTGCCCAGCGCCAGCTGCGTATATGGGCTTTTCTCCGCCATTACCTGCCCGCTCTACGATGCCTACACCAATCCCGATTACGGCACTGCACAGGACGCCGCCAACTGGGCCCTCTCCACTGGAGGAACGGTTGCAGGCTGTGTAGGCGACGCGGTGACTGGAGGAACAGCTTCCATCATCCTCTTCATTTTGGAGCAATTAGCTACCGCCAAGGGAATCTATGACCTTGCAGAAGCCTGCTTCCCTCCCGGAGAAGACGACCCGGATGAAGGGGAAGTTTCCAATTCGCTGGACCCCAATGACAAGGTAGGCCCGGGTGGAAATGGCGGCCTCCGCTGGCTGACCACAGAGCGCGATTTCCCTTACATGATCCGCTTTGAGAATGATACCTCCGCCACTCTGCCAGCCCAGATCGTGACCATTCGGGATACACTGGACCTCAATGTTTATGACCTCAGTAGCCTGAAGCTGGTTTCCTTCACCATCGGCAAACAGTATTTCACCTTTCCGCTGGAATCCAAGCACAGCATGACCGTTGTGGACCTCAATCCGGATGTGGATGCACTGGTGCGGGTAGAGGCCAATCTGGACAATCTGACAGGCGAAATGATCTGGACCTTTACCACGCTGGATCGGGAAACCTTCGAACCGACAGAAGACCCCATTGCCGGGTTCCTGCCCCCCAATGACGACGGAGTAAGCGGCACTGGTGCTGTTACCTTCCTGATCAGGGTGAAGGATGGCACTGCCACTGGAACGGAAATTGGCAACAGAGCCTCCATCGTGTTTGACACCAATGAGCCCATCATCACCAACCGCTGGACCAACATCGCTGATAACGACGCGCCGACCAGCATGGTAGAGTCGCTGCCTGACACCACCTACTCCGCGACCTTCCAGGTCAACTGGAGCGGAAGTGATATGGGCGCTGGGATCCGGTACTACCGACTGTATTTCTCTGAGGACGGTGGGCCTTACGAAGCGGGTAGTCTAGCCACTGCGGATACCTTTGCCACCTTCACAGGAACTCCGGGTTCCACCTACGACTTCTACACCATCGCCGTGGATACGGCCATGAATGAAGAACTGGCCCCAATCACAGCCGATGCGACGACCCTCATCGCGGAAGGTGCCAGCGGATTATTCGACAAGGTAGGCGTTACCCAGTCAGCCATTACCATCTTCCCCAATCCGAACAACGGCTCCTTCAACCTGGCCATTACCGCCAGTCAGCCGGGAGTGCTGCGGTACCGGGTGCTGGATCTGATGGGACGGCAGATCATGGCGAATTCCGAGTCTTTGGGAATTGGAGCGCATCAGTTCCCGGTTCAACTCTCAAAGTCCAGTGGCATCTACCTGATTGAGTATGAGTTCAATGGACTGAAGGGAAGTGAGCGGGTTGTGGTGAGGTAAAGTTCGCAATTGGGCTTGACCTAGATTCTGCTAAACAGAAAGCGGGAGGCTGCCAAGGCAACCTCCCGCAAATGCTTAAGGATTCCACTTCCTTCAATTATTCTACAATGGTCACGTCCACCGGACCGACGACATAGCGACTCCAGATGGCACCGCCACGGCTGGTGCCCTGCTGGATATCAGCGTTGAGGCGGCGCTCGATGGTCAGTTTTGCTGTGCCCAGGCCCAGATCTTCCAGTTTGTCCTGGCGCAGGACGATAAAGTTGTCGCCTACGTCCGCCGTGGTGAAGGCCCGGTCATTTCGTTCGTTGCTGCCAATGATCGTCACTGTGACGATCTCACCGGCCTCGATGGGATCGCCTTCCCAGGTCAGGGTAAAGGCAGAGGATTCTGAAATTTCGTTCAGAGAGTCGGGCAGGGCGATGGCTTTGGCCATGTTGACTTCGTTTACGAAGACATTGCCATCCAGGTCGGTGTAGGAGAACGTGCCGTTTTCTTCCACGCCGTTGAAGACCTTTTCATAATAGGCCAGGGCATTGCGCCAGGTCATCATGTCGTCATCGTAGGTGACTTCTGCCCCTTCGCTCAGCAGCAGGTTGGTGCCACCGACTCCTCCGAAGCGGAAGGTCGCCCGAGCAAATGTCCGGTCCTGATTGGCCTCATAGACCAACCGGTATTCGCCATAAACCGTGTCCTGGTTGACGTTGATGGATTCCTCTCTGGTACATCCTGTCAGCATTACGCCGACAGCTAGTAGGGCCCACAGCAAAGATTTCAAGGTGTTCATGACAAGAAATGTTTAGGTGAAACTAATCAGCTTGGGTTTGGATAAAAACTATGGTTAGACTGCGATAGATGCAATGAGTTTAATCAGAATTGTGATTTTCTTTTTTCCGACTTGCGCATCCTTCCCCATATCCCAACAAAAAGCTTAATTTTGGGGGAAGGTGAATTGAGTAGGAACCCCAGAATACTGTTTCTCGCTTCTCACCTCTCGCTTCTATTTTTTCTCAATCCACATCGATCATGGCCAAAAGAAAAGCGCTAGGCAAAGGGGCAGATGCCATATTTGGAAATATCAACACCGAGGAAGTCGTTCAGAGCAACGAGATTCCCATCAAATACATCGAGCGGAACCCATATCAGCCGCGGACCGAGTTTGAGGAGGAGCCATTAAAAGAACTGGCAGAGTCGATCAGGGTACACGGTATCATCCAGCCGATTACCGTTCGGAAGCTGGCTGAGAATGAGTACCAACTCATCTCTGGCGAGCGACGCCTGCGTGCCTCTGAAATGGCCAAGCTCCGCGAAATTCCTGCATACATCCGTACGGCGGATGACGAGCAGATGCTGGAGATGGCCCTGATCGAAAACATTCAGCGGGAGGACCTGAATCCGATTGAAATCGCCCTCTCCTACCAGCGTCTGGTCGAGGAACTGGGCATCACACAGGACAAGGTCGGGGACAAGGTCGGCAAAGAGCGCTCTACGGTGACCAACTACCTGAGCCTGCTCAAGCTACCCGCAGACATCGTGGATTCCCTGCGCAGCAAGGAAATCAGCATGGGCCACGCCAAGGCCCTGAAAAACATCCCGGACTCCATTATGCAGGTGCAGCTATTCAACGACATCATGGAGCGAGGCCTGTCGGTGCGTCAGACAGAAGCCCTGGCAAGAAAGCTGAAGGAAGCCCAGAGCAAAAAGGCGGATAAAACGCCTGCCAACCCCAATCAGGTCCATCTCGACCAGCTTTCAAAGCAGTTGGAGGAAAAGTTTGGCAACAAGGTACGCCTCAAACAAAAGTCCAGTGGCTCCGGCGAAATCGCCATTCCATTCAGCAATGACCAGGACCTCAACCGCATTTTGGAGATTCTGGATTTGATTTAGAAGGGATAAGGTTAAAAGTGGAAGGATAATAGCCCTATTCAGCCAACCCTTTGGGGAATTTAGGCCCCCTTGAAAGAGTGAACCTAACGGGTTACAATTTCCGAATTCCAAAAATCGCATGGCTATACGCTATAAAGGGATTACAATCAGTCGGTCGATTATACTGACCTTAATGCTGGGAGTGATGAATGCTTCGCTCCTGGGGCAGGTGAGCCCTCAGCCGACTGGCAATGACAGTATTCCTGCCTCAGATGCAGGCCGTCCCGCGAGTACCTTTGGGATACAGGAAAATTATGTACTGCCCGACTCGGGGTATGTCCCCGCCTGGGCGCGTGCTCAGCAGGATAGCGCCATCGACAGGACCTTTCCAGAACGCATTCAATACCGCTGGGAACAGTACCAGACGGTTTATGGCCCCAAACTGTATGAGGTCGAAGACCAAAAAATGCGCTTTTACATTCGTTTTCCGAAACGAGATAGCATAGACTTTCCCTTCCCGAGAGGGATCCTTCCCCAACCTGATGCTCCGCCCTTTGATCCTACCGTTGCCTGGCAGCGTAGTGCCCTCATCCCCGGTTGGGGACAGGCCTATAACAAGAGCTACTGGAAGATCCCCATCTTTCTGATTGGCTATGCGGGAGCGGGTTACTGGCTTTATTATAACCACCAGGAATATCAGCGGTACGGTGATGCTTTTTACTGTGCGGCGGTGCTACAGCCCGATGGAGTAGCCTGTACCATCCCGGCAGATATCGCCGCAGTAGGAGATAACACAGGCATTCGCAACCAGCGAAATACCTTCCGCCAAAACCGCGACAATGCCATCCTCTATCTCCTTGGCTGGCACGGCATTCAGGTCATCGAGGCCTTCGTAGATGCCCACCTCAAAAACTTTGATGTTTCTCCTGACCTCGGCATGATGGAATGGGACCTCTCCCCTACTCCGATCAGCACCTTTGGGATGGCGACCCCAGGCATAGGCCTCAGCCTCAAATTTTGACTCGGAATTAAATTCGGGAACGGGATTTGTGTTTTGAGGAAATGTTGTTTCAGGAACCTGCCCGGCAATCGGCTGTATGGGGAAATACGGTCATGAATATAGGTAGGTTAACCGTAACCGGTTGCTGAGGGCAGGTGCCTGAAAAAGAAGATATCCCGCCGTTGGGGAGTTCGACGGGATATGCTTTCAATGGGGAAATGGTAGTATAACAAAAAACAATACTAGCGCGATATTCTATTATCATTTACTATACCCAAATGTACAACCCCAACTCTTGATTTTGACTGGATAGTTATCGAATTGGACTATTTCAGGGATAAACACACCAAAACTACGGATCAATGGTAAAAACCAAGCCCGAAGTGATCTGAGATCACTTCGGGCTTGGTCAAATCGCAGCCAGAGTGCCATACAGGCAGGTTTTATCAGTGGGCCTCTTCTTTCAGCAGTTCCGGGTATTTGGCCTGAAAGCGACGCAATCTGGGAATTGACACACTGCGAACGTAAGGGTTATTGGGGTTGCGCCTTTCGTAATCCTGATGGTACTCTTCCGCCTCCCAAAAACGTACGAATTTGGAAACTTCGGTTACAATCGCGCCGGGGTCATACTCCCCGGAAGACTCCAGTTGTTCGATGTAATCTTCAATGATTTCCTTTTCTGCCCAGTTGTCATAAAAGGCAATGGAACGGTACTGTGTGCCCCTGTCAGGCCCCTGTCGGTTCAAGGTGGTCGGATCATGGGATCCAAAGAAGACTTTCACCAGAGTTGGAAAATCAACAACGGTCGAGTCATAGTACACTTTCACTGCTTCGGCATGACCAGTTTGTCCGGCACTTACCTGACGATAGGTAGGATTGGATTCTTCTCCTCCGGAATACCCGGATACCGCTTCAGCTACTCCTTCTACTGATTCAAATACTGCCTCCACGCACCAGAAACACCCGCTGGCAAAATATGCCGTGTGCAGCTCGTCCAGTTCAGAAGCTGTAGGTTTTGGGACTCCGGCCGTGGTCTGACCTTCAGCAGGGGCCGGAGAACAGGCAATCAATACAATGGCGGGCAATAGTAGGCCCAGGGATTTTATCATTTTTGACATATGTCCAGATGTTTTACAGAGATGGTTAAGGAACGCGAGAAAAATAACTTCCCGATTTTACGAAGAGATCTTGTTCGCAG
>CAYFIR010000141.1:0-17075 GCA_964343195.1 uncultured Bacteroidia bacterium | reverse complement strand
GGACCTCACGGGTAGCACTTTCCCGTGTTGCTTGTGAAAGTGCGGTAGTTGAGTTCCTTCGCTGCGTTGCACTTCGCTCAGGATGACAAGTGGGGGTATGTGAAAGTGTGGTGGTTGAGTTCCTTCGCTGCGTTGCACTTCGCTCTGGATGACAGGGTGTGTGAAAGTGTAAGCCCAAAGCCCTTAACTCCGCGTAAGTTCCCCTGTCTCTATAAGTCATCCTGAGGAGGTACGACGAAGGACCTCACGGGTGGCACTTTCCCGTGTTGCTTGTGAAAGTGCGGTGGTTGGGTTCCTTCGCTCCGTTTCCCTTCGCTCAGGATGACAGGGTGTGTGAAAGTGTAAGCCTAAAGCCCCTCCGCGTAAGTGCCCCTGGTTCTATAAGTCATCCTGAGGAGGAACGACGAAGGACCTCACGGGTAGCACTTTCCCGTGTTGCTTGTGAAAGTGCGGTAGTTGAGTTCCTTCGCTGCGTTACTCTCCGCTCAGGATGACAAGTGGGGGTATGTGAAAGGGTGGTGGTTAGGTTCCTTCGCTTCGTTGCACTGCGCTCAGGATGACAGGGTGTGTGAAAGTGTAAGCCCAAAGCCCTTAACTCCGCGTAAGCGCCCCTGGCTCTATAAGTCATCCTGAGGAGGAACGACGAAGGACCTCACGGGCTATACTTTCCAACAGTGTGCTGGAGGGACTGAAACCGCGGTAGGGGCGAATTGCAATTAGTCCCTACTCCAGGCGGATATCGGGGGCCATTCGTCGGAATTCCCTATCTTGGATTCCACTACTCACTCCAATTCTCCAAGAAAAATGAAGGCTTTCTACTACTCCATCGGCATGGTGCTGCTCCTGTTCGCGGCGGCTTGCTCCAGCGAAACCCGGCAAACTGAATCAACCGAATCACAAGACCCCATGTCCTCCTCATTCCTCCACGAATCCGAGGACGAAAAAGCCCAACGCATGGAGTGGTGGAAGGAAGCCCGCTTTGGGATGTTCATCCACTGGGGGCTGTATGCCGTGCCTGCCGGGACCTATGACGGGATAGAAGTGCCCGGCACTGCCGAATGGATCATGACCACCCGCGATGTTCCCATCGTGGAGTACGAAAAATTTGCCGGGGAATTTAACCCAACGGCATATGATGCAGAAGCGTGGGTGCGCCTCGCCAAAGAGGCAGGTATGAAGTACATCGTCATCACCTCCAAGCACCACGATGGCTTTGGGTTGTGGGACTCCGAAGTCAGCGATTGGGACGTGGTCGACCGGACGCCTTATGGCCAGGATTTGCTCAGGCCTCTGGCCGAAGCCTGCGAAGCAGCGGGCATCAGGCTCTGCTTTTATCACTCCATCATGGACTGGCATCACCCTGATGCTCAGGCGATTTGGGAGCCGGATTACAACCGTGGCGAAAACGACACCGAGGTTAACCCCCATTTTGACCGCTATGTAGAAAGCTACCTGAAGCCCCAACTCCGCGAACTCCTGACGGGCTATGGCGACCTCGGTGTACTCTGGTTTGATGGCGAATGGATTCCCGACTATACCAGCGAGATGGGCAAGGACATTTACCAATTCGTGCGTGAGCTACAGCCCGACATTATCATCAACAACCGCGTGGACAAGGGCCGTCAGGGCATGCAGGGCTTTGACGCGGAGGGTGATTTTGCGGGAGATTTTGGCACGCCGGAGCAGGAAATCCCCGATACGGGTCTGCCCGGTGTGGACTGGGAGTCCTGTATGACGATGAACGATACCTGGGGCTACAATGCGCAGGATGACAACTGGAAGTCGGACGAGGAACTGATCCGCAACCTGATCGACATCGTCTCCAAGGGAGGGAACTTCCTCCTCAACGTTGGCCCGACGGCTGAGGGACGCATCCCCGAAGCCAGCATTGAGCGGCTCAAGGCCATGGGAAAGTGGATGTCTGTCAACAGCGAGGCCATCTATGGGGCCGAAGCCAGCCCCTACGAAAAACCTGACTGGGGCCGCTATACCCAGAAAGACGGTGTGTTATTTGTCCATGTGTTTGATTGGCCCTCGGATGGAATGCTGGATATCCCACTTGAAAGTGCCCAAGGTGTGGAACTCATAGGGGGACAGGCATTGGACTTCGACACATCAGCAGATGGGGTGACCCTCCACCTCCCTGCCAATGCCCCCGATGAGATCGCCACGGTAATAGCCATTCGCCAATAGGCAGGTGGATAAAAGTAATCAGGTATGAAGTATATGGGGATATGAAGGAAAAACGCACTTGATACCTTCATACC
Organism: uncultured Bacteroidia bacterium; assembly: GCA_964343195.1. GTDB lineage: Bacteria > Bacteroidota > Bacteroidia > J057 > J057 > CAYVAP01. Next base: position 14,808 of record CAYFIR010000141.1, on the reverse strand, counting down.
TTCATACCTTCATACCCTCATTCCCTCCATACCTCTCTTTTATGGTTATTTCTGATTCTCCTGCTTAAATACCGCAGAGTTAGTCAGCGAATCTCCCTACATGTCTGAATAGCCAGATTTTCACTGGCTTCTCACTTACAGCGAAGCTGGATCTGTTCTCTCAGGTCCAGCTTTCTCTATTCCATGCTGCTCCCTCATGGGCTGAACTACTTTCAGCACCTGTAAGAGGTTGGCTGAAACGAAATTTAGTATTATTCATTTTGTGAATATTTTTGACATAAATAGCGTTGACTTCTACTCAAAAATCCTAATCAGTACAGAACCAGACTTATGGAAAACAGTTACCATCCTCCCCATTCTGGCTGCTTTTTGAGGGCAATCCTGCTGACCCTGGCTTTTTGTGCCATTAACCCCGGATTTGGACAAGCTGGAACCACTCTGGACTTTGATGGCGTAGATGACTATGTCAGTATTCCCAGCTCTGGGTCACATACCACCAGCAGTTTTACGGTCGAATTCTGGGTAAAAGCGGATGATACGCCCAGTTCCTACGATGGGGTCGTGGACAAGGGACGAAGCAGCAGCCGGAACTGGTATTTTCTCACCAATAGCGGGAGCCTCGAGATAATTTTCGGGCTCGGGCACACCAGCGGACTATCAGAAATTTACATCCCCCTCGGAGACCTGCAATGGCACCACATCGCAGGCACCTATGATGGGACGACCATGACGGCCTACCTGGATGGGGTGGAAGTCGGCAGTCAGTCTGCCAGCATGACCACGGACGCCAGCCGGGCAATTCGGCTGGGAGAATGGCTGTCAGGAGTCAACCCTTTCAACGGGCACCTGGATGAGCTTCGCATCTGGGATGCTGCTCGCGACTCCAGTGAAATTCGCAGCCACATGTTCATGAGCCTGACGGGGTCAGAAAGTGGCCTGGTCGGGTACTGGAATTTTGATGACGGCAGTGGAAGTACCCTCGATGACGCCACTTCAGCCGGAAATGATGGCAGCCTGAACGATAGCCCTAACTGGAAGACTTCGTCAGCCTACGCAGGACCACGGATGGCCCTTGATTTTGACGGAACCGATGACCACTTATCTGTCCCAGATGATGCTGACCTCGACCTTACCAACGATTTTACGATTGAGGCCTGGGTAAACTTTGATAACCTTAGTTCTACCTACAGTCGAATAGCCGATAAGGGCATCGGATATGGGTTTGGGATCAGAGATGATCGGTTGCGCTTTTCAGCCTATGGACGTCAGAATTACGACTTTTTATATGAGGTACCTACGGGAGAATGGGTGCACGTAGCTGCGGTTATGGATGGCAGCAATGATGTTACCTTTTATGTTAACGGTAGCAGCGTGGGCACCATTTCGGGTACCTATCCCTGTATGACCAATAGCACCGCTCTCTATCTTGGCAGTTCCAGTTATGGATTGAGCGAGTTCGTAGACGGAAAAATGGATGAAATCCGAATCTGGGCAGATGAAAGGTCTGAAGCAGAAATCAAGGATTACATGTACCGGACTCTTGACGGAGATGAGTCCGACCTTGTAGCATATTTTCGACTCGATCAACAATCCGCCACGGGGCAGGAAACAGCTTATGACTATTCAGGCAATGAGCACCATGGCACCCTCGCAAACATGTCTGCCACTACAGACTGGGTTAGCTCCTCTGCCTTCACCACGTGGATGGGAGCCGAAGATGGAGACTGGAGCAATGCGAACAATTGGGCGGGATATTCGGTTCCCACCGATGGAAACGTAGGATTTTATGCCTGGAGTGGGGGCAATCTTCCCTCGTCAGGCGATCTGAGCCTCAATGACTGCTACATTGGGTCGGGTGTCAGCATCAGCCACAGCGGAAACCTTACGGTCAAAGGCGACTTCATCAACCAGGGGACTTTTGTCTCTACTGGCGAATTAAACCTTTCAGGCAGTGCGACTCAATCCATTCAGGGAGATGGTAGCTCTACCATTGGCACCCTGACCCTCAACAACGTATGGGGGGCACTCATAGACCAGGACCTGACTGTATCAGATGACCTGGACTTGAGTCTTGGAGACTTTTTTCTGGGAGCTATCACCCTCACCCTCAATGGCTCCATAACCAAAAGCTCAGGGGGATTGTATGGCAGTAGTAGCTCCAGCCTGACATTCGGTGGCAGCGGAGCCAGTACAGGGCTCCCAGCCGTTTCGCTTAACAACCTCACCCTCAACCGAGCCAATGGAATCACCCTCACGGATGACGTGACCGTAGAGGGCACCCTGACCCTCACCAGCGGGGAACTAAACCTCAATGGCAATACCCTCACCATAGGGAACAGCGGGTCGATAGGAGGCTCTCCCGGTACCAGCAACCACGTCATCGCCACCAGTGGAACGCTCCGAAAGGAATACAGTGGCACAGGAAGCTTTGACTTTCCTGTCGGAGACGGAACCTATTACAGCCCCATGACACTTAATTTTACCAGTGGCACCTTTGCTTCCGCCGAGGTGGATGTCAGCGTCACGGATAGCAAGCACCCCCAAAACACCAGTGCCAGTGAATATATCACCCGATACTGGACTGTAAACAGTTCGGGGATCAGTGATTTTAGCTGTGCAGTAGTAGCTACATATGCAGACGACGATATTGTAGGCACTGAGATTGAACTGGCTGGTGCAAAGTGGGATGGCTTAACCTGGCTTTTACTCAACAACGTCACTACCGCAACGAATCAAATTACCGGAACCGTTAGTGGGTTTTCGGACTTTACAGCAGGAGAAGATGCCGCGTTGCCAGTAGATTGGGTAAGTTTTGAAGCAATGGTGATCGGGCCACGGGTAAAGCTCGCCTGGGAAACGAGCGCGGAATCCAATAGCAGTCATTTTGGGGTAGAACGAAAGTCCAATAATGGCACCTGGATGGAGTTAGACCAGGTACCAGCGGCAGGATTCAGCGATTCGCCACGGGACTACCTCTACGTTGACCTACCGGGGATCGAAGGCAAATGGATCTATCGACTGCGACAGGTGGACCTGAATGGCGTTTACAGCTTCAGCGCACCAGTAGAAGTACATATGGAAGCCATTTCCCTTCGTACCGAAGCCAATATTTTCCCCAATCCTGTGCAGAACCGTTTGCAGGTGGAGGCCATTGGAGAATGGAACCTGCAATTGGCAGATCCATCCGGACGGGTAATCCAGGCCCATGAAGGCAGTGGCAACCAGGAACTGGATTTGTCCAATCTTGCTCCGGGATTATACCTGCTTCACATCATGACCGAAGAAGGAAGCAGAGTCGAGAAGTTAAGGAAGGAGTAGAAAAAAAGGGGAAGCATTTGCTCCCCCCACTTCAGATTCTCACTACCGAGCCGTCTTCCCGGTGAAATAGGAGGAACTATTGCAAAGGGTAGAAGTTATCGGATTGGACGGATACCCACCCTAAACTTGCAGGAGAAAAAGAGCATTTTTCGAGCCATGAAATCATGAAATTACTTGCCTAACTCCACCGCCGCTCGATTACGAATTACCAATCACGAATTTTTAATTTTTCCTACCCCTCCCTCAGCACCTCCGCAGGTCGTCGCCTAGAATTGCGCAGGGTCTGAAAGGCCACCGTCAGCAGGATCAGCCCTGCGAAGCCTCCCAACGTGAGGGCATAGGCCAGGGGCGAAATCTCGACCCGGTAGGCAAATTCTGCCAGCCAGCCGTCGAGCAGCCAGTAGCTCAAGGGAATGGCCAGTGCCGCCCCGCCCAGCAGCAGCCAGATGTACTCTTTGCCCAGCAACCAGATGAGGCTGGGCCAGGAAGCGCCCACGATGCGGCGGATCGCGATTTCCTTCATGCGGATCTGCAAGGCATAGGCCAATAGGCTAAACAGCCCCAACAGTGCGATCACAATCGCCAGACCAGACAAGGCCCACAGCAGCGCCAGTTGTCGCCGATCCTGTTGGTACAGCTCGTTGAACAATTCGTCCAAAAACTCAACCTCCATCACGTAGGTTGGAAACAGCTCGTTCCAGACACCTTCGATTCCTGCGATGGTCTGATCCAGTTGGGTGGTATTCAGGCGAATGAGGAAGGTGCGGAGCCAGATTTGCTCGACCACCATCACCGTGGGATCGACCTGATTGCGCAGGCTTTCCTGATGCACGTCTTTTACCACGCCGGTAATAGGGCCCGGTGCCAATTCAAAGCCTCCAATCGACCATTGGATCGCTTGCCCAATGGCCTGACGGGGCTCCTCCCAGCCGAGTTTGTGCATAGCAGTCTCGTTAATGAGGTACTTGCGGGGCTGCTCGTTTAGGTAGATGGCCGGGGTATATTCTTCGGAGAAAGGCTTGATTTCGTGAAACCGATAGTCATCGGAACGATCTTCCCCCGCCACCAGTTCCATCTGCATGGTTTCCAGAAAGTCTGGACTGATGACCTGCATGTCGAGCAGGGGAGCCTGGCTCTTGTCCTGATTCTGTCCCACGATCAGCGTCGGGCCGACATCCCGAATTTCCCGCGAGGGCACCTCCATGCAGGCTGCGAAGGATTCCACCCCCGGCACCGCCTGCACCCGATCCCGAAAGGCCAGGTACTTGTCCGTCACGGGGTTAGGCAGTGCTGGCAGGGCCAATACCTGCGAAATGTTCATGCCCAGGTCCTTTTCCTGCAAATAGCGGATCTGGCTGCGCCCGATCCAGGCGCTGGCCATCAGCAGGAATGCCGCCGCAAACTGTACTCCCACGAGCGTCCTTCGAAGCAATAACGTCCGTCGATGTGGGCTCCCCCCCCGTTGTGTCTCCCGCGCAGAGACAGAGACGCGGGGCGCCATCCGGCTTAGTATTCTCGCCGGATACCAGCCCACCAGGAGCGCAGCTACAAGTGCCAGCCCCAACATGAGTCCCACGGACATTGGCCAGCCCAAGAGCGGCACAAAATCCAGTTGCTCCGCCACCACAGGCAGTAAGAAATATCCGCCCAGTATTCCCAGAGACGCCGCAAACAGGTGGTAGAGCAGCGATTCGGAGAGGCTATAGCGAAGTATTTGCCCACGATTGGCTCCCAGGACCAGGTGCATGCCGACCTCACGCCCCCGCCCGATGGCCAGGGCAGCGCTGAGATTCAGCGAGTTGACCATCGCGATGAGCAACACAAAGAGCCCTACCCAGGCAAAGACCCGCACGTAGAGCAGGTTGCCATTGGGGACAATTTCGCGGATTAGGTGGGAGTTCAGGTGAATGTCGGGCAAAGGCTGCAAGTACAGGGTCGTGCTTCCCCCTTGCCCTTCAGGCTGATGCTGCTCGATGAAAGCAGGCAGTTTGGCCTCCACCTCCTCTGCATGGGCCCCTTCCGTCAATTGCACATAGGCATAGGCCCACCAACTGCGTTCTTCCGGCCTGGCATAGGACCGAAACACCTCCACTGGCAGGTGAGTCTGCGCAGGCGGATCGGCCATGATGCCGCGTACGGTGTGAGGTACTTCTTCGTCGGTGTATTCCCCCACGACCATGATCTGCTGGCCCATGGCGCCCTCGTCGCCAAAGTAAGTACGCGCCAGCGATTCGGTCAGCACCAGCGAATGCGGCTCTGCCAAAGCTCGTTCAGGGTCTCCCTGGATCAGTTCGAAGCCAAATACTTCAAACACCTCCGGGTCGGTGGTGTAGGTATGTCGGGGCCGAAACTTCTCTTCTCCTACCCTCAGGTAGAGCCGCTGATGGTTCTGAAAGCGGATCAGATGCTCCACTTCGGGGATTTCGTTGGGTAGCTCGTTGACGAAGTCGAGGTAAGTCCGCGCCCAGTGGGTCTCGGTGCCATTGGGCGCCACCGAGTGGTGCGTCACCCGAAAAATGCGATCCGCCTTGTCATGAAGGTGCTCATAGTGCGTCTCGACGTAGAGGTATTGCAGGATGAGGAACACCGTCAGATAGGCCGTTACCAGCCCCAGCAGGTTGAGCAGGGCGTAGAGGCGGTTTTTGCCATAGTGTCGGAAAGCGATTTTCAGGAAGCTGAGTAGCATGGGCGATGGTTTGCCTTTGCTTACAAGTTAAGGAAGGCTTGGTTCAAATGGAGGAAGAATTCCTCTCCTGCGCTGCGCCGGGTCTCCGGACCCGAGTGTCTCCTGGTCTTCCCGTTTCCAAACGGGCCGACTCTCCGCAAAGAACCTGGGGAGCGGAGTCCCCAAAACCAGGACGGATCGACGTCCGGGAGAAGTCGATCAACCAGAGAAGATAGACGAGCTCAATGTCATATCAATTACCTTCTCTTCGCCCAAATCATTATCTTTCATCCAAATTGAACGCCATGGGCCAGCCAATTTCCCACGATCACACCTATACCCCACAGCAGTACCTGGAACTCGCCCTAGATAGCGAAGAACGGCTGGAATACGTCGATGGCGCAATCGTCGCCATGGGCAAGACGACCGATACCCACGGGGATTTGGCCTTTAACATGGCGGCGGAACTAAAAGCGGCAGTTAAAGGCCGTAATTGCCGCGTACACATGGAATCCATTTCGCTGGAAGTAGAGGAAAATGGCCGCTACTACCTTCCGGATGTCATGCTGACCTGCGATGAGCGCGATCATGCAGATCGCTTGATCAAGCGTTACCCCGAAATCGTGGTGGAAGTCCTGGCAGAAGGTTCCGAAGCCCGCGACCGAGGCGAAAAATTCGCGGCCTACCTGCGCATGCCTTCTCTCAAATACTACCTGCTCATTTCTCAGGACCGGGTGAGAATAGAGGTTTACACCAAACTGGACAGCGGCGGTTGGCACTTCGACTATTTCGAATCTCTGGAAAGCGAAATCAAGCTGGGGAAAGTGGGCATTACCCTGCAAATAGCTCAGATTTATGCCGGGGTGTAGGGCCACCAGCCTATTCACCCAATTCGCAGCAATTGAGCCAGCCTATTAGCCTAATTCATAGTAATTAGGCTAGTTCATTAGCTTAATTTGCAGTAAATTGACTATCAAAAGTCATGATCCCTCGAAAATACCTTTCTGCACTGCGTAGTCAGCTATTCAAAAGTCAAAAGGTCATCATCCTCTTTGGCCCACGACAGGTGGGAAAAACCACCCTGGCGCACGAAGTGTTGAAAGACTTCGAAGGCCGCATGTTGCATATCAATGCCGATGAACAGCCATACCGGGAAGTGCTGGGAAGTCAGGATTTAGCCAAGATGAAGGGGTTGGTGGGAGGCTATGATCTACTCTTCATCGACGAGGCACAGCGCATCCCTGACATTGGCCTGAATCTCAAAATTTTACACGATGGCCTACCAAATCTGAAGATTTTGGTAACGGGTTCCTCCTCTTTCGAATTGGCCCAGCGTACCCGAGAGCCACTTACAGGCCGAACCTGGACTTATGTCCTGTACCCTATCGCTATAACTGAACTGGCTGATTTGTACAATGACTTCGAGTTAAAGCGGCAGCTAGAAGAGCAACTGATTTTCGGGATGTATCCCGATGTATTTGTACAGCCCAATCATCAGTTTCGACAACGCTATTTGCAGGAGTTGACCTCGGCCTACCTATACAAGGACATCCTGGAACTTGCCAACCTCAAGCATCCCGACAAATTGCAGGACTTGCTCCGTTTACTAGCCTTTCAGATTGGGGACGAAGTTTCCACCAACGAGTTGGGCCGGCAGTTGGGCATGAGCAAAGATACAGTTGATCACTACATCCATTTGTTGGAACAAGCCTTTGTGGTTTTTCGCCTACGGGGCTTCAGCCGCAACCTGCGCAAGGAGGTGACCAAGATGAGTAAAGTATATTTCTACGATTTGGGAGTACGAAATACCCTGATTGGCAACTATAACCTGCTAAATGCCCGCAACGATGTCGGAAAGTTATGGGAAAATTTCCTGATGGCAGAGCGTCGAAAGAAGCTGGCTTATGACTTTCAGTTTGTCAACCCCTATTTCTGGCGAACCTATAGTCAGGCTGAGTTGGACTATGTGGAAGAAGGTGGTGGACAGCTCTCTGGCTATGAATTCAAATATCGACCACGAAAAGTGAAAGCCCCCAAATCCTGGCAGGAGACCTACCCCGAAGCGAGCTTTGAATGTATTTCGCAGGAGAATTACCTAGACTTTGTGCGGTGAGGGAGGGAAAAACGATTAAATCGTCCACCAATTGCCTATGTTGCGCCGGGTCTCCGAACCCGAGTGCACCCTAGTCTTCCCGTTTCCAAACGGATGATCTTGCAGCCCAAACCCGGGGAGCGGAGTCCCCAAAACCAGGGCAGATCGACGTTCAGGAGACGTCGATCAACCGAGCCCCAAGTTGCGCCGGGTCTCCGAACCCGAGCGCCTCCTAGTCTTCCCGTTTCCAAACGGACAAAAGCCCCCTCTCCTCATCGCCTGTGCCAAAATCATTACCTATCTTTGCTAACAAAAGCATCATTGCCACAGATTTTATCCCAAAGGAAATCAAATACAGGCCCGGCTAGTTACTATCTTTGCACATACCGCTGGTCCTTCATAGTTAACTGCGAAGAACGCCGAGGAGTAGGGAAATCAGGTCATATCCAGCAAGCAATTTGACGACTTCTACTTCTTTCCTGATCAATGTTCCCTGATCAATGAACACTGTCCCATGTCTTTACCGGTTGACAAAGCAATCGATTGGGACACTTCCTTATCTCAAAGTGATTGGTTATCTTTAAGATATGCGTATTCTCACCATAGAGATCAAGCGAGAGCAGGACTTTCAATTGTTAAGCCGCTTATTGGAGCGGCTAGGTCTGCGATGGCGCAGCAGCAAATCCAACCTGAGTGACGATCAGCGAGCCGAAAACCTGCGCATCATCGCCGAGGGGGTACCACACAATCCAGAGCGTCTTGCTCAGCGGTTGAAAGATTTATCAGAAGACTGCGAAGAACGCAAGCTCCCTTTCCGCGACCATGAAACTGATTGATAGTAACCTCGTCATTTACTCGGCTTACCCTGAGTATGAATATCTCCGGACGCTGGTGATAAACGAGACTAGCTACGTCTCTGAGATTACCCGAGTGGAAGTGCTAGGCTACCATCAGCTGAGTATGCAGGAAAAGCGTTTCTACGAGAGCCTGTTCCAAACCATACAAATCGTTTTACCAGATCAAAGTATCTACGACCGGGCGATTCAATTACGCCAAAATCAACGAGTCAAGCTGGGCGATTCATTGATCGCAGCTACCGCTCTGGAACTTGGCTTCACCCTGTACACACGCAATGATGTGGATTTTAAGGGCATTCCGGAGCTAACCGTGGTTAATCCTGTGCGTTAGGACACTCATTCTCCTTCAGTTTCCACCGTTGCGCCGGGTCTCCGAACCCGAGCGCATGATAGTTTTTCGTTTCCAAATGGACAAAAGGCCCCTCTCCCCACCCTCTTTGCCAAAACCATTACCTATCTTTGCTAACAAAAGCATCATCGCCACAGATTTTATCCCAAAGGAAATCAAATACAGGCCCGGCTAGTTACTATCTTTGTGATACATCTGACTTCTGACAGTACAACGGTCTGACCTCTGACTTCTCTCTTCATGTCCCACATCTTCATCAAAAACGCCCGCGTCAACAACCTCAAGTCTGTTTCCGTCAAGCTCGACCGCGACAAACTGGTCGTGATCACGGGCGTGTCGGGCTCGGGCAAAAGCTCCCTGGCCTTTGACACCCTCTATGCCGAGGGGCAGCGCCGCTATGTCGAGAGTCTCAGCAGCTATGCACGACAGTTCCTCGACCGCATGGAGAAGCCCGACGTGGACTACATCCAGGGCATTTCGCCGGCCATCGCGATACAGCAGAAGGTCTCGACCTCCAATCCCCGCTCGACGGTGGGCACCACCACGGAAATTTACGACTACCTGAAGCTGCTTTTTGCGCGTGCGGGAAAGACCTATTCGCCCATATCGGGGGACGAGGTAACCCGCGACACGATCACCGACATCGTGGACTGGATCCTGGAGCATGAGGAAGGAGCCAAAATCTACATCATGGCACCAGTGCCCGTGCGCTCCAAAGGCTACCGCGCCGAATTGGAACTGTCGCTGCAAAAGGGTTTTTCGCGGGTATTTGAGGAAGGCGAGGTACGATTCATCGAGGACGAACTGGAGAAAAAGAAGCTGCCCAAGCACGAGACCATGACCCTGCTCATCGACCGGACGGTGCTGCGCAAGGACGATATTCAGAATGCCCGAAACCGCCTGGCCGACTCCGTGCAGACGGCCTATCAGGAAGGACATGGCATCGCCTACCTGAAGATCGGCGACGAGGAGATCCGGGAGTTTTCGGAGAAATTCGAAGCGGATGGCATGAGCTTCGAACCACCGTCGGTGAACCTCTTCAGCTTCAACAACCCCTATGGAGCCTGCCCCAAGTGCGAAGGCTTTGGCCGGGTGCTGGGGATTGATGAAAACCTGGTCATCCCAGACCCGAGCCTCTCGGTGTATGAGGATGTGGTCGCGCCCTGGCGTGGCGAGGTGATGAGCCAGTACAAGGCCGACTGGATCGAGACGGCTTCGCAACTCGATTTTCCGATTCATCGCCCCTACCACGACCTGACTGAAGAGCAGAAAAACCAGCTTTGGAATGGGGTAGGGCGGACCTTTGGCATCAACCAGTTTTTCGATTACCTCGCCAGCAAGACCCACAAAATCCAGTACCGCGTGATGCTGGCCCGCTATCGTGGCTACACCACCTGCCCCGATTGCAAGGGCAGCCGCATCCGCAAGGACGCCAACTACGTCAAAGTCGGCGGCTACAGCATCAGCGACCTGCTCTTTTTGCAGCTCAGCGACCTGCTGCCGACCATCCAGAATCTCGAACTCAACGACGTCGATCAGATCATCGCCGGCCGCCTGCTCAACGAAATCACCTCACGTCTCGACTACCTCAACCGCGTCGGAGTCGGCTACCTCACCCTCATCCGCAAGATCAACACCCTCTCCGGCGGAGAAATGCAGCGCATTCGCCTCGCTACCTCGCTGGGCAGCGGACTGGTCGGCTCGATGTACATCCTCGACGAACCCAGCATCGGGCTGCACCCCCGCGACAACGACAAGCTCGTCACCATTCTGGAGGCCCTGCGCGATCAGGGAAACAGTGTGATCGTCGTCGAGCACGACGAGGTCATCATGCGTCAGGCCGATCAACTGATCGACATTGGCCCCGGTGCTGGAGAACTCGGCGGGGAGATCGTCTTCAATGGGACCTTCGACGAAATGCTGGAGACTGACACCCTTACGGCAAAGTACCTTTCGGGCCGCGAAGAAATTCCCCTGCCGACGCATCGCCGCAAGGTGGGCAGCCGCATTTCACTCAAAGGAGCCCGCCTCCACAACCTCAAGGGCGTGGACGTGGACATTCCCCTCTATGCCATTACGGTGGTAACGGGCGTTTCGGGTTCTGGCAAAAGTACCCTCGTCGGGCAGGTGCTCTATCCTGCCCTGCGCAAGCAGATGGGCGATTACAACGACAATGGCGGCTACCTCAAAGCCCTGGAAGGTGATTTCAAGCTGATCCAGTCGGTGGAGATGGTGGACCAAAAGCCCGTAGGTCGCTCGGCTCGTTCCAATCCGGTTACGTACCTGAAGGCTTATGACGGCATCCGCGAACTGTTTGCCTCTCAGCCGATGGCCAAGATGAGAAACCTCAAGCCAGGCAATTTCAGCTTTAACATCGACGGGGGCCGCTGCGACAATTGTCAGGGCGAAGGCAAGGTGACCATCGAGATGCAGTTCCTGCCCGACGTGGAGCTCACCTGCGAGGTCTGTGGCGGCAAACGCTTCAAGAAGCATATCCTGGAGGTGACTTACCATGACAGGAACATCGACGATGTGCTCAACATGACCATCAGCGAGGGGCGGCAATTCTTCGCCAGTGAGAAAAAGATCGCCGACAAGCTGGAGATCCTGGAGCGCGTCGGTCTGGGCTACTTGCGCATGGGGCAGAGCACCAGTACCCTATCTGGCGGGGAGGCCCAGCGCATGAAGCTGGCGTTCTTCCTCAGCCTGGGTAACAATGCCCAGCAGGCCTTCTACATCTTCGACGAACCAACGACCGGGCTGCACTTCGACGACATCAAGAAGCTGCTCGCCGCTATGAATGAGCTCGTCGAGCGCGGCAATACCGTCCTCATCATTGAGCACAACCTCGACGTCATTAAGTGCGCCGACTGGCTCATCGACCTTGGCCCCGAAGGCGGCTCAGGTGGTGGGGAGCTGCTGTATCAGGGCACACCTGAGGGGATTGTGGACGTGGAGCAGTCACATACTGCGCGGTATTTGGCTGGGAAAGTGGGAGTTGAAAAGAGTTCATAGTTTTTTAAGATTGGCTTCACCTCGGTCAGGTCTTGTAAAACTTATCCTCCGCCCACCGCTCTGGATTGCTGCGGATATACGCCGCGATACGCTGATAAGAAGCCTCATTGCGGATGATATGCTCGTAGTAGTTGCGGAGCCAAATCTGGTGTTGATCCGTATGAGTACGAAACCACTTGGTCACACCGATCTTGTAGCCTCGCACGATGGAGCCCAGGGTGCGGGATGGAGAGCGGAAGGGCGTAGGGGTATGGGGAGTACTGGTAAGGGCGAAAGATCTTTCGCCCTTACTGGAGCCCTTACTGGAGCCCTTACTGGAGCCCTTACCAGGGTCCCCAGTGGAGCCCTCGACAGTGTCTTCACTCAAGTCATCATGAGTACACTCGTCAGAATCATCCCCTTCTGCGATGATCTCCAGTATACCATGGACATGATTAGGCATGATGATGTGGTCGTGCAGCTTTACCTTTGGAAAGTGCTCCGGGATGGCCAGCCAGCAGGCTTCTGCAACTTCCCCTCCCGGACTAAGGTGCACTTCACCATTGTCGATGTGTCCAAAAAGGTGTTTGCGATGGTGACACACCAGTGTCACAAAATACAGCCCTTCCTGGCTGTAGTCGTAACCGCGAAGCCGGATGCTGCGCCGATGGTGTTTTTGGGGATCGTAGGGCATAATGAATGGTTGACTACTGCTCTTCCCCAATTTATGGCAATACTATTGGTTTCCCCGCACCCACGGCCTATTTTCCCTTCCTCATCAATTGACCTGCTATGAACCTCCTCCGCCAGCTCCTGCTTACCTGCTCCATTCTCTTCAGCATTTCTCTACAGGCTAGACAAATCTTCGTGGCTCCCAATGGCGACGACAGCAACTCAGGCACCATGGTCAGCCCCTTTTGGTCGGTGCAAAAAGCCCAATTAGAGGCTGTTCCGGGAGATACAGTTTACCTTCGGGGCGGAACCTATTCGATCTCCGAAAGCGATATTTCACGGGTAGAGAGTAACCTCTTTGCCTGCATAAGCTTCTTGGACAAGGACGGCACCGACGGCAATAGGATGAACTACTGGGCCTATCCGGGCGAGCAGCCCATTTTTGACATGGCTGCCGTAGCGCCAGCCGATCAGCGGGTTGTGGCCTTCTGGGTATCAGGCGATTACATCCACCTCAAAGGTGTTGAAATCACCGGGGTTCAGGTGACCATTCTCACCCATACCGAGTCATACTGCGTCTATAGCTGGGGCAATCACAACATTTTCGAAGCCATCAGCATGCACGACAACAAAGGGACAGGCCTCCGCCACCGCAATGGCGGCTACAACCTGTTCCTGAACTGCGATGCCTACAACAACCACGATGATGTTTCTGAAAACCAGAAAGGCGGTAATACCGATGGTTTTGGCTGCCACGCAAGATCCAGCGGAGTGGGAAATGTCTTTCGCGGCTGCCGCGCCTGGTTCAACAGCGATGATGGCTTTGACCTGATCCGGTCTGACGCAGCGGTCACCATCGACAGTTGCTGGGCTTTCTACAATGGATATTCGCAGTCCTTCGCGAGTCTGGGTGACGGCACTGGCTTCAAAGCTGGAGGCTATGCCTACGATCAGGCTGCAGACATTCCCAATCCCGTTCCCGTCAATACCATCAGCCATTGCATCGCGGTCAATAACAAGGCCAATGGCTTCTACTCTAACCACCACCTCAATGGCAACCTTTGGTACCACAACACTGCCTACCGCAATGCCTACAACTACAACATGGTCAACCGCGAAAGCCCTCAGTCCCAGAACATCAATGTGGACGGCTACGACCATATTCTCCAAAACAACCTAAGCTACCGAGGGCGCTCGGGAGAAACGTTATACCTCGATACGACTCAAAATACCGTCGTTACCAACTCTTTTCTTCTGGGAATTACCCTGACGGATGCCGACTTCATCAGCCTCGACGAAGCCCAACTCATGGCTCCTCGCAAGGCCGACGGGAGCCTGCCAGACATTGACTTCATGGCCATAGATCCTTCCAGCCCGCTCATGGACGCAGGAACCGACATCGGCCTTTCCTACATGGGGGCTGCACCTGAGCCGGGAGCACTGGAACAGTCTCAGCCTGCTGGCATTCATCAGTTGACTCAATTATCAGGCTTTACCTATCCCAATCCCACAAGTGAGTCGCTTCATTTTTCCAAAGAATTTGACATCCAGCGGGTTATCCTCACCGACATGATCGGAAGGCAGCATCAACTTGCCGTCAGCAATCAGGCCGTGGATGTCTCCCAATTAGCCAGTGGCGTGTATGTATTGACCGCGATTACCCTTCAGGGCGAGGTTCTTAGTGAGAAGGTACTGATTCGCAGGTAGGGAAAGAGAGACGGAAGGCGGAATAGGGAAATACGGTATGAGGCTGGATTGCCCATACTTGTAAATGGAAACACTTTCTCATCTGGACTTTATCCAAAATGCTTTTCCAATTGCAGTGTCGCCTTCAGCGGGACCTACTTTTTTTCAAAAAAGT
>CAYFIR010000140.1:0-17132 GCA_964343195.1 uncultured Bacteroidia bacterium | reverse complement strand
TGCGAACAAGATCTCTTCGTAAAATCGGGAAGTTATTTTTCTCGCGTTCCTTAGCGGATAAAATACGCCCCACTGCAGATGTTGCGGTGGGGCGTTTGTCTTTATACTAGCGAATCAGTATCTGCCTGCGAACCTGCCCTCTACTGCTGCTCATGACGAGCGAATACACTCCTGGGGCAATCCCGGCTGTTTCAATTTCCCATTGCTGTTTTCCCGTTTCTGCATCTCGCCCTGCAATTTCCTTTACCTGCTGCCCCAGGCCATTGATTAGCTGGATACGTAGGCGATCCGGAGCCGGAAGCTCAAAGCTCACCGTGAAGCGGCCCTCATTCGGATTGGGATAAATCGACAACGACTCCTCCCAGCGAAGGCCACCCTGCATGTCAAATCCCGTCGCGTTGGGCGACGCAATAAACAGCACTCCGACTCCGGCATTCCCGGTAACGATGGCTGGAACCTCACTGGTGCTGTTTAGCACATGGTGGTAGGCGTAGGGGATGCTCAGGGAGCAACTTAATGGCTCGTTCGTGTCGCTGTCGCTGTAATCAAATGGGCTGTTGATCAGGATGTTATCTGTCGTGTCTACGCCACCGAGGACGTCACTGTACGCCGATACCCAGGGGTTGTGAACATTCTGGAAATAGTTGCCTTCGATGCGGACACAGGCGCCGATGCGCGAGTTGATGGCGGTCGAGACCACGTCTTCGTAGTAGGCGTTGAATATGTGGCCTTCCCCTGCGCGGAACAGGGGCAAGCGCGAATTACAGTTTTGGTACCAGTTGTGGTGGTAGGTGATCTGCCGGTTATAGGTGTCGCTCTCGGAACTACCCGAAAGGCTTGCTTTCCAACTGTCATGAAGGTAATTCCATGAAAATGTCACGTTGTCCACCTCGCGTTTTTGGTCGAATAGCCCATCGTAGTAGTCTTTGCCCACAGTTTGGTACTCGTTGTACAATTCGCAGTGATCCACCCACACGTGATCCACCGGCCCTTCCAGGCTGATGCAGTCCTTGTCGCCCAGCAGCACGTGGTGAATCTCCAGGTTGCGGATGATGATGTTGCTCGCGCGGGTAACCTTGATGCCGATGCCGTCAAATTCTGCCCCGTAGCCCAATCCCAGGATGGAGATGTCCGAGACATCCTTCACGTCGATTTTGCTCAGGCTACCCGAGTTCCCTGGGGTAATGGTGCCGTCCACATAGATTGTGAGCGGATCGCTGCCCTTGTTTTTGATGGCATTTTGCAGGTCGGTGCCATTGTTGACGATGACCCAGGTGCCGCCTTCCCCGCCAGTGGTGCCGCCATCGAGCGTAGCAAATCCCACCAGCGAAAAGTCCACGCTATCGCCTCCGCCACCCGAGCCCAGGAAATTGGCGGCAACGCTCAGGTTGGCGCTCATCGTAACGGTCGTACTGATCGCAGTGCCGGTCGCATCGCCGCTCCAGTTGCTGAAGGTGTAATCGGGATTGGCCGAAGCGGTGAGCGTTACCACCGTGCCGGAGTCGTAGCTTCCCCCCGCCGGGCTCAGGGTGATGGTTCCTGCGCCAGAGGGCAGGGCATTCGCCGATAGGGTGAACTGTCCATTGTTGCCACCGCTGCCGCCACCAGTAGTGCTGTCACTGTGATACACTTCAAATTCTCCTATCTGTGGCGTCCCACTTGCGCTGATGATGCGCAGGTAGATTTTGTCCGTACTGGCTTCTGGATAATCGATGCGCAATTCCGCTCCGATGCTGTCGCCAGCTCCCAACTCGGTTCCGTTGCGGGTCTCCAGCCGCCAACTCGTGACGTTGTTGCCCACTTCCCTGAGGATGACCACATTGGAAGTGACGTCCCCGCTCCACTTTACCGTCACATGCCCATTACTGGTGCCACCCGGCGACCAGTACGTGTTGATATCCCCGTCCCGGACGTTGCTATAGCTGCTGCCACTGGCCTTACTAGACCCATCAGAACCCGCACCGGGGCCGGTCATGGAGAGGTTGTCGCCCAGATCGCTTTGGCCCCAGGCCAATGTTGTAATCAGGAGTAGTCCCAGCAATATCAGGTATCTCATAGCAGTGTAGGGATTGGGTTAAAAGAGGATGGTCCTGCAACGAGAATTTGGGAGAAAAGTCGGTGAGAAAAAAGGGGCTGGATCAAGATGAGCGCAGAATGGTAAAAAAGGAATGGAAAACGGGGATATGAATTAACTTGAGTCAAATATTTTCCACCATGTCCGTAACCGCTTCCTTTACCCGCATCTTCGACTGTTCTCTGGAAAACGCTTTCAAAGCCCCCATTTTGGGCGATGCCAAACGCTTTCTGAGCGGACATGGCCTGCAACCGCCGATTTCGTACTTCGCCGATGACGAAACCTGGGGACAGGTCGGCGGGGTTCGCTATCCCGTTACCGAAGGCAATTTCCTCGTCCCCAAGGGGCGTACCTTCACCGATGAGATCATCGAGCGAACGGAAAATGAGCGTTGGCGCTGGCAGATCTACGACTTCCAGCAGCCTGCGATGTTTTTCCTCCAAAAAGGGGTAGGGGAGTGGACGGTCAGGGAACTTGAACCCGAAAAGGTGGAGATCACCTATTCGTACACCTTCTATCCCAGTCATCCCTTTTGGCACTGGGCCGTTTGGCTGCTGATCCAGCTTCAGTGGAAAGGCATGATGAAGCGCGCCCTGCCTGGGATCCACGAGCAGGCCAAAGAAGGAAAGTGGGTGTATCCGAAGTGAACAATGAGCAAAAAAAGAGCCACCCCTTAATCCGGGATGGCTTATCAGTATCATGCTCACAGCAAGCGAGCTACTACATTCCTGTCTGAAGGTCAATGCCCATAAGGATATTCTCCCAGGTAATTTCCGGAGGGATCGTAGTTACAAATGACAATGACTCCGCCATCGCTACATCTGGCGACTCCACAGCCTAGCTGGGTGGATTTTTCCCATACAATCTGGGTGTAGTGTCCACAGCGGCTGGCGGTCCGGGAAGTGAATTTCTCACCACGGTAAGCACTCTGCTCGCTGAGCCAGCTTTCTACCGCGTGCTGGGCGGCGGCTTCATCAAAATGGCTTCCCCAGTAGATATTTTCTCCATAGCTGCCGCCATTTCGGTGTTGTAGGTCGCATCCATTCGCGGCCAGGTGGTCGGCCCATTCCTGTGCATATGCTGCCAGGTCATCAGACCAAACCAGAGGGGCGATGCCCACCTCTTCGCGGGCCTGATTGTGGAGGTTGAGGAAAATCTGGCGATCTGTGTTCAGACCTGATTGGGCCAACAGGCTCGTTCCGAAGGAGAGCCCAAATGTGAAAAGCGCTAAAAGATGTTTCATAAGACAGTGGGGTTAAAATAATAGTCTTTTACAAACAGAATGGATGATGATCATTAAGAGTGGGGAGATATGATTGCGGCAGGATGGCAGCGGTCTCCATTTTGCTTTGATATCTCGCCTCTCAACATCTCAAATTCTGAATGAGCAATATAGGAGAATTATTTGGTCAAAATAGGTGGGAAGTGGTTCTGGGTGCAATGCAAAAAGTCGCTTTACCCCAAAATCCCAGGTGCTGGTTCCTCGGATGCTCTCGGAGAATATTTCAAAAGGCCCCAGGACTTTTTTTGACCCTTATCTCCTTTGCGTACTTCCTGGAGGCTTTTGGGGTTAATGCTACTAAATGAATTGCCCCTTCTGAAACTGCTTTTCCTTTTTTCGGACGAAATTTCCCTAACTTTTTACCATGAAAACGCTCAAGCTCCTGCTGTGGCTGGCCATCGGTTTATGTGGTTGTCCCGGGCTATTGGCTCAGGTGGATTCTATGGTACATCCTCCAGATTTCCCTCTGTTCCTGACCATTGATACCCCCCTCCCTGATTACCTGGACCTGGACGATTATGTCGAGGTATTGGCTGATAGTACTGGCCGTATGGACCTGACAGCGGTGCAGGCCTCCGGGCAATTTGTCCCATTTGACAGCCTGGCTGATGAGTTTCCACTGCCGCTGGGGTATCGGCTGTGGGCGCGGCTGCGGATCGCTCACACTGCGGATTTTCCCCAGAGATTTGTCTTGTATGCCGGCGTGTCAGACTCCATGGTGTTGTATCACTTTCAGGGCGATAGCCTCAAAACGGTGCGTACCGGTTACCGGGTTCTACCCGCGGAGCGAGACATCAAACGGGGACGACCCGGTGGTGTCAAACTGCAGGTAGGTCCCAGAGATAGCTCAACGGTTTTTCTTTTGATACAGGAAAAAGTGATTTCAGGGCCGTCCCTTTCTCCCCGTTTGTATGATCAGGTCGTCTATGAACGAGATTTCCTGGAAGACGAAATTCATTTTACGACTCCATTCATCCTGTTCATCGGGGCAGCCCTGATCCTTGCGATCTATAACCTGATCATTTTTTTCAGTACCCGAATCTCCACCTATGCCTACTATGCGCTGTATTTACTGGCGCTGCTGGCGACCATGAGTTTTGACGGGCTCGCCAAAGACTGGCCCAATCTGGCATTTCCCGATCCCCGCTACAACCATTTGGTCAGCATATGGGGGCTTTGCAGCATTTCGATCTTCTATTTTCAGTTTGGGCGCAGCCTGGTAGAAACCTGGGACCTGACCCCTCGCTGGGACAAAGCGCTGCGCATCATCGTCGCCATCCGGGTGGTGTTTATGGCGGTAGCTGTGATTGCGGTACTGTTTGCCGATGCCTATGAGGAAATGTGGAACCAGTTTGCGGCGATCAGCCTGATCGGGATCATCATCGAGGGATTGACCCTGTTTGTGTACTTCTTCTGGCTAATCCCCAAACGCTCAAAGGTCGCCTGGTTTTTCATAGTCGGCTCTTTCCTGATTTTTGGCAGCGGACTGCCCCCGATTTTGCTGAAAAGCATTTTTGACTGGAACCTCAATACCGATAACCTGCTCCTGAGCTCCATTTTTCTGGAAATCCTCGTCTTCTCCCTCGGCCTGGGCTACAAAATGCGCAAGCAGCAGCGCGATAAGCTCGATGCCGAGCAGGCCCTCAACCGCGAGCTATCCAAGATCAACACCGCCTTCGGGCGCTTTGTCCCCCACGAATTTATCAGCTCCCTGGGCTATCAGTCGGTGCTCGACGTGAAGCTGGGCGATCAGGTGGAAAAAGAGGTGACCGTGCTCTTCTCCGACATCCGTGGCTACACGACGTTGTCGGAACAGATGACGCCCGACGAGAACTTCCGCTTTCTCAACTCCTACCTGGGCCGCCTGGGGCCAGTCATTCAGCAGCACGGCGGATTTGTGAACCAGTACTACGGCGACGGCATCATGGCCCTGTTCCTAAACAGCCCTGGGGATGCCCTGGCGGCTGCCGTGGGCATGCTGCGGGAACTCGCTGCCTACAACGAGCAGCGCGAGGCCAAAGGCCGCGATCCCATCAGGATTGGCATCGGACTTCACACCGGTCCCCTCATGATGGGCATCATCGGCGACACCCTGCGCCTGGAGGCGGGCGTGGTCTCCGACACGGTCAATACCGCGGCCCGGATGGAGGGCCTGACCAAACATTTTGGGGTCAATCTGTTGTTGAGCGAGGCTACCCGGAGCAAACTCGGGGAGAAGGTTGAGTTTGGCTTGCGCTTGCTGGGCAATGTGCTGGTCAAGGGGCGCAAGCAGCCTTTGCGCGTATATGAGTGTTACGATGGCGATGCACCCGTGCAACAGGACTGCAAGGGCGCGATCAGTGCAGAGTTTGAGGCCGGGCTGGAAGCCTATTTTCAGGCAGACTTTGAGCAGGCGCTGAGGGCTTGGGAGTCAGTGTGGCACAGCCTGCCGGGCGATGCCCCTACCCAGCACTATGTGGCCCTGGCCCAGGGCTACCTGCAGCAGGGTGTCCCCGAAAATTGGGACGGGGTGGAAGTGATGGTCATAAAGTAAGGGGGGATAGTTGGGGGGCGAAAGTCCGTAGGATTGCCTCACAGGTGCAATCCCCGAGTGAGTGGCATGGGCGCTACTTTGAGGTGCTCCTCTATGCCTAAACTCTGCAATCTGAAAGCTAAACTTTCAGATTGCAGAATTTTTGTATGAAATGTTGCAAATTGAAAGTCAGGGTTTCAATTTGCAAATATGATCGAGCGACAACTCTCCGCAGACCTACTCAACGCCCTGCGACACATGCCAGTGGTGGCTTTGCTGGGCCCCCGCCAGGTTGGTAAAACGACCCTGGCCCTGGAGATGGTGGAGGCCCACGTACAAAAGCCCGTGATCTATCTCGACCTGGAGCTGGATAGCGATCTGGCCAAATTGACCGACGCCGAAAGCTACCTGCGCAACCTGGCGGGCAAACTATTGATCATCGATGAGGTGCAACGGCGTCCGGAGCTCTTTCGGGTGCTGCGTGGACTGGTGGACCAGCGCAAACGGGCAGGGGAATCCAACGCTCAGTTCTTGCTGCTAGGCTCAGCCTCGCGCGACTTGTTGCAACAGTCCTCCGAAAGCCTGGCCGGGCGCATTCGGTACTTAGAGTTGACACCCTTTTCGGCTACAGAGTTACTAGCTGCAGAAGGCATAGACTTTTCGTTGGATCGGCTATGGCTGCGCGGGGGATTTCCGCTCAGCTATCTTGCACCAGATGACGAAGAAAGCTGGCGTTGGCGCTCCGACTTTATTGCCACCTATGTCGAGCGCGACATTCCCCAGCTAGGCGTGAAGGTAGCCAGCAGCCGCATGCGCCGTTTTTGGACCATGCTCTCCCACCTGCACGGGCAGCAGGTCAACTTTTCGGCGCTCGGCAAAAGCCTGGAAGTTTCTCATACCACCATTCGCAACTACCTCGACGTACTGACCGACCTGTACATGGTGCGCCAACTACCCGCTTGGTCGGGCAACGTCAAAAAGCGCCTGGTCAAATCTCCAAAGGTATATCTGCGCGACAGCGGCCTGCTGCATCGCCTGCTCTCTATCGCCACGTTCGAGGATCTGCAAGGGCACCCCGTCTTGGGTGCATCCTGGGAAGGGCTGGTAGTCGAGCACATCCTGCGCGCCCTACCTGACCAATGGCAAGCCAGCTACTACCGCAGCGCTAGCCAGACCGAAGTGGATATGGTGCTGGAAAAGGGGGTACAAGAGCGTTGGGCCATCGAAATCAAACGCAGCGTAGCCCCCAAGGTCAGCGCGGGCTTTCACCGCGCAGCGGCTGACTTGCAGGCTACGCGTAAGTTGGTGATCTACGCAGGGCAGGATCGTTTTCCGCTGGGGCAGGATACGGAGGCCGTGGGGGTGCTGGCGTTTTTGCCGGAGGTTGAAAATGGATGAGAAGTTCTAAGTCTGTATTTTTTTCACCGCACCCCCCATTCGCTCCAGGCCGGGCTCAGCCCCCCGATGCCGCGGCAAAACTTCACGAACTGGCCTTGTTCGAAATATACGATGCCTTCAGACTCCCATTGCTCTGCGTGATCTGGGGACAAGGGCGTATCGACCAAGTCAGAGAGAAATTTGGCAAAGTACTTGTCGGTCCGATTGGTTTCATAATGCTTGACGTCGATCCCGATGATCGGATTTTCTAGCTGGTAAGACTGGGCCATGATTGGGGTATCGTAATAAAAAGCGACCACGAATAGAGCCATTCCATTTTGGGTGCAGTACTCTTGCAAACGATCCAGGGAGTAGCAGCGATTGCCGCTACATCTAGGAACCTATATGTATACCAAGGCCCGGCCTTGCTTTGCCACCACTTCTCGCAGGGCTTGGCCGTGCATGACATAGACTACACTGGAATCTTCCTCACCTGCTTGCTCATACCCTGCTGCGCCTACGTGTATCAGGCGGACTATACCTTCTTCCTGGGTTTGGTTGTAATAGCCATACAGTCCCTGCAAGGTGCCGTTTATGGTTATTAAGCTACAAGAAGAAAGGAAGCCCAGGCAGCACAGGAGTACGAAAAGGAGCAGCCGTGGAGGGAGGTTAGTTGGTTTCATAGCTTTGATTATGGCTGATAAATTTAGGTGGGAATGCCAGGTAAAGTGCCAAGGCGAAGGAATTGGGTTGTTCTACTGCTTTGGCTTAAGTCAAAAGATTGGGTCAATTATGACCGCTTCAATTCAACATGTCGCTTAATCGGAAGAACTCAAAATTCGTTTTTCTCCTTTGCCACCTCTGCGCTCACCTTAGCGGTAAGGAAATATAGTTGAGTAAAGTGGAGGGCCAATCTTCCAGTGCCTTACCAAGCTTGACAGAGATGACTCATCGTGTAAATTGACCCCGGCTACCCAATTCATTCCTCCCTCCAACCCCTCACATTTCTTCAGCGTCTTTCTTCCAAAATCCCGTAACTTGGGAGAAGTGAGAGGCGAGACAAAAAGTAATTCGTGATTTGATATTCGTGATTCGGAATTGCCCAAGCGAGGTTGAGACTCTTTGATCACCTCGATCACCTCGTTCACCACTTCTTTACTGATCAATGACCAATGTTCACTGACCACTGAAATGGAAGCCAGCACCTACGACCTCATACGCCGCCGCCTCAACACACAGGCCGACGAACTCCGTCAGCGGATGGATGCCCTTAATCAGGCACGAAAAACCACTTTTGGCGCGGTGGAAACCCGGCTCGTCGCCACCGACCGCATCACCACCAGCAACAACTGCATCCCCCGGGACATGGTCGCCGTGGGACAGCACTTTCTCTTTGGCTACAACGTCCACATCGGGCTGCGCAGCGAGCTGAAACTCAGCGACGTATTTGCCGTCTATCGATTTGACGATGAGGACCATAGCTTTCACGAAGAAAAGCTGGACCTGCTGGCCGATCCACGCTTCGAAGAAGAATTTCAGAACCTCTACAAATACTACAAGGCGACGGTCTTCGCGAAGTTTGCGCTGATCGGGCCGCACCTCTTCATGGTCTTTCAGGTGGGCAAAAGCGCCCGCGATGTCAAGACCTTCAAGTGGGCTTTCACCGATGACGGACTGACCTACCTGGGCAATCGATTCGACCACGAATACCGCTACCCGCAGCAGCACGAATTTTCCTGGCAAAAGGTCGGGCGTGAAGCCCATCGACGTGGCGTACACCCTCACGTGAGCATCATGGACCGGGTGTTTGTCGAGACCATCGGGGGGGATTTGACGGTGAAAGTCGAAGACAACACCGAAGACGGGCGCGGCATTTACTCAGAGCCAGTCGATCACCTGGATCAGACACTGGACGATGCGGAATATGCTTACGCGGATTTGGGTAATCTCATCCTTCTGCGCATCAGGCCCTATCAGGAAAAAGACTATCGCTATCTCATTTTCAACGAAAAAATGCAGGAAGCCCTGCGCGTCGATGCCCTGGCCCAGAGCTGCATCCTGCTGCCCGATGAGCAGGGCATCATCTTCGCCAACGGCTATTACCTGCAAACGGGCGAGCGCAAACTCTTCGATCAGGTGCCCAATGGCTTGCAGTTTGAGCGGCGCATCGCTTCGTCTGACGGGGAGAATTTCCTTTATGTCTTCCACGAAGACCACAGCGGCCTGTACGTGCTCCTGCCCTACAATCTGGTGGAAATGCAGGTCGAAACGCCTATTTTCTGCGGCGGATTCAGCATTTTTCCCAATGGAGAACTGGTCTATTTTCGGCCCGAAGACCAGCCGGGGCGGCACCACACCCTCCAAATCTGGCAGACGCCTTATGGCAGCAATCCGCCAAAGCTTGGGGAGCAGGCAGATAGCTGGTTAGCCAAGGTCGGCAACAAGGACCTCGTGCGCGGCATGGCTGAGTGCAACGAACTGCTCAACCTTGTCAACAAAGACGACAGCTATGCCGACCTCTACGTCGATCTGGTCAAGAAAGCCAGCGACATCGTCGATAGCTACTACTGGATCGCCAATGCGGAGGCCCAAAATCTGGCTGAGCCGCTGAAGCAAATTCGCGAGACGGCCTCCTCTGCCATCGACGAATACGAAAAAGTGCGCCGCCTGAAGGAGAACACCCGACAGTCCATGCAGGAGGCCGAGGCCAGGGTACAGGAACTGATCGACCGTATGCGTCGCCACAAGCCCAAGCAAGTGGACGAGTTCGTGGGGTATCTGGGCGAATTACGCGGCCTGCGCGGGGAGATTATCGGCCTACGGGAGTTGCGATACGCCGATGAAGAAAAGATAAATGGACTGGAGCAAAGCATCGCGGAGCGCAGCGATGCCATGAGTCAGTCCACGGTGGAGTTTTTGCTCGCAGACGAAGCCTTGAAGCCTTATCAGGCTAAAGTTGAAGCAACCAAAGGACAGATCGAGGCGGTGCAAAAGGTCACCGAAGCTGACGAAGTGGCCGCCCACATCGATCAGACCGGGCAGCAGCTCGAACTGCTGATCGACGTGGTCAGCAACCTCCAAATCGAGGATGCGACCCAGACCACGCGCATCATCGACAACGTGTCGGCCATTTTTGCTCAACTGAATACCCTGCGCTCCCAGCTCAAGGCCCGCCGCCGCGAGTTGTCTGGCTCGGAGGCCAAAGCTGAATTCAACGCTCAGCTCAAGCTCCTCAGCCAGAGCATCATCAACTACCTCGACCTCTGTGACACCCCCGAGAAGACCGAGCAGTACCTCACCAAGCTCATGGTGCAGGTGGAGGAATTGGAGGGCAAATTCTCGGAATTTGATGAGTTCGTGGGGCAGTTATCCGAGAAGCGCGAAGAAGTGTACAACGCCTTTGAAACCCGCCGCGTGCAACTGCTCGAAAAGCGGCAGCAGCGTGCCACTACCCTGATGAACAGCGCAGAACGCATCCTCAAAGGCATCCAGAACCGCGCCGGGAAGTTCGAGGAGGTCAACGAAATCAACGGCTACTTCGCTGCGGACCTGATGGTCAACAAAGTGCGCGACATCGTCGAGGAGCTGAACACGCTGGGCGATCCCGTCAAGGCGGGCGATCTGCAAAGCCGCCTCAAGACCCTGCGCGAAGAGGCCGTCCGCCAACTCAAGGACCGCAGCGAGCTATTTGTTGGTGGCGACAACGTCATCAAATTTGGCCGCCATCACTTCTCCGTCAACCAGCAGGACCTCGACCTGAGCATCGTGCAGCGCGAGGGTGACCAGTACCTGCACCTGACCGGCACCAACTTCTTCGAAAAAATCGATGACCCCGCCTTCCTGGCCACTCGCCCGGTATGGAACATGTCGGTCGTCTCCGAATCTGACCAGGTCTATCGCGGGGAATACTTGGCTTATGTGATGCTTTCTTCTCCCCCTTTGGAGGGGGCTGGGGGGAGGACTCTAACCCTCGACGACGTCCAATCCTTCATGGCCACCCGCTACACCGAAGGCTACATCAAGGGCATCCACGACCACGACGCCGCCCTTATCCTCCAGCAGTTGCAGGAACTCCAGCAGGGCATGGACCTGCTGCGTTACAGCCCTGAAGCACGCGCCTGTGCCCAGGTTTTTTGGGCGGGATTCATTGGTGAAACCGAGAAGAATCTCCTCAACATCCGCCTCAAAGGCGCAGGGGTGATCCTCCAGGCTTTCCCCAATACCCACGAATTCGACGACGTGATCGATGATTTGGCGGAGCAAATGCACGTCTTTTTGCAGATGCATCGACTTTTCCCGGAGGGAGTGGCAGGCGAAGCTTCAGAATACCTCTTTTACGAATTGACCCAGGACGACCATTTCGTCATCAGTGGTGCAGCAGGCGAACTGTACAAATCCTTCACCCAGCACCTCAAACATCATCGCCTGACGGCGAAGTTCAACAAGTCGGTGGAGGAACTTACCGATGCGCCCGAAGAGCGCTTCGAACTGATCCGACATTGGGTTCGGGCGTATAATGGCACCCAGGTAGGGGCGACCGGCAGTTCGCCGGTACTGGAAACTGCGGCCATCCTCTTCGCCAACAGCTACTCCGTCAAGCGGACCCTGGCGGTGGACCTCACCCGCCAAATCGATGGCATGGCTGGCGAACACTCCGCCATCGGGGAGGGGGGAGTGTACGAACTTGACTACCACGCCTTCATGCGGAAGCTGCGCCACCACGTGCAGCAGGTCGTGCCGCAATTCGAAGCCTACCAAAAGCTCAAGCATGAGTTGGTCGAGAAGTCCCGTGTGCGTCTCCGCCTGGAGGAATTTCGCCCCAAGGTCATGTCGGCTTTTGTGCGTAATCAACTCATCGACAAGGTGTACCTGCCACTTATCGGCGACAACCTCGCCAAGCAGCTAGGCACGGTGGGCGAGAATACCCGCACCGACCGACAGGGCTTGCTGCTACTGATTTCGCCTCCGGGATATGGCAAGACCACCCTGATGGAGTACATCGCCAATCGCCTGGGGCTTATCTTTATGAAGATCAATGGCCCGGCCATTGGCCATCACGTTACCTCACTGGACCCCAGTGAAGCACCGAATGCCGCCGCCCGCGAGGAACTGGCCAAGCTGAATTTGTCGCTGGAAATGGGCGACAACGTGATGATTTACCTCGACGACATCCAGCACTGTAACCCGGAGTTTTTGCAGAAATTCATCTCGCTGACCGATGCGCAGCGCAAGATCGAGGGCGTCTATCAGGGGCAGACCCGCACCTACGACCTGCGCGGCAAAAAGGTCGCTGTCGTCATGGCGGGCAACCCCTACACCGAGTCGGGGGAGAAATTCCGCATTCCGGACATGCTCTCCAACCGCGCCGACACCTACAACCTGGGCGACATCATCGGGGACTCTGCGGATCACTTCAAGCTCAGCTACCTGGAGAATGCCCTGACCGCCAATCCGGTTCTGAACCGTCTGGCCAGTCAGTCGCAACGAGACATTCGGGCGATCATCCGCGTCGCTGAGACGGGGCAGCAGGAAGGGCTGGACTTTGAGGGCAACATTTCGTCGGAGGAAATGGAAGAATACCTGGCCGTGCTGCGCAAGTTGCTCGTGGTACGCGACGTGATCCTGCGCGTGAATCAGCAGTACATCGCCTCCGCCGGGCAGCAGGACGAGTACCGCACCGAGCCGCCGTTTTTGCTGCAAGGTTCCTACCGCAACATGGCCCGCCTCGCCGAGAAGGTGGTCCCCATCATGAATGACGAGGAGCTACACACGCTGATCCTCTCGCACTACGAAGGCGAGTCGCAGACCCTCACCACCGGTGCCGAGGCCAACCTGCTCAAGTTCAAGCAGCTCAACGACTACGCCGCCAACGGCGACGCCCAGCGCTGGGATGAAATCTGCCGCATTTACCGTGAGCAGAAGACGCTCAGCGCCGATCGCATGGCGCAGTTGGTGAAGGAGATGGGGAGTTTCTCGGAGGGGCTGATGGCGATTAAGGAGGTGTTGGAGCGGGGGAATGGGCAGTGAGTAGGGGGGCGACCTAAAACCGATCTGGGTATGCCTCATTTCTACAGACGGTGAAGCGAACTACCATTTCCCCTCCTTGATTCGTATCTTTAACCAAAGAGTAATTCCATGTCCGAAGAATTTCGCATGAACCGTTCGGCATTCAAGATCACCGAACAAGGGATCCCTGACCAGGATTGGCAGTACTGGTTGGCTCAGCCTCTCGAAGCGCGATGGAGGGCATTGGAGTTCTTGCGTCAACATTTATTTGGCTATAATGATGACCCTACCCCCAGACTTCAAAGAGTTTATCGAGTGGTTAAACGAGCATGAGGTTGAATACCTTTTGTTGGGAGGTTATGCAGTAGCGGCATATGGACATGTGCGTGCGACCGGAGATATTGATTTTTGGGTCAAGCCTACTGAAGAGAATGCTCGAAAGGTGATCAAAGCCCTCTCAGATTTTGGGTTTCAGTTTCCCAACCTGACTGCTGACGACTTTGTAAATCCTGATAATGTGGTTCAGTTGGGGTACCCCCCTCTCAGAATAGATGTTATGACCTCCACTTCTGGATTAGTCTTCGATACAGCCTACGCCCGGCGCAACGAAATGGAGATTGACGGGACAAGTGTAAAAGTCGTCGGTTTGAAAGATCTTCGGATAAACAAACGTACAACTGGCAGAGGTAAGGATTTGGGAGATTTAGAAAATTTGCCCGAGGAGTAACTACTCTCGCTGCGCAGGAGATCAGACCTGTCCACCTAGGCAGAATCCGGTGCCAACCAAGTCTTTCCGACTCCGCTCGGCCTGGGCTGTCGGCGGGATCGGAATTCCGAAGACTAGCAGCGTCCGACGATCGGAGTCGTCGGACAACCAGAATGGGCTGCGCCGGGTCTCCGAACCCGGTGCTGTTCTAGTCTTTCCGACTCCGCTCGGTCTGGGCTGTCGACGGGATCGGAATTCCGAAGACTAGCACTGCCCGACGATCGGAGTCGTCGGACAACCAGAATGGGCTGCGCCGGGTCCCCAAACCCGGTGCTGTTCTAGTCTTTCCGACTCCGTTCGGCTCGGTTGTGGCAGCGGAGGATTCCTTTTCAAGGATACCTGAAAGCATAATAGACTCCTGCTAAATGCAAGCCGATTCCTTGCTTTTGATTCATGGGTTTGTAATTTAAGCTCGTGCTTATGTTTCATGCATAAGAATTAAAAGTAACCCCTAACGCTACTTTAAAATGAGAATCTCTAGCTTGATTTTGGTGAGCGCAATTAGCGTGGCTTTTTTTATTTCTGCTTGTGCAGAAAAATCCTCCGATTCCGGGCAGGATCAATCTGATGTGCCGGAAATGCAGGAAGGTGAAAAATCCAGAGGCATGGAAGTGAATGGAGAAAGTTCGGTTGTTATCTCCAGAGAGGATGCAAAAGCCTATGTAGATGCCTTTCAGGCACTGGGAGAAGAACCCATCGAACAGGACTTTGTGAATTCCTTCGAGCTTAATCACGGTGACCTGAGAGCCGTTTTGAACGATCCTGATCATCAGAATGAACACAAGATTTATGCATTGATTGGTCTGGAGGAGGTAACATCGGATAGCTCCTCCTTTAAAATGATTTTTGCCATTTATAACCAAGAGCTCGAAGAGTATGCCTTCTACGATTTTATGCGACCCTGTCCTGTTTACTGTCCCAGTTTCCTCGAAGATGAGCCTGTTGGATTTACGGTGGAAGATCTGGGAGATGCAGAAGGTTTTTGGTTTGGTCGAGCAGATCTGGATAGCTTTCTGGAAAATGCCCTGGCGGATGGGGTTGAGTCATATTTGGTGGTCAACAAAGATGCACAAGATCAGACACTAGAACTGAAGACCTTCCTATGTGGTGGGAATCAACAAAGTTGTGATACTTCCGACCCCGAGTATGGGTGGGTGTTTGCAGCCTGTGGTCCAGATCCTATGACAAATTGTTATTCTTTTGACTAGACTTTGTGCTCGGTAAAGGAAAATCAATTATTATTCAGGCACTTTTGAGGAACCTATGCTGATTGGAAATAATTGATGGCGGTAGATGAGATTTTGATGGACCTGACGCTGGGTTTGCTAATCGCTTCAATGGTGCTGATCGTGTACCATTGGAAGGATATCCCGGATACCTTCAGGTACTTGGGCTTGTATCTGGGATGGAATTTGCTGGTTGAATTGGCCGTGCTTTTATTACCAGCGGGAACCAATAACCTCCCCCTGCTTCACCTCTATACACTGCTTGAGTTTATCCTGTTTTCCCTGGTTTATAAAAAAATGGGTCTGTTCGGCAGGTGGCCGGACAGACTATTTTGGTTTTTTATCATAGGGATCTCCTTGTTGATTGTTGTAAATTCCCTATTGATCCAGGATGTATTCAGTTATAACTCCTATGCCAAAACCCTGGTTCAGCTTTTATTGATAGCATACGCCGTCGGTTTCATCTTTCAGATAAGGCCACAGGATGAGGTGACGCTGGCCCAAAACTGGATGAACTCCTCGATTTTGATTTATTATTCCGGGAGTCTGTTTTTATTCATGTTTGGGGACTTTTTTTCCTACGAGATGGCACCACTGTGGATTATCAATGTAGTGCTTAATTTTGTGAGCAGATTACTCATTCTCATCAGTATATGGAAGGCCTCCAGGATCAGGAAATCCCCATTTTCATCGTTTCCGGAATCGTGATTATGCTCAGCATGGCGCTGACGCTGATCCTGTTTTACAGCCGGGCACAACGGAGGCTTTTATCCCAAAAGCTGGAATCCCAGGAAATGATCCTCCAAAAGACGATCATGGCGCAGGAGGAGGAGCGTAGCCGCATCGCCCGTGAATTGCACGACGACATTGGCTCCAAGCTCAACGTCATCTCGCTGTACATGCACCGGCTCAAAAAGGGGCAGGACGAGAAGCAACTCGGCCTGGTGGGAGAGGTTCAGGATGTCCTGAAAACCAGCATCGACACCACGCGACGGATGTCGCATGAACTGCTCCCCCCTACTTTGGAAAAATTTGGGCTCAAGGTGGCCCTGGAAGAACTCTGCGGAGGCTATGAAAAAGCAGGGAACATTTCCTTTGACCTGGAAGTCGAAGGGCTGGATGAAACGCTGAATGACCCAATGAAGGCCCTCAACCTCTTTCGCATCCTACAGGAGTTGATCAAGAACTCGGCGCTGCACGGCAAAGCGGGTCAGATCACCATTCGTTACCCTTTTCGGAAGGGCCAGTCCGCCGTTTATTACCAGGATGATGGGCAGGGAGTTGAGAAGGAAAAACTGACTCAGGCCAAGGGACTGGGCTTAAGCAACATCGAAAGTCGCCTCAACATGATCGGTGGAAGCTGGCAGTTTGAAACTTCCCCCGGTAATGGGCTCAAGGCGCTCATTGAACTGGAGTAAAGGCGTGGATATTGGGTATATTGAACCAGATCTTTCCATCGGGAGGATCTCAGACAGTTTTAGGGGGGAGACTAATGGGGATGCCCCGATAAGTAGGGAGCTCAGGTTAACCAACAACTTCCTTCCTGTTATCGGATTTGCCCATAAGTAGGATCCCATTGGGTTTTCAAACTTTGTGGTAAGTAGTTGGCCAGAGTTATATAGGTAGGGAGTCTTGTCCTGTCGAAGATCCCGGTCATGGATGCCGCATAGCGGTAGAATCGGGGAGCGCAGCCGAAGGAACTGGGGATATGAAGGCAAATCGCTGCTTATGACCTTCAGACCTACATACCTCTCATTTGAAGTTATTTTTGATCACCTACTTAGCTGGACTTTATCCATTTTTTTAATGAAGAAAATCCCCACACAGGGTCTGAAAACCACATTTTAGAATTAATCAACCTCAGGGTTTCAGGCTGATGTTGATTAAAT
>CAYFIR010000139.1:0-17293 GCA_964343195.1 uncultured Bacteroidia bacterium | reverse complement strand
AAGTTTCTTTGCCTACTTTCTTTTGAAAGAAAGTAGGTCCCGCTGAAGGCGAAATAGCACTTGAAAACACGCCGAATATTAAAAATCCATTTGTGGACCTAAAAAAGAAGTAAGTCCCGCTGATCCGTGATCCCGCGAAGCGGGGAGGCGACACTGTAATTGGAAAAGCATTTTGGATAAAGTCCAGCTTAGGTGAGCGGACCTGCTTAAAGTCATTGTCCCTGGCTTCTGATAAATATTACTTTTTCGATCTATCACCTGGGTAATCGGATTTGCTACATTGTAAATCACCTGATTGTCCCCTACCTTCAATCATATGGATACCAGAGTAACGATCGTCAGCGGCAAGAAATCCATCCTGAACCATTTCATGCACGAACTTCGGGATGAAAACATTCAGAAAGACCGCATGAGGTTTCGCTATAACCTACAGCGGGTGGGAGAAGTGATTGCCTATGAAATCAGCAAGGAACTCGAGTATGAGAGCGAGCAGGTAATTACCCCACTTGGGGAACTGGAGATCGACCTGCTGACTGAACAACCCGTGCTGGTATCCATTTTGCGCGCAGGAGTGCCCTTTCATGAGGGGTTTCTCCGCATATTTGACAAAGCTGACAATGGCTTTATCGGGGCCTATCGTCGTACGACCAAGGGAAATGATTTCATCATCAAGGTAGAGTACGCATCCACCCCGGATCTCACCGGGCGTACCCTCATCCTGGTTGACCCCATGATCGCTACCGGGAAGAGTCTGGTACATAGCTATAGGGAACTTGTCCAGGATATGTCTCCTGGGAGGGTGTTCATAGCGGGAGTGGTTGGCAGTGAGGAAGGGATAGAATATGCCCTTCGCCATATTCCTCAAGCTCGGGTATTTCTTGGGGCAATGGATAATGAACTGACGGCCAAGTCCTACATAGTGCCAGGACTGGGAGATGCCGGGGACCTGGCTTATGGGTCAAAATAGTGGAGGGAAGGTCTCGGCCCAGACAGGGGCCTCCTGAGCAGAGTGTGAAAGTTCGGGTACAAAAAAAGCGTCATGCAAATGCATCACGCTCATCAACCAAATGTTATGTCTTATGAGAGGAGGAGGGTGGCTATGCCATCTCTTCTTCACCAGGTAAGTGCCACTTTGCGTAGCGCTGATTTCTATCTATGTCCTGTGACACTCGCAACTGCTTGCGCGCACGCATACGGCGGTTACGCATTTTAGAAACAGTGCTTTTAGGGCGAGGGTTGTAGTGTTTCATTGTAATGAACGGTTTAGTTTTAATCGGGTTAACAAATTGCTAAAAAATGGTGACAAATGCAAATGAGTTGCTTGGAGAGGTGGGGTTTTGTGAGGAAATAGATAAAATCTTTCACTAATCAATGAAAGTTGTGATGATTTGAATAAGGGCTTGATCTGCATTCATGGGACTGGATGGGCTTTTTCGAGTTAGATACTACCGTAATTCGGCATAAAATCATGCAGAATTTTAATTTGCCTTTCGTAGCAAATTGTTTGTTGGGAAATGTGCAACAAAAAGGCTTATTCTATATGAACTCGAGGTCTAAGTAGGTTTTAAGGTGTGAAAAATGGGGGGAAAGTATCGGGATTTTATTGATTGTAAAAAGGAAGAGGCGTGCCCCACTGGCGTTGATTTTGAAGCAGAGCCAGCGACATATGAAAAATTGTCATTGTATTGTGTAACTCTTATGCCCTCTCCACAGTTGAGAAGTTGATACCTCCTATTAAGTTCCTCTATATGCCGCCTATCCACTTTTCAGAAGCCATTACGACCATTCAGGAAAAAATCGCCAGCTGGATTACCAGTACCTTATCCATGTTCCCCAATGTGGTTGTAGCGATAGTGGTGGTGATCCTGTTTGCGTTGATTTCAAGGTTTTTGAGGAGAATGATCAATCGGATCCTCAAACGATTTTCATACCAGACAGCCCTTAACCGATTGATCGTAAACCTGATCAACCTGGGGGTATTGAGCATCGGAATCCTGTTAGCGCTGAGTACCCTCAACATGGAAGGGGTGGTAAAAACAGCACTGGCTGGTGCGGGTATCATAGGAATTGCCCTGGGTTTTGCGTTTCAGGAGATCACCGCCAATTTTTTCTCCGGCATCATCCTGGCAGTAAGGCAACCCTTCACTGTCGGCAGCTGGCTGGAAACCAATGGGCATTATGGAGTCGTCACCTATATAGACCTCTGGACCACTGTCATACGAAATCCCACCGGACAGTTGGTCAGTATTCCAAACAAGGATGTACTCCAGAACATTCAGATCAATTACTCCCAAAAAGAGCGGAGAGTGGACCTGGAAGTAGGGATTTCATATGGAGACTCTCTCCCAAAGGTCAAGGAGATCTCCGTTGAAGCCATAGAGGGAGTGCCTCAGCGCCTGCCCAAAAGAGAAGTGGAGCTACACTACACTGCGTTTGGAGATAGCTCTATCAATTTTGTCGTGCAGTACTGGATATCATTCAAAAATGAGCAGGACTACCTGAAAGCCGTCAGTGAAGGCATCATGCGACTCAAGGCCGCCTATGATCAGGAGGGAATTACGATTCCATTCCCTATCCGAACGCTGGACTTTGGCATCAAGGGGGGCGAAAAGCTGGCAGAGGTGCTAAAAGGAAGTGGTCACTCTCCGGTGGGGAAGAGTTAACCCATCCCCCTGATTCCGCATCATTTTGTAATATTTTTTCAATGCGATATTTTCGGGCTGGTTTGCAGTGCTTAGACAACCAGTCTTTATATCCGGTGCGTATATAGTTGTGTACCACCTTAACCATATAGCCTAAATTTTGAAAGGGGATCTCCGTGGACGTATCTCTCACCTCATGCTGATCAACTACAAGGTTGAGCTGAGTGTCTTGCGGAAATGCCTTCCTCCCCCCTTTCGGCCACGGAGCTATCGGGGGTATGGAATTGCAGGGCAGACCATTATGCTGATTCCGTCGCGAAAGCTGTGGATTCCTCAATCCACTTCGCTGCTGCTACATAGAATAGAAGCTGAAGCGATATTTCCAGGAGTGAAGATTTCTGGCAGCTATGTGGTGAAAGGCAACTACCAGGGAAGGGGACCCAATCGGGGCTTTTCAGGCATGTTTCCACTGGTTATGCAGCATGGGAGAATCAGGTGGGATGGCCTTGGGCCAGACAGGTACGCTATCGAAGCCGGCAGAAATGAATCTCCCTGGCTGCGGATTAAGGCCCATCGCAGCACCCGATTCCCCTTCGACTCTATCATGCCCGATCTGGAAACCGCGAATAAATTTGTGATGGAGCATCAGGCGTGGTTCGCCCCCCGCTATGGAAACACCCTTTTTGAACAGCGGCGATGGGAGACCAGCAAAGATCAGGGACACCCCATGTTGGTTGATGGCCTTGATGCACCACACTTCGCACGGATCATGGGATTCCCGGATGGTTCCTATTTTTTTGACCATGCCCTGATTTTTGACCAGCTGTCCTACCGCTTTACCGCCCCGATAGAGCTGATAGCACCTCGCATAGAAGGATTCCCGCTCGATTAACTACTCAAGTCTCAATTGGGACAATGACTTTGATTATTTTCTTTGCCAAGGTTAATTGCTTAGATTCACCCGCTTCCTTTTACGGAACATACACACATAAACTCCATTTAGTATGTTGAATCTTGTATTATTTGGCCCTCCCGGGGCTGGAAAGGGGACTCAGTCTCAAAAACTCATCGAAGACTTTAAGCTGGTACACTGTTCTACTGGTGATATGCTGCGTGCCGAAAAGGCCTCTGGTTCTGAACTGGGGCAGCGAGTTGCTTCCATCATGGCTGCCGGTCAACTGGTTAGCGATCAAATTGTGATCGAACTGATCGCCAACCGCATCGATCGCCACCCGGATGCGCCAGGGTTTATCTTTGATGGCTTCCCTCGTACCGTCGCCCAGGCTGAAGCCCTTGACAAGCTACTCGAAGAAAAGGGAACCAGCATCTCCTGTATGATCAAACTGATTGTCCCAGAAGAAGAACTGGTAACGCGCCTGGTTAAGCGTGGAAAAGACAGTGGCCGTGCAGACGACAACGAAGAAACCATCCGCAAGCGAATCGGGGTTTACAACAGTGAAACCCTGCCAGTTGCAGATTATTACAAAGGGCAGAATAAGCTCAATGAGGTAATGGGGGTAGGGACCATCGAGGAGATCGGTGAGCGCATCGCCAATGTTCTGAAGGAGCTTGCGTAGCCAAATGCAGCGAGTGATAGAGGTATCAGGAAATGAGGTGTGAGGCCCTGAGGGGGTGTTTTTTCATCTTCATGCCCCACATACCCTACGACTGAGCCTCTCCTATTCTTCCGGTTCAACGCTTGTCCAGTGTATGGGGCAAACGTTGAACCCTTTCTATTTTTCAATCAGACTGACTTGTCCATGCAGAATAATTTCGTCGATTACGTCAAAATATTTTTTACCAGTGGCAAAGGGGGCAATGGAGTGGTTTCCTGGCGCCGGGAGAAGTTTGTTCCTCAGGGCGGCCCCGACGGAGGAGATGGGGGGAAAGGTGGCGACATCATACTGCGTGGCAATGCCCAGCTTTGGACCCTGCTGGACCTGAAATACCGGAAGTACATCAAAGCGGAGCATGGGGGAAATGGTGCTGGCCAAAAGAAAACCGGTAAAAGCGGGCAGGATGAAATACTGGACGTCCCCTTGGGAACCGTTGCGAAAGATGCAGAGACCGGAAAGGTTATTGGGGAGGTGCTGGAAAATGGGCAGGAACTTACCCTGCTCCATGGGGGGCATGGGGGAAAAGGCAACTGGAACTTTCGTACAGCCACCAATCAGGCTCCTGATTATGCCACTCCAGGAGGGGAATCGAAGGAATTAACCGCCATACTCGAGTTGAAAGTTCTGGCAGATGTGGGCCTGGTAGGATTTCCCAATGCGGGCAAGTCCACTCTATTATCAGTCCTGAGCGCAGCCAAACCCA
The DNA here is from genome assembly GCA_964343195.1 of uncultured Bacteroidia bacterium. GTDB lineage: Bacteria > Bacteroidota > Bacteroidia > J057 > J057 > CAYVAP01. The sequence goes on along the minus strand of CAYFIR010000139.1, from coordinate 12,332 downwards.
AGATTGCCGATTACGCATTTACCACTCTGACGCCAAACCTGGGCATCGTATCCTATCGGGATAACCTGTCCTTTGTGATGGCTGATATCCCGGGTATCATCGAGGATGCCCATGCCGGGAAAGGCCTGGGGACCAAGTTTTTGCGTCACATTGAGCGAAACAGCGTCCTGCTGTTTATGGTGCCTGTCGACGCCGAAAGCATCGTAGAGCAGTACCAGATCCTTTCAAAAGAACTGGCGCTTTACAATCCTGACCTGGTTCACACGCCACGCCTCCTTGCCCTGAGCAAAAGCGATATGCTGGATCAGGAACTCCAGGACGAAATCTCCACGGAGGTGAAGGACCTGGGGGTGGACTTTGTGTTTATTTCATCGGTTGCGCAGCAGGGACTGCAGGAACTCAAGGACGAGCTGTGGCAGATCCTGACTGCTGAACTCGAGGATTAGCGTGATTTCCCCTTTTTCCCATGTCGGGCATTTACCCTCTCTCCCCACTCTTCGACCTTCTGACCCCACTCCTCCAGGTCTGTAGAGCTGATGCTTTTGGGGATCATGCCTTTTGCCTTCAGGTCAGCAATCTTCCGATCGAGCAGCTGACTGAGATAACTCAGCGATCGCTGCAGAGGATTGCCCTGCGAATAGTCCAGCCCATTTTCGATGGCCTGTTTCAGGGTTTGCTTGACAGCGGGATAATTTTCTTTTGAAGTTTTTCCTTCAAACAGTCGGTCAATGTGTTGATTGATATCTTCATCATTTACCGGACGTTGGGGAGATTCTTGTTCGCTCATGGCGAGAAATATTATGTGAGAACGGACTAAAGACCAGCGGTATGAAAGGAAGGTTGGCAATTTTCAGGTTGGTTGCAAAAGAGATTTTCTGCTAAGGAACGCGGGAAAAATAACTTCCCGATTTTACGAAGAGATCTTGTTCGCAGGCAAGGAAGAAAAACCGAGTTTGGCGAGCCAAATGAGGCTTTTTCTGACGCAGTATGCGGGCAAGAGATCAAGTCAAAAGCGGAACTAATTTTTTGAGCGTTCCTAAAGTGCCAATCTCCAAGGCTGTTTGTAAATTGCCCCGTATGGAGGCCCTTTTTGTCCAAATAGAAGCCAGTCTTGCGTCCACCCGTGCCGGGTTTGGGCTGATCCTGCCCGAGATGGTATTGGCAGGAACCGTACTGGTACTGGTCATTGGGGCGGCGGTTGATAAAAAGGGACGATGGCTGCCATGGATTTCCCTGACGGGAATCATGTTGAGTAGTGTGGCATTGATATCAACCCCAGGATTTAATGGAATGGCCTGGGGCGGAATGGTCATGATTGACCAAATAGGCTACTGGGCGAGAGGGATTCTCCTGTTCGTAGGATTTGTCACCATCCTGTGGATTGGCAGGGACCCCGCAGCTGAGTTCCGTTCCGAGGCGTTTGCCATGCTGGTTACCCTGCTGCTGGGGACGCTTTTTATGAGCATTGCCGCCAATCTCCTTTTCATGTATCTCTCCATCGAACTGGTTTCCATCAGTTCCTACCTGCTGACCGTCCATCGCCGAGACTACCGCGCGGCGGCAGAGGCTTCTCTCAAGTACATCATCTTTGGAGCATTTTCCTCTGCACTGATGCTGTATGGCATTTCCTGGATCTATGGCCTCACCGGAGGCCTGAACCTCGACACCGCTGCTATAGACGCTCTGAATACCCAACCCGTTGAGGTTCACCTGCTGGTGCTTGGATTGATGCTGGCTGGGATCATGTTCAAGATTGCCGCTGTTCCCATGCACTTTTGGGCACCAGATATCTATCAGGGGGCGACTTTCCCCGTAGCCACTTATTTTTCCATCGTGCCCAAAGCCGGAGGGCTCCTCATGCTCGTTCACCTACTGGAATTGACTGAAGGCCTGCACAGCTACGAACAGCTACAGGTAGTCATCCTGGCGCTGGCGCTGGCCTCCATGACACTTGGGAACCTCGCAGCCCTTTGGCAAAACGACCTAAAGCGACTGCTCGCTTACTCCAGTATTGCCCAATCAGGCTTTATGCTCATTGCTTCTGCTGCCCGGACAGAAACGGGAGAGGCCGCTGTCCTGTTTTATCTGACCATTTACACCCTGATGAACCTGAGCGTCTTCATCATTGCGGCAGGGCTGGCCCGCGTCGCCCAATCTGATGACCTGCGGAAACTGGATGGACTCGCGGTACGCTTTCCCATTGCGACCATTGCCATTACCATCGGCCTTGTAGCCCTGGTAGGACTTCCTCCAACCTCAGGCTTTATTGCAAAATGGTATGTGCTCATGTCAGGAATTGGGCAAACAGAAGGGGCTTATGCTACCTTTTGGGTCACGACACTGGCCCTGGCGGTGGTCAACACGGTGATTTCCCTGTTTTATTATCTCCGTATCCCGGCGAGAATGGTGCTTCGTACGGCTCTGGCCGAAGCCAAAGGGCAACCCATGCCCCGCTGGGTATGGCTGGGAATTGTGATGGCCATCCCCACTTTAGTCCTGGGCATCATGGGATTTGATGAAATTATGAACCTGATCCAGTTGGGTTTATGGAATCCGGCCACGAATTGAGTCTATTTGAATAGCACCTAAAACCAGCCTATAAGGCCGGAATGGGGATCTTCTTGCCCTTGATAAAATTTGATGTCAGATAAATCCTTAAAAAGTACTATCTTTGTATCCCAAAAGCGGAAATTCCATCCTGTGAACGCCTGGTTAAAGGTATTGTCTATATGCGGAATCCTGGTTTTGGGTTCTTGTAGTGAATCGGCTTCCACTGAGGGATCGACCCCGGAAGCTGTAGCTGATACCCTGTCTTCCTCCTCCTCCCGAACACCTAAAGAAAACTCGACCCGAGGTGAAATCTACATTGCTGTAGATGAATCCTTACGTCCCATAATAACTGCTGAGATCAAGACCTTTATGGCTATTCATCCAGAAGCGATTATACACCCGGTTTTCCTCCCCGGAGAGGAAGCTGTGGCCCGTATGATTGAGTCTGATAGTATTCGCCTGGCGATTACGACCCGTAGCCTGACCAAAGCTGAGGATGGGGTGATGCGTGATCGACTTATATCCACGGACTATGGCGTGATGGGCTATGATGGAATTGCCTTGGTAGTCCATGAGGACAACCCGGTGTCAGAGTGGACGGAGGAGCAACTGAGAGCTGTTTTAACAGGGAAGACGACCCGGTGGTCGGACTTAAGCCCTGAAGGAACTTCAAAAGCCATTCAACTGGTCTTTGACCATCCACAGTCAAGCGTGCTCAGGTTCCTGCGCGATAGTGTACTGGCTCCTGCGGCGTTAACTCAGGAACGGATTTTTGCACAGCAGAGCACTCCGGAAATGTTTCGCTATGTAGCTCAGAATCCATCAGCCGTTGGATTTGGCGGAGTTAGCTGGATTAGTGACCGGGATGATGCAGACACCGACACGTTGCTGGCAGGACTGAAAATTGTAAAAATTCAGCCTACGGCTATGCCTGAAACCTGTTTCGAGTCAGACAGCGCATATTTTGGCCCTTTTCAGAGTTATCTGTTCCAGAAGTGCTATCCCCTGACCCGTCAGATTCGCAGCATTCGGAGAGAATCCATTTACGGTCTTGGAGCGGGTTTTACGGCCTATGTGGTCGGCCCCAAAGGTCAGCGGATCATACATAAAGCCGGCCTGGTTGCCGAGACCAATGTTCCCCGGCAGGTTCAGTTCCCGGAGCGACCTGACAGCCGGAGTGTCCAATGAGCGACACTACCGTCACAAAACAAAACTGTAACGCTTAACTGTTAGATACACCAAGCTACTTTTACCTTTTTCTTCTACTAACTGATAATCACTAGCCATTATGTCAAAGAGAGTTCTAATCTTTTGTCTGGGCTTCCTTATGCTGGGATACCTGACGGTGTCGGCGCAGGATCCCGAAGAGTTGTACAACCAGGGGCTTCAGGCCTATCAGGGTGAAGAGTATGACCGCGCAGAAGATCTATTCCAGCAGGCACTGGATAATCGTGCTCGGAATGCAGATGAGGTTTACTATTGGATCGGAATGAGCTACTACCGTCGTGACGCCTATGCTGAGTCCAAAGAGTATTTTGAAATGGGACTGGCTGAAAAAAGCCGTAGTGCACTGAATCACGCTGGTATGGGACTCATGTACATGATTGAGCAAGAGTACTCGTCTGCCAATGAATCCCTGGAAGCAGCCATTGAGTATAACCGGGGAAAAGACCTGGAGGTACTCTTTGCAGCTGGTGAGGCCTACCTGAAAGGTGGTCCGGCAGAAATTAAAAAGGCCAAGCAGATCCTGTATCCGCTAAAGAGTGAGTTCCCTGAGGATCCTCGCACTTATCTGGCACTGGGAGAATACTACAAGAATACAGGAGTTCCCTCACTGGCAATCGAGGAACTGGAAAATGCGATCTCTCTGATTGATGACTACGTCCCTGCCTATGTAATGCTGGCAGAACTGTATTACGAAAAAGGCCAGGAGACCAACGATGGTGCTGACTTTGAGAGGGCATTTGGATTTGCTAACAAGGCCATCGAACTGAACTCTGAATTTGCTCCTGCTTACCGTACCCGTGCTGAGATCTACCTGCTACTCAAGCAGTATAGCAAGGCCCGTGATGACATGGAGAAGTACGTTAGCCTCACTGAAGGCGACCTTCGTGCAGAACTTCGCTACGCATCCTTCCTCTTCCTGACCGAGGAGTACGAAGCTGCTATCAACCGTCTTAACGCCATTGATACCACCACTCAGCTGAAGCGTCGCCTCATGGGTATCGCTCAATATCAGCTTGGCAACATGGCTGAGGCCAAAACTGCCATGGACGATTACTTCAACAACACCGAAAAGGAGGAGTATATCATCTGGCAGGACTACATGACCTATGGAGACATCTTCCGTGCCATGGGCGAGCTGGATAGTGCTGACAAGTACTATGTCAAGATGATCGTGAAAAACGAAGAGCAGCGTCCCTATCTGGAAACCATAGCTGACGAATACGAAACCGAAGCGAAGAAGATCAAGCAGGAAGCTGCCGAGCTGCGCAACGCTGCTCGTGAAGCTCAGGCTGAGGCCAATGAATACTATCAGAAGTATCAGCAGATTGCGACAATGGAAAGCCCTACTGCCGAGCAGGCTGCTCAGGCAGAAGAGTTCAAAACGCAAATGGATGCCGCTGTAGCCGAAGGTAAAGCTGCCATCGAAGCTCGTGAGGCCAAGCTTACCGAAGCTACTCCTTTCTATCAGCTCGAAGCTCACTATCGTCAGATGGTTGTGGACTATGCGCCTGCTGAGAGCCTGCAAAACTTCTACAAGCTGGGTAAAGCTCATTACAACGGTGAGCAGTATGAAGCAGCTCTGCCAGGCTTCAAGAAGGTAATCGAAATGAAGTCCGACTACGCCCCTCCCTACAACTATTGGCTACAGATCGCCAACAAGCTGGAGAACGAGGATCCCGAAACTCAGGACTGGCGTGCTGTTGAGCCTGCTGAGGCCATCATCGCTGAGTTTGGTGAGAAAAACCCTGACGAGCTGAGCAGCAGCGAAAAGCGCCTGCTGATCACCGCTTATCAGATCATGGCCGGATACAAATTCAACCCGACTGGTGGAGACCAGCCAGAAGACTACAACTGTGAGGCTGCCATGCCGTACATCGAGTCTATCCAGACCGTTGACAGCAGCTTTGCCAGTAGCAGCGAGTTCCTGCAAAGCCTGATTGATTTCTGTAATCAGCGCTAGTCCCGATAGAAAATGGGAAAAGTATAGCCCGCCCGAGGTCATCTCGGGCGGGCTATTTCATTTTTGAGAAGGCCACTACCAACAGAGTGGCATGTATCAAGGAGCCTAAAGCCACAGACTCGTGCATTGGATTCGAAATCTTGTGTCGGTCAAAGATCCGCCTCAGGAGGGCTGAAGGCGACACTACACTGGTAACCACTCGCTTATGATAAAGAAAAGCCGAAACTCACGTTGAGCTAGCAATAGCTTGATTGTCAAAGGTTTTCCTCCCGAATTGCGAATGCAAAACTTCGAATTCCTTCCACTAGGCTGCCGTTGCTTCTGCGATCTCGGCTTTTAATCCGGTCGGATTGCGGATGATGATGCGCTTGCGATCAAAGTCAATGAGGCGCTGATCGCGAAACTGGTTCAACACCGTGGTGACAGTCTGTCGGGAAGTACCCGTAAAGCTAGCTATCTCCTGGTGAGTCAGGTAATTGCGCATGGTGATGGCTCCATCAGCCAGAACCTTTCCATTTTTATCCGCCTGCTCCTGAATGTACTCCGCGACGCGGGTTTTTGCATCCTTAAACAGCAGGGATTCCAACCGCTTCTGGGTGTAAATAACTCTGCGGCCCATGATGCGATTCAGGAAGGCCATGAAGCCTCTGACATCCGACATCAGGCTCACCACCTGATCGCGATCCAGGGTACAGATTTCGGTCTTTTCTACTGCTTGAGCAAAGTCCCCTCGCTTGCTTTCTCCATAAACAGCCATCTCGCCAAAAATCTCCCCTGGGTGCAGGATGGCCTTGATTACCTCTTCCCCCTCATCCGTATAGCCCGCGATCTTGATGGCTCCCGAGTGAATAAAGAATACTTTATCGGCATCATCGTCATTGAAGTAGATGAATTCACCCTTTCCAAACTGTCGCTTGGGATGTTTGTCATATTGTTCCTGTCCATTGTTGATCGGACAGAAGTACTCAAACAGGTTTACTTCTTCAAAGTACCAGATTTCATTGCGGTCACTCATAGCTTGAGGGGGGCTTAATTTGGGCTTCCTGTTAAGATAAAACTTTGCCCAAATGTTCAAAAGGTTAGTCGTAATGTTCATACTCCTAGACAAAAACGAAACCGGTGGTTTCCTTCGCGATCTTCCGGCAAACCGCAATCCAGACTTTGTGTTCTTTGCGACCTCCTTTTCGTCTTTGCGGTAAAAAAAGATGGCCCGAAAATGAAAATGTCTAGGAGTATGCGTAATGTTCGTAATAACGGTATTCTAATGGGTCCGTTACCATTTTCCCATGATAGTCTCAGGTCCGTCGTGCACCTGACATTTGTATAATTTACGGGAAATGGTTTTAAAGCCGCGGGTCCTGACGTAAATTTATATCGTGGTAGAATCCCAGGATACGTTTCGCATAGAATTACCCCACTTTGAGGGGCCATTTGACCTTCTCCTGTTCTTTATTGAGCGGGACGAACTTGATATTCACGACATTCCCATTGCCAGCATTACCCAGGACTTTCTTGAGTACTTGCAGGAGGCCCAGGCACTGAATATTGAGCTGGCCGCTGAATTTATTCTGGTGGCGGGTACCCTTATGCGGATCAAGGCCAAGATGTTGCTTCCTCGCCCTGTATACAATGAAGCCGGGGAGGAGATAGACCCTCGTGAGGAACTGGTGCAGCGCCTGCTGGAGTATAAGCGCTACAAAGAGGTTCTGGGGCAACTTGCCAAAATGGAAGAAGCCCAAAGCGAACGTGAGGTCCGCAGCTTTGGCCAAAAAGAAGAAAAGCTATTCCTCAACTCTGAGTTCCCGGAAGAAGAACTGGTCGGAGTCGATCTCTACACCATCATGCGGGCATTCAAACGAGTATGGGAGCGACACCACGACAAACTCCAAAAGCCTCGCCATGTCATTCGACGCTATCCCTACAATGTGGAGGAAGTCAAGTCGAGGGTGCTGGAAAAAGCGGCTGGTCAGGGCCGTTTTGACTTTGTCTCCTTTGTGCTGGAGGAAGGCAGCCGGATCTTTGTGATCTTCTCTTTTTTGGCCATTTTGGAACTGGTACAGTTGCAGCGATTGGCCGTTATCGCTGGCGAAGGATTCAATAATTTCTGGGTAGAGAAAAAAGATCCGCCAGTCGAGTCAGATTCAGAAAAAACTGAGGGCTGATCTTACACGGCAGAATTTTTTTCCATCGCTCCACACCCTTCAGAATAGCGGATTCCCCTGCTTTTCGCGCAAATAATCAATTGTTTGGATAGAAATTCTTTCGCCCCTCGGAACTGTGGGTCGGGGGATAGTTTGGAAATTGAAATACTTGCCCCTACCTTTGAATTGTTCATAAGGCATTACGCCAGATACAGAAGCTAGGGGTTAGGGTGACTCTCCCAACACGGGATCGAGTCCCCTAATTTTTTTAGGCGAAAAATTAGACCTCGCAGGTATTCACAACCTGCGAGGTCTGCCTTTTTTAAAACAATTCCCCTTGTCCATTATTCAGATCGTCCCCCTCCCACTCAACGGTATCGCCGGTTTTCAGAGATGGATCAGCCTTTTTTGGAGGATTGGGAGTTTCCTCCTCTTCTTCCTCTAGCTCTACTTCAATCAGTTTGATGGAGGAAACTTTGCGGCGATCCAGTTTGTTGCCATTGGCACGCCATCCCTTCACATCGATAAACTCCGAGAGGTCGAGGGTCACATCTTCTTTCTCGTTTCCCTTACCTGTAGCGGCCTTGTACGTGATGTGGGGGTGTGAGTCTGTCGAAGCAACGGTCAGTTTGGAGCCGGCCGTATCACTGATAAAGACAAAGTTCTTATCCAGTGTAGTGGTCTCGATCTGGAAACGCTTGACATAGTATTCCTTGCTCTTGCCGTCGTAGTGGACAGCGGTGATCACGGTTTCGGGGTCAAACATCTCCATGATGAGCACCTTGGTCGGATCATAGCGATTGGTCATCTCAAAGTTGGTCAGTTCGTAGCTACCGTCCTTGTAGATGACCATGATTGCGTCTTCGGTGTCAAATTCCCCCAGGTACTGCCCACGCTCCTCAACATTGAGGCGACCTACGATGGCGTCGTACCAGATCTTGCGGCCTCCCAGGGTCGCCGACCCAATCTCCTTTTGCTTGACTTTCCGGATAGGATATTTGGTCAGGACATTGCCCTGGGCCGTACGGCTCTTGATGGCGAGGTCGCCAAAGTCGAAGTCAAATACTTTCTTTTTAGCCCGGCAGTTGGGTGAAAGGTTGACCGTTACCACCTCGGCTTCACTGTTGGGGTGGACCTCGAAGTATACCAGTTTGGCGCCCGTGTTGCCATTGGTGACATCATATTCCCGGTCTCGGGTGATGGCTTTCACGGCAAAGCGCTTGACGTAGTTTTTTCCGGTTACCGGATCGCGGTAGATCGCATGGTAGATCTTTCGCTCGTCGCCCTTGTGCCAGGTGTCAACGTGGATGATATTTTTTCCAACAAAGGCTTTGTCCTGCACCCTGGTGACCAGGTATTTACCATCTTCACGAAAGACAATGATGTCGTCGAGGTCGGAGCAATCCACCACGTATTCGTCCTTTTTGAGGCCGTAACCGACAAAGCCTTCCTTGCGGTTGACGTATAGCTTTTCGTTGGCTACGGCTACCTGTGTGGCCTGGATGGTATCAAAAGTCTGGATTAGGGTCTTGCGTTCCCGACCTTTGCCATACTTGTCTATCAGGCGTTTGAAGTAATCGATGGCATATTCTGTCAGGTGCGCCAGATGGTGCTCGATTTCAGCGATCTCCTCTTCCAGTTTCCGCATCAACTCGTCGGCCTTGAAGGAGTTGAACTTGGAGATCCGCTTGATGCGGATTTCTGTAAGGCGGATGATGTCCTCTTCGGTGATTTCGCGGTAAAACTGAGGTTTGAAAGGCTCCAACCCCTTGTCGATGGTCTCGATGACTTCCTCCCAGGTTTCGCACTCCTCGATGTCGCGGTAGATCCGGTTTTCGATGAAGATCTTTTCCAATGAGGAGAAAAGCAGCTTTTCCCGAAGCTCTGCCAGACGTATCTCAAGTTCCTTGCGCAGGAGTTCCTTGGTGTGCTCGGTGGAGAGTTGCAGGATTTCATCAACTGTCAGGAAAACCGGTGACTCGTCGATGATGACACAGGCATTGGGAGAAATCGAAACCTCACAGTCAGTGAAAGCGTAGAGGGCGTCGATGGTCAGATCAGGCGAAGTGCCGGGGGGCAGGTCGATCTGTACTTCCACTTCCGCAGCGGTGTTATCCACGACCCGCTTGATTTTCAACTTGCCTTTGTCATTGGCCTTGATGACGGAGTCGATCAGGCTATTGGTGGTGACGCCATAAGGCAGGTCTTTGACCAGCAGGGTGGTCTTATCAGCGGTTTCGATGTGGGCCCTGACGCGGATCTTACCGCCACGCTTCCCGCCCTGATACTGACTGGCGTCAACCATGCCTCCGGTAGAAAAATCTGGGATCAGCCTGGACTTTTTGCCTTTAAGGATGTCGATGGAAGCCTTGCACAATTCGATGAAGTTGTGGGGCATGATCTTGGTGGAAAGTCCCACAGCAATCCCTTCGACCCCCTGAGCCAGCACGAGAGGGAACTTCATGGGCAGTGCCAATGGCTCGGATTTTCGACCATCGTAGGAGAGCTGAAAGTCTGTGATTTTGGCATTATAGGCGACTTCCAGAGCAAACTTGGAGAGCCTGGCCTCAATGTATCGTGGCGCCGCTGCCGAATCACCAGTCCGGACATCTCCCCAGTTTCCCTGACAATCGATCATCAGATCTTTTTGCCCCAGACCTACGAGGGCATCCCCGATAGCTGCGTCGCCATGAGGGTGAAACTGCATGGTCTGCCCGATGACGTTGGCGACCTTGTGAAAGCGGCCGTCGTCCATCTCTTTGAGGGCGTGTAAAATGCGGCGCTGCACCGGCTTGAGACCGTCCAGCAACTGCGGTACCGCCCGCTCCAGGATTACGTAGGAAGCATAATCCAGGAAATAAGTCTCATACATGCCCGCAATGGGAGTAGAACCTCCCCGCTCCTGACTCTCTATGGCTTGACCGTTTTCGCTCATGTATTTGTTCGGAATTCGTGATTGGTTAGTCGCTTTGCTTTGGAATTAGGCTCGTTTGCTGATTGAACATGCCAGGTCTTGCTCCCCTCAACTCTCGTGATCTCAATCTCCCAACATCTTATAATCCCTTTTTAGGATCGCTAACTTTTTGGGCAAAGCTAAAACTATTGGCGAATATAAATAAAACGGACGAAATGCTCAAGAGCCAGGTTTATGGAATAGGGCTCTGGCGCTGTGACTCGAAATCCTGGGTTTATTCACAGGGGTCTTCCTCTCCTGCCCACAATCCCAACCGATATTCCACACAGGGGCTGAGTGTAACAGGGGACTGACTGCGGGACACACTGCCGAATACCCCAACAGCTCGGGGAGTACCTGTCAGATTGGTAAACTCGGGTTTGACGGGATTGATGCTGCGAAAGAAAGGCGAATTGACTTCGATATAGCGTCCCAGGGCACTATCTACCGCCGCTACTTCCACCTCAATGGCGTCGGAAAGATATCCGGTAAAGCGCCGCGTACAGCGGGGTTCTGCATCGTAAGTTGTCAGGCCAGTTGCCTGCCCCAGGTGATGTCTCAGGCTGTTGAATACTGCCCCGCCCCCGAGTCGGTAACAGAGGGTCTGTCCACTGGGGCCTTCGCAGCCGGTACTTCGGTTAAATAGCCTGGTCGGACCATAGGCATGGTTTTGGGAAATTCCATCCACTCGATAGCGGAAGTTGATCCGCACCTGGTACCCCCAGGCTTCCCCGCGTTGCTGGTTGGGATTTCGTTGAAAGATCACATACAGGCTGTCCTCAATCGATAACAGGGGCAGACATTCCTCGTTGCTGGAATTCACAGAAACCCGTGGGGAAATTAGCCTTGGATCGGGAGGGATGCGGGTACTGGCACTCAGGTGAAAGCTGCTGTCCAGTGGAGACCGGATGCTTAGGGTGTATCGTTCACCAGGTGCCAGTCGTACAGAATCCGTTGTCACGAAGAAGTACGCCCCGGTATAAGCTCCAAAATCTCCCCGAAGGGTGTCTTTGAGCACGCTGTCTCTCCATTGGGCTACGTAACGATTGCCTCCTCCAGCTACCACAACTTCCAGTCCTGGTACTGAGGGATCATAATCCTGAGCAAACTCAAACGCATCAGACTCGGCCTGAAAAACCTCGCTAACACGAACATATTGAGTGTCAGCCGCTGCATCCAGTAGTCCGTACACCGCATAGATCTCCTCGGCAGGAGCGTACAGATCCAACTCTTCGCTACAGCCCATTGAAACAAGACACAATATGGATATCCAGAAGCGCCACATAGGGTGTTTAATTTGAGGGGCGATGGCCTGCTAAGACAAAACGTTGGTTATTGCCCAATTGGGCCGAAAAATTCGCCTGTCGCTGCTACCTCTATAAGATACGCAGACCTGCCAAGTATGGAAATCCGGCAGGTCTGTAAGATGTTCGTGGCCGTTTCTGGCTTAGTAACGCGAGAAAAATAACCTCCTCCTTTTGCGCCGAGATCTCGTTCGCAG
>CAYFIR010000138.1:0-17335 GCA_964343195.1 uncultured Bacteroidia bacterium | reverse complement strand
TTGGAATTACCACATGTTTGATCAGGAAAACTCAATCGGTACTTTAGACAACCTCTCTGTTAGATATTCCGATACCTCCAATTTTTATATACAAAAGGGATAATGGTGTTTCAGAAGTTGTGGATGGGCAGCAGCGCCTTTTAACAATTTTGGGATTTATCGGATCTGAGTATAAAAACAAAGAGGGTAAGAGTATTACCACAAGAAATCACAAATTTTCTCTCCGCGGATTAAGGATTCTAGATTTAAATAAGAAGAAGTTTTCACAACTATCTCAAGACCAAAAGGATAAAATTTTAGATTTCGAATTATTTTTAGTTGAAATCGAGGAGAAGTTGAATCCCAATTTCGATCCAATTGATCTTTTCATAAGGTTGAATGACAAGCCTTATCCAATTAGGCAAAACTCGTTCGAAATGTGGAATTCATGGGTGACCCAAAAGATAATTATTCCTATAAGAAAAAATGTAAGAGAGAATATTAGCTGGTTTTATGTCAGGAAAATAAGAGGCTGGGTGACTGACCGAGATCGGATGGTGAACGAAGAAATGTATACATCTCTCGCGTACTTAGAGTTTCTTGAAGATAGGGATAGGAATACAGCACTAGACATTTATCAGAAAGGAGATAGAATAAATGCCCGAATTGCTGATAAGTCTTCAATCACCTTAGTTCTTGAAAATAGTTCTCAAGACGATTCTACATGTGACCTTTTTATACAAGCGATAGATAAAGTATCAAATTTTATTTTTTTCCTAAAATTGTTGTTATCTCCTAATGGTAACGAGGAAGAATGTAACATGGAACTGGAGCTACTTCTAAAAAGCAATGCAACAACATATTTTCGAAGGTCGTTCCAAGATTTTTATATTCTTTGGTACATTCTTAATGGGATTTCTGAGCTTCAAATAAGAAAATCAAGTGGGGATATTAAAAATGAAATGAGAACAATATTCAGATATATGAAAGAGGCTGATTTTCAGTTTGAAAGTGAGAAGAGTTATGATGAATTTGAACTATTGGTAAGTAGATTCAGAGAAAAGTATATTGATTTTAGTATAAAATGAAGCTTATTAGGAACAAGTTCACAACCCCAACAACCCATACTCCCTCACCGTCTCCACTTCCTCCGACCGCCAAAACGCCTCAAAATCAGTCAATTGTGCCTCATAATCCTCGCGTAGCTGGCCGAAGCTCATCGGTTCGTGCTGTGGGAAAGCAATGCGCTCCAGGAGGCTGGCGAGCCATTGTCCCTGAGCCAGGGGAAACGCCACCACCACCGACTCGCGTTTGTCGTGCAGGGTGAGGGCGAGCGTCTTGCCACGATGTTGTATTTCGGTGGAGCAGGTGCCGATCCAGATCACCTTGGTGTTGGCTTTGGGGAAGGGGTAAGGATCGGCGTCGAGGCACTGGGCGATGTAGTCCGGCTCGATGGTCGTGGGTGGCAGGTAGCAATCAAACCACTCCTGCAGGTCCAGCCCGAAGCCCACCCCGTGCATGTAGTTGAAGAGCGACTTTCGCAGCCCCTCGCTGAACTGGCTGTGGTCGATGCCGGTTTGGTCCACAAAATACACGTCATTCTGCGCGAAGGAAATCGGCGGATGCTCGGGGATCACCCCATAGGCCTCTGGTTCCAGGCCGATGGGGCTGTGCGCCGTCAGCGCAAACTGATGCCAGAAACCCGACTGCATCACCCCCGCCTCAAACAATTGCCGCACCATCTCCAGGCTGTCCACCGTCTCCTGCACCGTCTGCGTGGGATAGCCATACATCAGGTAGCTGTGCACCATGATCCCCGCCTCGGTGAAAAAGCGCGTCACCTGCGCCACCTGCTCGACGGTTACGCCCTTGTCGATCAGGGCCAGCAGCCGGTCCGAGGCCACTTCCAGCCCACCCGAAACGGCAATGCAGCCCGAGGCAGACAGCAGCAGGCAGAGGTCGCGGGTAAAGCGCTTTTCGAAGCGGATATTGGCCCACCAGGTCACGGTCAGGCCACGGCGCAGGATCTCCAGCGCCAGCTCGCGCATGAGGGCGGGTGGTGCGGCCTCGTCCACGAAGTGAAAGCCCGACTCGCCCGTCTGGGCGATGAGTTCCTCCATGCGGTTCACGAGCAGGCGGGCCGCCAGCGGCTCGTAGCGGCGGATGTAGTCGAGCGAAGTGTCGCAAAAGGTGCATTTGCCCCAGTAGCAGCCGTGGGCCATGGTGAGCTTGTTCCAGCGGCCATCGCTCCAGAGGCTGTGCATGGGATTGGCGACCTCGATCACCGACAGGTAGCGGTCCAGCGGCAGGTCGCGGTAGTCGGGCGTGCCGACCTGAATTTGGGGATATTCGGGGCGGGTAGAACCGTCCCAATAGACCACCTCGCCCTCGCGCCGCAAGAAGGTCCGCTTGAACTGGTCTGGCTGCGGCGTATCGGGAGCATTGACCGCCTGCTCCGCCAGCAGCTCGATGGGCAATTCTCCATCGTCGAGGGCGATGTAGTCAAAGAAGTCGAAGACCCGTGGATCGCTCACCGAGCGCAGTTCGGTGTTGGCGAAGCCGCCGCCCATAGCGACCCTGACCTCTGGATATTCGCCCTGAATGAACTGCGCACAGCGAAAGGCGCTGTAGAGATTGCCCGGAAAAGGCACCGAAAAGCAGACCAGTTTGGGCTGTACGGCCTCCATGCGCTGCTTCAGGATCGCCAGCGTAAGCTCGTCAATGAAGGAAGGCTCCGCCATCAGGGCGTCGTGCAGCTCGTCGAAGTGATTGGCGGAGCGGCCCAGTCGTTCCGCGTAGCGGCTGAATCCAAAGTGCGGATCGACGCAGGCCACGATGAAGTCCGAGAGGTCTTCGAGGTAGAGCGTCGCGAGGTGCTTGGCGCGGTCTTGCAGGCCCATGTTCCCAAAGGCCCAGTCCAGGTCTTCTAGTTGGGCAAAGCGCACCGCCTGTGGGAGGTAGTTCTCACTGCAAATGGAGCGGGCCAGGCTTGGCTGTTTGCCCTGCAAAAACCTAATGACCGAGTCGATGGTCTTGAGGTAATCGGCCCGCAGCGCGTAGATGCGCTGGAGGTTGGGCGTGGCGAGCTGGTCTTTTCCCGCTTCAAATACCTTCGCCAGATTTTCCGGCGTGAACAGCGACAGGATCACCTCGATCCCCAGGTCCATCTGCTGGCTGGAGATGTCTTGGGTATTCAAAAAACCCTTGAGGTACACCGTAGCGGGGTAGGGCGTATTGAGTTGGGTAAAGGGCGGCGTTATGAGGAGGAGGTCGGACAAAGGCGATGGATTTGCGGCAAAGATACGATTTGTTGGAGGTTAATCGGTTGGCTCACAGAAGTCGGGTGTAGGTCTAATTTCCTCTGGTGCTATGTTCTTCACCCCCGCGGCCCCCTCAAGGGGGCCAACGGACGGGGCAGGGTGATTCTATCGCTACGCGAAATCCCCCTTGAGGGGGAATTAGGGGGTGAAAATCCCGCAAAGTGAAAACGGTCCTACCCCCCGACTTCTCCACACCTCAAATTGCTTTCGGTTTGCTCAATGGCTCCTGAGCCAATTCCACCTACTTGCCCAGTCGAGCAAAGCCTCCTCCCGCCATTTCAATACAGTCATGGCCCCCTGCCAGCCTCGGTCATAGTCCTCAGCACAAGATTTCGAATTCTTTCCACTGGCCTATACCCGGTGCCCCTCAAAACTGGCGCACCCAACTGATCTTGGAAACCAGCGACTGTTCTCGTCGATCCAGGTCGATCCAGTCGCTCTGATTAAAGACCAGGTACACAAATGAAAGAGGCTGGTATTCCCAACTCCCGCGCAGGTTCCAGCGTCCCTGGGCATCGACAGAGTTGTATTGGTAAAAAATGGACAGCTGAAGGCGGGGGTTCCAGGCCATCCGCAGGGCGGCGGTGTAAAGGTGAACGTCAAGGTTCTGCTCAGCTATGCCTAGTCCCCGCAGCCGGTTGTATTCGTAGTTGGCATCCAGTGCCAACTGAGGAATGGGCGCAAAGCGAAGTCCCATAAAGGCCTCCTGCCGTCGCCCATCATAGAAACCTCCCCAATCGTACCTGCCCCGCAGGCTAATTTTTCGGGATTGGTCAGTATAAAAATTAATGCTTTGCTTCAGATAGTAGTAATCGCCCTGGGCGATGGGAATCCCGAGGGGGGCGAAGTCAAAGTCGATGCGCTGCCAGGTAGGGTAGAGGGAATATTCAAGGAAGCTTCCGTCTCTGAAAATGAGGTAAACCGGAAAGATATAGAGATTGGCCTGCTGAAATCCCAGGCCGCGAGAGGCATCGTGGTACACATTGGCAAAGACGCCAGGATCCCAGCGACGAATCCAGGGCAAGGACTTGGGGCGCCAGATCCAATACCCGCCGGGGCTGTGATGGACGACATCTCGCTGAAAAACGAACCCCATCTCAGGGTTGTAATCGGCCCCAACGAAGGTGGTGAGCCAGCCCGCGTAGTATTTGTTGGAGTTGTTGCCTGCAAAGAAGCGTCCGGCTATGCCCTGGTTTTGTGCCTCATGGTCACGAGAGGCACTGAGCATATAAGAGATGGTCCACTCACTTTTGGGGCGAATCAATCCATCCACGGTGAGGGTGCTGTTGTTTTGCTGCGGTAGGCCCAGGCTGTCAGACCTTTCATCCAGTCGATGCGTGAGCATGGCCCCGAAGTTGTTCTCACGGCCATAGTTTCGCTGATACCGCATCACACCAAAACTGGCGGCCTGAGACTGGTCGGTTTCGCGCTGATGCACATAGAGACCCGCCAGGGCCTGTTGCTCGCTACGCTGGGTGTAGCGGACCCCTACGTCGATGGGAGCCGGTGCCGCATTGAATTCACCCTGTAGCCCGATCCGGCGACTGAAAAAGGGTCGCAAAGTCCGCTGACTTCCCCCGGCCCATAGCCCGGAGTTTTCCAGAAAAAACTGGCGTTGCTCCGGAAAAAACACGTTGAAGCGCTCCAGGTTATTGACTGCCCGGTCAACATTGGCCTGGGCAAAATCGGTGTTGATGGTCAGGTCCACTACCGTGCGGGGATCGATGGCCCATTTGAGGTCGCCTCCTGCTTTGAAGGACTGACCCTGGCTTCGGTCGCTCCCATTTTGCTGAGATTCAAACTGGTAAAGGCCGTAGGGCTCGATGCGCACATTGGCGGAGGGAGGGGGCAACTCCAGCCCTGTCAACTGGGCGGCATAGGTCATGCGGTAGGGATTAAAAGCCTGAGGGATAGCGGGAAAAACGGTTTCCTCTCCTGCCCGACGGGCATAACGCAGCAGGGTGAAGCCCCAGCCAACCTCTTCCCCAGGCGCTACTGCATCATAGCGTAGCGACTGAAAGGGAATGGCCATTTCGACATAGTAACCAGAGTCTGTACGGGTGCACCTCACTTTCCACAAGGTATTCCATCCCTGGTCTTGCTGGTTGCCATTAAAGACCTGTAAATCACGTTGGTTACCATAGGGTGTGGTAAGAAAGGCCACGGCGTACTGCTTCAGATTTTGCGGGTCGAGGGCCAGGCCGAAGACATCGTTTTCTCCCGCGTTGAAGTCCCTCCTTAAGTCCTGGGCTCTTACCCCTTTGCGTCCCATCGAATCGGCACAAAAAGCTCCCAGGTAGAGGTTTTTGTCGTCATAAAGGAAGCGTACCTCCGTAAGGTGTTGATATTCACCGCCCTGTCTCGGTTCTGTGCGGAAAAAGCCGGAAACTGGCTCGACCTGGTTCCAGGACATTTCATCCAGTCGCCCGTCAATGCGCAGGGCCTCCTGTGTACGGATGGCCCGCACTTCCTGCGGGGTATCAGGTGGGGGGAAGTTATCCTGGGCTAATAATTCTCCTCTGAATATGCTCAGCATCATTCCAATACTGATCAGCCAGGGAACAAACGGTTTTGAGAAAAGAGCAGAGATCATGAAGGGAAAATTGACGATATAGGAGTTCGAGGGTTATTTCATCAGATGCCGGGCGAATACCTTGCGCAACGCATCCTTTTGGAGCTGCTTGCCAATCACCACAATCTTACTCTGGCACGGCTGATCCGGCGGCCAGGGCAAGCCGTCAGTCAGGACAAAGTTTTGATACACGGATTGGAGCACCACCTGAATGGGATAATCATGCGCATTCAGAATGCCTTTGATCCGGTAAATCTGATGCCGATTTACGGTAAGCAACATCATCAGCGTATGGCTCAGGTCTCGCAGGTCAAACGGTCGATCGAAGGTGAGGGTAAAAGTGCTGATGCCATGGTTCTCAGCATGGTGATGGTCAGATATTCCCCGCTGTTGGACCACGGCACCTTCCCCCTCCAAACTATACAGGTCTTTAAGCGAAGCTACCGGAAACTGTCCCTGCGCACCTGTCCATACCTTCGCCTGTGGGTTGATCTCTTTCGCCAATTGTACGGTCTGATCTATCTGTTCGGGCTCAAGGGTGTCGATTTTGTTGATCAGCAGGGCATCCGCAAAGGCCACCTGCCTGCGTGCTTCTTCTGCCTCGCTCAGCCAATAGGAGAAATTGCCGGCATCTACCAGGCATAGCACATTCTGCAACTTGAAATGCCGCCCCAGGTAGGGAAGGCTCAGGAAAGGGGAAGCCAGAGACTCCGGGTCAGCTACCCCTGTCGTCTCGATTATCAGGCGGTCATAGTCGGCGCGTTGCCTGCTCAGATAGTCGAGGATCTCGATCAGTTCCTGGTTGAGTGAGCAGCACAGGCAGCCAGCCGTCAGCTCTACTGGTGGGGCAAAGGACCCAGCGATCCATTGGCTGTCGAGGTTGACGGCTCCGACCTCATTTTCGATCACCATGATGCGCTCCTCTGGATTGCTACGTAGCCAGTGGTTAAGAAAGCTGGTTTTGCAGGCTCCGAGGAAACCGGTGACAATGTGGACTGGGGTAGGGGCCAGGGACGAATCTTTCATAGGCTAATTTTACCAGGCCAGCTGACTGTCAATCCGCAAAAGTATCCGATTGTTGCCGGCTTCGGTGATGGTAGGGCTGCGGTGTAGCACGGCTTGTCCGTCGTTGGGTTCGTACATCGCCCCCTTGAGGATGGCGATTTCAAAAGGAGCACATTGCTGCACCTGACTGATGTCCAGGACGCGGGCCTCGTTGCTTTTCTCGTGCATCCTGTCCCAGTTGACGAAGTGATCGGGAACCCACAAGGTGCCAGGCCCCAGGTAGGTACAGAGCAGGCGCAATTCGATAGCGTCGGTGTGAAAGAGGCGGCACATGTCGTGTTGTACCAGGGCGAAGGTGACGCGCAGACGCGGAGAGGAAGCCAACTCGGCAAAAGACGTGGCCATTTCTCCCACGTCCGTACAGAGGCGATCAAACCCATCTTCATGCCCTCGGCAGTAAGGAGTCAGATGGTCCGACAGGCGTTCGGCAACCTTGGTGGCCAGCATGCTTTCCTGAAGGGGTTCGAATGACGGAGCCCGTAGGGTCAGTGTTTCCAGAAACCGAAGGATAGCCGGATCTGCCGGGCGTGGCCAATGGACCAGGTTGCAGTTGGCTTCACGGATGGCCGACATTTCGATCCAACTGTGGCCGAGGCGATGACGGGCAGAAGGAGAGGTTTTGCTAGCGTTGCTCATGGGTCAGAAATGGAAAATGAATTGGGATGAAATCGGTATCAATCGCCGCAGTCGAAGAGGTGCCCCGCAGGTGTACCTCAGACTCTGACGCGAAGGCGGACCTGCGGACCGCCTCTACTAATGCTTTCAGAATTAAGTAATTAACCATTCGAAATTCGCATAGAATGCTGACCAGCAGCACTTTCAATTACGAATCACTAATTACAAATTTCGAATTCTATCCCCTACTCCGGAAAAGGGTCGCGAAGGGCCTGCCCACGAGAGGTGGCTTTCAGCTCGCGATCGGTAAGCAGGCAGCGGTCCAGTTCGGCCCGGATACCAGCCTCGTCCATATCCTGACCGATGAGCACCAACTCCTGGGTTCGGTCGCCAAACTCCGCACTCCAGCGGCTTTCAATCACCTTCATGTTTTGCACGTAAACGGGGTGCTGCAAGCGTTGGGACAGAGACATGCTGTCCCACCATACCCCAGCCTTGGTGGCCTCAACTGAGTAGCCCGCCTGTGACCAGTTCCAGGCCACATCAGGCCGCGAGGCGATCCAGAATAGCCCCTTGCTGCGCAAAATTGATGGCTGCCAGCCCGTAGTGATGTAGCGGTAAAATCGCTCGGGATGAAAAGGTCGGCGCGCCCGATAGACAAACGAACTGATGCCGTATTCTTCTGTTTCGGGTGTATGGGCTTCGGCTTCCAGTTCTTTGATCCAGCCTGCAGACGCGGAGGCCTTTTCGAAGTCAAACAGCCCGGTGTCGATGATTTCCTTCAAATCTACCTGGCTGCGCGTGGTGCGGATGATCTTGGCGGTGCTGTTGAAACTGCGGATCACAGCTTCCAGGTTAGCCACTTCCTCAGCAGACACCAAGTCAGTCTTGTTGAGCAGGATCACATCGGCAAACTCCATCTGATCGGTGAGCAGGTTGACGATGGTGCGCTGGTCTTGGGCGTCATCGTTTAGCCCGCGCTGATGGATGGTGTCACGGCTGTCGAAGTCCTTCCAGAAGTTGTAGGCATCGACCACGGTGACCATGGTGTCGAGGCGGGAAAAGCGGCGCAGGTCGATGCTGCCATCCTCGGTGGCAAAGGTAAAGGTCTGGGCCACCGGCACCGGCTCGGAAATGCCCGTGCTCTCGATCACCAGGTAATCGAAGCGGTCTTCGCGGGCGAGCTTCTCGACCTCAATCATGAGGTCTTCACGCAGGGTGCAGCAAATGCAGCCGTTGGACATCTCGACCAGCTTTTCTTCGGTGCGTGAGAGTACGTCCTGCTGCTCCACGAGCTGTGCATCGACGTTGACCTCGCTCATGTCGTTGACGATCACAGCCACCTTGAGGCCCTGCTTGTTGTGCAGGATGTGGTTGAGCAAGGTGGTCTTGCCAGCCCCGAGGAAGCCGGAGAGAACGGTAACGGGAAGTTTTTTCATGGGAAATTACTTTTGCAACACTGTTGCGAAAATAGGCAAATCCTTCCTGGATGCAACATTGTTGCAATAATAGTTGATGGCATTTGGGGTGTTTCGAGCCAAACGGCTAGAATCGATCCTCGATGAGCTCCTTATTGGCCACTGCCCCGGCCACATTTCCATTGGCTACGGCATTGGCTACCGATCGCAGGGGAGAAGCGTTGTCGCCACAGGCGTAAACGCCCTGGACGGTCGTTTGCTGAAATGGGTCAACTTTCAAAAGCCCTTGCTCTGTCAACTCACAACCTAATTTTGCAGGAATATCACTGTGCTGGATAAACGGTACCCTTGCGTACAGCGCCTGGACATCAATTTTTGACCCATCTCTTAGAACGACGTGCTGCAAGTATCCCTGGGTATGGTCGAGACTTGCCACTTCCTTTTCCACCATGTTGATGCCATGTTGCGCTAGTTTTGCCCGTTGCTCCGGGTTCAGGGTGGAGGGGCCGTTGGTAAACAACGTCAGCTGGTTGGTCCAATTGGAGATTAACCGGGAGAATTCAAATCCAATATCTCCATTCGCCCAAATGCCTGTGGCCTGCTGTCTGTACTCATACCCATGACAATACGGACAGTGGAGGACAGATTTGCCCCAACATGCTGCAAAGCCTTCTATATTAGGCGTTTGGTCGGTGATCCCGGTCGCAAAAATCACCTTTTTAGCCTGGTACATCTTCCCCGTTTGGAGGGTAATTTCAAAGCCCGCTTCCCTTTTTGTCCCGGAAACAGCCAGGCCTGAGCAAAATTGGATCGTGTCGTACTTCTCAAGCTGACTCAAGGCGCGCGCGGTGATATCTCCCGGAGGACTGCCATCCTGGGTTAGAAAATTGTGCGAGTGGGGCGTCTGCCTGTTGCAAGGCAGCCCGCTGTCGATGATCAGCACCTTTCTCAAGGCTCTGCCCAAGGCCAATCCTGCTGAAAGTCCTGCGTAACTTCCGCCCACAATGATCACATCAAAATTTTCTCTTTTGGTCGTCATAATCTTTCACAATTGTCTGATAGTCAGATTTTTGGGGGTAGGAAGGTTTGCCGTCAGGTGAACTGCTTATGTTAATTCCTACGGTTATTTTCGAATGACTTATCGGGATAAGTGGGCACCGGCGGTACCTCGATTAGCAGCACTATGTACCCCCCTTTAGGTATGGTGCATGTTTCAGGAAGGCTCTCCCGATTGTTCATTCCAGTTTCGGGTTTCATACGCTACCTTTTTTGCAACACACTTGCAAAAATAGCCAAACATTCCCTATTTGCAACAATGTTGCAAATATGATAATTCTGATGAAAAATTCTGCTTCGTTTTTCTCCTGGCACTGGGATCTGGCGGGCTTCACTGCCTCCACCTTATGCGCCATCCACTGCCTGATCTGGCCTTTTCTATTGGCACTACCTGCTTTTGGCAGCACCTTACTGGCCAATATCCCCTGGCTGGAAAATGGCCTCCTGATCATCGCCTTGGTGGTGGCTACCCTGGCCCTGGGGCAGGGATATATCCGCAGTCACCGAAAGGTGCAACCCTTGATCTGGGCTGGGTTGGGGTTTGGGCTTATTGCCTTGGGCAAATGGGTATTTACAGACTGGGAGCCCTTTTTTACGATTTCAGGCGGACTGCTGGTAGCCTGGGCACACGTGGTAAACTGGCGCGCAAGTCGAAGTTGCCAATACGCCGGTGTATCCGAGAATTGAGGTTCAGCTTCTCTCGTCCCCGAAATATTTTTCAAAAGGAAGCCCGCCACGGCTGCCGTGTCTTAATCTGCGTCCATCATTCACCCCAAATACCATGCGTACCAATTGGCCTGTAACCAGTGTGATGCTACTCATCCTTTTTAGTTGGCTAGGCTGTAAGCGAGAAGCAGATGTCGAACCTCCCACTGCTGAGCTAATTCTATTTGACCCAGCGCCTCGCGAGGGGATAATCTGTGGGGCTACCCAGCCCCAGGTGTTTTTCCTGGCTAGTGGGGAATCATTGAGCTTTGAGTGGATATTTCGGGACAATGAAGCCCTATCGCAGTACAAAATAGATATCCATCACAACTTTGACTGCCATGGCCATGCCCGCAGCGAGACGGAAGACTGGTCAATCTTTGAGGTGGTCGATCTCAGCGGTACCGAGCAGCGGGTCAGCCGTACCCTTGATGTACCCGAGAATGTTACCGCAGGGGCCTATCATTTCCACGTACAAGTGATTGATGTGGCAGGTAACGAGAGCCCTTTCTCTTATTTTTATGACGTGCGCCTCGTCAACGTCACTGATACAGTAGCTCCACAACTCGCTGTGAGCACCCCCGCGCAAGGTACGATGGAGATAGCCCGAGGCGAGGAGCTTCGCTTCGTGGGCAGCGTACGCGACAACTATTCGCTGGGGGAAGGGGGGAATGGTGGCCTGGTACTCACTTATCAAGGTGTGGACAGTGGCAATCTCTTCGAAGCCACCCGCATCGAATGGCCAGAGAGTCAGGGAGACCGAGCCGAGTTCGACTTCTCATTTGAAATCCCTCGCACCCTCGTCACCGGGACTTACGAATTTGTACTTTCGGCTTTTGATGGGGTCAACAATGAGAGCGAAAGAAGTCGTTACCGGGTGGAAGTACAGCCTTAGAAGCTGCTCACCGTACCTCCTTGGCATCTTCCAGCAGGTAAAGCAAATCATGTCCGCTGTCGCTCAGGCGCAATGTGCCCCGAAGTGTAACGTATTGATCCAGGCGATAATCCCGCTTCACCTCGACAAACCAGACATTCATAACCGACTCTAACCCTGCTCCACCACAGAAAAAGCAGGCCGAAAATGGGTAGCGAGAAAGCGCAAAGGCCTCTCCTGATACATCCAGTGGCAAAAGATACCCACCTATTTCAATTACTTCGCCTTCCAGGGCTTTTATTCCTCTACTGAAGCGCGGCCGATCTACCGGGTACCCGGTGCTCAAGTCTATTTGACGGACGTAATGTACTTCCGCCAATTGTGTCCAATCTATCACGGTTTGGGCCATGAGGCTGTTTCCAAACAGAATAAGGAGGCCCAATAGGCAATATCTCATATGGTTAAGGGTTGGGATGTTTCTCTTCCGTTATCCGTGACAGGCGGTGTGCTTCGTCGAGCAGACGTTGTACTTCCTGCAGGAGCGCTTCCTGAATTTTCAGGATTTCCTCCGGCGGTAGGCTTTGCAGGACCTCTGTGGTTGCGTCATGTCCATGCGAATGATCGTGGTCGTGGTCATGGCCCTCGGCATGTTCGAAGCCGGGTACTTCTACCAGCAATTCTTTCCACTGCGCGTGGGTGTCCTGTATGTCCACAAGGGCTTGCTGCTGCTCAGGAGGCAAAGGCCTGTTAGCCAAAGCTTGGAGTTCGATTTGTAGAGAGTCCTGAACCTCCAACGCCATTTCGTGCACCTCAAACGCACGTTTCAGCTGAGGGTCTGGCTCCTCACTAGTTTGGCATGACATCAAAATCAGCAGGCTTATTCCGAAGAGGTATCGAATCATGGTGAGAGATGTTGTCAGAAAATGGAGTTTGGCGTATGTTGACGGGAGCTGGGTCCAGACGCACGACCTTAGGCCTGGGCCTGGGCTCAGGTCTGGGCATCCCAAAGCCCTGAACCGTTGGATGAGCATTCCGCACGCAGCTTTGGCCCGCTTGGTGCTGACAAGGTTGCACCAGCCAGGCTAGCAGTACCGCTACTGCCAGCCAACCCCATCGGGTTAATCGGTGTGTGATTAGTTTATGCAATATTGTTGCAAATATAGATAATGGTTTTGTATTTGCAACAATATTGCATCTGTCTTATGGCCTATGTTTAAAGGCTATTTCCTCCCCATATGCTAAGGGGTTAGGTTGCCTTGCGGACCTAAAGGAAGTCTGGGTATTTTTTGCAAACATGTTGCAAAAAGTGCTCGCTAGTCGTATGTTTGCAACAGTATTGCAAATAACCTTATCAAAGACATGAATCAAATTACCAAACTACTGGTTATCCTGTTGGGCCTGGCACTTTTTGGCCTGACTTCCTGTAAGCAGGAGGCTGTTACTTCGGTCGAGATCGAATTTGAAGAGCCTATGGCAGGCGAAATCGTAACCGATGCAAGCGATGTGCACATCCACATTCACTTTACCGCTACCAATGGGGACCTTCACGACGTGGAAGTTATGCTTCACCCAGACGGAGATGTCAATGACCTGATCCTGGATTTCCATCAGCATGACCACGCGGAAGAGTTCGTATTTGAAGAAGAGGTAGATCTTTCCAGCTATCCTGCTGGTACGACCTTCCACCTGGAGGCAGAAGTCTGCCTGGACCATGACTGCGAAGAGGTAGAGTTCGGCGACATCGAATTCTCTATTCCCTAGCGAGCGAATTTCATCGTTCACTCAAACCCTTCTTGGCCGAAGCTGAGGAGGGTTTTTTGTATGGAGGAAATACTGGGTATGAAGGTATGAAGTATGATTACCTGTGCTACCTGATCCCTGAACCTTGCGCCCTGAATACTTGTACCCCTCACTGGCACAACAGCCAACCCAACTTGCCTGGCGACTTTAGTCCCAGGCAAGCATTCCCTGATCCCTGTTGAGCGTAGCGAAATCCCGCGAAGCAGAAAACCATGTTCTGTGGCGACTTTAGTCCCAGGCAAGCATCCTCCTCACCGAAACCTATGCCCAAACGGCACCTTGATCAGCAGTACCAGGTTGCGGCCCTGCTCGGGGATGTTGATCAGGCGGTAGCGGCTCAGGTGATTGAGGTAGGGGGTGTTGAGCAGGTTCTGTCCCTGTAGGCTGATTTCTACCCGAAAGTCGTCCCACTGAAGTGTCGTTCCCACCGAGGCATCGAAGAGTTGGTAGGCCGGAGTGGTGCGCTCATTTCGGTCCACACGATTGGGGCCATTGGCCAGGACGTATCGGTGGGTGAGGGTCGCATAGACCTCTGTCCATCGGGGACTCGCAGGTTCCCAGGTATAGTTGAGTTCGCTCAGCAGGGAAGGCTGCGGGGTAAATGGCAGCGAAAGGTAGGTATCGAGGTTGAGGTTCCAGACGTACTCCGCAGCCTGGTACAGGCTCCAGTTTTCGGAAATGCGCCAGCGATAATCCAGCTCAAAGCCACTGTACAGGGCGTCATGTTGCTGATAGCGAAAAATCTGCCCGGCTTCGGGCAAGGTAGAGAGTTTGCCCGAAGGACCCAGGTAGATGAAGTTGTTGAAATAGTTAAAGTACGTGGCCAGATGGGCTTCCAGCCGAGGCGTCACCCAGTCCAATCCCAGGTCTAACTGATAGCCATGCTCAGAGCGCAGGTCCGGATTGCCCTGCTCATGCCGGAAAGTCCCGTGGTGGACCCCATTGGAAACAGTCTCGGAAGGGTAGGGAACACGAAAGCTTTTGCCCAGGTGAAACTTGAGCCAGGCCTGATCCTTTCTCAAAGTGTAGCGTCCGCCCAGAGAACCAGACCAATTCACGAAAAGGTCATCTGTAGCTGGTACGGAAAGAGAATCGGTGATGCGGCCATTGCTGTTCCAGACGTAGCGCTGGAAGAAATCGCTTTGATTGGTTCCTACATCCGCTCGTAGCCCTCCGCTAAATCGCCAGGAAGAGTTTTCTGGTTCAAAGTGAGAAATGACAAAAGAACCTCCCCGCCAGGTTTGGAAATCCGGCAGCAAAAACTCCCAGCCGCTTCGCACATTTTGCTGGTGCTCCAGGCTAACTCCGTAGGTATTTTTCCATCGGGGAGAAAGCCGATGCTCATAGTGGAGGTTGCCACTCAGAGTTTTTAAATCCAGGCCAATGGCCAGGGTATTGCCAAAATCAATTTCTGGCTGATTGTGAAATTCCGGAAAGCCAAACTCCCGGCGTTTGTTGTGCTGATAGCCGAGGTTGAGGTTAAGGTGGCCATTCCCCAGTAACAGAGTTTGGTTAAAAAGCACTTTGTAATGATCCACGGCCTGGGAGGGAAGGTCCACATCCCGGTGGTTTCCATCAGGTTGCAGGGCATAGCTGCGAGGTACTCCTACGGCTCCGGAAAACAGGCCCGAAACCAGTCGATAATGGCTGTAAGTCAAACGGGTTACTCCCCAGTCACGCCGCAGCCCTACCTCGACCTCACGGTTTTCTTCTTCCCCTGCGGAATTCTTGAGGTATCCATCGAAAAGCGGTAACACAAAACCCTGATACACAAAGGTATCCGCCGGTACCCGGTAGTCCCCAAAATCCTGACGGGTATAGCGAAGAGAAAGCCATAAATCATTCCGGTTGAGGTTGAATTGTGCCGCTCCGCCCAGGTGCTGGTTGTTGCTTTTGCCCAACGCAATCACCTGTCCGCTGATGCTATTTTGCTCAGGAATAGGAGCTGGCATCAGGTTGATGACTCCTCCGAGTCCGTCAGATCCGTACTGGAGGGAGGCAGGCCCTTTGACTACTTCGACCCGCGAAACGGAAAATGCATCGATCTCAAGCCCGTGGTCAGCTCCCCATTGTTGACCCTGCTGTTTGATCCCCCGGTCATTGACGACCACACGGTTGAAGGATAAGCCCCGGATGACGGGTTTGGCAATGCCCATTCCGGTGTTGATGGCGTCCAAACCGGGGAGTTTCCCCAAACTCTGAGCAAAATTCCCCTGAACATTGCGGGCCAGATCGTTGGCGTTCAAATGCTCCGTGGCAAGCAAATCCTCCTGCTTGGCGTGCTCATCTACGATTTCTACTTC
Source organism: uncultured Bacteroidia bacterium (assembly GCA_964343195.1). Taxonomy (GTDB): domain Bacteria; phylum Bacteroidota; class Bacteroidia; order J057; family J057; genus CAYVAP01. The sequence goes on along the minus strand of CAYFIR010000138.1, from coordinate 1,628 downwards.
GGCCAGCAGGCGTTCATTGGTGAGCAGGCGGGCCCGGAGTTCCAGTTGATCGTTGCGGGATAGGTGTACAGAAAGAGTCTCAGGCTCAAAACCACTAAGGGAAATGAATAGCTGGTAGTCTCCAGCCTGGAGGCCCCCAAACTCAAATTGACCTTCTTCCCCACTGAGACAAGCCATGGAATCTGGTAACAACCAGAGAGTTACCGCTGGCATTGGATTACCTGCCACATCGGTTATCGTTCCGAATATGCGACCTCCCTGTGGGGCTGCCTGAGCGGAAAGACCAAAAGGGAGCAACAGCCACCCAATAAGCAGACAGACACCAACCCAACTTTGGATGGACTTCGTCCAATGAGCATTCCTCCAGACGGAGGTCTCCGCCGGGCGGTGGGAAAAGGAAATATATTCATCAAATTGGGCCTCTGTCATTGAAAAAGTCTGAGCTTATTGCAACAAGGTTGCAAAAATAATGGTTAAACTTGTAAGGAAATAATTTAACTCAACTTGTTACATGGAGTTTCGATCATTTTGGTTTTTGATGTTGGCCACGGTTACCCTTTTCTGGGGAGGATGTAAAGGAGAAGTAGATGTAGAAGCTCCTGTTGCTGAGGTGGTTAGCTTTAGTCCTCAGCCTGCATCTGGGTTTATTTGTGGAGAAGAGGCAGAGAATGTTTTTTATCTACTGGGAGGTCAAACCCTGGAGTTTGACATCATTTTTAGAGACAATGAAGGCCTGTCGCAATACAAAATCGACATTCACAGCAACTTTGACTGCCACGGCCATGCCCGAGGCACAGAAGACTGGTCTTTACTGGAGGTAATCGACCTTAGCGGTACCGAGCAGGCCGTTAGCCGTAGTTTAGAGGTTCCCGACGACGTAACGGCGGGGGCCTACCACTTTCAGGTACAGGTGATTGACCTGGCGGGAAATGAAGATCCCCTGGCCAATTATTACGACCTGCGCATTCTCAATATGGTGGATACCCTGGCACCGCAGCTTTCAGTAACGGCACCGGACGAGGCCAGTTTTGGCATCAGCCGTGGTGAAAGTTTGAACTTTACTGGAAGTGTGCGGGACAATTATTCCTTGGGAGAAGGGGGGAACGGTCGGTTGTTACTGACTTACCAGGGGACCAACAGCGGAAATCTCTTCGAAGCCGAAGAAATCCTCTGGCCAGAGACCCAGGGAGACCGCGCTGGCTTTGACTTCAGTTATGAGATTCCTCAAACCTTCACCACCGGGACCTATGAGTTCGTTTTGTCAGCCTATGATGGAGTCAATAACGAAAGCAACCGGGCCAGGTTCACAGTAGAAGTCGGGGAATAAAATGCCGATCCGACTCGCTGGGATGCTTACTTCTTTTGTAGGGGGGGAATGTAGCACATTGAACTTTCAGATTCCTCCCTCTCTCGCACAAGCCTCTCCCTCCAAAGGGAGATACTCGCAGTGGCACTTGGGTAAAGGTCTAAAGCACGCTTGTGGCGGCGCTGGCCCGGCATTTGGCGCTCGGGGCGGCTTGCAGGGCAGCCTGAAATGCCGAACTTTTCTTGCTTACTTCTTTTGTAGGGGAGAAAGTAGCTCTATAAAATCCTGGGTTCCTCCCTCTGTCGCACAGGCCATCTCCCTC
>CAYFIR010000137.1:0-17609 GCA_964343195.1 uncultured Bacteroidia bacterium | reverse complement strand
TCCCTTCATTTCCCCATACCCTTCATACCTTATTTCTATTGTCCAGGTGCTTAGCACTTTTAAATACGAATTACGGATCACGAATTTCGAAGCCAATGTACCTGCGAATTCAAAAGAAGGAAGATCCGGGGATTGACTCCCGGTTTGGTCTTGCAGCTTAAAAATTTTGGTCGCAAATTTCGAATAAGTGAAGTGAATCCCATCGGCTGAATGCAAGTTGTTCAACCATTAGGTCTTCTTCCATTACGAATCACGAATATCCAATTACGAATTCCACCCTCTATGGCTTCCTCTCGCTCTGGATTTAGCAGCCGACTTGGCTTTGTAGCCGCTGCCGCAGGCTCTGCCGTCGGCCTGGGCAACATCTGGCGGTTTCCCTACGAAACTGGAGAAAATGGCGGTGCTGCCTTTCTCCTGATCTACCTGATCTGTACAATCATCATTGGATTTCCCATCATGGTGGGCGAGATCGCCCTGGGACGGCATACCCAAAAAGACCCGGTAGGAGCCTATAAGGCTGTCGGCGGAAAAGGCTGGAGCTATGTTGGGCTATGGGGTGTCATAAGTGGGGTGATGATCCTATCATTTTACAATGTGGTGGCAGGCTGGTCATTTGGGTACTTCATCCAGATCGCCTTTGGGGACCTGCTAAGTCAGCCTGACTTTGGGGCGTTTTTTGGGGGCTACGTGAGCAATGTGTTTGATTTTGGCAACAACTGGATCATGTTGTACTCAGTGGTCTTCATGTTGCTGACCGCCTTCATCGTAGGCCGAGGCATTCAGGATGGCATTGAGTCTGCCGCCAAAGTGCTTATGCCAGCGCTATTTGCCATTCTGCTGGGCCTGATCATCTATGCCATGACCCTGGAAAACGCCATGGACGGTGTCTCTTTTTACCTTGTTCCCGACCTCAGCAAAATCACCCTGAGCACTGTTTATTCCGCCATGGGACAAGCCTTTTTCTCCCTTTCGCTGGGAATGGGAGCTCTGATCACCTATGGCTCCTACATCAGCAAGAAGGACAACATCGTCACCTCGGCAGCGATTGTGACTGCAGCGGACTTCTCTGTGGCCTTTCTCTCAGGCCTGCTGATCTTCCCATTGGTCTTTTCGCAGGGCCAGGAACCGACGGCTGGTCCCGGGCTGGTATTCATTGCCCTGCCGGGCATTTTTGAAGCCATGGGTCCGATGGCGGGCCGCATCGTAGGAGGCTCCTTCTTCCTGTTGCTGAGTGTAGCCGCCTTGACCTCAACCATCTCCCTGCTGGAGGTGCCGGTTTCCTACCTTGTGGACGAAAAGAAAGTGCCCCGCAAGATTGCGGTACCCGTCCTGGCCACCCTGATCTTCCTAATTGGGTTGCCCAGCATGCTCTCTCAGGGAGGCCTGGATATTTTCTCTGCGGGTGGCTTCCTGCATTATGAAGGGGCGGACAAGTCCTTTCTGGACCTGGTCGATGATGTCTTTAACACCACCGGACTGCCCCTGGGAGGCTTTTTGCTGAGTGTCTTCATCGCCACACGATGGAAGACCAAAGGCATGGCCCAGGAAATTCTCTCCGGCAACGAAAGTTTCCAGGGGAGTGGCATGCATACCTTCCTCAACCTGATGATCACCATCGTTTGTCCCGTAGTGCTGGGACTGATCTCCCTGTTGACGATTCTGTCAAAGTATTTTGATGTTAACCTGATTGGATAGAAAAGTTGAAAAGGTTTGGAGGAAATGCAGTGTAAAGAATTGCATACTATTAGACATTTTCATTTGCGAACCAGCTATTTTAACCGCAAATCCCAGATTCCGGTTCATCGGAAGAACGCAAGGGAGGCGCAAAGGTCGCTAAGAATAAGGCCAAGAGCACAAATCCCAGATTCCGGTTCATCGGAAGGAAACCGTTGGTTTCGTTTTTGTCTAGAAGTATGAAAGAATTGAGTTTCCTCCATACCTCCATACCTCCATACCTCCATATCTCCATACCTCATACCTCCATACCCCAATCCTCATGAAACACCTCATCGCGATATTCTTCTGCCTCGGCCTTGTGTTACATACCCAGGGACAGGAACGCTACTATGGCTACTTCCCGGACTCAGCCCGCTATGTCATCGCTCCCTCCGGGCTCAATCTGCGGGCAGAGCCGAGTACCTCTGCCAGCGTGGTGGCCAAACTGCCCTATGCCACAGAGGTTCAAAGCCTTCGCAGTTTGGGAGAGTCCGTCCTTGGCGATAGGGTTGGAGCCTGGGAGAAAGTTAAATATGGCGACGTCGTGGGCTATGCCTTTAATGTATACCTTTCTGTTTTGCCGGCTCCTCAGCTAAATCTGAGAGAGGACCCCTGCGAAGAAATGAGTTGGTATGGATATGAATTTCTCCTTCGCCAGTACCTGGAGCAGCACCTTGTTCCTTTGACAGAAGAGGTAGAAGTTCTGGAGTATGATCCCTACGCTGAAGAGCAAAGCCACGCTCAGTTTTACAGGCAATATGAAAAGGGAGTTTTCATGTTTCAGGACACCTGGTACGAATCCAGTCAAACCCATGTCAGGTTGTTTGGGATGACACCAGACCAGGCACTGACCTTTGTAGAGGCGTTGGTGAAGACCAACTGTCCTGAGAATACCCTGTTTGATTCTCCTCCCAAAAGGGTTCACAACCAGGATGAAACCCTGATCCTGATAGAGGATGGTACTCAGGGTGGCTGGTGGATGAGCATTCAAAGGTTGAGTTACCTTTCAGTAGAGATCGTGATGGGTTCGGGGGTGTAAAAGATTCTTTTCTAACCTTTTTTGCAAAAAGCTCAAAATTTTATCACGTTGCGTTCGTGTTTTTCTGCTAAATTTGCCTGCAAATAGACCAAAGCGGCTAAGCGACTCATGCTAAAGCACCTCTACCTTAAAAACTACGCCCTTTTCGTCGAGACCCGGATTGACTTCCCGGCCGGCCTCAACGTACTCACAGGCGAAACCGGAGCTGGAAAGTCGCTCCTCATTGGAGCATTGGGGCTGGTAATGGGAAAGCGGGCAGACTCCTCAGTGTTTATGCACGAGGAAAAGTGCGTGATCGAGGCCACCTTCGGACAGCTTTCGGGGCGACTACGCGCAGAACTGGGCGATTTTGAAGACTTTGACCTGGAAGGGGATGAACTACTTATCCGACGGGAGGTGCGCCCCAACGGGAAGTCCCGCGCCTTCATCAACGACACACCGGTATCGCTACAGGTGCTCCGTTCGGTGAGTGCCCTGCTACTGGATCTGCATGGTCAGCACGAAAACCAGAGCCTGCTGTCTCAGGACAAGCAACTCGACCTGCTCGACGCCTATGCGGATTCCGGTGATCTGGTGCTGGCCTTCGGGCAGAAGCTCAAAGGGGCAGAGACGATCCGAAAGGAGATTGCTGCGCTTCAGGAAATGGAATCCCAGGCTCAGACCCAGCTAGAGTACTACCAGTTTCAGGTGCAGGAACTGGAGGCCGCAGAGGTTAAGGCCAATGAGGAGGAAGAGCTGGAAGCAGAACTTAACCTGTTACAAAACTCAGAAGATATTCGAGAAGCCATTGGAGGAGCGGTCGAACACCTCTATCAGGACGACAACTCGATCTACAGCCAGCTGAGTAATGTCCTCGATCCACTCAAAAAGGTACAGGATATTAGCACCCAGCTCAATGATGAAGTCAGCCGTCTGATCGACATGCAGGAGATTCTCAAAGAATCTGCCTTTGCATTCCAGGGGATGCTGGATGCGGTGGAGAGTGATCCTGAGCGGCTTTCATTCATCGAAGATCGCCTGGCGGTTTATCATAAGCTCAAGTTGAAGTACAACTGCAAGGACGGTGCTGAACTGGTTGCCCTGTACGAGGAGGTCAAAGGAAAACTCGATGACTTTGACTCCCTGGAGGAGCGCATCGCAGGGCTGAAAAAGCAGTACGCTGCTGCCCAGGAAGAACTAAAAGCCGTGGGCCTGGAACTCGAAGGCAAGCGTGCTGGAGCCAAACCGATCCTGGAGGATAAAATCAGCAGCCTGTTAAGCCAGGTAGGATTTAAGAAAGCCAGATTTGAGGTGGCCATTGAGCGTCTGGAGCATGCCGACGGCGACATGGAGGTCGAAGGGCAGATGGTGAAACCTGGAACGAAAGGCCTCAACCGGGTCTTTTTCCTGATACAAACCAACCCTGGCTTGCCCGGAGGTCCGCTATCGCAGATCGCCTCTGGCGGGGAGATTTCTCGTGTGATGCTCGCTATCAAGGCCGCTTTGGCGGAAAAGTCGGAGTTCCCCGTACTGATCTTTGACGAGATCGACACCGGGATCAGCGGCGAAATCGCCAACAAGGTCGGCAATGTCATGCAGCAGTTGGCGCGCAGCTTTCAGATCCTGTGTATCACCCACCTGCCGCAGATTGCGGCCAAAGGGCATCAGCATTACCAGATTCAGAAGCGGGTAAAAGGAGAAACCACCACTTCAACGGTCGTGCCCCTGGACCATAGCGAACGAATCAGAGAGGTCGCCATGATGCTTAGTGGCGATCAGCCTACTGACTCCGCCATGCGCAACGCAGAGGAATTGATGAAGGGGTAGAAATAAAGGGGAATTCGTGATTCGGAATTCGTAACGATGAAGTATATGAGGATATGGAGGCAAAACGCTGCTTAAGGCCTCCATCCTCTGATTGGTAGTTATTTTTGGGCTCCCGCTTATGGGGTAAAGCACCTGCCCATATTTCCCATATATACCCTATTTCCCCCAAAAATTAAGTACGCGAAGCTCTATTAGAAGTGTAGAAGAACCGTTTATGTTACTGATCAATGTTCCATGATCCATGATCCATGATCACCGAACCTAAATCTCCATACCATGTCACCCAGTTTTCAACTTCTGATTCAAACCCGGCGTAACCTGTTGTCACTGACGGAACCATTTAGCCTGGATCAACTCAACCAGATCCCAGATGGATTTAACAACAACCTCTTCTGGCATCTGGGCCACGTCATCGCCACCCAGCAACTGTTGATGTATAAAAACAGTGGGCTAGATACGCTCATACCAAGCGAATTTATCGATAAGTTCCGGAAGGGAAGCAAGCCAGAGGAAGCCTTCGGAGAGGAAATGCTTGCCTACATCCAGCGGCAGATGATCGTGACCGCAGAGCAGGCCTTCAGGGACTTTGAAGCCGGGAAGTTCGCTGAATATGCCTCATATCCAACGAGTTATGGGTATGAACTAGCCAGCATTGAAGACGCCGTTCGCTTTAACAATGTCCACGAAGGACTGCACTTTGGGTATGCCCAGGCACTGCGGAGAAGCCTCTAAATTACAGGTGGCCATGAAAGGATATCTTGCACTGTTGACATGGCTCATGTTGCTGGTACCCGCTCGGGGACAGGACGCGGTTCCTTTGGGCTGGACACCCCGTAACGGGCCTGAAAAATGGCTGCTACAGCAGCGCTGGGAATCCAGAGTGGCCCATACCACCATGGCCTTCACCAATGGCATGGAGGAGTACGGGCAGGTGTTGTGGGTGAAGGGAGATAGCATTTGGTGGCAACCAACCTATGGACCTGGATCCCTGGGGCAGCCTGCCCGATGGGTACGGCCTTCTCAGCTTAATAGGGTCGAGTATTCGCGAGACCCCGATTTGCTCCTGACTGGTACCCGCACGCTGGCTGCCACGGTGTATGGCTTTTATGTGCTGAACTGGAGTATGACCCATGCTTATTACGCTCAACCGCTTCCACCCGAAGCAGGAATCGTTTGGGGGGGCATGTTGGGAACAGTACTGGGCCTTACTTTTGCCGGAATCAAGGCCTTGAACCTTAGCATGCCTCGGAAATGGAACCGGCAGGAGGGGCGCTGGGATGAGGCTGGCATGTTGAAGAATCTGGGCCGAGTTAGTGTGTACCGAGCCGGTGGCCGGGATCGCCCCCCTTTTTGGGAGCTATGGCCTCAGCGCTACCGCCTTCAGGCTCAGCTGGAAACGGGCCACATCATGTATGATCGGCGGGTGATACAGACCTCCTTCAACTTGTCCAGCAGTTTGGGTTCAGGTAACTATCCTACCACCCGATTTCACAACCTGTCGCTTGGCTATGGCCTGGATGACTTTACCCAGGCTGGCATTCGGGTTTCGGCTCCCGTGACTTATGACCACTGGCGCGCCCTGCACCCTCACCTGAATGGTAGGGTAGGCTACAAGCTGACCCGGGGAGCGCAGTGGGGAGCCTGGATCTCCAGAGACCTCATTCCATACGATTCCCCTCATTTGCTACGAAGTTTTTTACAGATCGGGGCAGGGGCTTACTGGCAGCGCATCACCCTGGATCAATTTGTAGAAATCCAGTCCTATGAACCTAGCTATCGCGTCGTCGTGCCATGGGATGTCTTGGAAGAGCGAGAGGCGAGATTAAGGGCAACCGGGGTAGAGCTATTTGCCCGGGCCGGGTACCGGATCCACCCAAACGTCTCCCTCGTGGCAACTGTTAGAAGGCAGTGGGGCAATCGCTCCGGGCGAATCGAGCGTCTCTATTTCGACCTTCCTCCTCACCCAGAGTATAGCTACGCAGAGTTGAACCTTGGGGTCAATCGCGATGACTTCCGGGCGACCATCATCACGACCGGTCTTAAAATTCGGCTGTAATAGATCATTCTGGCTGCCAAAATGTCAGGTTTTGTCGCTTCCCTTTTGTAGCTTTGTGATTCGATAAAAAATGAATGGCTGCCTCAACTGATTTCGCAGGAAATATGTGGGGTCATTCATTCGTCAATGACAAACACCCATGCGCGATAAAATCACCCAGCGAACTTTCAACCCCGCCGCCCTCGACCGTACCATGGAGGAGCAAAAGCAGGGGCTGGCATATGAAGGGAAAGCAGCCGCACGTAAGGATCAGCGACTCGCTTACATTGAGACATATGGTTGTCAGATGAACTTCTCCGACACGGAGATTGTCGCCTCTGTGCTGACCGAAATGGACTATGGCTTTACCTCCAAAGCTGAGGACGCTGACCTGGTGTTTATCAACACCTGCTCCATCAGGGAAAATGCAGAAAGTAAGGTCTGGAACCGACTCAAGCAGTTTCGGCACAAGAAAAAGGAAAGGCCTGATTTGATGGTAGGGGTGCTGGGTTGTATGGCTGAGCGCCTCAAAACCAAGCTGTTGGATCAGGAGAAGCTCGTGGACATCGTCGTTGGTCCAGATGCCTATCGTGACCTGCCCAATCTGATCTCCGAAGTAGAGTCCGGCCAAAAGGCCGTCAATGTATTGCTCTCCCGAGAGGAGACCTATGCGAATATCTCTCCCGTAAGGCTGAATACCAATGGGGTATCCGCCTTCATCACCATCATGCGCGGCTGCGACAACATGTGCAGCTTCTGTGTGGTGCCCTTTACTCGTGGCCGTGAGCGTAGCCGCGATCCCCACAGCATAGTGGAAGAGGCGCGTAATCTCTACGCCGAGGGCTATCGGGAAGTAACCCTGCTTGGCCAGAACGTGGACAGCTACAAATGGTCTCCAGATCCCGAGTTGAAAGGCAAAGCCCAGATCGACAAGGCTGAGCGTCAGGGAATTGATATTGAAACAATTGACTTTGCCCAGTTGCTGGACATGGTCGCCAGTGTGGCACCGGACTTACGAGTGCGGTTTTCGACCTCACACCCACGTGACATCACGGATGACGTCCTTCATGCGATGGCCCGTCACAAGAATGTTTGCAACTACATCCACCTGCCTGTGCAGAGCGGAAGTAGCGATGTGCTGGAACGCATGAATCGTGGCTACACCGTCGAGTGGTACCGGGAAAAGGTCGATCGCATCCGGGAAATCATTCCCGATTGTGCCATCTCAACCGACATTATCTCGGGATTTTGCGGTGAAACCGAGGAAGAGCACCAACTTACCCTCGAGGTGATGGAATATAGCCAGTATGCCCATGCGTTTATGTTTGCCTACAGCGAACGCCCAGGGACTCCTGCTGCCAAGCGCCTGGAGGATGATGTACCCGAGGAAGTCAAGAAGCGCCGCCTCAACGAGATCATCGCCCTGCAACTGCAGATTAGCCGAGACATCAACCATCGCGACATCGGGCAGGTCTATGAAGTACTAATCGAAGGCAACTCCAAGCGAAGTGCAGATGACTGGTGCGGACGCAATGACCATAATAAAATGGTGGTATTCCCCAAGGTAGGTGACCACAAAGCCGGGGACTATGTGCAGGTTCGCATCACCGAGGCAAGCAGCGCGACGCTTAAGGGGGAGATGGTGGTATCCTAATTTGCACTTCGTGATTCATAATGGGGTAGTGGGGGTGGATATACGCTAATCTGACCCCTGACCCCGCAGCAGACTGACTACTGACCTCTTCTCTTTATGACAGTGCAACAAATAAAACAGCGATACGGGATCATCGGCAACTGCCGGGAGATCAACAATGCGGTGGAGATCGCCATGTTGGTGGCTCCCACTGATGTTTCTGTATTGATATACGGCGAGAATGGTACGGGTAAGGATATTTTTCCCCGGGTCATCCACGACATGAGTAAGCGCCGCCACAAGCGCTACCTGCCCATCAATACTGGCGCCATACCGGAGGGAACCCTTGATTCTGAGCTTTTTGGCCATAAAAAAGGCGCATATACAGGTGCTTTTGATGACCGCAAAGGGTATTTCGAAGAAGTTGAAAACGGGACTATTTTCCTGGATGAAATTGGGGAGATGCCCATGGCGACCCAGGCGCGCCTGCTTCGCATGCTGGAAAATGGAGAATTCCTGAGGGTGGGATCGAGCCAGGTTTCCAAGGCCGATGTGCGCGTCATTGCGGCTACCAACCGCAACCTGATTGACATGATCCAAAAGGGTCGTTTTCGACAGGACCTATATTTTCGATTGAACACCGTTGCCATCAGTGTACCTCCTCTGAGAGATCGCGGCGATGACATTGAGCTGCTGTTCAACTACTTTGCCCTGGAGTTTGGAGAAAAGTATCAGCGGGACCCCATCGTGCTGGAAAGTGAGGCAATCCCCCTGCTATTCAAGTACCGGTGGCCGGGAAATGTCCGTGAACTTCGAAACCTGGTGGAGAAACTGACGGTACTCGTCAAGGGAGAAATTGTCAGTGCCAATGTCCTTCAGAAAAATCTGTTGGTACAGGAGCGATACCTGCCCAGTGTCGTTACCCATCCGACTCCATTCGCAGAGGAAGAGGATATGGATGAAGACGACAAGGGGATGATGCTACAGATGATCAATCACCTTGGCAAGGAGGTTTCCGAACTAAAAAAGATGATGTTCATGGTCATGCAGGGCCGGGAATCAGAAGTGCAGGATATGCAGGGCTATGAGCGCATTCGCCGAAACGAATCGGTGTACGATGAGGTGCCCGAAGACGATGACTTTGATCCACCCTACACCCTTCCCGTACAACCTGCCACCCGGCAGCCAGCACTTTTGGAAGAGTCGTTGTCATTGGACAAAAAGCAGAAGGAACTCATCGAGCGGGCGTTGGTCAAGCATCATAACAACCGTAAGAAGGCTGCTACTGAGCTGGGAATCTCTGAACGCACCCTGTACCGAAAAATCAAAAGCTACGACATCGATTTGTAAAAGAACCCGATTCAATGCTGAACCAAATGCAATTCCGATTCTTCCTGGGTGCCAGTTTGCTGGTATTAACACTGCTTGGCAGCTGTGCGGTTTCCTTCAATTTTACCGGGGTGGCCCGTCAGAGCGATAATACGCTGGCCTATCTGTATGTAGGAGACTTTGACAACCAGGCTCAAATCATTGTCCCATATCTGGCCCAGGAGGTCAACAATCAGATTCAGGACCGGTTTCTGAGTCAGTCCAAACTGGCACTCGTCTCAGGTAATGCCATTTATACCCCGGGACTGTCTGATTCTCTGGTATCCCTGTCGGGAACCATCACACGGTACTCCGTTGATCCGGTTGCGATCCAGGAGGGAGATCAGGCAGCCCAGAACCGCCTTACCATTGGGATCAGGGTAAGCTTTGAAAATGGATCCAACCCCGATGAGAGTTGGGAAAACACCTTCTCCAGCTTTATAGACTTTGACTCGGATGTGGACTTCTCCGGTCAGGAAGCCGACCTCATCAACGAAGTGCTGGAACAGATCACGCAGGATATTTTCAGCAAGTCCCTGGGCAAATGGTGATGTCACTCACCTCTTGAGCCAGGTCTGTATTTCGTTAGCTATCCGCACAGGCTGCTGATAGATCATCATATGGTTTCCTCCTGCCACAGTAGTCAGGTCTGAAAGTCCCCGATGGGGAATCACCCGGTCACGGGTGCCGTGGATGTGCAAAAACGGGCATTCAATGGGGTGGCCTTTCCAGTGAGCCAACTGCTCGATTGCCCACATGCGGTAGGTATCGTCAAACTGGCTGAAAATTTCACGGAGTAGCTGGATTTCTGCTGGCTTGCGGACACCAAATTGTGGAGCATATAGCGGAAGCAGTCGGATGCGCCACTTACCTTTTGACAGCCGATAAATGGGGATTCTTTTGCTAATTCGTAAGAAAAGAGGCCTGGCATCACCTGGCTTTATGCTGGAAACCAGCACCAGCCGACTGACAGGCCTCAGCCTGGCAATCTCCTGGGCCATGACTCCCCCAAAGGAAACTCCCAGCAGGATTGGTCTGGGATGATCGATTGCCTCAGCCATGCGGGCAGCGTACTGGGAAATGGATTCCGCAGGCAGGGGCTGCAGCCACTCAATGGGAGTCAGGGGCAGGTGCTGCTGTAAAGGCTTCAGGATTCTGGAATCATTTCCCAGGCCAGGAATGGCATAAATAGGAGTCTTCAAGGAGAAATCTTTGGATGGCTGACGGAGTCCATAAGATAATATTAGCCATTTGGAATAAAAAAGTCAGGTAACCTGAAAACAACTGGGCTGCTATCCCTATTTTTGGGGTATGGCTCCAAACCTGTTTCTGTTTTTTGTGATCGTTATTGCTGCTGCTTCCGTCGCGGTAGGGGTAGCCAGGAATCGCACCTTTAGACGAAAAGAACTGCTGCACCAGCGACTGGCAAGGCAGTTGGGGATCAAGGTAGCCTACCAGAGTGAGCGCGACTTTGATTTATTTGGAACCTATCAGGGGTATCCCCTAAGAATCGAGGCCGTCACCCTGCACCCGGATCGCCCCGGAGCCAGTCCGTTACTGGTCGTCAAGGCGTCCATGCCCATGGTGAACCCCAATCTCAAAAGCCTGAGAATAGCCCGGGAGCAAGACGAGTTTCCGCGCCTGAATCGATACCGCAAGCTTGATCGTCCCATACACCTGGACCACGGGATCGCCCCATGGCTGGAGATCACCACCAATGACCCCATGTTCTCGGGTTTGATTCTCTCCGAAGATGTGAAAATCAGCCTGTTTGAGGCATTCAATCCGCTCGAAACGGGGTTGGTTTATCTTCAGGATGAAGAGCTCTCCTTCATGATGCCCTACCTGTTGATAACCGAGGAACGGGTCAATCAATGCATCAGAATGGTCGATCTGCTCGTTGAGATCAAGAACCAGCTTAACTAGCTATCCAATTATTTCGTAATTTTATTCAAATGCAGCTAAAGGAAGCCGATGCTATCGGCTTCAAGACTGCTGTGTAACCTGATAACTGTAACCCCGGCAATCGGCATGAAAATCCTGAATTCGCATATGAACCTGATCATAAAGAGCCTTTTATTGTTAGTCCTGGGCCTGAACCTACAGCTGGGTTTTGGGCAATTACAGGAGGGAATGGCCTCCTATTACGCAGACCAGTACCACCTTCAGGCCAATACTGCCAGTGGAGAGCTGTATGATCGTACCAAACTTACTGCAGCACATAGAAGCCATCCCTTCGGCACCATCCTGCGGGTTACCAATGTGGACAATGGGAAGTCGGTAGAGGTCCGGGTGAATGACCGTGGCCCCTTTGTTCAGGGTAGGGTGGTGGACCTGTCCTACGCTGCCGCCGAAAAAATAGACATGATCCAAAAAGGTGTCGTGCGGGTAGCGGTAGAAGTGTTGGTAGTTCCAGGTACGGATCAGCCTGAAATTGCCAATCCCGATGTTGACTTTAACGATTTGCCACTGGTGGATTTACTGGGCCGGGGAGAAGAAGAGGAGGCTGCATCTGGCAGTGGAGCGACCGCTACGGCAGAGCAGACTGAAGCTGAGAAATATACCCCGGCACTGTTTCGAATGGTCGCCTTTAAAACCGAGGCCCAGGGATATGGGGTGCAGGTAGGAGCCTATTTTAGCTACTATCGCCTGTTGGAAGCCATGGACCAGATTGCGCAAATGGGCTACCAGAATACCATTGTTCAGAGCAGCCTGAAAGACGGAAAACCCGTCTTTCGAATCCTGGTGGGCCCATATGACCACCGTGAAGATGCCGACAAAATGAGGCGAAGGCTTGCCCGGGAAAAGATGGAAGGCATCGTAGTGGACCTGACTGCGTTACCTTAAGTGGAAAGTTTGGTCAAAATAATTACCAGCACAGAGTCTGGCCTTTTTGCATCCGAAAGACTTCGATTTTCGTATGTAAGCTATATCCTGAAAATGCGTATGAAATAGGTCTGTGACGGACTAGATTTTGAGGTCGATTATCCATAGTTGTTCATGCTTCAAAGATTGGTACATAGAGGGTTGATTGGTTTTTGTCTGGGGGTACCATTGCTGGGACTTGGGCAGGGACAGCCTACCGTACCTGATCTGGAAATAGAGCAACTTTATGAGGTAGAGGGCCACCGGACCAGGGGACTGCCTGTGTCAGCAGACCTCAAATTCTTCTGCGATGGCGAAAATCTCTTCCTTTACCTCCATGTCCACGACGAGGACCAGATCCTGAGCGATGACGCCACTTTCTCCGATCACGTGGAGATCTGGTTTGCCCTGCCTGACCATGCCTACCCCGAGGACTTTGAGTACGAACTGCACCCCAATTATGTCGTCGCAGATCCAGCCCCCAGCGGAGGAAGAGGAGAGGACGAACCACGGTTTTTCTCAATTTTCAGTGAGTATGGGGACCAGGTAAATTTGGAAGCCTTCGTAGAGGGGCACGATTATCCTTTGAATGACAATGAGCGGGTGCCAGCTCCCAGCCAACTGCGAAGCCAGGAGGTACACTTTGGACTGGTTGGGTTTGCCCTGTACCCGGATGAACGCTCAGCTACCCTGCTAAATCGCGAGGAGCTAATTCCTGTCGAGGATGCACTGCATGCCAGACTGGGTAATGTCGAGGCAGGGATACAGTACCAGGTTATTCAGCATCCCTCCGGAAGCTATGAGCTGAATGCCCGAATATCTCCTGAGGCCCTGGGGTTTGTGCAGTTACCGGAATTGACTGAAGTAAGCCTACTGGTAGATGTCGTAGATGTGTCTTCCAGGGGCCAGAGAAGTCAGCCTGTTCTGAGCTCTTCCCCCTATCGAAAAGGGCATTCTCCCGACGGCTTCAATCGCATTCGCTTTCAAACTCCGCTTCAGACCAATTATACCACCATACCAGATCGGTTTTTTACGCAAACCGGATACTTCCCGGTATGCTTCTATTCTGCGCAGGACTGGATCGGTACAGGGATTGACGTAGATGCCCTGACTTACCGGGATCATGAAGCCAGTCGTTCCCTGGCAGAGGTGAAGTTTACCCGTGAACCATTTCAGTATGACCGTCGAAATCTCAACGGCGCTCCCATAGAAACCCTGATCATTGAGCGCGATTTTGTAAATGAGGTTCCCAAGCGGCACCAGTACACCCTGCTGTACAACTATCTGGTGGAGACGGATCAAATAATGGCCTTTCTGGCCAATACCAGTCAGGTGGCTAACACCCTTTTTCGATTTCCTGATGGGAATCTTGGTCTTATCCTTGTTAATCGCCTCACCTCAGACCCTTTTGGTTGGGGGGATTGTGGTACCTGTGTAGAAGAAAACATCACCTTACACCGATTTACCAACGGAGAGGAACAGGAGTTGTTGAGTATTTATCAGACCGACGGCCCAATTGCTTACTGTCAGATTGGGGACCATACCTACCCTGATTATTTTGTCGAATCGGTAGGCTGGGCCACCGAAGGTGAGACGCTTGTACTGAGGCTCAGCCATCGCTATAATGATTTCCGGAAGCGGATACGGGTGTCCTGGAATGAGTCTGGAGAGGAGATTGAAATATTTCCCATGGATTAACACCCCCAACGTTAGTTTTTTTCTGGATTAAACCTTTCTCCCCTTAAAGTTTTGTAGTTGTTTTGCACCCGGAATGCGAATAGCACCTGTAATTGGCTAATTCGTTGAGAAAGTGGCATTTGTTTATGGAGATTTTGGAGGTAAGTATTTCAACTTCCATGAAAGTATTTGACCAATAATCAGCGGATCTACTTATAAAAAAATAGCAAATTTGTTTAAGGTTATTGAAAAGGGAAGCAGCGGATTTTTCAACAGAGGAATGTTTATTCTAGTGGAGAATCTTCTTTTTAATTGAACAAATCCGTTGATTTTTCCTTGGAGAAAGTACTACTACCACCCAGCGATAATATTTTGAGCTACGCACCTACACTTACTAACTACACCCCCAGTGATCAATCTTTCGCCCGGAACGCTGCACCGATTTGACCAGGCCATCCAATATGAGTGGCTGGAAACCAATGGCTTAGGTGGATATGCCAGTAGCACCGTCATTGGAGCACATCATCGTCGTTACCACGGTTTGCTGGTAGCGGCCACTAAACCACCTGTAAAACGCATGGTTATGCTTTCCAAATTGGAGGAAAGCATTATTACTCCCAATCATACCTATGAACTGGGAGCCAATAAATATCCTGGTGCTGTTCATCCAAATGGCTACATCTTTCTGAAGGAATTCTCTCAGGAGCTTTTTCCCTCATTTTTGTATGAAGTCCCAGGTATCCAGATAAGAAAAACCATTACCGCCATACATGGGGAAAACACAGTTGTCGAGAAGTTTGAAGTCCTGAAGGCTGAGGAGCCTTTTGTGTTGAAGCTTCAGCCCATGTATGCGCCAAGGAGTTACCATAATCTGTCGGTCGCAAACGGACAATTGGATGGAGGCTATACCTTCGAGGACGGGGTGTTCTCAACTCAGCCATATGAAGATCAGCCCAAACTGTTTATCAAGGTTCCTGGCGCATCATTTTTGCCTCAGGCAGACTGGTTCTATCAGGTGGAATATCAGGAAGAGCTCAACCGTGGGCTTGAAGGCCATGAAGACCTGTTTAGCCCCGGAAACTTCGTGGTAAAACTAGAAGAAGGCCAGACCCTTTATGTTACAGCTTCCCTTATCGACCCCACCTATCGGGTTGCCGAAGAGTTGATCGAAAATGAAACCCTTCGCAGAGAAAATCTGGTAAGAAAAGCCGGCTTTCAGGATCCCATGATCCAGCAACTGGTACTGGCGGCTGATCAATTTATTGTGCGCAGAGGAGATGGCCTGAAGACAGTAGTGGCCGGCTATCCCTGGTTCACCGATTGGGGGAGAGATACCATGATCTCACTTCCGGGTCTCTGTCTGGCTACCGGTAGGGCAGACGATGCCAAAAAAATATTGATGTCCTTCGCTGAAAATGTGAGCGAAGGAATGATTCCCAACCGATTCCCGGATAATGGGACCGAACCTCTCTACAACACCATTGACGGAACTCTTTGGTTTTTCGTCGCAGTTCATAAATACCTCGAGACCACTCGGGATGAGCAGTTTGTAGTGGAGCATATGATGCCAGTATTGAAGGAAATTCTCGACTGGCATGAGCGAGGCACCCGATTTGGAATCCGGATGGATGAGGATGGGTTGCTTACGGGGGGAGAAGACGGATTTGCCCTGACCTGGATGGACGCCAAAGCCCATGACTGGGTGGTAACTCCCCGGAAAGGGAAAGCCGTGGAAATCAATGCATTGTGGTACAATGCATGGAGTATCTACGCAGAGATCCTCAGAATCGCTGGCAAAGAGGAGGAGGCTTCTGTCGTGGAAGGTCGGGCAGAAGCAGTGCGTCTTACTTTCCTGCGTGAATTCTGGAACCCACAGACATTAGCGCTATTTGACTTTATAGATGGCAACCACAAGGATGGGACCATCCGTCCCAATCAGATTTTTGCCATCAGCCTGCCTTTTCCGCTGCTGGACATGGATCAGTCCTATCAGGTGCTGGACCGCGTAGAGCGGGAATTACTTACTCCGGTGGGGCTTCGCAGCCTTTCCAGTGAGGACCCTCTTTACCGCCCTACTTACGAAGGAGATCAGTATGGGCGGGATGGAGCCTATCATCAGGGAACTGTATGGAGCTGGCTGTTAGGCCCCTATCTGGATGCACTGGTTCGCATTCGTGGAGGCTGGGGACGTGACATGGCAAAAATGATAATAGAGCAAATGGGAACCCACCTCGGACAGGCCGGAGTTGGGAGTATCTCCGAAATCTTTGATGGAGATAAGCCACATACTCCACGTGGGTGTACCGCACAGGCATGGGGAGTCGCGGAATTGCTTCGTCCCGTCGCAGAGTATAACCTGTATGGACAGCGGAAACCAACCCCTTCGGTTTCTTTTGAAAGAGCTGTAAAGCCAGACCCTGCCCAGCGGCCAGCATCACAGGGAAGTCACTGAAGGGCAGAGGAGTAGCAGGACTGCTATTCCACCCACCTCACCTTGTCGCCCCATGGAGCTCTACGGGTTCCCTGGGGCCATTCTTTTTGGGTTCTGCCCAGATAAAAGAGTCCTAGGACAGCGTCATCTTCGCCCAGGCCAAGAAACTCGCACATGGCAGGGAGGTAGGTCGCTCCTCCGCTGGCCCAGAATCCGGCTAATCCCATTGCCGTTGCGCTCAGGTGCAGGTTTTGAACGGCAGAGGCTACAGCTTCCACATCCTCGATCACCGGGATTTTGTTGGGCTCCTTGCGACGCCGACAGATGGCAATCACATGTGAACTGAGCAGGGGCATCTTTGCCAGCTTTTCGAACTTGGCCTGCTTGAAGCTCTCAGCAGGTGTATGCTCTTTGTAGATAGCGGCATGCGCCTCCCCGAGCTTTTGTCGGCCTTCGCCAGCAAACACCACA
This sequence comes from uncultured Bacteroidia bacterium, assembly GCA_964343195.1. Taxonomy (GTDB): domain Bacteria; phylum Bacteroidota; class Bacteroidia; order J057; family J057; genus CAYVAP01. Next base: position 568 of record CAYFIR010000137.1, on the reverse strand, counting down.
AAGAACCAGGGTTCATTCTGACCGTGACTGGGAGCCCAGTGGGCATTCTCCAGCAATACTTCTATTTCTTCCCTGTTGATTTCCTCACCACTAAAATCCTTGGGCTTGATGGATCTACGGTGTCTGATTAGTTGATTAACCTGGTCAATATCAAACTTAGGCAGGCCTTGTGGCCAGATATGTTGTTCGTTACCCATGCGCCAAAGATAGGAAAGCGCTGGCACACAAAGGGTGCTTTAATCTGGACGGGTGCAATTCACCATGTCGCTTAACCGGAAGAACTCGAATTTCTTTTTTCTCCTTTGCGACTACCTTCGCGGCCCTCGCGGTTATATCCTATTTGAAAGCGAATGCGACAAAATGAAATGCCCCCATTGATTATTGGCGTCCCATTTCTATTGCTGAATAATCAGATTATTTGATATATAGGATTATACGAATGTGTTAAGCTGGCCCCTTTGGCGAAAGTTTGACGTTAGAAATTCCAGATTTGGGAAAATGGGCTTCAATTTGGGAGGTTGTCTAAAGTACCGATTGAGTTTTCCTGATCAAACATGTGGTAATTCCA
>CAYFIR010000136.1:0-17673 GCA_964343195.1 uncultured Bacteroidia bacterium | reverse complement strand
TCCGTACCTTCGGATTGCTATGAGCATCCCCCGCGACACCCACAGTTGGGCCTACAGGAAACAGATGGAAGTCATCCAGGCCATGAGTCCTGCCGAGCGTTTTTTGCTCGGCATCAGGATGTGCGACGATGGCCGTAAGACGATGGAAGCCAGCATCCTGCGCGATCACCCTCACATAAATGAGCGGGAATTGGCCGTTGCCGTTTTTGAACGGATGCACGGGCACCTCTACTCCCCCGAAAAGCTAGAGCAGATCAAGGCGAGCATGATGTCGGTGTAAACCTGATGACATTGCGGGTGCGGAGACCCGAATACTCGCAGGATCGAGGATCGGAGTCCTCGATCAACCGTTTCCTCTAGCCGGGGAATAAATTCGCCCGGCTAGTAAAAGGCAGCCCTCTTACTTGCTGCGCGGTTTTAACCCGCAGCAAGGGGGTGTCCTCAGATCCCACCGCTTTTCGCCACAGGCGAAAACTACCCCCTTCTCTGCTGCGCGCCGAAGGGGGGAAAGTTGCTGCTGCGGCCCCAGGCCGCCCCAAAACCCATTCCCCCCTTAGCAAAAGGGGGGTGGCATTTCGCCCGGCGAAATGACGGGGGGATTCGATGACATGGCGGGTGCGGAGACCCGAAGACTAGACGAGATCGACGTTCGGAGTCCTCGATCAACCGCTTCCTCTAGCCGGGGAATAAATTCGCCCGGCTAGGAAAAGGCAGCCCTCTTACTTGCTGCGCGGTTTTAACCCGCAGCAAGGGGGTGTCCTCAGATCCCCCCGCTTTTCGCCACAGGCGAAAACCACCCCCCTTCTCTGCTGCGCGCCGAAGGGGGGAAAGCTGCTGCTGCGGCCCCAGGCCGCCCCAAAACTCATTCCCCCCTTTGCAAAAGGGGGGTGGCATTTCGCCCGGCGAAATGTTGGGGGGATTCGATGACGCGTCGGGTGCGGAGACCTGAAGACTAGCAGGATCGAGGATCGGTGTCCTCGATCAACCTCTTCCTCTAGCCGGGGAATAAATTCGCCCGGCTAGTAAAAGACAGCCTTCTTACTTGCTGCGCGGTTTTAACCCGCAGCAAGGGGGTGTCCTCAGATCCCACCGCTTTTCGCCACAGGCGAAAACTACCCCCTTCTCTGCTGCGCGCCGAAGGGGGGAAAGTTGCTGCTGCGGCCCCAGGCCGCCCCAAAACCCATTCCCCCCTTAGCAAAAGGGGGGTGGCATTTCGCCTGGCGAAATGTCGGGGGATTCGATGACGCGTCGGGTGCGGAGACCCGAAGACTACCAGAGATCGAGGATCGGAGTCCTCGCTCAACCGCTTCCTCTAGCCGGGGAATAAATTCGCTCTGGAGTCGCTTGTCTTGCCTGGTGATGGCCACACAGGTATGACCTCCCATAGCCGACTAGTGCCTGCGGAGTTAAGGGATTGATCATTTATAATTCGTATAAGTTGCTATCCAGCAGCACTTTCAATTACGAATTGCAAATGGCGAATTTCGAATTATTTCCTCACTCTGTGGCAATCCGCCGCTCCAACTCCTCCCGCGTGTAGCGGACGATTTCTTCTCCCTTAATCGCCAGCATGTCGTAGGGATACGAATCGCTGCTTTGGTAGTCGGGCCTGATTTCGTCGTACTGGATCGGAATGATCTCACGGCCACGGGTGTCGATCATGCCGTACTTGCGCTGGTCTTGCCCCGAAGCATCAGGAAGGATTTTTTGGACGATGGCCAGGTGGAGAAAGCGCTGGGAAAATGGCTCTGCCCGGGTGTAAATGGCCGGGATGGCCAGCTCCCCCTGATGGTTATAGTAGCCCCATATACCTCGATCCAGTTTGGCGGAGATAAGGCTGTCGATGGTGGACCAGCGCCCCATCGCGTCGTGTACGGGGGGGATCACCCAGGCTCCGGTCGTGTCGATCATGCCCAGATTGTCCCAAAACTCAGGGGTAGAATCGATCCGAACGATGGCGCGACCGAGCTCAAACTCGCCAATGCCAGTAAACAAATCCAGCGGGGTCCGGGCCTCCCCCTGTCGGTTGATCAGGCCGTATTTTTTCCGGGGGGAGTGGGTGCGGGTAGAAGGGAACTGATTTTCGACCATTGCCAGCCCGTACTCATTGAAGGGCTCAATACGCTCATGAGTCGGGGGCAAAACCTCTTCTCCGTCCAAAAACATCAGCCCCCAAAGCCCACCTTTGGAAAAGCGCAATATATCTCCGGGATCAAGGGCCAGCACCGTGTATTCGAAAGGAAGAAGCACCTCGCCATTCGCATCCATGATGCCCCGGTGAACCGAGTCCTGCTGCACCCAGAACAGATCGGCGAATCGCTCACTGTAGCCATATTCGCTGCGGGGGACGTAGTTGAGCCAATCGTAGATGGGAGGAAGAATCTCGCCGCGATCGGCGTGGTAGATGCCGGCGACTCCAGGCTTCAGCACCCTGAAATAGCCGTCATCCAGTCGGTCGATTCGCAGAAATGCTGCCGGGATGATGATCTCCCCGTCCATGCCGATCAGGCCGCGCAAGCCGTCGGAGGTTCGGACACTCCAACCTTGGACTCCGGGAGCCTCAAATGGCCTGAGTTCAGCATAGCTTTCGCTGCCTATCTGCTGTCCCTTTCGGTCAAAGAAAAACCATCGGTTGCCCATCTTCGCTGCAATGGCCCCACTGTCCTGTAATTGAATGTGATAAAACACATGATCCAACACCGTCCGTCCGCGCTTGTCGATCACCCCGAGGCGTCCATTTAGCCTGGCCACCGCGAGCTCTCCCCTGAAATAGAGCAAATCTTCGTATTGGATCGGCGTCAACATGCGCCCGGTGGCTTTGTCGCGCAGCCCCATCTTGACGCCATCATAGTCATAAACCTCCGAGACGATTACGACCTCCTGAGCAAAGCAGATGGACAGCAGCAGGGCCAATATCAGCATGGCTTTTGGTGTGTGCATTCGAGCGTCAGGAGACGCCATGACGCGGCGTTTCGGCTTAAAAAGCCTCACGAGCGGATGCGACAAAGACACATCCCTGCGAAAAAGACCACTGATACCAGATTGGGCGATAGGGAAGGAGAGCATAGGGTATGCGGTTAGGTTCGTTTGCCCAAGCAACGAAATTCCTGCGTTTCCGGTTTGTGGATCTATTATTCGCCTTTTGGTAGAATTTTTCCACCAGGTATGAGATGAAAAATGGGGCATGAAGCCCAGGCCTCATACCCCATTTCCATACTACTTAGTACAAGGAAAGGGATGCAGTAGATGAAGTTATAAAGGGTTCATCCAGCACTTTCCCTCCATTTCCTCATATCCTTCATACCTTTTTCGTTTAACCACCCCTACATGTGAATGGTTCGGTTGCCAGTAGCCCCCATCGCGGCTTCCTTCACCGATTCGCTGAAGGTCGGGTGTGGGTGAGAGAAGATCGCCAAATCTTCCGCGCTGGCGCGGTATTCGAGGCCCATGACACCCTCCATGATCATGTCAGCGGCGCGAGGGCCGACGATGTGCATGCCCAGGATTTCGTCGGTCTCCTTGTGAGAGAGGACCTTGACAAAGCCAAATTTGTCGTCCATACTGGCACGGGCACGCCCAGAGGCCATGAAGGGGAATTTACCCGCCTTGTAGGGGGTTTTGTTCTCCTTGAGCTCCTCCTCGGTGTAGCCCACACCGGCGACTTCAGGCCAGGTGTACACCACGTTGGGAATCGCGCGGTAGTTGATGTGGGGACGCTGCCCTGCGATGTGCTCGGCGACGAAAACGCCTTCTTCAGAAGCCTTGTGGGCCAGCATCGCGCCACGAACGACGTCTCCGATGGCATATACACCCGGAACGCTGGTTTCAAGGTTGTCGCCAACGGGGATACGGCCACGGTCGGTTTCGATGCCGATGTTTTCCAGGCCAAGGCCATCCGTATAAGGGCGGCGACCCACAGCCATCAGGCAGATGTCAGCCTTGAATTCGACCTCTTCCCCTTTCTTCATGTCCTCAGCAGTAACGATCACCTTGTTGCGGCTAACCTTGGCTCCAGTAGCCTTGTGGTTAAAGAACACTTCGTAATCGAGTTCCTTCTTCAGCACTTTGGCGAGTTCTTTGCCCAATGCGCCATCCATCGTTGGGATCAGGCGATCCATGAACTCGATGGTGGTGATTTTGGTGCCCAGGCGACCGAATACAGAAGCCATTTCGGAAGCAATCACCCCGCCACCAATTACGATCATGGTCTTGGGCAGCTTGGTCAGTTCCAGCGCCTCGGTGGAGCCGATGATGTGGGTACCATCGATTTCGATGCCGGGAAGCTGTGCCACTTCAGATCCCGTGGCGATGATGGTCTTGTCAGACTTGATTTCGGAGGTAGAGCCGTCCTCTGCGGTGATTTTGATGGTGTTTTTGTCTACGAAGGAACCGAGGCCCTTGAGCACGTCGATCTTGTTCTTCTTCATCAGGAAATCCACGCCCTGTACGGTCTTGGAGACGACCTCAGCCTTGCGCTTGATCATCTGCTCCATGTCGATCTTGGGGGCATTGATCTGAATGCCGTGCTCGGCAAACTGGTGTTTGGCCTGGAAAAAGTGCTCGGTGCTGTCAAGCAAGGCCTTGGAAGGAATGCAGCCTACATTGAGGCAGGTTCCGCCAAGGCTGGGATTCTTTTCTATAAGAGCCGTTTTGAGGCCCAACTGAGCAGCGCGGATGGCGGCAACGTAGCCACCGGGTCCAGAGCCGATTATGGTAACGTCGTATTGTTGAGATGACATGTGTGTGATTGAATTTGTCGAATATGTCTTACGGATAGCTTAGTTCGGAGTTTTTGTTCCCCTTTCCAAGCAGGCAGAGCAATTTACATATATTGATAGGTAGAGGTAAATTTTTTTGAAAAAGGGAGGCTTCCCGATGATTTTTCAATTGAGACCTGATGCGTAAGTTTATCCCATGAACTTCCAAACTTCTGCATGGCAGCGATTTATAAAGCGCTACTCACCTGCATTCTTGGCAATGGGATTGCTGTTATTGGGTTATCTGGTTTGGCGGACTTTAGCGCAGTTTCCAGCAAATGATGAAGTGCTAGGCATTCCGGATGATTCTCTTGACTTTTCCAATGGCTATTCCAAACAGGAAAGGGCTTTCTATGAGCAGGATTTGGCCATTTCCTTTGACCGCTACGAGTTGTATGAGCTGTCAGACACGCTTGAGGTTGACCTTACAGGGGATGGTCAGGCCGAGCAGGTGATTTTCACAGAAGAAAACGACAAGACCGGGCTGCTCATCGTGGATGGCGCGAGCAAGGCTGAAACCCGAATCGGGCTGGGAGAGCCTTTTGACTACCTGAGCGATGACTTCGATTGGGTGGATTATTGGGGGCTGGTATTTGACGCAGAATCTTATGAAGTCCTCGTGGAGGATGGTGAAATTGTCGGTGAGCAAATAATCAATTTGAATCATCCGGCGATTTTCCTGCGCCGTAGCGAAGCGGGAGGGGGATTGGTCGTCTATGCCAATGGCCAATACCGATGGGTGAATCAGGGGGGATAAGATCCTATCAGTTCGAAGTCTGATGCCTTCGTATCTTTAGCTGATTTCCTGAATGTCGACTAACCCCAATCAAATGGAAACCTGGATTGTACTATTAAGAGGAATTAATGTAGGAGGAAAGCACATCGTTCCCATGAAGGAGCTAACCAAGCTGCTGGAGGCAAATGGGTTTCAGCAGGTGAAAACCTACATTCAAAGTGGAAACGTGGTGCTACAATACCCCACCAATCCGGAAGAGGAAATAGGACAACTGATTGAACAGCAATTTGGCTTCAGGCCAGCGGTTTTTGTGCTCAGCCAGGCAGATATTGAGGAAGCCGCAGCCCATAATCCCTATGATCCGGAGCAGGGTAAGCAGGTGCATTTTTTCTTTTTGGAAGAGGAACCCACAACAGTCGATTATGACTTGTTGGAATCCCTCAAGGCGGAATCAGAGCAGTATCAGCTTATCAATAAGGTATTTTACCTCTACGCTCCTGATGGCATCGGTCGCTCAAAACTGGTCGGTAAAATGCATAAGGTCTTTCCCACAGCGACCATGACCGCGAGAAATCTCAATACCGTGAAAAAGCTGTTGAGTATGATCTCCTGATCTATTTGAAGCAATAGGGTGGGGCGGATCGGAGTCCGAAACCCAGCGGAGCCCCAGAAGTAATCCAATTACGAATTACGAATTACGAATTACGAATTACTACTCACTGCCCAAACACTCCCCTAAACACCGCATCCAACCGGCTCACTCCCCGCACCTCGATCTGCTTGTATTGCCGCGAAAGGCCTGTAGCCTGACTTTCGGCCACGAAAATGCGTTCAAAGCCCAGTTTCTCTGCCTCGGCAATGCGGGGTTCCAGGCGGGTAACGGCCCGAATTTCTCCGGACAACCCCACCTCTGCTGCAAAAGCCGTCCTACGCGGGACCGTCAGGTCATGCAACGATGAAATAATGGCACATACCAGCCCCAAATCCACGGCTGGGTCTTCCACCTTCAGACCGCCCGTGATGTTGACGAAGACATCCTGTACCCCCAGTTTGAAGCCGCAGCGCTTTTCCAGTACGGCCAGCAGCATGTTAAGCCGCCGCAGGTCAAATCCCGTTGCGGAGCGCTGCGCGGTTCCAAATGCCATGGGGCTCACCAATGCCTGGGTTTCGATCAGCAGGGGGCGCATGCCCTCCATGGTCGCCGCGATGGACACCCCGCTGAAGGCTTCTTCCCCACTGCTCAGGAAAATCTCCGAAGGGTTGCTCACCTCGCGCAGGCCGCTAGCCAGCATTTCGTAGATGCCGATCTCCATGGTCGAGCCAAAGCGATTTTTGCTGGTGCGTACCAGCCGGTAACTGTGGTGCTGATCGCCCTCGAAGGTCAGCACGGTATCGACCATGTGCTCCAGCACCTTGGGGCCGGCCAGGCTGCCCTCCTTGGTGATGTGGCCCACCAAAAAGATCGGAATGGACAATTCCTTGGCGGCACGAATCACCCGTGCGGCACACTCGCGGATCTGCGACACACTGCCCGGCGCGGAGTCCAATGCGTCAGAATAAAGCGTCTGAATCGAGTCGATCACCACCAGATTGGGCTGGTACTGCCCGATGAAGTCGAGGATGCGGTCGAGATTGGGCTCGGCGGCGACGTAGAGTTGGTCGTTGTTGTGCGGGATGCGCTCGGCTCGCATGCGGATCTGACTGGCCGATTCCTCGCCGGAGCAGTATAGCACCTTGCGAGGGGCCAGTTGCAGCGCCAATTGCAGCAACAGCGTACTCTTGCCGATGCCCGGCTCCCCGCCGATCAGCATGGCCGCTCCCGGCACCATGCCACCGCCCAGGACGCGGTTCATTTCGTCGTCGGGCGTCTGAACGCGGGCTTCCTGCTGTGTGGTAATGTCCTGGAGCAGAGTTGGTTGGCTGCGTCCCGCCCAGTCGGTAGCGTTGCCCTGGGGCGTGGTCGAGATCTTGGGCTGACGGCTGTCGAGGACCTCTTCGACGATGGTTCCCCAGGCATTGCAGGAAGGGCATTGCCCGGCCCATTTTACGGTTTCGGCTCCACAACTCTGACAGACGAATATCTTTTTGGGTTTGGCCATTTTTCAGGGATCATTGTTCAGGGGACAGGGATCAGTAGGCTTTTTTGCCGTGATCGTTTTGAGCAATGATCGGCATTTTTTTAGCAATGGGCAAAAAATTTTAGCACGCATTGTTTATCCTTTCATGTGCTCAGTAAAAAGGGTTTCCACCATCCGCACCGTTCTTCGCGCTGCCTCCTCCGGCGCAAGCGCCGTATCAGAAATCCCCGAAATCACCCTGGTGATGTCATGATCGACTTTGCCGGGTCGGGACCAGGTGGCGACGTCGGTTACGGTCAGATAGACCGAGTAGTTGTGGTGGCCGGAGCCGGGGCGCTCGCCGATGAGGTGGATGATGCCACGCTTCTGGCGGTCGGAGTTGCTGCCTCGGAAGAGCCTCTCGCCACAGGCATAACCTGCGCGTACTCGCCCGTAGGTGATTAGTAGGGGCTGGCTGCCCAGGTTTAGCCCGGCTTCCTCAGTGGCTGAAGCCAGAGCGTCCAGATAAGGCTGCAAATGGCCTTCGTCCATCAGGGCGCGGGGATTTAAACCGTCGGAGACGATGAGTTGCAGGTCGGGGATTTCCCCGCCCCAGCTATCGCGGAGGGCGCGTAGCTGCTCAATGGCGTCAGAACTGAGCTTTTCGCCTGACTCGGGGTGATAGACGTAGTCCACCCGGTCGGCAGAATGGGTGACGATAGGCAGCGCACCCACGATTTGTTGAGCGAAGTCTGGCGATAGCTCTGTCCAGATGCTTTCCTTGGCGTCGGCGTACAAATCCCTGATTTCCTGATCCAGCGCCGGAGGCAACTGCCAGATTTCTTCGCCGTGGCCTTCAGCGATGGGAACACCCCGGTCGCGAATTTCGCTGAGCTTTTGGTGGCCCTCGGCGTAGATAGCCGACTGGGAACGGGTATCGCCTTTGGCTCGGAGGTATTGCTGATAGACCCAGATCGGGTCACCGAAATGCTGGGTGGGATTGCCCTCAGAATCGATCACACCGAGCCGCTGAAAGAAGGCCCACATTGCGTCATTGACCTTGTACCCAAACTGCTCGCGGATGCGCACGTGGTCGCTAAACGATGTCGTCAGGTAGCTCAGCATGGGGTCGTTCTTGGTGGGCAGGGCCATCAGGTAAGCCGGATTGGCGGGCATGATCTGGTCGATGCACCAGTCCAGATCACTGAGCGAAACGTCCATGTGCAGCGTCGTGCAGATGTCCAGCCCGATGGGCAAGCCGTGGAGTTTTCCCATCACCGTGTCTTCCAGGCAGCAGCGCACCAGTTGTTCACGAGACTTGAAGACCTCCGGGCCGATGAAGCCTGCAACGTCGTTGAGATGCACCCAGGTGTCCTCGGGCATACGCTGCTTGAGGGCGCGGACGAAGCCATATTTTCTCGCTTCATGCACCACCATGTCAAAGCCTTCGCCGTGGCCGTTGGTGAAGTCGGCTCCCTGTCCGGTCTCGGCGTAGAGGCCGTAGCGACCCTGTCGCTGGTTCACATGGGCCAGCATTTTGTCGATGCTGACGTCGAAGGTCTGGTTGGCGTTGACCGTTCCGGCGAGGCTCTGGAACCAGATGCCCGTGGTGCCAGGCTGCTGGGCTTCTACCTCGGCCTGTATGTCTATGTGGGAAAGGACGCAGTTGGGCAGGGTTTCCGTCAGGCTGAAGGTCGTCAGGATATCGTGCAAGGCACTTTCGATGGCGGCAACGGATTCCACCTCGCTTGAAACGGGATTGGTGCCCAGCACCAGGTCGCCGACGGCGTAGGACCAGGCGTCAAAGACCTGCCAGACGATGTCGTCGATGTTGTCGGTGGGAGAGTTGGGCTGGATGCGGGCGCTGAGGTAGCCTTTGCTGCCGATCTTGCTACCGGGCAAAGGATTGAAGACTTTTTGCCCTACCTGGATCAATTCTTCGTTGCTCATCAACTTGACGAGACAGCCGATTACGTCGCTGGATAGGCCTGGCATTATGGCTTTGATCTCCGGTTCTGGCTTGGTGAGAACAAAGGTTTTCAATTCGCCCAAGGTCCAGTCGGTCAGCGTCGCATGCGTCTCTGGATCAACGGATGCATCAATCAATACCTGCAACTCATCTTCGAACAGTCGGTACTGGTCCAGATCCCCAATCTTCGTGGCAGCCAGCAATTGACGAGCTCGTTGGCGGCTTTCTTCGTTTTGCGCAGCAATACCAAGTGTCTGATCGCCTTCCTTGAATTCATTGGCCGCGCCGATGATCTGCCGGTAAAGGTCGAGGTCCAGTTTGCCCTTTTGTCGTTTGATGTAGGCGAAAAGGTCTTCGTTTGCCTGGAGCTTGCCTAAAGAGACGCCAACGGGTGATGCTTCGGTCGGAGAGTTGGAAGTAAGGGTACAGCCTGCCATGGTTGCGATATAGGTTCCCATCAGTCCGGCCTGGACGATGAATTTCCGGCGATTGATTTGGGACATAGGTGTAGGGTTGAGCCAACAATTTAAGGATTTTTCGGGGCGGAAGGGAGGGAAGTCAGGGGGGGACTGGCATTGCCCAGCGAGGGGTACGAAAATTCTCTTCTTTTTTTCTTCCATCTGACTTCTCGCAACGAAGTGATCTCACAGTGCAGCGGTCTCTCTTTTTTCTAAAAAACCAAGGCGGGCACCCCAATGGAGTACCCGCCTGGTGACAAAATGTCGAGCGTTACCAAAAAATCATTATGCCTAACCCTACCGGAAAACGGTGATGGTTCGGCTTTCTTCTATGTCATTTCCATCGAGGTCATGTGCCTTGATGACTGCTACGTAAACCCCTTCTCCTACCGGACGCATGTTCTTGGTATTGACTCCGTCCCACTCAAAATCGGGGTTGTCGGACTCAAAGACCAGTTGGCCCCAGCGATTGAAAATCTGGATCTGGAAATCCCGGATGTTCACATAGCTGATGCGATAGGTGTCATTGTTGTTATCACCATTGGGGGTAAACGCTGTGGGAGTGAAGATGTCCACCAGTTGAGTTACCTCAACCAGACCGTTCAGGCTGGCTTCACATCCCCATTGGTCTACGGTATTTACCCGTACGACATACTTGCCCGGATACTGGTACTCGTACACAGGGTTGGGGCCAGTTTGATTGGCAGTTCCGTCCCCAAATGACCAGGTGTAGGCGCTGATGGGCAGGGTAGAAGCTACCTTGAATTCCACAATTGCTCCTGGAGCTTCTACTTTTTCGTCGCTGATAACCAGTTCCATATCAGCGCCTTCGTAGACTGTTGCGATGATGGCGGTACGGTCATCTTTACAGCCGAAGCGTGATTCTGGCTCTACATAATATGTGGTAGACACAGGCAGTGGATCGGTAAGGAAGGCATTGCCCACGTGGAAAGGCATGGTATCATTCTCATTGTAGTACCAGTTTACTTTTACCCCCTCGGTTGAAACCGCGTAGATCGCGGCTGGATTGCCAAAGCAGACCGAATCTTCACGCAGCTGCAGAAGTTCCGGAATCGGGTGAACTACCACATTCCTTTGGGTGCTCCGAACACAGCCAGAGTCTGAAGTAGCCGTCAGTCGTACGGAATAGGAGCCATCGGTACGGTACTCATGAGTTGGGTTGAATCCGAAGGTTATCCGTCCGTCTCCAAACTCCCAGCGGCGCTCGGTGATGCTTCCACGGCTCAACGTAGTGGAATCCCGGAAATTGGTGGAGTCCAGCAAGCAGACGGGCAAAGCAGAGAACCTGGGTGCCGGAGAAGGATTAATGAACACATCCTTGGTGATGGTATCGGTACAGCCGACATTACTTCCTACAATCAGCGTAACGGGATAGGTACCGTAGTTTCCAATGCCGTAGGTGATGCGGGCTGTCGGCCCTTCAGCTATGGTGCTGCTGTCACCGAGATCCCAGAAGTAACTGTCAATTGGGGTAGCCGGATTGGTCGTCGCGGTCTGGGTATACACAGTCTGGACATTGTCACAGGTCTGGTCGTAGGTGAAGTCAGCCACCGGAGTTTCGTATACCGTCATGGCAATGGTGGTATCATCCACACAGCCATTGTTGGAAACTACCGCCAGGTTCACCAGGTAAACTCCGGTAGAATCATAGAAGCGGCGTGGATTGGCCTCTGTGGAGAAGTTTCCGGGATCTGCCGGGTCCTGTCCAAAGTCCCAGGCCCATTCTGCCACATAGTCGCGGTCTCCAGCAGCACTTGCGAGGCTGGTAAAGCGAACATTGCGACCTTCGCATACTTCTTCGAAAGTGAAATCAGAAACGGGGTTAGGATGAACGAAGGTAGTACGGGTGAAGGAATCTACACATCCTTCGAGGGTAGTCACTCGGAGGGTCACGTTGTAGTTGCCATAGGTCTTATAAACATGGCTGGTGTTGGGGTTGCCGGTAAAATTGGCCCCATCACCAAACGTCCAGCTATACGTATCGAGCTCAGTTCCTGGCTCGACAGTAGTCGCATCATTGAAGGGACTGGGAGAGCCTTCACAGACTTCTTCTACGGTGAAGTCAACCGTAGGAGCAGCATTGACTTCTATCTGTTGAACTGCGGTATTGCGACAGCCTCGGTCAGACGTGGCTTCCAGTGAGATGTTATACACCCCAGGTTGAGAGAATGTATGTTTTGGCGCAGCTCCAATTGTCCCAGTACCATCGTTGAAGTCCCAACTCCAGGCGACTATATTTCCTCCGGGAACAGAAGAGGTATCAGTGAACTGTGTGGGGCTACCTTCACACACCAGGTCCGCAGAAAAGCCCACGGTAGGAATGGGGAGAGGGGATAAGGTAACAGAATCCATTGGGCCAGGGCAGCCTGCATCATCAAATGCTGTCAGGTAAACCGTAGAGTCGCCAGTAATCCCGCTCAGGGTAACAGACTGACCGGAGAAGTTGCCAGCACTCCATAGGTAAGAATCGCCACCAGCACCCTGCAGGGTAATGGTTCCATTTGGACAGGCCTCAGTATCGCCGGTGATACTGGCCTGCGGCCCCACCTGTACATTTACTGTTACCTGGGAACTACTGCTACAGCCATCGTTAAAGGCTACGACGGAATAGGATTGTGAGGTATTTGGCGCGACTCTGATGCTGTCCAGCGTATCTCCTGTACTCCACAGGAACTGATAATCAGTCTGGAGGGTTCCAGAGGCCCGCAAGGTGACAGAGTCCCCAATACATATGGTCGGATTGGCCGGAGCAATGTCTATGTCAAGGCTTGGATTGATCAACACCTTGGTATAGTCAAACGTGGTACAGATCCCATCGGAGACCGTAACGGTATAGAAGAAACTATCCTGTACAATGGGACCGGGAGGAAGCGAGAACAGAGGTTCTGCTGAGGTCGCACTGCTTAGGTTGGTTGCCGGTGCCCACTGGTAGGTCTGCCCTGGAATAGCTGTTGTACCCATCTGGAACTGGTCATTGGCACACAGGGTCACATCGGGACCTGCATCCGCTATGGCGCCATAGGGGACATTAACTACACCTGGAACTTCACTTCGACAGCCGAAAGTATCCTGAAGGACCAGGTTGACAAAGTAGTTCCCCGGAGCCGGGTAGGTATGGACAAAGCTACTGTCTGTTGTATTGGGATTATATTGAAGGTTTCCATTGCCCGTCCACTGGACTGAGGTAATGACACTACTGTACTGACCCGGTACAATCGGATCAAGCAAATAGGCGAGGTTAATATCGTTACATCCCACTGTGTCGGTGACGATCTGGGTATTGGCCAGCCCATCTTCTACATAGATGATGATGGTAAACTGATTGGTACCCGGAATCGGACAGGCATCATCCTGCAGCGTCACCAGGAAGAAGTAGGTGCCACGGGTGCCTACCGGAGGGGTCCAGCAGAAACGAGCGGTAGGTGCCGGCCCTGTAACGGTGTCTGAAATGGCCGGGTTGGTCGCATCTGTAAAGGTAGCCCCTGGGATGGCCTGGTTCCAGCGCATGGTATAGGTCAGGTTAGGATCCTGGCTGATGGTGGGCAATTCAAAGCATACATTGGTTCCGGCACAGGTACGAACCTCATTGTATGAAATGGGGGTAGCAGGCACCTGATCAGGTCCCAGGGTCAGGTTGGTGATACCGGAGGTAAGGGGGGTGCTCGAACTACAGTTGGCCAGTACGGTTACCTGCATGTCTCGCGTAATTTCTCCGATCAGTTCTCCATTTCGCCATTCTTCGACGATGATACAGATCACGCCGACTTCTACCGCTCCGGTAGGACTCGGATTAAAGGAGATGTCACCCGTGATCGGATCAATCTGAACGTCCCAGGTAGGGCCGAGTGGGGCCTGAGGGCCATAGCCCGGATTGTAGTTGACAAGGTTGGAATTCCCCTGCAAACAGTTGGTAAAGCGGTAGGCGAGGGAGTCTCCATCCGGATCGAATGCACCCTGGTTGAAAGTGGTGGTCTCTCCGGCGCAGATATATGCGATGGGAGGAAGAGAGGCTCCCGTGATGGGATCCTGGAATACGGGGGAGTTGTTACAGGTAGTCGAGGTGAGGTCGATTCCTGCTGTACCAACGTAGAGGCAGCCTTTTGAAACACCCCCGATGGAGGTAATGATGTCGTTACGGGCACAGTTGGAGAACTCCAGGGTTACAGAATCACAGGCGAAGCTACAGAGGTCGTAGTCGTAGACATAAATAGCCTCCGCAACGCCATTGATAGAGGGGTTAGTGGTGTTTTCACATCCGGTGGGGTAGGGTACCCCCGGAGGTGGATTAAGCAGAGCCGGACATATGGGAGTGACCTCCTGATAGCTCTGTGTGAATGAGTTGCTAGGGACGGGGGAAGCACAGCCTCCCTCAGGTACGAGGTCCAGGCTACCCGGAGGAGTAGGGGCATTGGGGCCCTGGTTGGCACTCACCGGAACCTGTGAACTCCAGGCCCCACCGGTACAATCATAGTACACCTTGAGGTATACACGGTAGGTACAGCTACCCGTACACTCATAGGTGATGTCGGTACCCATCACGTGGGTAGCCTTGGATAGGATGGGGAGTAGAATTAATAGTAGAAATCCCAGAAGACCAGAGTAAAGCGATCGCTTCATGGTAAATTTGGTTAACGCTCGAGAGATGGATTCACTAAAGTACAAAGATCAATTGTATCATTAGCCATGAAAGTCATCAGTCTAATCTGTTGTTGACTTCCAGATTTTTTCGCAATTCAAAATTACACAAAATGAAATAAATGCGAAAGATTTTGCCTTGATACCTACCCTAATATTGTATCCAATGGCTCTTTTCCCTGCTTTAATCGTCAATTAATTTTTAAACCGTCGCTCCCACGTCATCCAAAGGGGTATGAGCGGAGAAATGAAGAGGGGAAATAATGTAAGATCCGGGCTGGAATATGAGGGTCTCTGTACCCGGCTGGTGAAAATTGCTTTAGTTAGAAAAGCCACCTAACGGTGGATTTGTTGTCAGATTTTTAGATAAAAATGTCAACTCTTACCTGTGAATCAGAGGGTGCACCCACCCGATTATGGGACTTACCCTAAAAACAGAACCGCCCGCCTCAAAGCAGAGACGAACGGTTCCAGGGTATGGATTCTGGTAAATGATGGACAGCAACAGGGGGCGGCTATGTTGCGAGCTTAGCCCCTTCTACTGTATTCGACATGCTGCATCAATTCCATTCCTTACTTAATGGTCTTGCGGGCCAGGTAAAAGTCCACCCGATCAATGGTGGTGTCAGCCAGGCGCTGTTCCATTTCGTCCAGAGTCTTGGGTGGAGGTACAATCACCTGCTCACCGGGCTTCCAGTCCAGGGGAAGCGCGACGCTGTGCTTGTCAGAGAATTGCAGTCCCTGCAGGGCCCGCAGGATCTCATCCATGTTGCGGCCTAAATTCAGCGGATAGTACATGATGAGGCGGATTTTCTTGCTGGGGTCGATGAAGAAAACCGCGCGGACAGCTGCTGTTTCACTTTCATTGGGCTGAAGCATGCCGTAGAGCTTGGCCACTTTCATGTCCAGGTCCGCAATGATGGGGAAGTCAAAATAAACACCGGTCTTCTCCTTTACATTGGCAACCCAGCCCAGGTGAGCATGGATGCTGTCGATGCTCAGGCCAAGTAGCTCTGTGTTCAGTGCGTCGAACTCAGCCTTGCGAGAGGCAAAGCCACTCATCTCGGTGGTACATACCGGCGTGAAGTCGGCGGGGTGAGAGAACATAACCACCCACTTGTCCTGGGCAAATTCTGAAAATTTGATTTTGCCGGTTGTGGTAAGTGCTTCAAAGTCAGGTGCCTGATCGCCAATGCGAGGCATCGAGTAAGTCTGTTCTGTGTTAGTTTCCATTTTGTGGGACTTCTTATTTTAAGTAAATGGCTGGGATCGCAGGAGGGTGATGAGACAAAGGTGATGAGATTATTGACATAGATCAAACAGCTATTTTCTATCTTGACTATTGATACTGTCTATACTAATGGGGCATACATGAACCTTCAACAACTGGAATACATAGTCGCGGTCGATCAGTTAAGGAGTTTTAGCAAAGCTGCTATACACTGTAACGTCACCCAGGCCACGTTGAGTAGCATGGTGAAGAAGCTGGAATCCGAGCTGGAGCTGGTGATTTTTGACCGGAAGGCCAAGCCAGTGCTGACCACTGACTGTGGGAGGGAAATCGTCCACGAGGCCAAAAAGGTATTGCTACATGTCAACGAGCTCCAGGATCTGGCACGAACGGTCAAGGCCCACATTACCGGAGAAGTAAACCTGGGCATTATTCCTACTATAGCCAGTGCCCTGCTTCCCAGAATTTTAAGCCCACTGATGAAGGCCTATCCCGAGCTTCATTTAAACATCACCGAACAAACAACTGAAACCATCATCTCCAACCTCAAAACCGGAAAGCTCGACATGGGCATCATTGCGACCCCCTGGCCCGACGCGAGCCTGGAGGAAATGATCCTGTATTATGAAGCGCTTTGGGTATATGGAGGCAAGGAAAACGGACAAACTTACCTGACCCCGGAAGACATACAGCATGAACAGGTGTGGCTCTTTGAGGAAGGGCACTGTCTGCGTGACCAGTTCATAAACCTCTGCTCCCTGATGCCACGAGAGTCAGCCCTCGGGCAGTTCAGATTTCAGGCCAATTCCTTTGATACCCTGCTGAATATGGTAGATAGCTATGGAGGACTCACCCTGTTGCCAGAACTATATTGTGAAACCCTGAGCGAAGAGCGCCGGAAGAAGATCCGCCATTTTAGCTCACCCATACCAGTTCGGGAGGTCAGCCTGGTCTTTTACCGTCCATTTGCCCGCCATAGGTTGAATCAGGCTATAGGGGATTCCATCAAAGGCATTTTGGAGGGAGAGCTCAGCACTGCCAACTACCCTGCTTCGGAGTTGGTTATCGCGAAGGTGTAGAGGGAGGGTTTTTTGGGAAGGTATGTAAATCGAAGCGGCTATACTTTGCTGCAAGCAATCCCGGCTTGCTCCAACTGCCATAGTGCATGCTCAAGGCGGTGCTCGCCGCTCCCACTCACCACTGCGAAGGGAACATCTGCCTCTCTTAATGCATTCAAATAATGATCAAACAACTCCTTGCGGGCGTGTGGATGCTCCCGCTGCGGATCGTCCTGCCAGGGCAGGTCGATGTCTGTCAACAAGTGGAAGTCATAGGCATCCAGGTGGATCATGGGTTTCAGGCTGGGGAGTAGATAGCCATACTTAAACTCACTCCACACCTGATAAACCAGCAAATTGGTGTCGCAAAACAGATGATGGCTTGCCTGCCGATGGAGTCCGGCTTCCCACGCAAGTTGTCCCCGTGCCATGGTAGGCAGATCTTCGGGTAAGTATGGCCGTGGAAGCAGATCCAGGTAATAACGCGCAAATTCCGGAACCCAGGCGGTCCCAAAATGATCCGCCAGGGACTCTGTGAGGTTGGATTTTCCTGTAGATTCTGGCCCTACAATGGCGATCTTTTTTAGGGTATGCATCAAGCGGCGTGGAGAAAGTGAAGGAATAGGGGAATGCGGTATAAGGGTATAAGGGTATAAGGTATATGGTGAAATCTTTGTAACCCAATGGGAATCAGGGTAGTACCCAACTACGAACTACGAACTACGAACTACGAACTACGAACTACGAACTA
>CAYFIR010000135.1:0-17686 GCA_964343195.1 uncultured Bacteroidia bacterium | reverse complement strand
GAAATGCCGAACTTTTCTTGCTTACTTCTTTTGAAAAAGAAGTAAGTCCCGCTGATCCACGATCCCGCGAAGCGGGGAGGCGACATAGCACTTTCAGCGGTAGCATATTAAAGATCAATTTGCGGAGCTAGAAAAAAGGTAGGTCCCGCTGATCCACGATCCCGTGAAACGGGGAGGCGAAATAGCACTTGAACAACACCCTAAATATTAAAAAACCGATTGCGGAGCTAATGATCACCGTCCATTGCTTAACGCCTGAGGCTTTTTCCTTCGTCCGGGATTGTACTGCATGAAGTTTTTGCCCAAATCCTGGGCGAGCAGATGGGCTTTCTTATCCGCTTCCGCCGGATCATGGCAGATATCCAGGAGGACGAGGTCCAGATGGCGGGGGGAGGCCAGGTAAATCTCGTAATCGGTATGGGAAAGACTCAGGCTGGCGAGGACATTAAGAGGAATCCTGCTCTCAAAATTTTTGACCTGCCTCAGAATTACCAGATCGGGGTATCTTTCACAGGAATGCCAGCGGCCCAGTTTGACCCCGAAAAAAGACAGGTAGTGTTTATAGCGATTTCTCTCGGGATCTATGAGGGCTCCATGAGAAAAAGTGATGATTCCCAGGCCGATCGGCACCACAAGGAGGGGAGTATAATCCTGGTAGAGGATGGACATGGTGACCACCAAAAGGGTCAAGATGCCGGTAGAGATCCTGTATCCCGGAAAGGGAGCTTTGAATCGCGTGGTGAGGCAGGTGGAGCGTGGTGGCATGATCTTTCTGGGAAGGAGGGGAGAAACTTCGGAAAGGTTGAAGCGGTTGCCTGGAAAAGATGCCGAGTACCTTCGCAGCCAATTCCGACTTCTTCATTACTGAAACTCTTCATTGTACTCCTTGATGGCTTTGAAGAGGCATCTGGCGATGGCTCGCTGCCCCTCGCGGGTAGAAAGCAGGCGTTCTTCATTGCGATTGGAGATAAACCCGATTTCAGTCAATATTCCGGGAATACCTGATAGCCAGAGGACCATGAAAGGAGCCTGCTTGAGTCCACGGTCAAAACTGCCCGTTTCCTGCCGATAATATCGCTGAACTTTGGCGGCCATTCGCATGGATTCGTTGCGGAAAACATCTCTTACCAGGTTGAAGTAGATGTACGACTCGGGTGTTTTCGGGTCAAAGTCTCCATATACTTCCTGGTAATTTTCCTCGTAAAGGATGGCGCGGTTTTCACTCATGTGTGTCCGATAGCTCTCTTCTCCGGGGTTGAAGCCCAGGACATAAGACTCTGATCCCATGCTTTCGTGGTTCACCGAGGAGTTGCAGTGGATGCTAAGAAAAAAGTCAGCATGATGCTCCTGAGCAATTTTGCCCCTCCGATAGAGGCTGACAAAGTGGTCACGCTCCCGCGTCATAATGACCTTAATTTCAGGCATTTCGGCTGCCAGGATTTCTTTTAGTTCCAGGGCCACTTTAAGGGTAATGTCTTTTTCATACCGACGGGCACCTACGGCCCCCGGATCTCTGCCGCCATGTCCGGGGTCTATGACCAGTACCTTGATGGGGCCATCCTGGTAGGGGGCGGGTTCAGGACCAGCGGTGTGAGCAACAGGCTGATTGGCGCTCACAACAAAAAAGGTGAGTGAAATGAGGAGGGAGTGTAAAGTGGTGCGCATATACAGGTTTTTCACTAGGTAACACAACCAAACTTGAGGCCAATGACACTTTGGTAGCAGGAGAGGGGAAATGTATATTTGCCCAGTTTTTACAGAATCCACAAGTGTACTGGCCATCATAGGATCTATCGCAATACTGACCAATCACCGCCGAAGCTACAGAACAATTTGGTTCTGTTTCTTACTCGCGATCGGTGCTCATGCTTTTGGGCAGGTAGTTCCTGATAGTGCCTCTCAAGTCAGTGTTCAGGATACAATGGCTCTGGATTCAGGCGTTGTGGACTCCGTCGGACCTACAATCCTTACGGATTCGCTCCCCCCTTCGGATTCTATTTCAGGGATGCCCACCGATTTCGAATTTGGGGGTGGGCAGGATTCCCTGCCACCAAACCCAGCTGCACAGCGCCAGCAACGGATCATAGACTCCCTGAAACGAACCAGCGACCTGAGGGCCTCCGTGACCTATAACGCTGAAGACAGCATCGTATTTGATGTGCGTTCTGGAAAGCTTTATCTCTACTCAACAGGAACTCTCCAGTATGAAGACATCAACCTGACCTCTGATCGAATAGAAGTTGACATAGAAAAGCGGCAGCTTTTTGCCAGTCCCAGGGACTCCAATACCACTATTCAGGAGGAACTGCCACAGTTCACCCAGGGAGAGGAGACCTATCGCGCCAAAACGATGTCCTACAACTTTGGCTCGGGAAAAGCCCGTGTAACCGGTGGCCGACTGGTGCAGCAGGATATCTATGTACTGGCTGAAGTGGCCAAGTACCAGGACGATGGGTCCTTTCATGGGGCTGACGGCAAGTTCACGACCTGTGACCTGGACCACCCGCATTTTTACATCGAAGCGAAAAAACTGAAGGTACTCCCCAATCGGCAGATTATCACCGGCCCCCTTCGTCCGGTAATTGCAGGCTTGCCGATCCCGATTTACCTGCCATTTGGGTTTGTTCCGGGAAATCTTTCGCTGGAGGGGAAAAAGCGAGGCATTTTGCAACCGCAATATGGCAATGCCGATGACCGCGGATTCTTCCTGCGGGGCCTGGGATACTACTGGCCTATCAATGAGTATTTTGACCTTGCGCTGGATGGGGATATCTATACCCGTGGTGGCTGGCGTTTGGGAGCAACAACCAATTACAATGTCCGGTACAAGTATAGCGGCAGCCTGAACCTTCAGTATGGTATCCAGCGATTTAATGAACCTACTGATCCGGATTTTTCCCGGACGGCGGCCTGGTCAATTCGGTGGAGTCACCGGCAGCCGATTAATCCCACGGCGAGTCTCAATGGCTCCGTTAACATCTCCAGCTCCCGGCAGTTTCGTCAGGTGAATGTCAATGACCCCAATTACTTCAGTAACAACCTGAACAGTTCAGTTGCTTTCCAAAAAAGCTTCAACAACCTGCCCTTCAGTTTCAATGTCAGCGCCCGACATCAGCAGGACCTGAACAAGGAGACGGTTTCGCTTTATCTTCCTGATCTGACCCTCAATATGGCGCGCCAGACGCCCTTTAGTCGTATTACCAATAAAAATCTTCAGTGGCTAAAGCAACTCGGCATCAATTACAACATGAGGGCGAGCAATTCCCTGGTGAATGTTCCCGATTCCCTGTTTGCTCCGATTTTCCAGAACCTCAATGACCCATTCTCCTATCCCATCTCCTACACGGAGGGCGATACCACCTATTCAACCCAGACGGGCCTCAGCTTCTTTAACAGCGGGTTACAACACACGGCATCTACAGCGACCAGCATTCGCCTGTTTAAGAAAAACCTGACCATTTCTCCCAGTTTCAATTACAAGGAGGTCTGGTACCTGGAGTCCACCCGTAAGGAATGGGACCCCGAAGCCCAGGAGATCATTGAAGAGCAAATACCCGGATTTACCAGGGGCTACGAGTTCAATACGGCTGTTTCCGCTTCTACAAACTTCTATGGGCTATACTACCTGACCCGGAGCAAGCGGCAGGTCGCTTTCCGGCAGCGATTCAGTCCATCGATAAGCTACAACCTCAGGCCTGATTTCTCGGATGACAGGTGGGGATTTTACCGACAGGTCCAGCGAGATACACTGGGCAATGTGCAAACCTATAGCATCTTCGAAGAAGGTCTGTACGGTGGCCCCGGACGTGGGGAGTCTCAGGCTATTTCCTTCGGGATCGGGTCCGTAGTGGAGATGAAATACCTGAAACGGGGGGCCGAAGATCCTGACTTTGACGAGAAAGATCGATTCGAGCGGATCAACCTCATTGATAACCTGAGTCTCCGAAGTTCTTACAACTTCGCGGCTGATAGCTTTCAATTGGCTCCCTTCACCATGAACGCCCGTACCAGTCTGTTCAATCGGCAGGTGAATCTGAATGCGAGTGCGACCATGGATCCCTATTACTATGGGTACGATGAAGTTCCCTTCCCATATGATCCAGGGTCAGCTCGTAGGCAAAATGTCTTTATGATCGAGGAAACCGGGCAGATTGGACGCCTGACCCGCGCACAAATCAGCCTTTCGACCAATTTCCGTCCAGACCAGGATCGGGGCCGAGGCAATGTCGGGGAATCATTTGATGAAGAGCAGTTTCAGGAGGTGCAAAATGCTTACTATCAGTATGTTGACTTTACCATTCCGTGGACCATGAGCCTGCGGTATAACCTGAGTTATAGCAAACCGGGTTTGGATGATCCTACGATTACCTCTACCATCAACCTGCAGGGAGATGTCCGTTTTGGTTCCCAGTGGAAGGTGCAATACACCACTGGCTTTGACATGGTCCAGCAGGAGTTCACCAATACTACTTTCAGCATCTTCCGTGATCTGCACTGTTTCCAGATGAGCTTCCGGTGGATTCCTTTTGGGCCGAGGAAGAGCTACTCGCTCGTGATCTCTGCCAAGAGTTCTACTCTGAGCGCCCTTCGGGTCACCAAGAACGACTTCTGGACAGACCGATTTACCAACTGATCAATAGGGGATCAGTCTTCTCCCGCTGTAGTAAGCTTCCCGACGATTTTCACGTGGGGCATTTGCAATCGGTATTGGTACCCCTCAGGGGTCAGGTCAGCGTCAATAAAGCCGTCTGCCTTTTCTACAACTTCCTGAATCAGTTTTATCGGAGGGGTAATAGGAGTAAAAGTAGTAGATGACAGCCGATCCTGATCGGCTTTGGGCAATAAGATATCGAGGATCAGCCAGAAGTGATCGTCAGTTTTGCCTCCGTTGATGATCACTTTCTCCGGTAAAATGGATCTGATCTGTATTTGGCCCAGAATCGTCTCCATGACCTGTTGTATCAGGATCAGGTCTACAAAGATCAACTCATCCCTGGGATAGGCTTTCTCTACCTGTATGTTGTGGAACTTATGGTCATTGGCAAAAAACTGGAGTACGGGTTCGAGCAGATTATCCAGTCTGGAAACCTGTCTGACTGGAGTTGAGATGGCCATCTTCCCCTTTTGGAGGTTTTCCAGCATTTCCTCCGCAAAATTCATCTGTCGCAGGCTTATCTGCTGGATGTTTTTCAGGTAGCTGCTATGAGGCTGTGGGTAATTTTGCGGGAGCAGTTCCTCCGTCATCAGCAGTATGGATCTGGAAGGGATGTTGAGAAACTGGGCCATCCGCGTAAGGGTCCCGTGGTGTGAGGTGATGATCTGATCAAGTTCCGAAATGGTCCTGTCAATATCTTTTAGCAGGAGCCCTGCTTCATCTTCGTACTGTCGGGGAAGTTGAGGTTTGACGCCAGAAGCCCGGTAGGAATTCAGTCCCTGTGCGGCCATTCTTACCGGTCCCAACAGCCTGTGGATGGCGAGTAAAGTCGCGGCAGTGGTGAATCCTGTGAAAAAAAAGACCACCAGTACGATGGCCCATTGGTCCTGGATGTTTCCTGCGATAATCAGATAAAATATGAGGCCAATCATGGGAATATGGGTGCCAATGAAGGCCACAAATAGAAATTTTCCAGCATATCCCTTCAGAAACGGCCATTTACAAAGCAAGTCGTATAAATACATGTTGATCTTTGGGTATAATAGAAAAGTAAAAAAATTGAAGCGGAGGTGGGAATAGTTGGAAAATAAAATTTGCCATTTTCGCATTTTTTATCGCGCTGAAAGCAGCTGCCTTGCCACCCTCGACGTGGATGGAGTTGAGCTTGGTTACACCCACAAAAATTTTCAAATCGGGATATCCCGTTTGCTGCTATTGTTCCCCGTGAGTTTCTGCGTAATTTTGAGTAGGTACCAAAACTTGACCACACCATACTGACCTATATGATAGACCTGAGTTCTGCTCGCCTGACTACTCTCGCCGTTCACAAAGTGGGCAACAAAGTCCGCCAGGAGGGAGTGATTGCCTCTAAAGAGCTTTTTCCGCTTGAGGAGGAGTACATGACCCAGATACTGGAAGACTACTTTCTACGACCCTTCAAGGCCGAGGAGTTTTTCAAATTTGATCATCCCAGCGACCTCAGCATGAATGAGGTCTATACCTATTCCCGACAGATTTTTTCCCAGAGTCGGGAGGAATTTCTACAGGCTTCTACTCATATCCTGACTCACCTGTACACCCACTCTGCTCACCCTCATATCAAGAGTGGGGAGCTGTATGTGGCGCACTTTCGGGAGTGTGTCGTGGATGGACATGAAGTGGATGCCGTCGGCATCTTCAAATCCGAAAACAAGGACGTCTTCCTCAAGGTAGAGGGGCAGGAAGACCAGGTCAACATGAGGGCCGAAGAGGGCATCAACATCAAGAAGCTGGACAAAGGCTGCCTGGTTTTCAACCTGTATGCTGAAGATGGCTATAGCGTGTTGATGGTGGACAAATCCAGCGAAGACACCACCTACTGGCGCGAGGACTTCCTGCAGGTCAAACGCATCCAGGACAATACCTTCCAGACAGAAAGCTTCCTCAACCTGACCAAGAATTTTTGTGAAGATGTCTTCGGCCGTGAGCAGGACAAAAAGGAGCAGGTGGTTTTTCTCAATCGTTCCCTGCATTACTTCACCAAGCACAAGGAATTTGACCTGGAAGAGTTCAAGGACGACGTCCTGCCGAGCCAGGAATACCGCGATCAGTTCGACGACTTTCGCAATGTCTATGAAGAAGAGTCTGGTTTGCCTCCGGCTGATGAGGGCTTTGCGATCTCGAAATTTGCCGTTCGCAACCTCCGCAAGCACTTTCGCACCCAGATCAAGCTCGACACCCACATCGAGTTGAAACTCGACCCCAAATTCGCCGAGCAGGCCTCCGAGTGGATGGAAAGGGCCTACGATGAGCAGCGGGGCATGTTCTATTACAAGGTTTACTTCAATGAGGAAGTGGAGGATGAGTAGGCGGGGAATTCGTAATGGAAAATTCGTCATTCGTAATCGCCCAGGTTTCGCGTGATCCCAGTTTTCGAATTTCTACCCCTTCTTTCTTTAATCACGAATCACAAATTCCGAATCAAAAATTAGCCTGCGCCCCATGCCCAAGTCCCACGACCCCAACGAAAACCGCAAGAAGCTGCCCAAGATCGTCAATGATCCGGTTCATGGGTTTATCGAGATTCCCAGAGGACTGATTCTGGATGTGATAGACACGCCGGTCCTGCAACGCTTGAGGCGCATTAAGCAAATGGGGCAGGGGTACATGGTCTATCCGGGGGCGGTTCATACGCGATTTAACCATGCCCTGGGGGCCATGCACCTGATGCGGCAGGCCCTGGATGTCCTGCGACGCAAGAAAGTCGAAATCTCCAAAAAGGAATACAAAGCCGCTCTCATTGCCATTCTGATGCATGATGTGGGACATGGGCCATTTTCCCACGCACTGGAAAGCGTCATCATTCCCGGCCTGCACCACGAGCACATGAGCCTGGCCCTGATGCGGTACCTCAACGAGCAATTCGAGGGAAAACTGGACCTGGCCATCGATATTTTTACGGGCAAATATGAACGGAGCTTTCTGCACCAACTGGTATCCGGCCAACTCGACATGGACCGGATGGATTACCTGATCCGGGATAGTTTTTTTACTGGAGTGGCAGAAGGTGTGGTGGGAATCGATCGCATCATCAAAACGCTCAACGTCCACGGAGATCAACTGGTCTGCGAGGACAAAGGCATCTATTCGCTGGAAAAATTCATCGTGGCACGTAGGCTGATGTACTGGCAGGTTTACCTGCACAAGACTGCCGTGGCTGCAGAACATATGCTGGTGAATACTTTGCGACGCGCCAGAGAGTTATTCGACGCGGGGGAGCAGATCTATCTGCCTGAAAATCTGGGTTTTTTCTTCGAGAACGAGATAGATCCCGGAAACCTGTCCGAAGAGGTGCTGCTGAGATATATGCAGCTGGATGATAATGACGTGGACTTTGCGATCAAACAGTGGCAGCGATCGGATGATCCCATACTCGCGGACCTGGCGCATAGACTGATGAATCGTCGCCTGCTAAAAATCCGCCTGCAAAAAGACCCCTTCCAGCCCGATTACATACAGCAGCTCCGCAAGAAGCTCGTCAAGCGGCTGGAAATCACACCGGAAGAGGCTGAGTATTACGTCTTTAGCGGTCAACTCAAAAACCAGGCTTATACCGAAAACAGCGAGGAGCCGATTCTGGTCTGGTTCAAGGCTGGATACCTCATGGACCTGTCAGAAGCCACTGATATGCCCAGCATCCACGCCCTCGCAGCACCCGTCATCAAGCACTATCTCTGTGCGCCCAGCGAAGTGATGGAATAGCTGACCTTGAGCAAAAAGTAGCGGCTCAGGGTCTGGGTTCGTACTTCTTCCAGATAGTTGAGCTCAGCGGTTCGGTCCAGGCCCTGGTTGCGGTTCAGGATGTCAAATGCTTCCACAGAAACCCGCAACTTGTCCGAAAGAAATCCCCGCTGTACGCTGGCCCGCCACAGTGGCACCTGTAAATCATCCTGAAATACCTCCTGCCCATATACGGCCCAGTCCAGGCTGCTGCGTAGCTGCCAGTGCTCGCCGATTTCTACCAATGCATCGACGTAATATCGCTGGTTCAGGAAGATGCGGTTGAGGTCGCTGGCTTCTGAGTAAAATGCCCAGTTTTGGGTCAGTTCCGCTCCTATGGCCACATCGAACTGTTCCTTGTTGCGGTTTTCCAGGCGCAGATCTCCGGTCAGCCGGTGTCGGGTCACGTCGTTGGCGGAGTTGTTGATGAAAGCTATGTTTTGCTGGAAGTTCCATCGGGTATCAAGGTTAAACTTGATCCCCAATGGGCGAATGGGGGCACTGAAACTGGCATAGCTATTGGCCCGCCAGGCTTCCTTCACATTGATGGGGGTTCTGATGCTGCGAAAAAGCGAGTCGATGCTCCTGGATTCCACCACCGGATTTTGGATGTAGCCAGCACTCATTCCCATGAACAGCCCCACGAAATTGAACTGGTCGTAAAAGTTCAGGTTGAAGTTCAGGTTATGTTGGTAGGCCGGAATCAGATCGGGATTGCCGACAAAGAGGTTAAAGGGATCGCGGTTGTCTACGACTGGCTGCAACTGCTGGATGGTGGGGGCCTGGATGTCGGTGGAGTAGCGTAGCCCAATGCGCAGGTCACGGGTGATCTCCTGGCTGATTCTGGCAGCAGGCAGGAGGTGATAGTAAGTCTGACTGATGGCGGAGTCCTGTCCCAGTACTTCTCCCTGAAGTGTAGCCTGCTGACCGTTGACTTCCAGTCCGAAATCGGTGTCTTCCCCATCAAAAGTCCACTGCAGGCCTGCTCGCTGGTAGGCAAAATCTCGCCGGAAGGAATTGGTCAACTGGGCATTCAGGTTTCGTTCTGGCCACAGGTCAAAAACTTCCCGGTTTTGCTGGTCGGTATAATTTTGGTAGCGGTAGCTTCCGCTGAGGTAATGTTTTTCGCCCAAAGGTTCAGTGTAGGCAAGGCCCGCCTGGTATCCCAGTTCTTCGGACTCTTCCCCCTGATCCTGCCGCAGACTATCTGCCACCAGAACCCCGGAAGGATAAAGCTGGTTATAGGATTGGAGTAGCCCCGTACGATCTTCCAGAGCTCCATTTGCAGACAGGTTTACGCTTATGGTGCGACCCCTTCGGCCCAGGTTGCGTTGATAGCTCATGCTAAGCCTTGCGTCTGCTTTCTGTCCTTCTTTGCTCACTTCACGGTCGATGGCATTCTCGAGATTGCCTTCACTGTCGAGTGACTGGTTTCGGGATTGGTCAAAGCTGTTTCCCTGATTCCAGCCCATGTTAAAACTCAGGTTAAAGCGGTTGATGGTATCTCCAAAATGGCGCAGACGGGTGTTCAGTCGGTGGTTATAGGCTCGACTGTTGAAGGTGCGGGTTTCTTCGGTGATGAAAGAACCTTGGTCCAGAAACTGCTCCCGGTAGCGCTCCTGATCGAGGTCGCGGTTGAGACCGCTGAAAAAGTAGCTGGTACTCAGGCGCAGGTGCTCGCCCAATTCCTGGTTGTAGTTAAGGCCTGCACCTGCGCTGGTGATGAAGCCCTGCTCCTGTCCCAGCGAGAGGGGAACTCCACTTTCTCCCCCATCGCTGTTCAGGGTCAGGTTGCCACCAGAGGTAATCAGGCTTTGGATGCCTCCCATGAACTGTATGTATTCTTCAATGCCAAACCCCTGCTGGTTGAGGTTGTTGAATTGGCCCAAGCCTGAAATCTGAGTTCCAGGTGAGAAATGATTCAGGTTTCCTTTCAGGGCAAATCGCTCTTCTGTCCCACCTGCGGCCTCCAGCGTGCCAAAAATCCCTCGTTTACGGTCTTCCTTCAGTTCCAGGTTGATGGTCTGCTCGATTTGGCCATCATCGACGCCTGTGAACTGCTCCGCATCGGTTTCCTGGTCAAACACCTGCACGTTTTCTATGGCATCCGCTGGAAGATTTTTTGTCGCCACCTGCGGATCATCCCCAAAAAACTCCTTTCCATCAACCAGCACCCGCTGTACGGTTTCCCCCATGGCCTCAACATTGCCGTCACGGTCCACTTCCATACCGGGCAGGCGCTTGAGGAGGTCTTCAACCGATTCTCCCGCTTCCGGATTGAACGCATTGGCATCGTACTCCAGCGTATCGCCTTTCATGCGAATGGGAGACTGCCGGCTTTCAATGGAGACAGCCTCCAGCGTAAAGTCTTCCGGCGCCAGTGAAATCGGAGGCATTTCCATATCAGCTTCCCCCTCAACGCTGAGTGATTCTCTATGTTGGGCATAGCCCAGCATGTTGAGTTGAAGGACATACTCTCCAGAGACTATGCGGCTGAGGCGGTAGCGTCCTTTGCTGTCTGCCAGCGCAAAACTGGCCAGGGTTGAATCACTGGCTTTTAACAACATGACACTCACGCCAGGTAGTGGAGCCTGCACGCTGTCCTGTACCGTACCGACGATGTCGATTTGGGCATGGACGGTCGTCATGAGTGTCATTCCAATGATAAGGAGGTGTAGGAGGTGTTTCATTTTTCAGGTGTCGTGGTTTGAAGATCAGGGAAGAACGGAGTAGAAGTCAGAACATACTCCCGGACATTTTCATTTGCGAGCCACCTATTTTAACCGCGAAGACCGCAAATCCTGGATTCCGGTTCATCGGAAGGAAACCGTTGGTTTCGCTTTTGTCTAGGAGGATGAAGTCAGAAGTCAGAGTGGTACTGGCCTCGCCAGTGCAGGGTTTCGAGAACCCTCTTCTTCCCAATTTTTCTGACTTCTTGCGACTGCGCTCCCCGATTTTCGGGATCTTCGACTGCACAAGTCTCACAGCCACGCGGTCTGACTTCTTTTTCGTACTCGCAGCTCAACAGGCTTTTTCCTGGCTACGGCTTTACTTAGTTCCTTCTCTGAATAATCCGTACTCCGCCGCCCTGACCACCATATTCCATTTCCATTTCGCGGGTTTTCTCCTCCACAATCTGCTCAAATTCCTCGCGGGTAACCTTACGGCCTTCGGTGGGCCTGGTCATTTCTTCTTCACTTACCTCGCGAAAAGTAACTTCCTCAGCTACGTAGGTGCGGCTGCCCATTTCCAGTTCCAGTTTGAGAATCATCCCGGGAAGGCCATTGTAGCCTCTGGGGCCTGCAGAAACGGGAATCTGCGGGGCAAACCAGGCGATAGCCTGCTCCGAACTGTCGCCTTCAGCATGGATGGCCTTGATGCAGAGCTGTCCTGCGATTAGGGCCTGTTCTCCAAGAATTTTCCATTCGTAAGGAGTGGGTTCATCCTGATCGATCAGGAAGGTACGCCCCATGAAGTCTTTCTTTTCAGTAGAGGCTCCCTCGGCAAGATCGGTGTAAAGGACGTCCTGGCTGCGCTCGATTTTGATGTGGATTTCGGCTCCATTGCTGGAACCACTGAATTCCTGGTCTTCCCCTTTGTCCGGATGCTCCTGCATCAGACAGGCAGATTCGCTGAAAAACATCTGCTTGTAGCTGGTCTGGGAGTCTGGGAAAAGGTCGGCCAGTTCTGGATTATTGACTTTTAGTTTTTCGCCAAAGGAAATGGTTTCGGCAAAAGTAATTTCTCCTTCAGTCTGTGCCGAAAGGAAAAAAGGTAGGAGGGCAGTGAATAATAGGATGAGTCGTTGCATGGTAAATTTCATTTTGAGTCCAAACTAGTTCAATCAATTCTCAAACTGCGTTAATGAACCTTATTGAAAGGTTAAAAATGGTTAATTGAATGCGAAATAAATTGTAACAGTGTTATTGGGGGCTTTCCTTGGATTTGCTAATGGCTAATTGCTCTGTGCCGCGTACTTTTACATGGTTCATTGGTCGTGGATCATTGGACAGTTGGGAACCTGGACCCCTACGTTCTGTTCCTTATTGTTCAATCAAGATGTTCCCCGATCAATGATTGTTGTTCAATGTTCACTGATCACTGATTCGCACTTTGTCTCACTTCGCCAAAAATCTCCGTTTTATTCGCCAGAAAAAGCAGCTCTCAGAGGCTGACTTTGCCCTGCTCCTCGGCATCTGGGAAGATACCCTCAAGCGCTATGAGCGCGCCAAGGCTGAACCTGACCTTGATACCCTGGTTGGAATGGCCACTGCGCTGAACCTTCCCATCGACCATTTGCTGACCCGGGATCTGGATCTCCAGAGCCAACGCATCGCCAGCCGTCGTATCAAACTGGTTTTGCTGGATGTCGATGGCACGCTCACCGACGGAAGGATGTACTATTCAGAATCTGGTGACCAGATGAAGTCCTTTAATGTAAAGGATGGCATGATGATCTATCGCCTGATCAGCCGACAGGGGATGGAGTTTGGCCTGGTAAGCTCGGGGTATTTGGAGAAGTTGATGAATAACCGAGCAAAAACCCTGGGCATCCAGCGGGTATATGGAGGCACCCGGCCCAAGGTACAGGTTGTCAACGAATGGCTGGAAGAACTCAACATCCGCTATGATCAGGTCGCCTATGTGGGGGATGACCTCAACGATTTGATGCTCCTAAAAAAGGTGGGAGTATCTGCCTGCCCGGCTGATGCAGTTCCTCAGGTCAAGTCCCATGTAGATGTCGTACTGTCCCGGCCCGGCGGCATGGGCTGTGTCCGAGAGTTTCTGGAAGACCACCTGGGCTTCAGTATCGAGTAGAATTTCCCGGATCGGGAGCCCGTTTCTCATTTTGGGATAATGGCACATGTTGGTGCCAATGTAGACCGGCTGATTATCAGTCGGTTAACTTTTTTTTGTGGCTTGGCCTGTGCTTTGCCAATGAGAGACTGTAAAACAACAACAGCAGTGCAAATATCTCAAAAGCACATATGGTTAGTAATCGTGGTTGGGCTGAGTCTTAGCGCCTGCTCCAATCAACCAAGCCGGGAAAATTCCCGATTGGAGGATGACTACGCCGAGCTTAGAGATTCTTTGATGAAAGAGTTTTCTGATAATTACCACGCATTCGAAATGGAAGTTGGCTCTACAGCACGTCAACTACTATTGGAAGCCCAGCGTGAAAGTTTGAAAACTGATGGGCAGGATCAGGAGTACGCTGCTGTCGAGCTGGATCAGAGCCCAGCAGCGCGCCGACAAAGGAACACAGCCGACGAAAAGCCAGTGGCTTCTAATGAAGATGATGTTCCTGCTTCGTCTTTGAGTAGAGGAGAAGACCAGCAACTCATAGCCAGTCGAGATTCTCACGGTCCCATAGTGGAGCCAGTTGAATCTTCTGCTACCCTGAGAGAGGCTATGGAAGAGGCGAACAAGGTGTTCGTACTGGCGGGGGACACGGAAGAACTGATTGAAGACGGAGTGTTGCTGCGCCGTGGAAAGCTGGCTGGGAACATCAGTCCCAACCGTTTTGCCCTACGGGATTTAAGGTACTTCCACTCGATGAGGTGGCAGGCCCGAAAAGGAAAACTGCTGACCGTCCATCCCAAAGAATCCTACCGATGGATTCAGGAGAATGGTGAAGTTGAGCTGGAAGTTTTGGACCAGGAGAAATTCTGGAGTGAAAGTCGACGCCTGATCGTGTCACTGGATTGAAACAAGGTTTTTAATGGGGGAATCGCCGGGGAGGGTGATTCCGACGGAAGAATCCCTCCCCCTTTTTTAACCCTCGATAGATTAATATAGTTCTTTTAGGCTAAATCCATTTGAATTTGCCTTTTAATCGGGCTCGCACTGGGGAGGGCGGGCCCACCTTTAAAGATTTTCGTATTTGCTTTGACCAAAGTGGCCCGTTCTGGGGAGGGCGGGCCTACTTTCTCCCAAACAAATAGTATCGTATTTGTCTCATTTCACGGGTCCGTTCTGGGGAGGGCGGGCCCACTTTTCCCTGCTTACAAATACACTGTTTTATTCGGGTCCGTTCTGGGGAGGGCGGGCCCACCTTTTCCCTCCTTACAAATAATATCGTTTTAATGGGATCCGCACTGGGGAGGGCGGGTCCCTCTTTTTTTATCCACCAGATCAGGAATGAGAATGCAGCAAATTGACTTTGTCAGACGTTTAAGTGAAAAAGTCTAGCATGAACCCTCGCACTTTCTCCCTCACCCCATTCTTTGGATTGATCCTCGCTCTGGGTACCGTCTCTGCCCAGCAACTACAGGATGTCGTTTACCTCAACAATGGATGGGCGCTCCGGGGCTCTCTCATGCAGACGGACTCCAGTATATGGATCACAACCGCAGATGGGAGCATCTTTCGGTTTGATGAAAGCGAGGTACGACGAATTGCCCAGGAACCTTATCCCGATGGCAGACCCGTAAGGGTTAGGCCCCCTTTTGATTATCCGGAGCCAGGATTTACAGGCTTTCTCAAGCTGGGAATCCTGAGTGGCAGCACCTTTGACAACAATGTCATGACGCCTGTTGCCACCCCCGAACTTCAAATGGGATACGGTTACCGGATGAATCACTGGTTGAGTGCTGGCGTGGGAACCGGGATCAGTTTTTACGAGCAGGGATTTCTGATGCCTCTGTTTCTGGATGTCCGGGGGGACCTGTTTCCATCACAGGTGACCTTGCATTATTTCGGTCAGGCTGGATACAACATCCCTCTATTTGCGGATCCCGACTGGGTAGATCAGTTCGGAAATGAGCGAGAAGCAAACTCGACAGGAGGCCTCATGTATGAGGCCGGGTTGGGAGTGAAGATATTTGCCCATAACCGTGTCGCCTGCCTGGTGGGCATAAGCTATCGTGCACAAAATGCTACCTTTGCATTCGTTGACTGGGGAGGAAACCTCAACATGGATGAAATGCGATTTCGCAGAGTAGGCATCCATGTCGGTCTGATGCTATAACCAACTAAGAGGATTTTTATGGCCAAGGTATGGGGGCTTTTGGGGATTATTTTGTTTGTGGGCACTGGGTCAACACCCCAGCATGCGATTTATCTGAGCCTGACGGAGGTCAGGTATGAGCCACAAACAGGAGCCATGACCATGGGAGTGAGAGTGTTTTCAGATGATCTGGAAGATGCTTTGCGGCTGTATTTTGGGGAAAGTATCCCTGTGATAGGTCACTGGCAAAATCCTGAACTGGAGCCGAAGGTCCGTGAGTACCTGCTGGAAAAAATCAGGCTTACTCCTATGCCTTCCGACTGGCAACTGGTCTCACTGTATCAGCAAAACGACGCCACCTGGATTGAATTCTCCGCCACCGGTCCGTTAAATCAGCGGAGTTGGGAGGTGCAGAGTGAGTTGCTACTCAATGTATTTGATACCCAGCGCAATATCGTCAAAGTATTCTACCGGGACGACCTGCAGGTCGCCAGTCTTGATAAATCAAGCTCTCACGCATCCTTTGAGTGGTAGCGGGGTTGAGGAGGTCGAATAAATTGGTAAACCCCGGTTTTTTACAGCCGCTAAGGTGCATCTGACGGATGGGGTGGGGGTGGGCCGCGATGCCTTCCCGGACCTGGTTGGCGCCCCCTGATCGGTCTGAGATGGCGACGGAACTGCTTGAGCTGGTCCTCGGTGAGGATAGGAGCCAGAGACTCCATCAGTTCACCCATGTGAGCGCGCATCTCCTGGCGAAACCCCTGCTGAAGGGATTTTACTTCTGAAAAATGAGCAGTCAGGATCGGCCTAACCTGATCAGCCGTTGGCTGGTCAAGTTCGAGATCTGTGATGAGTCTTTCGACGATTTCATCCCCTCCCTGTACCAGGTGTCTGGCGCGGTCTACTTTCTGACGCAGCACATAGCCATTTGTCAGATACCCTGCGGCAAAGCCTATGAACAGGGTCGAAATGATGAGGAGATATGATTTGGTGGCGGTATTCATGATGTTTTTTCGCTAAAATTCAGACCATTCGAAGGCAATGGCCTCAGTAACCTGTAGATCTGCTGTACCACTGATGACTTCCAGGGTGAGGGCCTGCTCTTGAGAAAAAGTGATGGCAAGCAGGGCGATGACAGCGGCCAGAACGGGCAATGCGAGATTCCGAAAAGCTCGTCCCAGTGCAGGCTGGCCATTACTGCCTTTATTGAGACGGTGTTGTACACGTGTAGCAAGGAATGGGGGCAGGCGCATTTCCTGGCTGCCCAGTAATCGTTGCATGGCCTGAAGCTCTTCCCACTCTTTTCTGAGCTGGGGATTCTGCTCCATTTCGGCCTGGAATTGAGCTTCTTCCTGTGTCGAGAGGCTTCCTTCCAATGCCTTTTGTAGAGATATATTCCAGTTCTTGCTCATATCATTCAGATTTTGGAGTTACTGGGGTGGAGAGCCAGTCCCATTTGCTCCATAATTCCTTTCAGTTTTTTTTGTCCACGGGCCAGCCTGGACAGGACAGTTCCCTGAGGGAGATTCAGCATCTCGGCAGTTTCTTTGGTCGAGTACCCTTCAATCATGCGGAGGACGATCACACTGCGAAAATCGGGTTCCAGCTTTTGCAATGCGAGTTGTACCGCTTGTTGGGTTTCTTTTTGTCCCGGGTCCAGGTCATAGTCCGGAATCTCCAACTCAGGACTTCCTTCGCCAGCCTGGTTCAGGCTGAGCCATTTCCATCGCTTCTTGCGGTTGAGGTGGGTTAGGCAAAGGTTGATCGCAATACGTGTGAGGTAGGTTCCCAACTGACTGTCACCCCGAAACTTTCCCATCGACTTGAAAAACCGAATGAAAGTCTCCTGTGCAATGTCGTCGGCCTCAGACGTATTCCCTAGCATACCCACCACGGTAGCGCCGACTTTGTGCTCATACCTGGATACGAGTCGCCCAAAAGCAGCCTGATCTCCGTTAAGGGAAGACTGAATTAGGGTCTGATCGGTTTCTTGCGGTATAAAAGAGGACAAAGCCGTCGAGTTTCGTTTACAGGTTAGACTTACCTATGGGGAGATTTATTCCCTGCGTCATAAAAAAATGGATATTGCCTGAATTTGAAGCGATATTAAGCAGTGAGGAATGGTAGTGTGGGGGAATAAAGTCTATGGGGGGAATATGGGGAATATGGGTGGAATGGGGAAGGCGGTATAAGGAATAAGGGGGGAATAAGGTGTATAGGGTTTATAGGGGGAATATGGACAGTATATGGAGAAATTGTTGTAACCCGATGGGAGTCAAGTCAGTACCCAACTACGAACTACGAACTACGAACTACGAACTACG
>CAYFIR010000134.1:0-17851 GCA_964343195.1 uncultured Bacteroidia bacterium | reverse complement strand
GCAAGAAGATATTGACCGATTTTACCCCAAATGATAACCTGACAAAGTAGAATTAGTAACGCTCCAAAAATAAGTAATGCCGCTACGCTTGATCCTTTGCACCATGACTGCGTCAGAAAACCCTCACTTAGCTCGCTAAGCTCGGATTTTCTTCCTTGCCCTGGCACAAAGTCTCTGCGCGAAATCGACATGTTATTTTTCTCGCGTTACTTATTTCCCTTTCAACTGCGCTTGATAGGCAAACATTTCGTCACGCAGACGCGCTGCCTCGATGAAGTTTAACTCCTTGGCGGCCGACTCCATTTCCTTACGGATGTTGGCGATCTTCTTCTTCAATTCGTCTCCGGTCATGTACTCTGCGGCTTCTTCAGCGGCGACGCTTACCTGCTCTTCAAACTCCTCGTAGCTCTTGGCGCGGGATCCCAGGGCTTTCTCGAAGATATCGACCGACTTCCGAACCACAGTTTTGGGCGTGATGCCGTGCTTCTCGTTGTAGGCGATCTGCTTTTCGCGGCGGTAATTGGTCTCGTCGATGAGCTTTTTCATCGAGTCGGTGATCCTGTCGGCGTATAGTATCACGCGGCCTTCGGAGTGGCGGGCGGCACGTCCTGCCGTCTGTATCAGGGCCTGACCGGAACGAAGGAAGCCCTCTTTGTCGGCATCCAGGATGGCCACGAGTCCCACTTCCGGCAGGTCGAGGCCCTCACGTAGCAGGTTGACTCCGACCAACACGTCAAAGGTGCCTTCCCGCAATTGCCTCAGAATGTCCACCCGATCCAGCGCGTCAATGTCGGAGTGGAGGTAACGGGCTTCGATTTTGAGGTCGCCCAGGTACTTGGTCAGTTCTTCTGACATGCGCTTGGTCAGGGTGGTAACCAGTACGCGGTTGCCGCGCTTGACTTCGTTGTCCACTTCGTCCAGCAGGTCATCCACCTGATTGCTGAGCGGACGTACTTCCACCGGCGGGTCTAGCAGACCCGTAGGACGCACGATTTGCTCGACGACGACCCCGTCTGACATCTCCAGTTCGTACTCGGAGGGAGTCGCGCTCATGTAGACCAGGCTGTGCATCAGGGAGTTAAATTCGTCGAACTTCTGTGGTCGGTTGTCCAGTGCGGAGGGTAGGCGGAAGCCGTGCTCCACCAGGGTGAGCTTACGCTGCCGGTCGCCATGAAACATCCCCCTGATCTGAGGGAGGGTTACGTGACTCTCGTCGATGACGCAAAGGAAATCATCCGGGAAGTAGTCGATCAGGCAGTAGGGGCGGCTGCCTGGCTGACGCTTGGCGAGGTAGCGGCTGTAGTTCTCGATGCCGGAGCAATAGCCCAGCTCGCGCATCATCTCCAGGTCAAATTCGGTGCGCTCCCGCAGTCGGTTGGCTTCCATGAAGTAGCCCTGGTCTTCGAAGTATTTGATCTGCTTTTTGAGGTCGTCCTGGATGTCGAAAATAGCTTCGTTCAGGGTCTCGCGGCGGGTGACGAAGAGATTGGCTGGATAGAGGGTGAAGTCCCGCAGGGTTTCGACACGCTTGCCACTTTCGGGTTCGATGCGCTCGATCCGCTCGATTTCATCCCCAAAAAACAGAAAGCGCACTCCATAGTCGTCGTATGCGGGGTAGACATCGACGGTGTCGCCTTTTACCCGGAAATTTCCTGCTTCCAGAAAGTGAGGTGTCCGGCTGTAAAAGAGGCGAACGAGTTTGTCCAGAAACTGGTTCTGGGTGATGACCTGCCCTACGTTGGCGTAGTAGATATTGGCCTCAAAATCTTCCGGGCGACCAATACCATAAATACAGCTCACGGATGCCACGACAATAACATCCGAGCGGCCCGAAACCAGGGCCGTAGTCGCTCTCAGACGCAGTTTTTCGATGTCCTGGTTGATGGAGAGGTCCTTTTCAATGTAGGTGTTGGTCGAAGGGACGAATGCTTCTGGCTGGTAATAGTCATAGTAACTGATGAAGTATTCGACCAGGTTATCAGGGAAAAACTCCTTGAACTCCCCATAAAGTTGGGCTGCCAGCGTTTTGTTGTGGCTGATGATGAGAGTAGGGCGGTTATACTGGGCGATGACATTGGCCACGGTAAAGGTCTTTCCTGAACCTGTCACCCCGAGGAGTGTTTGGTGCTGCTCTCCATTTTCAAGCCCTTCTACTAACTGTCGAATGGCCTGAGGTTGGTCACCTGCTGGCTTGTAATCGGAGTTTAGCTTAAAGGAATAGTCTTTTTGCTCTGACATTAATGAAAAGATATGGGATGATGGTCTGGTGCCTGTCGCTTCCTGACTAAAATGCGATTAATTGAGGAAAAAGAAGTAGCTTGAGTAAAATTAGC
This sequence comes from uncultured Bacteroidia bacterium, assembly GCA_964343195.1. GTDB lineage: Bacteria > Bacteroidota > Bacteroidia > J057 > J057 > CAYVAP01. Next base: position 15,518 of record CAYFIR010000134.1, on the reverse strand, counting down.
GAAAGTTTATGCGGATTATACTGCTTTTGATGAGTCTGTTGCCCGGATTATTGCTGGGGCAGCGTACACTGCTCCGTGGGGTAGAATTAATAGACGTCGACGCCGGGGAAAAGATTCATGCCCAGGATGTCTGGATTTCTGGGGGGCTGATAGACCGCATCGCTCCTACCGGTACCTTGAACTTGCCAGCAGATGATACCCTTTATCTCCCAGGGAAATATGTAATGCCCGGACTCGTGGATGGGCACATGCACCACTTTCAATCGGGGGGATTATTTACCCGACCGGATGTTGTGGATTTACGTGGTTATAGGCCTTATGAGGAAGAACTGGCCCAGCTTGAAGCCAATCGTTCCATTTTGTGGCAGCGCTATCTGGCGGCTGGTATTACCACCATTATGGATGTGGGCGGCCCTTTTTCAAATTATGACCTCCGCTCCCAGTCAGATACGTTGGGGCTTACTCCGAAAGTACTCGTTACGGGGCCACTGCTTTCTTCCTACCAACCAGAAGAGCTCACGACTGATGATCCGCCGATTATCAGGATAAATAGTCCGGAGGAAGGAAGGACGGCTGTTCAGGATCAACTCCCACTTCGCCCGGACTTCATCAAAATATGGTACATCGTTCAACGCGGAGAAGCCCCGGAGACTTTCTTCCCGATAGCCCAGGCCATCTGCGAGGAAGCCCACGCAGCCGGGATTCCGGTAGCGGTACATGCGACCCAACTGGAGACTGCCAGGAAAGCGGTAGAAGCAGGGGCTGATCTATTGGTACACAGTGTGGACGACAAACTGGTGGACTCAGCGTTCGTCAGCCTGTTGCTGGAAAAGGAAGTATACTATTGCCCCACACTAACGGTCAGCTATTCCTACGAAGAGGTGCTCTATGGGGAACTGGATCTGCGACCAGCCGATTGGCGTATAGGTCAGGGAGAGGTTATCCAAAGTCTGTGGATGTTGGCCGAACTGGAATCTGTGCAGCGACCTTCCTGGGTGGATCGGCTCCTGATTGCCGCTCTTCCCGCGGATGCAGAGCAGGCGACCATGCAGCAAAATCTGCTGCGTCTTGCCAGGGCCGGTGTGCCGATCATCACCGGAACCGACGCGGGCAATATTGGGACCCTGCATGCCAGCAGTTATCAGGAGGAGTTGGAAGCCATGGCTGCGACTGGGCTGTCCCCGGCAGCAATCCTGAAAGCCTCAACCCTTTCGCCAGCTACTTTCCTGGGAGAAAAGGCTGGAAAAGTAGCCGAGGGAAACCGGGCTGATCTACTCATTCTTCCATCCAACCCACTGGAAGACCTCAATGCTCTTGCTTCTCCCTCACTGATAATCAGAGATGGTCAACTCATACGGCCTTCTGACCTCATCAATCGTGGAGAAGAAGAGTTGGTTAAGCTATGGCTAAGTGCCTGGAAACTGGGTGATGAGCAGGCTCTACAAACGCTCACACACCCCGCGGCAACGATAAACCTGCAGGGGCGCCGATTGGTGGGCCGTGACAGGGTGATCCTTATGATGGCTAACCGCGCGGTCCCGAACGGAATTCCTCAAATTATTCAACAGGAAAAGGGCTGGCTGATCCAGTGGGGCGGACAGCGTATGTTGATTGAAGTAAAAGAAGGAAAGCTTTGGTACCTTGCCCGGTAGGAATCCATAATTATTGGACAGGGAACATGGATCAGTTAATTTGGGCAGATCGGAGTAACTAAGGTGAGCAGTGATCAAGGTGGTCAGTGATCACCCCGATAACCCAATTACGAATCTCCTCTCTCATGCGATTAGTCTGCATTTCCGATACACATGGCACCCACCACCAACTGAAGCTACCTGAAGGAGACGTGCTGGTTCATGCAGGAGACATCTCCAATAGAGGTACGCCCGAACAGGTGCAGGATTTCATCCACTGGTTTTCTCACCAACCGTTCACCTATAAGATATTCATTGCCGGAAACCATGATTTTCTAGCGGAGGATGACCCCGGACAGTTTCGGAGTTTGCTGGACTCGACATGTATTTACCTGGAGAATGAATCAATAGAGCTGGAAGGAGTTCGGTTTTGGGGATCGCCGGTTACCCCCTGGTTCTTTAATTGGGCTTTTAATCGACAGCGGGGCGAAGAAATCCGCGAATACTGGCATTCTATCCCGGAAGAAACCGATGTGCTCATCACCCACGGCCCTCCATACGGCATTCGCGATCTGAACCTTCATGGACAACTGACGGGATGTGAAGAGCTGAATCACAAAGTTTGGGAAGTAAGCCCGAAAGTCCACCTGTTTGGACATATCCATGAGGCCTACGGCATTACCGAGATCAATGGAATCCAGTTTGTAAATGCTGCCCTGGTAGATGTGGGAGGAAAACTGGTGAATGCTCCTTTGGTGGTGGAGGTGTAAAACTGGTTTTGTTGGAGAGCAATCTGGTGGGAAATTTGCTCGTATCAGAAGGCGTGGCTGAGCAAACGGGAGAATAGGTATGGCGCGAATGACCGTCAAAAAGTTTTTTAAGTGGGTTTTATGGCTACTACTTTTTACTGTAGTACTGCTACTGCTGGGAGCTGTGATCATCTACACCAGTCCCCGATGGCTGAGGCCTCATAAGCCGCTGCAGGGCGTGGATGCATTTGTAGTTGAGGGGTTTCTCCTTGAGCACGAGCCCGAATTGATTGCGGAGCATTGTAACCAGTACCCTGGACTTCCAATTTACATAACCGGCGTCAACCGGACTTCCCTTGTATTTCAAACCAATGAGCCTGGTGAGTTTCTCTGGAAATTTGATCGGCCGCATACGAGTTATGACCTGACCGGGCAGCTCCCCCATATTCAGCTCAAGGGGCACAGCAAGGGGTGTCGCGGGAGAAAAGGTATATGGCGGGTGATGGTAAATGGTGATACCCTGTTTGATGATAAAATGCCGAATTTCCAGCCCCGGGAGTTTGAGTATAAATCAGAATCAGCTTTGGCTCCCATCGAAGAGTTGAGGATACAGTTTGACCATCCCAACCCGGATTCCACCTGCCAGTGGGTTATTTGGTACCTCTTTGTCGATGGAATGGAGGTATCCCGGCAGGAAGTAACCTTCACACCTGAAGGGCAATCGGAGCCAACCTGGGTCGGAGGAACCATGGCCGAGACTGGGCAGCGGAAGCTATTGGATGCAGGAGTGATATCTTCTGAGGTGGTAGCTGTTCCAGGTCCCCCTGCCGTACGGATGCGTACCTACCTATCGGCTCTGGCCCTCGCGGAATACCTGGAGAATCATCCCCACGAAATTCAAAGGGTCAATGTCATTACCCGTGATTACCACGCACGGAGATCCTGGGAGGCCATTAGGAAGGTGCTTAAAAAGCAGGGTATCGAGGTTGGCGTGGTCAACCTTGAACCGGAAGACCGTGACCTCCGGGAAATCTGGAATGATCCGGAGGATCAGGGACATCTCAAGCAACAACTGAGGAAATATGCTGGCTGGCTGGTTTGGCAACTTGTACCGTGATCTTTGGGCATTCTTTGGTACTTTGCCAGAAACTCAAAACCGTACATGAAGATTTATCAGACCCTGGAATACCGCGTTGACAGCCGCGTAGCATACATTACCCTCAATCGACCCGATAAGCGAAACGCCCTCAATGATGCCATCGTCATCGAACTAAAGGATGCGATGATGTCCGCTGAGCACGATGCTTCGGTAAAAGTGATTGTGATCAAGGCAAATGGAAAAGCCTTTTGTGCTGGGGCAGACCTTGAGTTTCTGCAAAAAATGCAGCAATACAGCATGGATCAAAACCTGGCTGATTCAGTTTCACTGGCCGAGGTATTCCTGGCGATTTACCGCAGCACCAAGGTTGTAATCGCTCAGGTTCAGGGACATGCCATAGCGGGCGGCGCTGGCCTGATGACCGTGGCGGACTTTGCGTTCGTAGTTCCCGAGGCAAAAATCGGCTATACGGAAGTGAAAATAGGATTTGTGCCGGCGCTGGTCATGACTTTTCTGATTCGAAAGGTAGGAGAAACCCGTGCCAAGCAACTGTTGCTGTCAGGGGACCTGATATCGGCTCAGGATGCCATGAATTTCAATCTGGTGACACGGATTGTGGAGGCAGAGAAACTGGAAGAGGAGGTAGCCACCTTTGCCCAAAAACTTTGCACCGAAAACTCCGCTGCCAGTATGCAACTCACCAAAAAGATGATCGCAGACATCCAGGACTTCCCACTGGAAAATGCCATCAAGTTTGGAGCACGACTAAACGCTCGTGCACGTGCCACGGATGACTGCAAGCGCGGCATCGCAGCTTTTCTCAATAAGGAGAAGATCGAGTGGTAGGACCGTTAGACTTGGATGAAGAAGAAGATCAGGAAGAAGTATATAAGGGAAATAAGGTGTATAAGGGGAATACCGGCCCATTGGTTACTCGTATTAACCCTATACACCCTATACACCCTATACACCCTATACACCCTATACACCCCCATCAAGCGCTCCCCTAGCTCAAATCCCTGGCCCTCTGCAGGAGCCACATATCAGCCAGGACAATGGCAGCCATGGCTTCTACAATCGGAACGGCACGTGGTACGACACAGGGGTCGTGACGGCCTTTTCCCTGGACTACGGCTGGATTTCCGGCTTCATCAACGCTCTCCTGGTCCTGCATGATGGTGGCCGTCGGCTTGAAAGCTACCCGGAAGTTGATTTCCTCTCCGGAACTGATGCCACCCAGGACACCACCTGCGTGATTGCTGCGGGTGCGGATTTCCCCATCTTCCTGGTAGAACAGGTCATTGTGCTCTGAGCCGTAGAGTTCAGTCCCGCTGAATCCTGAACCGATCTCAAACCCCTTGACGGCGTTGATGCCGAGCATGGCAGCACCCAGCTGAGAAGAAAGTTTGTGGTAAATGGGTTCGCCCCAGCCTACAGGAACTCCATGGGCGCGGCACTTGATCACTCCGCCTACGGAGTTGCCAGCCTTCCGGGTTTCGTCAATCAGGTGGTACATCTTCTCGGCTGTTTCCGGATCAGGACAGCGTGTCGCCTGTTGAAATTCGGATTCCAGCATTATTTCTCCCGGATCGCTGGATAGCCTGATTTTCTGGATCGATTCGACCCAGGCTTCGATTCGAATGTCTCCTGCCCGTTGCAGGAGTTGTTTGGCCACAGCTCCTGCAATAACCCGTGCGATGGTTTCCCGCGCGGATGAGCGTCCTCCCCCACGATGGTCGCGGGTGCCGTACTTCATCTGGTAGGTATAGTCAGCATGAGAGGGGCGAAAGGCCCTGGCGATATGGTCATAGTCCTGGGAACGAACGTTGCGATTACGGACAAAAAAGGCCAGAGGAGTGCCAGTCGTCACGTCGTTCAGATGTCCGGAAAGTAGCTCAAAGGTATCGCTCTCTTTTCGCTGAGTGGTGATGCGGCTGGTACCGGGCTTGCGGCGATCCAGTTCTGACTGGATAAACTCCCGGTCAAGCTTCAGTCCGGCTGGGCATCCGTCGATCACGACTCCCACTCCCTCGCCATGCGACTCGCCAAAGCTTGTCATCCGAAATATGTGGCCAAAAGTATTCATGGCCCAAAACTACGTCTACGGCCCTTCTTTCAAAAACTCCAAATCCAGTAAATCAAAAATCCTCCAGCACCAGGCACTGGAGGATCGCGTCAAAACAAAAAATCAATTAATTTATTTCACCATCAGACTGGTGGAAGCGCGCTTGCCCTCTTCGTTTACAAAATTCACGAAGTACAGACCGGCAGGCATCTCACCACGCTCGATGGTGATCTGGTTGCTACGGACTTCATCATATTGGCGAACGATACGGCCATCTACGGCCACTACTGTAACGGTGAATGCCTGAGATTGCTGATTGTCAAAAGTCAGAACAGCAGCCTCGCCCATGGGATTGGGGGCAACGCGGATGCCCAGTTTGACCATGCGATCACGGATAGAGGTTGCATCTGCATTGATCTCGCAGGAGTCATAAATATAAACTGGCAGGATGGTGTCGCTGGACACGGTCAGGTCCCGGTTGATGTTGCCAGACCCGTCATCGGTGCTGCAGTCACTACCCAGGCTGGTTCCATCCAGACCTTCATTGTCACCCCAGTCATTGCCGTTGACATATTTGTAGAGGTAGCTACCCGCAGGAAGGGTGTAGGTAACGGTGTAGATTCCGTTGCCATCGCTGTCATCCAGTGGCGACTCAGAAGGGGTCCAGTCTCCAGCCAAACCAGCAGCTGCCTGGAAGTTGCCAGCCATATGAAGACCAGTAGCATCTACAGTTATCCCACTGGCGTCCACCTTGAAGGTGACTGAGTAATCCTGGGCAGATACCAAAGAGGCAAGTGCCACTAGGATGGAAACTAAAGTAAAGATTCTTTTCATCGTAGTAGTTAATAATTGATGATAATTGGTAAGGACAAAAGAACGTAGAGATGTTCCCCATTGGGGGAGGATAAAACTATCCATAGATACTGCGTTTTCTCAAGCTTTGCCTTCATGGATATGGGTAGCTTTATAAAGCGAAACTAACCAGAAGCTATCTGTGGGGTATGAGGCTGCGATGGTGTACCTATTAGGTAGGCAATGTTAACCCTTGCGCTTGTGGGTGTTAGTTTGAAGGGGGAAACATCCTGATCGGTAAAATTTGACGGATGAGCAGTTGGGTTGAAAATGATAAAAGACGCAACTTGCAAGTCTAAAAAATCAACATTCTTACAGCTACTATGCGTCTCGTTGTTCTTGTATTTGCCCTGGTCCTTACGTGTTCAAATACTGCTTTTGCTCAGTGGTATGCGGCCTCCTATCATGCGAATGCCGGAAATCCCGGTGGACTCATCACGGTGAATGATGATAACTTTGCGGCATGGACTCCTTTCGCAGGAATGGCCCTTAACGCTACAGCCAATGCCTGGTCAAATGCAGTAGCCATTCCTTTTGGATTTGATTACTTCAATCAGGCGGTGACAACCGTGAGGGTTACCTACAACGGGTTGTTGACTTTTGGGGCGGGAGGTGCATCGCCCTCTGCCAATGAGATTCTGCCTACAGCGTCTCTGCCCGACCAAACCATTGCCTGCTTTTGGGATGAGTTTCCCGGGGATGGGGATACCGGCCCGGATGACTATGTGATCTACCGAACGGTGGGCACCACCCCTAACCGACAGTTCTGGGTAAGGTGGCAAAACATGGATCATGGCAATCCCACTGTTGGCACCAACAATAACTTCGCCATCGTCCTGGAGGAGACCACCCACAACATCTACTTGGTGGACATGCGGAGTGAGAATGCCGCGAACCTCAACACGACCATTGGCCTGCAAAATACCTCCGACTGTGCCGCAGCCTGGTCCCTGGATAGTGTAGCCACGGATGGAACCAACACCGTGGCGGCGGCTGACAATGATTATTATGAGTTTGTTCCCGTGACAACTCTACAGGGGGCCTATACCATTGGAGGGGCGACGCCCGATTATCCAAATCTCAGCAATGCGGCTGCGTTGTTGGGCTGTGGTATTACAGGTCCGGTAGAGTTTCAGGTGGAGGCGGGAACCTACACCGAGCAGGTGCGCATTCCGACAATTACAGGCGTATCGGCAACAGATACAGTGTGGATACATTCTACATCCGGAGACAGCACCGATGTGCAATGGACCTATCCCTCTAATACCGATGCAAGCAAAAACTATTTGCTGTTCCTGGACGGGGCAGATTATGTGACCATTGAAGGTATGACGCTTGAGCGGACAGGGAATGATACCTATGGGCAGGTGGTCTGCCTTGGGAATTCTACTGTATTCAGACAGTCAGCCAACATTCGCCTGTATCGCAATCATCTATCGGGAATCGCTGGCACTACTCAGGCCACCCATGACGTAGTCAAAGCTGATTTTCAGTACAATGACCTGCAGATCCTCCAAAACCGAATTACCGGGGGGTATCAAAGCGTATATACCTATGCTACCTTCCCGGATGCAACGGGAGTTGTGGTAGCAGGAAATGAAATCAGCGGGGCCTATATGACTTCCTTGCGGATCAATACGGCTGCCGCCCCTGTTATTACCGCCAACGAAATTGATGGAACTACGGGAGCAGCGACAAACCGTGGGATTGATTTTCAGAATTGTGATGGCCCCGTTTACCTCATCGGGAATAAAGTAGCGGTCAACGGAGTAGGCATTTACAGTGCCAACCTCACCGACACAGGGACTGCCTCTGAAATTGTAAACAACATGGCGAGCGCTGGAAATCAGGCGATTAGCCTCGCGCAGAGTGTCAATGTAAACATCCATCACAACAACTTTCAGGCGGATAATCCCGGCACCGCCGCTGTTTTGGTCGGGGCTACCTGCTCTGCCCTGGACTTTCGTAACAACCTCATGCACCACTCCAACACCCTGGCAGGGTTTGCATTGGAAGTGAATAACATCAACCCACTGGGAACCATTTTCTCGGCAGCAGATTTCAATGGCTTTTCGGTGACTGTGGGAGACCTGGTCCGATACAATGCCGTGGACTACGCTGACCTGACCACCTGGCAGGGTGTTTCCGGCTTAGAGGCCAATTCCGTTTTTGCCTATCCGGATTTTGATGAGACTGATGGCCTTTATGCACAATCACCAGAGGTTGCCATGGCGGGAACCCCAATCCTGACATTGCCACTTGACATAGATGGCCTCGCTCGCAATGTGACCAATCCCAGCATGGGGGCCAACGAATTTGCCCCAGAGATCTATGACAATCAGGTCAATACCTGTGTGCCTTTTGATCCGATAACCTCCAATGGGAGTGGTCGCTGGCAATTTCTCTATGCAGAAGGCGAAGTGGTTGCCGCCATTAATGACAATGGAAATAACCTCGGGGCCATTACGGGGGAGGTGTATCTCCACAATGGGGCATTGCGTCAGGACTCCTATAGCAACCTGTTCCTTGATCGGAACTTCCACATTGCTCCCACTTCTGCTCCTGCCTCCGATGTGTCGGTTCGGCTGTATTTTTTGGACAGCGAGTTTACCACTTTGGCCGGAGCAGATCCACTGGTAACTACTTCGGCGGACCTGTCTGTAACCCGATACAATGGCAGCAATCAAAATTGTGATTTGTATGACAATCCCTCCATCACTGGGGCTGGCTATACCACCAATGCACCCGGGTTGAATACTCAGGGAACTCTGCTCGGAGTTGAACATTTTGTGCAAACTGATGTGCCCGCTTTCTCTGAATTTTATATCAGCAGCACTGGGGTGGTTCTCCCGGTCGAAGGACTTTCACTGTTTGGAGAAGAGGCTGAAGGGGCAGTTCATTTGGGATGGGAGGTAGCCTACGCAGAGCAACTCGATTACTTCGAAGTACTCAGGTCCGCAAATGGGATAGACTTCGAAGCAATTGGGAGAGTAGGGGTGAACCAGCCTACGCTGGTAAATGAACGCTTTGACTATCAGGATCATGGGGCTTCCGATCAGGGTTCAGAAAGATTGTTTTACCGCCTCAACAGCGTGGACCTTGACGGAAAAAGTCAGCTGAGCCAGGTGGTAGAGATTTCTTTGAAAGAGGCTGACTTCGAAGCTACTCTCTTCCCGAATCCCGCATCGGGGCAGGTGGAGATTCGTCTGTCTCAACTGATGGAGTCTCCTACTTACATCAGTATCCTGGATTCCCAGGGACGAATGGTTCTTCGTAGAATTGGAGAGCAAAGCCAGGTGATTTCACTTGAAGACTGGCCTTCCGGCGTCTATCTCGTTCGGATTCAGCAGAATGGAAAAGTCAGACATCAACGATTGCTGGTGAAGTAGTTGCGAAGTGACTTCATACTTGTGCTGGAGAGGGATGATTTTTCGTATTGTTCCCTTCTGATTTTGGGGGTTTATTTGTTTTAAGGTCCATTTATCCCTAACCAACTATCTTTCAGAGGGGGGATAATAGGATGGAAAAGCCATAAATTCTGTTTCGCAGCCAAATGAAGCCAGTCCTCATAACCATACTCCTTACAGTGCTAACCATGCACCTGATAGGTCCCCTATTGGTTACAGGATGGTTTTATGCTCAACAGTCAAAACTGGCCCAGGAGCATTGTGAGAACAAATCCCGCCCGGAGCTGAATTGTGATGGGCAGTGTTTTCTCGCCAAGAAGCTCGAAGCCTACTACGCTGCGGATCGGACTGTAGCTGATCCTGAGCCGGTTCCTACCTTTCTGCCGTTGGTGTTTCAGGCTCCCATCCCCATCTATCAAGCGATTTCTCTGTGTGAGGTTAATTTTCCGGAGGAGGCTGTTTTGTGGCCCAATCCGATAAGCAGCCGCATTTTCCATCCTCCCCGCTGGGTCTAGGTAATCATCAATGTAGTCATGACCAATCAGACTTCTTCTCATCTGAGGGAAGGTGATGCCCGTCATTCTGACGAGTCCAATAGGACTTGCCGGGATATCCGGATCTGGTTCATGGCTCCACACTTTCCATTAACCTCATTTTTACCTTTTGACCCAATTAATCATGTATAAATTAATCTTCTCCCTTCTCTCTATCAGCCTGCTACTCTGGGCTGGATGTAAAACCGAAGCCCCAGTAGAACCTACGGAAGGTGTCGTGGTAGGCGAGGCTACGTTCAGCGACCTGGGCCTTTCTATGGAACTAATCGCGTCCGATTCTCTATTCTCAGGGTATCAGACCATTAAAGCCGCGCTCAAAGACCTGGACACTGACGAGATGCGGACCGATCTGGAACTGACCGTTGTTCCCATGATGACCATGACCACGATGACCCACAGTGCTCCTTTCGAGCCCAATACCGGGACTGATGCTGATGGTTACTATCCCTTCCAGGTGGTGTTCATCATGCCTACCAGCGAGATGGGATATTGGGAACTGAAGGTGACGGTACGCGATCCACTGGCTGACATGGAACAAACCATCATGGTTCCCATCGAGGTAACAACCCCGGAAGAAACCAGGGTTCGCAACATGGTGGCGACTGATGACAGCAGTTTCCTGTTTGTCTCTCTCGTTGAGCCTTTCTCTCCCGAAGTCGGAATGAATGAATTTACCCTGGCGGTCCACCAACGCAACACCATGATGGACTTTCCTGCTGTAGAAGACCTGACTCTGGAGATAGAGCCTACCATGCCCTCTATGAACCATGGCTCCCCCAACAATGTGCATCCTGTTCACGTTGTCAATGGCCACTACAAGGGCCAGGTAAACTTTACCATGGACGGATGGTGGCAGGTCCACGTCTGGATCAAGCGTGGCGAAACCGTAATCGGTGAAATGGACTTCAATATTACATTTTCAGCGCTTTAGGCAGGATTAGGTAATCAAAATCCTGTTTTTGGATCAGGAGTGTGGAACTGGAATTTCCTGTTCCACACTTCTCTCTTATGCTAAATTTTGAAATCCATGTACCTACGAATATTTGCATTTTCAATACTGTTGTTTAGCATGGCATCAGTCAGTGGGCAGATTTGCCCAAACTGTCACCCCGATAGCTGTCAGTGTGGATATCAGTTGGAAGAAGTGCTCATCACCCAGCAGGCACTGAGCAGCGAGGATTTATTCAATCGATTTTACCAGACCTCTTCCGCTCCCAACATCGACGAAATCCTCAAACGTCTTCCTGGGCTTTCCATGATCAAGCGGGGAGCTTATGCCCAGGAACCCGTAGTACGAGGCCTTGGGACCAATCGTGTCAACCTTACCATTGACGGTATGCGGATGTTTGAGGCCTGTACCGACAAAATGGATCCGGTATCGGCCTACGTAGAGCCCAATAATCTCCAATCCATCGACGTGCAAACGGGGATGGATGCGGGTGAAATGGGTAGCAGCAGTGGAGGTGGGGTAGATTTTCGGTTGAAGCAGGCCCGATTTTCTCCGGTGACAAAGTGGAATGGATACCTCAGTGCCCGCAGTCAGTCCGTCGCCAACGGGGGAGCCATCCGTGCTGGCGGAGAATACCGCGCCCCGAAACTGGGAGTCGTTAGCAACCTGGTGTATCGCAAGCAGGGAAACTATCAACTTCCTAGCGGGGAAAGGTTGCCTTTTACTCAGTATGAAAAGCTGAACTACTCCGTTGCAATGCGTTACAAAGCATCCAAACGAGGAGAATGGCAACTGAATCTGCTGGGAGACCATGCCCGTGATATTGGTTATGTAGCCTTGCCGATGGACGTCTCAGCTGCAGATGCCTTAATTGGCGCCATCAGCTATCGGCATCGCCCCCAACAACAAAACTGGTTGAACTGGGAGGCCAAGCTATACCACAACCGCATTGACCATGTGATGGACGACTCACATCGGGACTCTGTGGCGATGCGTATGGACATGCCCGGCTACACCCGCACCACAGGAGGCTATTGGCAGGGGACCTGGACGCCCGGGAGCAATCATTTGCTGAAAATCAAGGTGGATGGTTACAGCAACCTCTCCTATGCCGAAATGACCATGTACCCGGAGGCTGCTGCTGACATGTTCATGCTTACCTGGCCGGAAGTGCGCCGCACGGCGTTGGGAGTGTTTGTGAGTGATGCCTGGCAGTTACCTTCACAGTGGCAGTTTGACCTGAGTGGCCGTGTGGAAGGCAATTACTCCGAACCCCAAAGCTATCTGGGACTCAGGCAGATCGAGATATTTTTCCCGGATTACGAGGGATATTCCTTTCAACCCGCTGGCAATGTGAAGCTGGGCCTGAGCAAAAATCTAGGAGAAAGCTGGCTTCTAAACGGGCTACTATCCTGGGGACAACGGGTTCCGACCGTTTCCGAGCAGTTTGGCTACTACCTCTTCAGTCGTCTGGATGGATATGATTATTTGGGGAATCCCGACCTGAAGCCAGAGCGGTTTTTACAATCGGAACTGGGGGCTACCTTTCAGACCGAGCAGTTGGAGCTAAGCCTAACAGGCTATGCCTATCAGTTTGCTCAATACATACAGGCAGAGGTGGTACCTGGCTACTCGGCGATGACCATTGGAGCAGCAGGAGTCAAGCAATATGAAAATTTGCCATCAGCTAGACTTTTGGGGGGAGAAATGCGCATGGCGATTCGGTTAAGTGATTCCTGGTCGTTTGTGGGCACCGGGCAATACAGCAGAGGGCAGGACGATCAGGGCGAGGCCCTGCCTTTGATTCCTCCGCTACAATTTCAGGGGGCGCTACGCTATGGCACTAAAACTACCTCTCTCCAGTTGGAAACTACCTGGAATGCCGCTCAAAAACGATTTAGCGAAAGCTTCGGCGAAGACATGACCCCATCGTTCTGGGTGGCCAATATCCGCAGCAGCCATCAATTGACAATGGGATCGTCTCGCATGGAGATCAGCGCCGGAGTGGAAAACCTATTCAACACGAGCTATTGGTACCACCTGGATTGGGGCAATTTCCCACAACCGGGGAGGAACTTCTATCTGAGCGCGATCTGGTATGTGGCTGGAAATGAGTAAAATGCAGGTTAGGATACTGGTGAAGATTTATGCTTTGAAATAAGCGCTGGGATCACTAATTTTGCCCTCCATTCACGAAAATGGTGATATGATAGAAATTAAACCAAAGTCTTTTAAGCAAGACTACGAAACAACGTTCATCCTCATACCCGATCTGCCCGAGGTTGAGCAAAAGCAGGCAGTTGACAAATTCGTCAATCTGATTAAGGAAAACGATGGAGAAGTGCACAATATCGAGCACTGGGGCATGCGCAAGCTGGCCTACTCCATAAAGCGCCGGACCAATGGATACTATGTATTCGTAGAGTTTACTACGTATCCTGAGTTCATCGAGAAGCTCGAGCAAACTTACCGCTATGACGACAGTGTAATCCGTTACCTGACCGTCAAGCTGGACAAGTTCCACAAAGAGTTTAACATCAAGCGTCGTGAGCAGGGATTTGGTCTGCGTAAGGATGCCAAGAAGACAAGTACTAACTAATCAGATAGACAAAGAATTATGGCAAAGGATCCCGTAATCGGACCTACCGCGGTCAATCGAATCCGCACCGAGTCCCGCCAAAAGAAATACTGCCGCTTCAAGCGCGCTGGTATCAAATATATCGACTACAAGGACCCTGACTTCCTGCTCAAGTTTGTCAACGAGCAGGGCAAGATCCTCCCTCGTCGCATCACTGGCACTAGCCTGAAATTTCAGCGCCGGCTGTCTGTCGCTATCAAGCGTGCACGTCATCTGGCCCTTTTACCATTTGTAACTGACGGACTGAAGTAATCATGGAAGTAATTCTGAAACACCCAATTCGCAACCTGGGCGACGCAGGTGATGTGGTAAAAGTGAAGCCTGGCTATGCCCGCAACTACCTCATTCCCCAGGGAAAGGCTGTGATGGCTACTGCATCTGCTCTCAAGGACCTTGCTGAGCGCAAGCGTCAGGCCGAGCACAAGCAGACATTTATCAAGGATCAGGCTGAGGCCGAAGCTGCCAAGCTCGAAAATATCAAAGTGGAAATCACCACTTTGGCAGGTAACGACGGTAAGCTGTTTGGCTCCGTAACCGCTATTCAGGTTGCCAACAAGCTCAGGGAGCAAGGCCTGGAAATTGATCGTAAGCAGATCACCATCGAGGATATTCGTGTGACAGGAGAGTACACCGCCACCGTTCACTTCCACAAGGAAGTGAAGGCAGAGATCCCTGTCATCGTTGAGCGTCGCGCTGACGACGAGTAGTCCACTCTGGTCTGATATAATTTACCATATGTAAAAAGCACCATCTCTGAGAAGAGATGGTGCTTTTTCTGCATCTTAATGTCTTTTCATTTTGGGCCAATCAGTCAATTATATCATCTCGACTACTTCACCGCATTTAGGCATCGTTTCGCTCATATAGGGGTTGTTGATCTCTCGCTCAGTTGCCAGCCAGAATGCACCTGTGTTGTCAAATGCCATGGAGCAATATTGTCTATACAATTGATTCTGACTACCGTTGGCCTTTACGAGGGTATATACTTCGCCTGTTATCTGGCTGAAATATTCACGCTGTTTCTCGAGTTCCTCCATTTCTGCTAGTGAATGGGCAGCGTCCCGGATGTTGCTGGGCTGGACGGCTTGCAATCCACCCGTTGCTTTTGCCAGTTCAGCGGCTGTTTTTTGAGCCATTTCTTCATCAGAGGCTACCAGAGCGTCTTTCAACTCGAGATACTTCTGGATGATTTGCTGGTGTTGTTCCTTAGGGAGTTCGGCGATTTCATCCCCGTTGGCACCGGGTTCTTCGGCTTCACCTATTAACTGTCTTTGGGCGAGAGGAGTGGTACCCATTGGGTCTTCTCCACCTCCATTTTCTGTACAGGCAAATAAGGTTAAAAGGAATGAGGCGAATAAAATTGTCTTAAGTATTTGCATATCAATAGCTTTTTCTAATTAGGTAAATTTAACCACTAGCCATTGCAGGATGTTCATTGCCCCTAATTTGAAACATGATGCCTATCATGCAAAAATCCCGACCAGACAGTACCATCTGGTCGGGACTTCTTACTTAACGGGAGTTTTGAGTTTCTGGGCTTCAATTCCAATTGGAACAAGTAGCCTAAAGCAAGC
>CAYFIR010000133.1:0-18044 GCA_964343195.1 uncultured Bacteroidia bacterium | reverse complement strand
GGGTATAGGGGGTATAGGGGGTATAGGGGGTATAGGGGGTATAGGGGGTATAGGGTTCATACGAATGACCTATAACCAAGGTGCCAATATTTCCCTTATTCCCCTTATTCCCCATATTCCCCTTTTTCCCCTATCCCTTATCCCCCCTTTTCCAGCTTTCCTTCCGCCCAGACCTTCAGCTTCTCTCTGAAGATCTTGGCATTGTGCCGAATGTCCACAGGGAATGACGGATGAAACAGCACCGTCTGAATATCCTGCGTCATCTCATGTGCCCCTGCCAGTTCAAGCAACTCCCGTTTGATTTTTTCGGGATCGGGCTGAGTTGCCTCCTGGTCAATTTCCACGCAGAGCACCGCCTGCTGATGTACGCCCACCAACGCGGTACGGTACACTTGCGGATGCTGGTTGAAAATGTATTCGCAGGGAACGCTATATAGCTCTTTGTCCTCCAGTTTCACCCGATGGGCTTTTCTTCCGCAAAACCAGAGGTCCCCCACCTCGTCCAGGTAGCCCAGGTCGCCCATCCGGTGCCAAAACCCTTCTCCGTCCCGGATTTTGGCCAACTGTGTCGCCGAATCCCGGTGAAAATAGGCACGGGTAACATGCTTGCCCTTCACCACAATTTCTCCGATTTCCCCCTGCTCTACCAATAGCTCATCGCTCCACTGCCCGATGGGGTCGTCGCTGATGCGGATCACTTTCAGGTCTACAGAAGCCACCGGTTTACCCAGACAAATACCCCCTCCGTTGGCGGTCCTGGCCTGCACATCATCGCGCAGAAGTTGGTCACTGCCGATCTTGGCGATGGGCATGGCCTCCGTCGCGCCATAGGGCGTAAAAATCTGAGTCGGAGCTTCCAGCAATTGGGCAAATCGCCGCATGGCCTTTGCCGGGACAGGTGCCCCTGCTGATAGCACCCTACGCAGCGTCGGAGCTTTTACCTGATGGGTTTCCACGTAGCGGCCCACCCGGTCGATCAGGGCTGGCGATCCAAACATATTGGTCACGCCAAACTGCTCAATTGCGCGGGTAATGCGCACTGGATCGACCTGTGCAGGCTTGGTCGGGTCCATGTCCGGCAGGATGGTACTCATCCCAACCGTTGGATTGAACAGCGCAAATGGCGGAAAGGTTGGCAGGTCTATTTCGCCTGGCTCAATGCCAAATGTATCGCGAATCACCTCCACCTGCTGGCGGAAATTGCCGTGGGTGTACATGACGCCCTTCGACAGGCCAGTGGAACCACTGGTGAACAGAATCGCCGCCAGATCATCAGGTTTGGGCTGAAAATAGCTCGGGGTTGCGCTGGTTTCGCCCAGCTTTCGGATGTCTTTCAGGCGCTTCCCTCCCCAAAACAGCCGCTTTCCGACGGTAACTTTTCTCCGAATTGTAGCGCTCCCCCACCCTAACAGGACACGCGCGACATGGGCCTTGGTAATGCCTATGAAACCGACTGGCTCCGACTCCCCGATACAGGCTTTGAGGCTTTTGATCCCAATGCCCGGATCGATCAAAACGGGGATGATGCCCGCCTGAAGGAAGGCAAAACTCAGCGTAAAAAATTCCAGTCCCGGAGGCACCATCAGGACGACACGATCTCCCGGCTGAAAACCAGATTTCAGGAGGCCCTGAGAGATGGCATTGGTTTCGTAGGCCAATTCCCGGAAGCTGATCTCCCGGTAGGGAATAGGGCCATCCGGCAGAGGCTTACCTGGCTGCGTCGGTATGGCAATGGCCAGTGTATCTGGTTGTGAGGCAGCCTTTTCGAACAGGGCCGCTACGATGTTGTAGTTGTCCATATTATTTTGCCAAAAAATCCTCCACCAACGCTCCGATTTCCTCCTGCGCGTCCTCTAGCACGTAGTGGCCACAATCTTCGAAGCGATGCACCTGGGCATGGGGCAGGTATTCGAGCCATTTGTTGAGAAAATGTTTGTCGAAAACTACGTCTTTCAGGCCCCAGGCAATCATCACTGGCGTCTCGCGAAACAGGTGCAGGTGATCCTGTAAATCCTCCACATAGTCGTAGCCAGGGTCGCCTTTCCGAAGGGGAATGTCCTGCACAAATCGCAGGGTGCCGATGCGGTTTTCCCAGGTATCGTAAGGCGCAGTGTAGGCCCTGCGGATCTCAGCAGACATGGGCTTTCGCCGCGTCCCAATCAGGGTAGAACCGCCGTTAAATACATTGAATCCCCGAACTGCGAAGGCCCCCAGCCAGGTCCGGGTGAGTTGCAGCATGAGGGGAAAAGGCTTGGTTTCGGGCAAATGAAAAGCAGAAGTGTTGAGCAATACGATCTTCTTGATCGCGTCAGGATGGCGACGGGCATAGCTCATGCCGATGGCTCCTCCCCAGTCGTGCAGGACGAGGGTGATGTTTTCGTGGATTCCCCTGGCCTCCAGAAACGCTTCCAGATCCCTGACCCGCTGCGGCAGGGTGTAGCTGTATGCGTCATCGCCGGGCTTGTCCGAAAGCCCCATCCCGATGTGATCAGGCACCAGACAGTGGTAATTTGGCGAAAGTCGCTTGACCAGTTCCCGGTAGTAAAACGACCAGGAGGGGTTGCCGTGCAACATAAGGACAGGTTCACCCTTGCCTTCATCCAGGTAGTGGTACTGGTGGCCACCAATGTCGAGGTAATGGCTTTCGAAGGGATAAAGTTCGGGGCTGACCGATTTTGGGAGGGGCATAATGGAGCATTTAGGGGTGTTGTTCCAATTTACTTCATCTTCTTTAAATCCCCGAAGTATTCTGGAATTAGAAAAGAATCTTTGCTAGCTTTCTATGGCTACGTTTCGCTCCGATACAAATCCCTGCCTCATGAACCACCTCTTCCCCCTTCCCCTGTATTCCTTCGCCAAAACCGCCGCCCAAAATGGAGGCGTAGCCCTCGGTGGCATTCGCAACGTCGTGCCCTGGATGATCAAGACGGTGTTGCTAGAGCCTCTGAGATGGGCAGAGCTGATGAAAAATGAAAGGGTCAGGGAACACAGTATTCCGCAGGACCCGATTTTCATTCTGGGCTTTTACCGCAGCGGAACTTCTTTCCTCCACGAATGCCTCACACAGGATGATCGGCTGGGCTACCACACCAACTACCAGATGATTTTCCCGGAGCATATGCTCTCCAGCGAGCGATTCCTGGCTCCGGCCTTCGATGGGGTTTGCCGCCTGCTCAACCTGCAGGACCCGGTTCACCGCATTCAGATGTCGTTTAAGTTTCCGGGCGAAGAAGACGCGACCATGACGACAGCCCTGAGTCCACACGGGGCACAGTGGGGCTACTTTTTTCCCAGCATGATGATGGAGCAATTCCGCAAGTACGTGCTCTTCGAAGGCATTTCTCCTGAAGACCTGGAAGCATGGAAAGAGGACTTTCTCTTTCTCCTGAAAAAGATCTCCCTCGCCAGCGATGGCCGACAACTGGTACTCAAAAGTCCGCCCAATACCGCTCGCATCAAGTTGCTGCTTTCGATGTTCCCGAACGCGAAGTTCATCATGATCCACCGCAATCCCTACGAGGTTTATTCCTCCAACAAACGCTTCTGGACCGTTACCAAGCGGATTTATGCTGTCGGCAGCTTCAAAGGAGTCGATGTCAACGAGGTCATCCTCGACACCTACTCCGCCATCATGCAGCGCTACCTCGACCAAAAAAACCTCGTCCCGGAGGGGCAGCTCTACGAAATTCCCTATCAGGATTTCATCCAGCGCCCACTCGATAGCCTGCGCGATATCTACGGCCAGCTCAACCTCGGCGACTTCGACTACTGCGAATCCACCATGTGCAGCTACCTTGGCCCGCAAAAGGACTATGTTCGCATGCAATACGAACTCCCCGAAAAAGAAAAAGAGGCCGTTACCCGAAAGCTGGAGCCATTTTTAAGGCATTGGAGATACGGGTTACAGTGATCAGGAAAGTGATCGGAGTGGTCAAGCAGGTGGTCCATGAGATCACCCCAATCACTGATCACTCGGATCACTCACTTTTGCTAGCTCTGCAATGGTCTGATATTCAAACATATGCTCCACACTGAGTGGGTAACCATACATGTTGGCTTTGGCGACGACCTGAATGCTCTGGATTGAGGCACCGCCGAGGTCAAAGAAATTGTCATGCACGCCGACCTGCTCGACTTCCAGGACATGCTGCCAAATGGAAACCAGGATTGATTCCACCTCGGTCCGCGGGGCAACGTACCCCTCGCTGCGCTGCGGATCTTCGGGAAGCGGCAGTGCTTTTCGGTCGATTTTGCCGCTGGGAGAAAGGGGCAACGCATCCAGATACACGAACACCGACGGGGTCATGTAGGACGGAAGCCTGGTGCGCATGAAGTCCCGCAGCTCGCTGCTTTCGGGTTGATTGCCGGGTGTGGCGACAACGTAGCCGACCAGCCCCCTGGCTCCGCGAGTATCCTGACGAACTACCACCACAGCATCCTGAATATCTCTGTGTTGTGCCAACACACTGGACAATTCGCCCAGCTCAATGCGGTGGCCATTGACCTTGACCTGATGGTCCGTCCGGCCCAGAATTTCGATCTGATGATTGGGAAGAAAGCGAGCGAGGTCCCCGGTTTTGTACAGCCGGGAAGCGGTATCGGGAGAAAATGGATTCGGAATAAATCGCTCCTGCGTCAGTTCCTTGCGATTTTGATAGCCCAGGGCGAGTCCCGTGCCGCCAATGTATAACTCGCCGACCACTCCCGTAGGAAGCGGTTGCAAGTCACGGTCGAGGATATACATCGTGGTATTGCCAATGGGAGTCCCCACGTCGATGGGGGCATTTCCGGGTAGCATCTGGCTCACCGAAGACCAGATCGTCGTCTCGGTAGGGCCATACATATTCCACAGACTGCCGACGCGAGTGAGAAGTTTGTTGGCCAATTTGCGGGTGAGCTGCTCGCCGCCGCATAGCGCCTTGAGTTGCGAATCGCCTTTCCAGCCGGTGTCGATCAGCAATTGCCAAACGGCGGGAGTAGCCTGCATCACGGTAACTTTTTCCGCCTGTATGGCCTCGCCAAGGAGCAGCGGGTTGGTGATCATTTCTTCGCTGGCAATCACGACGCTGGCTCCGCAAATAAGCGGCAGAAAAAGTTCCAGCCCCGATATGTCGAAAGAGAGCGCCGTAACCGCCATTAGTATGTCGCCAGACTGTAAGCCGGGCTTCTCCCGCATTGACCAGAGAAAATTCACCAGGGGGCGGTGCTGGACCATGACGCCTTTGGGGACGCCTGTCGAGCCGGAGGTGTAGATGATGTAAGCCAGGTCTTCGGGCGAAATGATAGGGGGCAAATTGGGCGCTTCACCCAGCTGTTCGCTTTCCACCCGCAGCACTTCTACGCCATCGAAAGCGACTTCGACATTCGTCAGCAAGACCTCAATGGCGGCATCTCCCAGGATAAATCGAACCCGCTCGTCGGGAAAAGAGGTATGAATGGGTACGTAAATTCCCCCAGCCTTGTGAACAGCCAGCATCGAAATCGGCACCTCCACCGACCGGTTCATCAGGATTCCGATTCTCGTTCCCAGTACTGCGCCTGCCTCCTGAAGTTGCCTCGCAAGTGCATTCACCTTGGCATTTAATTGCCTGTATGTCAGTGCATTCCCCTCAAATTTACAGGCAACTGCCTCCGGTGTTTGCTCCACCTGCGCTTCGAAAAGCTGATGTACGCAGCGATCCCGAGGGAAATCCATTTCTGTCTGATTCAGTTCCTCCACCAGTTCCCGGCGCATCGCAGGGGGAATCCAGTTCAGTTGCGGCACCGGAATCGAAGGCCGCTGCACGGCATCATTCAGCAGCAATTGGTACGCCTCAAACATTCGCTCTATGGTCCTTCCTTCAAACAGATCCGCATTGTACTCTACCGTGGCGTGGCAAGCTCCCTCGATACGCGACATCATCAGCGTCAGGTCAAATTGCGATACGCCCCGGTCGAGGTCCATGAAATCCGCTTCCAGACCAGGCATTTCCAGCTTGGGCAAAGGCGAACTTTGCAGGTTGAACACCACCTGAAACAGGGGTGGACGACTCAGGTCGCGGCGGGGCTTGAGTTCTTCCACGAGCTTTTCGAAGGGGTAGTCCTGATGGGCGTAGGCGTCTACGCAGGTCTGGCGGACTTGTCCAAGCAATCCTACGAAGCTCTGCTGCCGATCCAGTGGCGTGCGGAGCACCAGCGTGTTGATGAATACCCCCATCAGGCTTTGTAACTCGGGATGGTTGCGGTTGGCGATGGGCGTACCGACCATGAGATCCTGCTGACCGCTGTAGCGATGCAGCAGCAGGTAAAAACCCGTCAACAGGGTCATGAACAGGGTCGCGTCCTGCTTTCGGCCCAGTGCTTCCAGCCTTTCGGTCAGGGTTTTTGATAGGACAAAGCGGTGCGTACCGCCCGTAAAGGTTTGCCGCGCCCCACGTGGGCGGTCCGTTGGCAGTTCCAGTGTCGGTAGCTCTCCAGCTAATTGCTTTTTCCAGTATTCCAGCGAAGGAGTCAGCTTTTGTAGTTGCTCCGGGCGGGTCTGCCAGTGGGCATAGTCGCCGTACTGGATCGCCAACGGGGCGATATCCGCAGACTGCCCATTCACCTCCCCCCAATAAAGCTGCATCAACTCTTTCAGGAATACCCCCAGCGACCACCCATCCGCCACAGTGTGATGCGCAATGACCAGCAGCAGGTGATTTAAGGGGGAAATACGGTAGATTTTCAGGCGAATGAGCGGGGCTTTGGCCAGATCAAAGGGAACCAGCACTTCTTTTTCGGCCAATTGCCTGGCACGTTGCTCATCCCTATCTCCCTCTGCCAACTCCACCACCGGAATCGGCAGCGTCAACTTTTCCGCCACCTCTGGTGTAGGCATCCCCATCCCAAACGCAAAGCTTGTCCGCAGCGCTTCATGCCGCGCGAGGATCTGATTGGCGCTTTTTTCCAATGCTTCCAGATTCAGATCTCCCGCCATTCGCAGCAAGACAGATAGGTTGTTGACTGCCGTGCCCCGATCCAGCATTTCCAGAAACAACTGCCGCTGCTGCGGAAAGGATAGTGGAATGGCCTCTCCCTCCGGACGCGGGGGAATGCCCGGCTTCGGCTGGGTCTTTTGCTGGCCCTGTAGCCACTTTTCCAGCAGGGCGCGTTTCGCAGGAGAAAGGTCTTTTTTCATGGGACTCGTCTATGAAAGAAAAGGGAACTACCACAAAGGGCACCAAGGAGGTCTCAAAGGACAAAAAGATTTTTGGCGCTTCATACCGTGAAAATGGAAGAAACCCCAAACACACCAAACTTTATCTTCTAGATCTTCGTGCCCTTCCTGGGGATCTTAGCGGTAAAAAAAGGACAGCCTCTACTCAGAAAGCAGCCGCAGTGCCTCCTCTTCGCTCATTTCTTCGATTTGCTTCATGATCTCGGCTTCCAGCATCTCGGCCAGTCGCTCGACGGTAAAAGCCTGAAAAGCATCCTGCGGATTGATGCTGATGCCGTAGGTTTTTCGGGCCTGTGCCAAAATCTGAGCCGCCAGCACAGAATCGCCTCCCAGTTCGAAGAAAGAATCCTGCACGCCCACTCGGTCGATGTGTAGGGTTTGCTGCCACAACTCGGCGAGTTTTCGCTCGATCTCGGTGCGCGGCGCGACGTATTCCTGCCGCAAATTGGGGCGGGAATAGAGCTTCGCGACATGGGTTTCGCTGCCACCGACTTCGGCAAAAAACGGCATCCCCGCTGCGGTTGGGTATAATTCGATCAGGTTTTTCAGGTCGAATGGCAGGACCACCACCTGCTTCGTGCGGGTGCCGAGGAAGTATCCCAGAATGTCCAAACCAGCTTCAATTTCGATGACCTTGATCAGGTGCTGAGTGGAAGCATGTTGCTCCTCCAGACGTTGCGCGGCCTCGGCGGCGAGTCCTACTTCGGCCCAGGGACCCCAGTTGATGCTGATCGCAGGCAAACCCAGTTGCTGCCGATAATGGGCCAGGGCATCCTGATAGGCACTCGCAGCGGCATAATTGCCCTGCCCGGGTGATCCCAGCACCGAAACGGCGGAGGAATACATCACGAAGAAGTCCAGCTCATGCTGCGCTGTTGCCCGATGCAAGTGCCAGCTTCCGTCGACTTTGGGAGCCAACACTCGCTGCATGCGCTCGGCGTCGAGGTTCAGCAAGGAACCGTCGTCCAGGACGCCCGCCGCGTGGATGATGCCCCGCAAGGGCGGTAGGTGTTCGTCTATTTTTTGGATCAATTCATGAACTTGCTCCGCGTCTGAGACATCGGCCTGAGCCACAACTACTTGCGCGCCACCGCTTGTCAGCTCATCGACTACTCGCATGGCCGAGTCTGAGGGTTCGCTGCGGCCCATCAGGACGAGGTTCCTGGCACCTTGCTCCACCATCCAACGGGCGGTTTCCAGGCCCAGACCGCCCAGGCCACCCGTGAGCAGGTAACTCGCGTCGTCCTTGATGGGAAATTCCATGGACGGAGCCACGGTCTTCTCATCGAATGGACGAAGCCGCAGCACGTAACGCTTGCCATCCCGGAAGGCTATCTGATCCTCTTTCCCCTGATCATGAAACTGCTGGAATAATAATTCGGCAGTTTCAGCGGCGGATTGGCCAGGGTCGACGTCGACTCTCACACACTTGAACTCTGGCAGTTCGAAGCTCATGACTTTGCCGAGGCCCCAGAGACCAGATTGCTCCAATGCCACGTTTTCATCCGGGCGAATGAGTTGTCCACCGCGGGTAACCAGCCACAACCGGGGCGATCCCGCCACTCGTTTGGACAATGCCTGGATCAGGTACAGGACGCCATTGCTGCCCATTTTCGGCATTTGTGCCAAATCCTGAGTCGGTATGGACAAACTCCACAGGTGGACGACCCCATGCAGCGAGCCGGAATATTCCTTTACGAAATTTTCGATCAGTTGCTGAAGACCGATTTCATCTACGCCCTGAACCTGACTGGCGCTCAGTACATGGCAGCGATCTCCCTGTTGCTCCAATTGCTGGATCAATGCGTCCCCCAACCCCTCTGTATCAGCCAGGATCAGCCAATTTTGGGATTCGGTCGGAGCAATCGGGCTCCAGTCCTCTTTGCCCTTCCATACGGGTTGGTAGAGCCAGTTGTTATCGAGATTAAGTGGCTTTCGCTGTCGGATGCGGCGAAGTTGCAGGCCGAAGATTTCGGCTACCAACTCCTGATTTTCACCCCAAATGCGAAGGTCGGCAGTCAGCATTTCGGCGGATACCTCGCTTCGAATGATCACCTGACTCCATGCCGATCCGGTTGGTTGATGGAAGAATTGCATTTGGTCGCAACCCGTCGGCATATACAACCCTTCGCCCGAAACTGCCGCTTCCGTCCCCGCCAATACCTGGAAACAGGCGTCCAACAAAGCCGGATGAAACTGATAGGAACGGGCATCATACTGCCATTTCTCAGGCAAATTCACCCGACCAAGGGCTTCTCTTTCTCGGCTCCACAGTGTCTCCACGCCCTGAAAAGCGTCTTCGTAAACGAGATTTCGGCTTTGTAGCAATTCGTAGAATACTTCCGGATTTACCTCTGTCGCTGCTTCTTTGGAGAACTCTTCGAATGGAATTCCCTCCGCATCGCCTCCTTCCTCCAGGTCCGCCGTAGCATGCAGCGTCCAGGTTTTCTCTGAATCGGCCCGACTGAAAATGCTCAGGGAAAAGCCCCTTTCCTGCGGCTTCATCGCCACCTGAAGGGTGCGAATCACTTCTTCCTGAAGCTGCATGGGTTGCAGGAATGCGAAATGGTTGAGTTGGGGTGACACCAGGGTTTCGGCCTCACTAACGGCCTGCAAGGCAATTTCGATGTAGGCCGAGGCTGGCAGGATCACCTGCTCCCCGATGCGGTGGCCCTTCAGGTATTCCAGCGAATGTAAATCGAGTGTTTGTTGCCAAAGCTGCATTTCGGGTGACATCGCAAGTTCCAGTCGATTTCCCAGCAGTGGATGGGAAGCCTGACTGCCCGGTTGCTGCCAACTGCTGCCAGCATTCGCTTCATCCATCCAGTAGCGCTGTCGCTGCCATTGGATGGGAGGAAGTGGCACATGGCCGTGAGGCTCAGGATAGATTTTGTCCCAATCGACCGGATAGCCAGAGGTGTAAAGCGTACCCAAGGAGCGCATAAGCACCTCGCCTTCAGGCTCTTCCCGCCGCATGGAGGGCAATAGCTTGACCAACTGATCCGGCAGGACGCTCTGCTGAATGGCTCCCAGCAATACTGGATGAGGCCCCATTTCGATCAGGGCATCGTAGCCAGCGGCCAGTAATTCTTCCGTGGCTCTGGTGAAGAGGACGGGTTTCCGCAGGTTGTCGAACCAGTAAGTCGCGCTGAAATCGAGCAGGTCTTCGCGCTGTCCGGTAACGGTGGAGAAAAACGGAATCAGCCCCGGCTGCGGGTACAGACCGTCAAGTTGGGCCAGCATTTCGTCGCGGATCAGATCCATCTGTGGGCTGTGTGAAGCCACGTCGACATTCACCATGCGAAAGAACAGGTCCTGATTATCCAGCGTTGTCTGAATCTCAGCCATTTTCGTCGGGTCGCCGGACAAGACAGTGGATGTCGGCCCGTTGATGGCGGCCAGGGCGACCTCCCCGTCGTAGGCTTCGAGCAAATCTTCCGCCTGCTCGACCGTCAGTTCGGTTACCATCATGGCTCCCTTACCACTGAGTTTTTTGAGCAATTGGCTGCGCAGACAAATCACCCTTATGGCATCGTCCAGGCTCAGAATTCCCGCGACGTGAGCCGCTGCGACTTCACCCATGCTATGCCCGATCACCGCCTCTGGCTGGATGCCCCAGGATCGCCACAACTCGGCCAGGGCGACCTGTACCCCGAAAATCGCCGGCTGCACCAGGTCAATTTCTGTGAGCCTGGTGGAGTCCGTCGGGGCTTCCAGCACTTCGAGCAGTGACCAGTCAAAATAGCGCCGAATGGCCTGATCGATCTTTTCAACTGTTGATCGAAAAACTGGCTCCTGCCTAAGCAGTTCGTGGCCCATGCCCTGCCATTGCCCCCCCTGACCGGAGAAGACGAAAGCGATTTTGGGCGGCTGTTCGGATTTTCCCATCACAATGTTGGGGTCCTGCCGCTCTGCCAATAATTCGCTGAGACTGGCCGCCATTTCCTGGGGAGTACGGCCGATAACCGCCAGTCGGAGATCTGATCCCCCTCTTCGCTGGCCCGACGCATGGCAGATTCCTGACAGCGAAAGTTTGGTAGTCACCAAAAATTCCTGGTAGGATTGTGCCTGTGTCGCGAGACTTTCCGGATTGGATGCCGAAAGAGGAAGCAAACAGGAGTTCGCATTCGCTTCAGGCTTGCTTTCTTCCACCAACTCAGCCGCTCGAAGGATCAGGTGAACATTGGTCCCTCCGAAGCCGAATGAACTCACCCCTGCGTGTGCAAGCCCCTCACTATCAGGCCAATCTGCCAGATGATTGTTTACCTTCAGATTGAGTTCTTCGAAGGGGATGTGCGGATTGGGTGCTTCGAAGTTGATGCTGGGCGGAATGGTCTGATGCCTGAGCGCCAGCACTGTTTTGATCAGCCCCGCCATGCCAGCGGCGGCTTCGAGGTGGCCGATATTGGTCTTGACCGAACCGATGGCGACCGGCTCGCCTGTTCGACCGTTTCCGACGACAGCCCCGAGGGCCTGGGCCTCCATGGAATCGCCGAGCAGGGTGCCCGTTCCGTGGGCCTCGATGTACTGGACATCGGTAGGCGAAACACCTGCCCGTTGGTATGCCTCTCGCAGCAACGCCTGCTGGGATTCGCTGCTCGGAGCCATCAGGCCATTGGTGCGGCCATCCTGGGCCATGGCGCCGCCCATGATAACGGCGTGGATGGGATCGCCATCCGCCTGCGCTGCCGAAAGTTTCTTGAGCACTACCAGGCCTCCCCCTTCGCCACGCACATAGCCATTGGCGCGGTGATCGAAGGTCTTGCAGCGACCATCGGGAGCGAGGACTCCGGCCTTGGTAAAGGCGATGGAATGTGCCGGGGAGAGGATCACGTTCACCCCTCCGGCCAGGGCCATGCGGTTTTCGCCGCTTCGCAGGCTTTGGCACGCCTGATGAATCGCCGTCAAAGACGAGGAACAGGCCGTGTCGATGGCCATGCTGGGGCCGTGGAAATCGTAGTAGTAAGAGAGGCGATTGGCCGCAATGGACAAAGCTCCACCCGTCCCGGCGTGGCTGGTGATTTGGGTCGGATTCCCAAACTGCACATGGCCATATTCGTTCACCGATATTCCGACAAACACGCCCGTTTTGCTACCCGAGACCTGCTCTTTGGTTTTGCCAGCATCGTCCAGTGCCTCGCAGGATAGTTCCAGCAATAGCCGTTGCTGGGGGTCCATGTGCTTGGCCTCGATGGGCGAAATCCCAAAAAAGAATGGATCAAACTGATCTACCTGATCCAGAAATCCCCCCCAAATGGAGACCGATTTGCCCGGTACGGCAGGATCAGGATGGTAATAGGCATCGCGGGGCCAGCGGTCTTCGGGCACTTCAGAAATGGCATCTCTCCCCTCTTTGAGCAGTTGCCAGAAGGAATCGAGGTCATTGGCTCCGGGAAAGCGACCCGCCATCCCGATGATGGCAATCGGCTCATTATCAGCCGACCCAACCACACCTTCGAAAGATTCAACGGGTTTATGCTTCGGTCCATTTACCAAAAACTCCGACAGCGACTGAATGCTCGGATAGTCATACGCCAGGGTGGGCGATAGCCTTCGCCCCAGCAATTGCTCCAATTCGCCAGACAGGGCCACCACATCGCGGGAGGCCAGGCCGTAGCTGGTGAAAGGCTCGTGGATATCGATTTCTTCCGGAGCTATCTCTAGCCGATCCGCTATCTGGCGTTTTAGCCATTCCTGAATTTGGGGTATGGTTTGCACGAGGTTATGGCTTAAAGTGGGGGTTGAAGGGGTTGAAGTAGTTGGACAGAATTATCTAGGGATGGAGTCTTGTCCTGTCGAAGATCCCGGTCATGGATGCCGCATAGCGGTAGAATCGGGGAGCGGAGCCGAAGGAACGGAGGATATGAAGGCAAATAGCTACCTGAACCCTGCATTCCTCTATAGACTGCATACCTACTGGAAAGAATTCAAAATTCGTCATCAGTAATTCGTGATTAAAAGTGATGTTGATCAGCATTTTATACGAATTTCTAATGAATAACTACTTTATTCCACAGGCACTACATATCCCTTAAGAACTACTACTTCTTCTGCCGCTTGCCGCCGACCTGCATCTGCCAGAAGGAAGACATGCCGGGACGGCGGTCGGGAGCAGCCTGCGGGTTTTCGGTGCTGTTTTGCTTCCAGAGCAAGGGGTAGGCTTCTACCGGAGGCACCCCTTCCATTTCGACCAGCTTTTCTCGCTTTTCCAGCGCCTTTTCGATGAAAGGAGCCATTTCTTCCGCCTTTTTCTGCTGGCGAATGGCCTCCCGCTCCTTGAACTGCGGCAGAACTTCTTTGGCAAATAATTCCATCGACTCACAGATGTGCTCGTGCGGGTAATTGCCGCTCTGCTGAAGGAAGATCAACTGATCGACTCCCGCCTCTTCCAGTTCCCTGAAGTTCTCGATCAGGTGCTTCGGATTGCCGATGCCTCGCTGACCGGCCTTTTTGCGGTTTCGCTCGATCTTCTGATTCGCACCGGAAGGTCGCTGCTGAAACTGCTCCCAGAGGTTGGTTTTGCCTGGCGTATGAACGCCGTCGCGCCAGTAGTGGCCCAGGCCGTAGGCGAAGAACTGCGCTCCCTCCTGACCGCGTTGCAGGGCAGTTTCGTGGTCTTCGTGGCACATGAAACCCGTCAACATGGCGACGTTGGGGTTGACGCCCTGCCCCATGGGCTTGCATTCGTTTTTGAAGGTTTCGTAGTATTCCTCCACCCAGAACTTGGCTTCCTCAGAATTGACAAAAGCAAAGGTCAGCGCGCCAAAGCCCTTTTGTGCAGCCAGTTTGAGGCTGTCGCGATTGGAGCAAGCCGTCCAGATGGGCGGATGGGGCTTTTGCATGGGCTTGGGAACCAGGTTTCGATGGGGCATGGAGAAAAACTTGCCCTTGAATCCCGGGTAAGGATTCATGCACATCATGCGAATGGCCTCCTGTAGCCCCTCGGCCCACATGGGGCGTTTGTCCACGAAGTCCACCCCGAAGCCTTCCAGTTCGATGCGGGAACCGGACTCTCCGGTGCCCCATTCCACGCGGCCATCACTGAGGATGTCCAGCGTAGAAAGCCGCTCTGCGACGCGAGCAGGATGGTTGAAGTTGGGCGACATCACGACGATGCCATGCCCGAGGCGGATCTGTTTGGTTCGCTGGCTACAGGCCGCGAGGAACACTTCTGGCGCAGACATATGGCAGTATTCTTCCAAAAAATGATGTTCCTGTACCCAGACATGATCGATGCCCAGGCGATCGGCTAATTCGACTTGCTCCAGGGCTTCCTTAAAAAGCCGGGCTTCGTCGCCTTCCGCCCATGGGCGAGGCATTTGAAGGTCGATAAATATTCCAAATTTCATGTCGCAGAGATTTCTTTTAAGGTTTGGCTCAGGTAGTTCTGTTTGCAGAGAAAATGGCGGATTTTTCCGCTGGTAGTGCGGGGGATGGCCCCCGGGATGGTCAGCCGGATGTCATGCACCTGCAAGGCGTGCTGCTCGGCCAGGGCTTTTCGGATGGCTGTGATTACTACGTTGGGGTCATCAGAAAATCCTCGCGGGGTTTCGGCGATAATGACCACTCCTTCCC
Organism: uncultured Bacteroidia bacterium; assembly: GCA_964343195.1. Lineage (GTDB taxonomy): Bacteria > Bacteroidota > Bacteroidia > J057 > J057 > CAYVAP01. The sequence goes on along the minus strand of CAYFIR010000133.1, from coordinate 3,274 downwards.
GATCCGGCAGGTCGATGTAAAAGGCCGCGACACCCGCTGTCCGGATGGCTGGATGACACCGCTCCACCGTTTTCTCCAGGTCATTGGCGTGGTGATTCCGCCCTTCGGAAATGATTACATTCTTGATTCGGCCCGTTACATAGAGAGTTTCCTCATGCATAAACCCCAGGTCGCCAGTCCGCAGAAAAGGTCCTTCTCCCGTGTCTGTCAGGAAAGCTCCGAAGGCATCTTTTGTGGCTTCTGGCTTGTTCCAATAGCCCTGGGCTACACTGTTTCCTTTCACCCAGATTTCTCCTATCTGATCCGAAGAACACAAGGTCTGGCTATCAGGATCCACGATTCGAATGGCCTGGTCAGACAGATTTTTTCCTGAGGCAGCCAGTTCCAGTGTCGCCTCCCCTTCATCTGAGACGATCCTCTGATGTTGGTAGGCCAATTTTTCTACGCCAAGCGTCTTCCCACCCGTTAGCCTGGGTCCACCGGTTACCAGGAGGGTCGCCTCGGCCAATCCGTAGCAGGGGAAAAATGCCTCGCGACGGAATCCACAGGGCGCAAAATATTCCGCAAAGCGCTCCATCGTGGTCGGATGCACCTTTTCCGCGCCGTTGAAGGCGACTTCCCACTGCGAAAGATCCAGTTGATCGCGCTGCTCAGTGGGTATTTTCTGCACGCAGAGATCATAGGCAAAATTGGGCGCTCCGCTCACCGTGGCCTGATACCGGGCGATGGCTTTGAGCCAGCGTAAGGGCCGCTGCAAAAACAGAAAATGGGGCATCATCGTAGAGGGATATCCCGCAAAAAGGCCTTGCAATATTCCGCCAATCAGTCCCATGTCGTGAAATGGTGGCAACCAGAATATGCCTCGGCTGGATTCAGAGAGCCCGAATGACGCTCGGATGTAGGCCAGGTTGTGCATCAGATTACCATGACTGACCATGACACCTTTGGGGGAAGCCGTAGATCCAGAGGTGTACTGGAGAAAGGCAATGTCGTCGGCCTTGGGAAGGGTCTCCTGCCACCTTTCCGCCCAATTGCTCATCACGGGCCTGTCAGTCACCAAAAGCTTGATGCCGTTGAGGCTTTCGCGGGCTTTGGGTTTTGAGGAAATGGCTTCGAACAGGGCCGTATTGACCAGGGCCACCGCAGGACTCGCATCTGTGGCGATGCGCAGGGTGGGTTCCAGTGTCTTCATCAGCCGGGCCGGATGGGGCGGATACAGCGGAACCGCAATTGCTCCGGCGTAGAGGCATCCCAGGTAAGTGGAGATGAATTCCAGGCCGGAGGGCAACAGCAACAGGACACGGTCTCCTGGCTGAATTCGGCTGTGGAACTGAAGTAATGCCGCGATGGTACGAGCCTTTTCGTCCAGTTCGGCATAGGTCAGAGTAGCTTCTTCGCTTTCGCCATCAACCAGAAACCGAAACGCTAGTTTATCAGGCTGGTTCAGGGCGCGCCAGCGTAGGACATCAACAAGTGAGGTAGGGGCATTTTTCACTTTTTCTGAATTCCTTGTATTTGAAAGGTAGAAATTATCCTGAGAAAGAACAATGAGCGATCTGTAGCAATTCGAATCATCAGACAATAGCAGGGTTCCCAAACAGCCATTTACCCAATATTCCGAATTACCCAAATTCACTTGAGCAGGAATAAATTCCTTAAATTTCCCCATCACCCCGCTCAAGTTCTGGCCCAATGTGTATATTGGTTTTGCCACCCTGTTAATTCCAGCTTCTCCTAAAATCCCCTCTCCCGACGTGAAACTCCCCTTCCTTTCTACCAGAAATACCACAGTTAGCCAGGGTCGCCCGGACTATTACCTGACGCCGACCCATGATTTCACCCAATACACGCGAGACTGTGCTGAGAAGTACTGGAATCGGGACACGGCTTTTGACTGGAGCCAATCGGTCGAGGAGAACCTCAACACTCATTTGGAGGAGCTGTCGCAGGAAGATTTTGAGAAGATTGCCTGGCTGGTATTGCCTATGGTGAACGATTCGATCACTGAGCACATCGCTCAGATTCAGGCAAATGGCCTCCCGCTGGAGGAAGATGCCCTGAAATCCATTTTGGAATGCATACCATTTGGGGAGGAGTCGCTGGAGCGATCGCTGGAGTTACAGGAGCCTCTGAAGGACCTCCGGCAAGTCATTGCTCAGTTATCAGACCGAGCCGAAATTCTGCGGGGTGAACTGGTGGATCTTGAGGAGCAGCAGCGGCTGGGGTACTTCAGGGAAGGAATCAAGGTGAAGGAAATTTCGTCGGAAGATGAGCGCAAGAAGCAGGCGGATACCATTGCGATGCTGAAACAGGATATCGAGCAGGTGCGTGAGGAACTTCGTCAAAAACGAATGCAATACCGTACGGATGTTGAAAACCTGAAAATCACGCTAAAAGCCGAGCTTTCGGTCGTGCAGGAGCAGGTTTTGTCCCAATTGAGAGGCGCCCAAAATCTCCTGCAACACATCCTGAATGGGGGGAGGCTCCCACTGGAAAAAGAGCGACTGGCTCAATTCAAAAGCCTGATTTTCAAGCGACAACTCCGGGGACTCAAGGACATCGCCAACCATGCCCTGGTGGTAGAGCAAAGCGCCATAGCCCCCTTGTCGATGGGTCTGATCCACTACAAGCGGCACCGCGAGATCCAGGAAGCCATGACGACCTTCCTCAATGACGAAGCCAAGCACTCGGCGACTTTTCGGCGGTTTTTGGTGGAGAAGTTGGGGGCCAAAGAATACATCTCTGCCCTGCTGATCAAGGGGGCCAATCGCTATATGTGGGTCGCCCGTCTGATGCCGAGTGCGGGATTTTTTCTGGCAGTGATCGTGGAAGCCATCGGAGCGGCCTACTTGGAGTTTTTTGGCGAAGAAAAATACATGCCCGACCCACTGTTTCGCAGCATCAGTCACACCATCTCCACCCAGGACGAAACGCGACATTTGGACCTCTGTGTGGGGATTTACAACGAGCTTTATCGTACTGGAACCAACTGGGAACGAAACCGCAACCGCAAAGTCCTGAAGGTCATGATGAAATCAGTGTATGGAGACAAAACCGAAGATCACCACCTCATCCAGGCTTTTCGCGCCTTTGGCGTCGATTCCGAAACCCTGTATGGCCACATCATGACCCGCCTGAGTGAGCAATTGGCACGGGTCAGTCTGTATGTTTCGCCACAGGAGTTGAGGAGGTTTATTGGTTCGTAGTTCGTAGTTTCCAGCTTCGCGGGATTTCGCTGCGCTCAACGTGGTGAATAGTTCGTAGTTCGTAGTTC
>CAYFIR010000132.1:0-18078 GCA_964343195.1 uncultured Bacteroidia bacterium | reverse complement strand
ACCGGATGGTTCGTTACTTCCTTCTGCAAGCATCAGGTAGCTGCCATTTTGCAGCCCATAATTGCGGATACTTGCTTAAAAAAGAGGCTGACTGTTTGAGTCAGCCTCCGAATTAGTTCAATCGAAGAAAACCGCCCTATACCCGGGCCGGATTGGGGTCAAAGGGTGTTGACCAGCTCCTTAAAAAGGGTGATCAGCTTAGGCTCTGCCTTACCGGCAAGCTCAATGATTTCGGGAATATTGATGGGAGTCAAATTGTCGGGATCGCATTCATCGGTCAGGACCGAAATGGCTGCCACAGGTAGCCCCAGGTGATTGGCCACGATGACCTCCGGCACGGTGCTCATGCCTACGGAATCAGCTCCGATGATGCCCAGGTATCGATACTCCGCACGTGTTTCCAGGTGGGGCCCGTAGACCGCAGCATAGACCCCCTTGTTGAGCTTGATGGCTTTTTCTGCGGCGATCTTTTCCAGTGCAGCATTTAGCTCCGGGTCATATGGCGCAATCAGATCGGTGAACTTGCTCCCATGGGCTTCCACCCCCTGAAAGGCCAGTGGCGAACCGCCCTGAAGGTTGATGTGGTCATCGATCAGCATCAATTCTCCCTTGCGGAAATTCAGGTTGACCGCTCCTGAGGCATTGGAAATCAGGAGCTTGTGGATTCCCAGCTTATGCATGATCCGGACGGGATAGGTTACCTCCTGCTGGGTGTAGTCTTCGTAAAGGTGAAACCTTCCCTGCATGACCACGACCTTTTTCCCGGACAGTAGTCCATAGGCAAGTTTGCCTTTATGGAACTCCTGGGTGGCAGTTGGAAAATGAGGGATGTCCTCGTAATTGGCTTCGGCCTGGATCTCGATTTCGTCGATGAGTTTGCCCAAACCCGTGCCGAGGATGATCCCGACTTCTGGTTCTGCAAAGCCATTTTCCTTCAGGTAGGATACAGTCTGTTCTATTTTTTCAAGCATGAAGTTTCGATTTACAAATGCTCTAAGAGGCTGTTTAGGTTTTGGTGTTTCGAGGCCAAACGTAGGATTTTTGGGGTCTGACAACGAAAAGCTGGGGAAGGGGCCCTAGCTTTGAGTCTCGAGAAATCCCGCTTGCGGGATTTTGAGGAAAATTGACGCAGACAGGGCGCAAAAAGACCAGTTTGGGCCGATAAGGAAAAATCCAAACAGCCTCTAAGCCACTGAACCCTGGCAACTGCTACCTGCACCGGCGGTGCATCCATAGCAATGCTGCGAAATGGTGATGTCCCTGTCCTGAAGCAGGTCTTCCTGGTATTCGCTGATGTGCTTGACCTTGCTATCGACCTTCAGGCCCAGCATCTGGTTAAAGTCACAATCATACAACCAGCCATCCCAGCTAACCGAAATGGTGTTGGTACACATTACATTGGCAACGGCAGATGGATTGAAGGCTTCCACGAGGCTGTACATATAATCCTCGTAGTTATCAGAAGCGATCAGGTAGTCCAGGAACCGCGCGATCGGAAGGTTGGTGATAGCAAACAGGTCATGGAAATGGATGCCAAAGTCTTCCAGCAGGGCTTTCTTGAAATCCTTTTCCATGGAAGCCTGATCTCCAGGAAGGAAAGCTCCCGCAGGATTATAGACCAGATCCAGTTTCAGGTCGCTATCTGGCATCCCGTAGCCTCTGAGGTTCAGTTCCTGTAAGGCTTTGATGGATTTGTCAAAAACCCCGTTTCCTCTTTGTTTGTCGGTTTTTCCTCGCGTCCAGTGGGGCATGGAGGAAACTACATGAATGTTGTATTGCTTGAAGAAATCCGGCAGGTCGTAGTACTTCTTATTGGACCTGATGATGGTGAGGTTGGACCGCACGATGAAATCCTTGATTCCGGCTTTGCTGGCTTCTTCCACAAACCATCGGAAATCAGGGTTCATTTCCGGGGCTCCACCTGTCAGGTCGAGGGTATGGGCACCGGTTTGTTTGATGACATCCAGGCACTGCTGCATGGTTTCCCGGGTCATGATTTCCTTTCGGTCAGGTCCGGCATCTACGTGGCAGTGCTCACACACCTGGTTGCACATGTATCCTACATTGATTTGCAGAATTTCCAGTTGCCGTGGGCGAAGGGGAAATTGCCCCGTTTCGGCGATTTTATCTGCAAACTTTGGGAGTTCTCCATCGGCAAAGAGGCCCCCTTCTAGGATTTCCATCTGGTAGTTTGTGTCTGCCAGTTGGTTGTTCCGTTTCAGGAGTGATTGCTTCTTGGTCTTGATCGTCATATCTGAGTTGAATTGTATAGGGTGGTGTAGAGAAGGGTTTCGAGTGGTATGGTGATACTCAGGGAGGGGAAGAGGCTGTTTGGAAATTTTTCGAGTGATTGGTGTTCCTCATCAGTTTTCGCCTGGCATATCGCGCTTCCTGAAGTCAAAAGCTTCATGCTACATTGACAGCTTCTCATACTTGTTCATCATCTGAACACCGTGAACCAGGGTGGCGCCACTCTCGATGGCAGCGGCCGCGTGTACGGCTTCCATCATTTCCTCTCTGGTGATGCCTTTTTGCAGTCCGCTCTTGGTGTAGGCGTCAATGCAATAGGGACATTTGACTACGTGAGAGACAGCCAGGGCAATCAGAGACTTCTCTCGTGCGGTCAGTGCACCGTCTTCGAATACAGTACCGTAGTAGTCAAAAAACTTGTCTCCAAGTTCCTTGTCCCAGTCTGAGATGTTCTTGAATTTCCTTAAATCCGCAGGATCATAGTATGATTTGGACATGGTTTTCTTTTGTTAAGATGTGGGAGAAAGATTGGCGGTTGTGAGATATGCTTCATGGAAACACGCACGAAACCCTGGCAACCTATGATTTCCAGGAGACGGTGGTCCACAAATGAAAAAGTGAAATGTTAATTCCAGCAGGAGGGGTGATTCAGGTGCTCGGGGGGCCTCTAAGAGAAAGTACCTGTTGGTAAACAGGAAGGTGAAAAACGGCTTTCTCACCTTCAATGGAGGGGGATGTGTGGGTAAGCCTGATCAGCCTTTTGCCCAGCCTGCTTTTGCTTTCCCCTGATTTGATGAAAATCCCAAAGTCAGTTGAGTCATCCAGGTCGTTTTTCCAGGACAGAAAGACCGTTTCAATGCCAGAGTTTTCCGCATTGCGGAGCAGGTCGTCCATGACCCGTTGACTTTTCCACCTGACCTGATCCAGAATCTTCTGCTGGAACTGACTTGAAGAAATTCCCAGTAGATATACGCCCCCATCGGTTGAGGGGCCCAATACCAGTGCACCCCGCTGTTGCAAAGAAGCGGCCTGGATTAGGTCTGAAGTTGTAAGCTGGGTCGTGTCATTGCCGATCACCAGGACATGGGTGTATCCCTCTGAAAAAACCTTCTGACACGATTGGGACAGCCGGTCGCCAAAGTTGTTACCTTCCTGAAGAAGGGAATCAAAGTGAAAAAATGGGAGTCCACTTTCACTGGCTATGGTCAGGGTATGGGCGGTAAGGAGTCGGCTGAACTCCACATTGGCCTCGTAGGTTCCCGAAACCCAGTTTTTGTGCAAGGCTTCCTCTTCGGGAGACCTGGCAAAAATCAAAATAGCTGTATGTGGCTGGACCGATTTCAGGGAGTATGTTTTACAAAGCTAATTAGTCAGATCCATGGTTGTCTTAATGTCATTAACCCGACAAGAGTATAATTGATTGAGCCTAATTCTCCAGTTACTGGCTGGATACCAAAATACATTGCGAACAGTCAGAATAATAGAAAAACTCCAATTCTCCTAACCTGTTACATTTTCTGGCGTATATCCAAACACCCAAACAAACCATGCATTATTTCACTGCCATCCATATGAGTTGTTTCTCCTGTAGTTGCCCAACGGCATAGCAGTGAGATATGTACGAACTCATAGGTGGTAATGGATTTAATCTCGCCCCTGAGATATGCACCTCTCGCTATGCGAGAGGTTTTTTTTATCCCTGATTTTCCTGGTAGATAGGCCGATGTAGTTGGCGGATGAGCGGAGTCCCAAATTCGACCATTGAACTTCTACCCCACAAGAGCAAAAAGCCGGATGGCATTAGGCGCGTGACTGCAAATCTCGTTTTCGTGGGTTCGAATCCCATTTTGCTCTCTCCAGTATTCCTTGACAGGCTCTTAGGTGAACTATTCAATGTGAGTTTTGAGTTTCTGGGCTTCAATTCCAATTGGAACAAGCAGCCTAAAGCAAGCCCGGGGCGGCGTTGGCCCGGCATTTGGCGCTCGGGGCGGCCTGCAGGGCAGCCTGAAATGCCGAGGTTTTTTGGCCTACCTTTTTTTGAAAAAAGGTAGGTCCCGCTGAAGGCGAAATAGCACTTTCAGAAATCATGTATTAAAAGTCCATTTGCGGAGCTAAAAAAGAAGTAAGTCCCGCTGATCCGCGATCCCGTGAAACGGGGAGGCGACACTACACTGGTAACCAGTCGCTTATGAGAAATAAAACCCGAAACTGACGTTATTCACTTCGTAGTGAAAAAGCAGGGTTGGAAAATGCGGCTTTGACTGCCTGAAAACTGATGGTGATGATCGCAACCAGCATGGCGATGCCACCCGCAACAAGAAATATCCACCAACGGATGTCAACCTGATAGGAGAAACCGCTGAGCCACTCTGACATCAGGTACCATGCGATTGGGGTGGCCAGGCTGAATCCGAGTAGGACTAGTCTCAGGGTTTCTGAGGACAGGAGTGTAAGGATCTGCTTCTCGGAGGCGCCAAGTATCTTGCGGACCGCAATCTCCTTGGTGCGCTGCTCGACCATAAATGCGGATAGGGCAAATAGTCCCAGACTCGCGACAATGATGGCCAGTATCGCGAAAATGGAAAATACATTACTGGTCCGTTGGACATCTTCGTACATGCTGGCGTATGCCTCGTCAAGGAAGCTATATCGAAACTCCTGGTGAGGTTTGAAATCTGTCCAGACATCCTCCACCGCCTGTAGCGTCGCTTCCATATCCTCCCCATCTATTTTGAGGCTTACCATATCTCCTCTGGTTCCCCTGACCATCACCAGGGGGCGAATCTCCTGGGTCATGAGGTCAAAATGGAAGTCTTCGACTACCCCCACGATGTTCCATTTACCCCAGTTTTCGATTTGATTCCCGATAGGGTTTTGCAGCCCGAGACGATTGGCCATTTCCTGGTTGATAACGCAGGCCATGCTGTCTGAAGCTCGATTTCGTTCAAACATTCTTCCCTCTACAAGTTTCATCCCCATGGTCTCCAGATAGTGCTCATCCACCCACCAAAATTGGGCAGGGACTCCCTGATCGATTTCCCTTTTGCCTGCTTTCCAGAAGGAATTGGTATTTCTACGGGTGCCCTCGATGGGGAGAAACCCACTGGCGCTGGCATGTTGAACCCCTGGGATCTGGAGCAAACTTACTTTGAAAGCCGGCATTTCCTCTACGATGGTATGAGCCCCTTCGATCATGACGACCTGCTCCTTTTCGAACCCTAGCTTTTTGTGGAGGATGAAATCCATTTGTTGGTACACCACAAGTGCGCCTACGATGAGAACGATGGAGGTGCCAAACTGGAAAACAAGGAGCCCTGAGCGGAGATTGGAACTCCTGCTGCCCCTGCTTTTCTCACCTCTCAGGATCGAAAGTGGAGAAAAGGACGACAAATAGAACGCCGGGTAAAGGCCCGATATCAATCCAATAGACCCTGTCAGCGCCAGTAAGCTGAGGAGAAACCAGCCTTCTCCTATAGGGATGACCAGGTCCTTATTGGCAATCTGGTTGAAGAAGGGGAGGCTGTAGGCAGCCAGAGCTACCCCCAGGATCACGGCTATGAGGCACAGCAGGATGGATTCACTGAGAAACTGTTCGATTAACTGGCCACGATTTGAGCCAATTACCTTTCTCATTCCTACCTCTTTGGCTCTATTGGCGGATTTTGCCGTCGAAAGATTGATGAAATTGATGCAGGCAAGCAGCAATACGAATAGGCCAATAGCCGCATAGAGCCACACGATCTTGACATCACTTACGGCCAGAAAGTCCGAAACGTCACTGGACTTCAAATGAATGTCGCCGACAGCTTGTAATTCCATGGCTCCATACTTTCTGATGGTGTCGGCCCGTTGATCCCCCTGGTCGTTAAGCCACCCAACAATGTGCTTTTCATAAATGGGTGCAAGCTTCCTTTCTACTATCCTGGGATCGGTGCCTTTTCTAAGTCTGAGGTAAGGACTGTAATTCCAGCAACACCAGTCTGCCTGTTCGCCTTCCCAAAATTCAAGATTTTTCAGCGTGATGAGGAAGTCAATTCCGGCCAGATGAGTATGGTCCAGGTTGGCCATGACCCCTCCAATGGAGTAGGGGGTTGATTCATCATCGTTCAGGAAGATGGTCTCCCCGGTTGGGTTTTCTCCGGGGAAATATTTGTGGGCGATGTGCTCAGAAATCAGAATGGATTGAGGCTGTGACAGTGCCTTTTCCCGTGTACCGTACATCATGGGGATTTCGAGAATACCCGGAAGGGAGGGATCTGCGTATGCAAACCGCTCCTCATATATGTTGGTGGATTCTTTCTCTGGCCTGAAAAGGTTGCCGCCAGCCAGAAACCACCCGTCCATCGCAATCAGGCGCCCCACTTCTTCTACTTCAGGAATTTGTTCTGCTATCATGTCCGCTGCGGGAGCGGGAAGAGTAGAGCTTCTCGTCCAATTATCGGCGGGATTGTGGGTCGCGCTCAATACCCGATAGAGGTCATCACCCCGCTCGTAATGTTGATCAATACCTAGTTCATCCCGGACAAAAAGTGCTATGAGTAGAAATAGCGCGATTCCCAGAGCAAACCCTCCCAGTTTTATGAAAGAGTACATTTTTTGGCGATACAGGTTGCGCCAGGCCACCTTGACATAGTGTGTGTACATAGCGGAGTTGATGAGGGTTTGAGGAAAAATAGGTCGGATGAAATCAGGCCTGAAGTGGGCACAAACCTGCCAAAAAAAGGCTCTTTTGGCTCTTCTGGCAGAGGTTTGGTATCTCTGTTCGAAAAGCTCGATCAGATCTCCTTCGATTTCTTCAAGGAAATCTTCGCGGCAGAACCAGCGCAAAAACCGCAGCGGCCATTGGGGTGGGGTAGGACTCATTAGCTGAAGGAGATTTTGGGAATTTTTTGATACAGGCTGCTCCGCAGTTCGAACTGCTCATCCAGCTTCTGTTTACCAGTTGCAGTGATGACGTAGAATTTTTTCCGTCGGCCACCCCTTTCCTGGGTGATGCCTCCAAAGCGCGCCTCAACAAATCCCTTTTCGGACATCCGCTTGAGGGCCACATGGACGGCGCTGATATTGATTTTCTTACTCAATTCATCCTGAAGGCTCTCCTGTATAGAGACCCCATAAGCTTTGTCGTGTTGGGCAGCAACAGTCAGCAGTACCAGTTCTTCAAACTCTCCCAGAGACGTTGATTTCATGCTCGATTTATTTACTTAACAAATGTGAATCTAATTATTATTTTCATATTTGCTAAGTAAATGGCGGATAACAACTGGGATACCCCAAAATGGGCAAGATTGACCTGTTGAGTAGTTCCTGATCTACCGGGGAATTATCTTCGGAGCGAGATGATGCAAATGCGATGTACGATCTTCCCTGGGAGTAAATTGGCAACGGGACTACTGGTTTTGGGGTTCCTTGGGTTGGTGAGTGGGTGTACGCCTGTTGCCGAATCCAATCAGCTCACCATCGCCGTAGCCGCCAACATGCAGTTCACGATGGAGCAGCTCGCTGATGATTTTTCAACCCAGACGGGCATTGGCTGTGATTTGGTCGTGGCCTCTTCAGGTAAACTCACCGCACAAATTCAGGAAGGTGCGCCCTATGATGTGTTCATTTCGGCGGACATGAAGTATCCCCAGGCGCTATATGAATCAGGTATGGCATATGGGCAGGCGGAAGTCTATGCCCGTGGCAGGTTGGTGATCTGGACCTTGCAGAATGAAATGGAGGCCGGTATGGAAGTGTTGGGGACTGATGAGGTAAAACACATTGCCCTGGCCAATCCCCAAACTGCTCCTTATGGCGTGGCCACCCAGGAGTTTCTTGATCACCATCAACTGTGGGATAGCCTGTCGGAAAAATTCGTCTATGGCGAAAGCATCGCCCAGACCAACCAGTTTATCCTGTCGCGTTCCGCTGAAATCGGCTTCACGGCTATGTCCGTGGTACTTTCTCCTGAAGTCAAAGGGCAGGGAACATGGCGAGAGGTAGATCCGGATCTGTATGCCCCCATCGAGCAGGGCATTGTCCTCATTCGCAGAAAAGGAACCGATCCAGGGCCAGCGAGACGGTTCAGGGCGTTTCTTTTCTCCCCGGAAGCCAGGAAGGTCCTCGAAGAATTCGGTTACTTTGTAGAATGAATGTGGCCGAAAGCAGGAGCAGGCCACTCTTGGCCAAAGGACTGAATGAACTGGACTCCCTTAGCATTAACCTTTAACCTTGCGTTGATCACGACGGTGATCCTGTTGCTGGTGTCGCTGCCGCTATCCTGGTGGCTGGGGCATTCGCGTTCGCGCCTCAAACCCATCATCGAAACCCTGGTGAGCATGCCCCTGGTGCTACCGCCAACCGTGCTGGGGTTCTACTTTTTGATATTCTTCAGTCCGGGAAATGCCTTTGGCCAATGGCTGGATCAGTGGCTGGGAATCCGGCTGGTATTTTCCTTCGAAGGCCTGGTAATCGCGTCCCTCCTTTACAGCCTCCCCTTCATGGTTCATCCCCTGCAATCAGGGCTGACCAGCCTTTCTCCCTCTCTGCGCGAGGCAGCCTACGTCATGGGAAAATCACGCCTGACTACCTTCTTCCGTGTGTTGCTGCCCAACATGAAGGCCTCCGTTCTGACCGGCGTGGTGCTGTCCTTTGCCCATACCGTAGGAGAATTTGGCGTGGTGCTCATGATGGGGGGGAATGTGCCAGGCAAGACGCGGGTGGCGTCCATCGCGATTTATGACGAAGTAGAGGCGCTAAACTATGGCGCGGCCAATTTTTACTCCCTCGTGTTGTTTGGGATCACCTTTGTCATCCTCCTGGCGGTGTACCTGGTCAATGGCGGATACGTAAAGCGATTCTGGAAATGATATCACTGGACATCAAAAAAAGGCTGAAGGCCGCTGCCGGAGACATGGAACTCGCGGTGAAGCTGGAGATCGAGCGGGGCGAACTGGTCACGCTCTACGGTGAGTCTGGCTCTGGCAAAACCTCCATTTTGCGCATGCTGGCTGGTCTGATGTGTCCGGATAGCGGAAAAATTGTCGTGGGCTATCAGGTCTGGTACGATCCCGAACGAAGGCTTTTGCTGCCCCCTCAAAAACGGCGGGTGGGGTTTGTCTTTCAGGACTATGCCCTGTTTCCGCACATGACCGTGCGGCAGAACCTGGAGTTTGCTCTGACCCACAGGCAGGATGCCGCCATCATAGACGAACTGATCCATATCATGGAACTGGAGGCGCTGCAGCAGCAAAAACCCGCGAAGCTTTCCGGCGGCCAGCAGCAGCGGGTGGCCCTGGCAAGGGCGCTGGTCGGGCAGCCCGAGATACTGGTGCTGGATGAGCCGCTTTCGGCGCTGGACTATGCCATGCGGGTCAAACTCCAGGACTACATCCTGCAACTGCATCGTCGTTTTGAACTGACGACCATCCTCGTGAGCCACGATCCCAGCGAGATCCTCAAGATGTCGGATCGGGTATTTGAGCTAAAAAATGGCGAAATCACCCGTCAGGCAACGCCAGTGGATTTTTTCCGGGAAACGCTGCGCAGCGCGCGGGTGTCATTTTCAGGAGAAGTGATTCGGCTTGTGCAGGAGGGTAGGGCAGTGGTGGCTACGCTTCGGGTTAATGGAGAGGAACTACAGGTGCCACTGGATGAGACGCAGGCCGAGGGCCTCAAGCCCGGCGATCGCATCGAGGTCGCCACACGGACTTTTGATGCGGTGGTGAGGAAGGTGTAATTCCCGCAAGAGGAGCTAACTCTGGAGATCCCTATGGGCAATATGAGTTTTGAGTTTCTTGGCCCCAATTTCACTTGTAACAAGTAGCCAAAAGCAAACCTGGGGCGGCGTAGGCCCGGCATTTGGCGCTCGGGGCGGCTTGCAGGGCAGCCTGAAATGCCGAACTTTTCTTGCTTACTTCTTTTGAAAAAGAAGTAAGTCCCGCTGAAGGCGAAATAGCACTTTCAGAGGAAGCATATTAAAAGTCCATTTGTGGAGCTAGAAAAAAGGTAGGTCCCGCTGATCCGCGATCCCGCGAAGCAGTGAGGCGACATTGCGCTGTTAACCAGTCACTTATGAGGAAGAAAATCCGAAACTGACGTTTTGGGTAAGCATCGGTCAAAATAGAATACAAATAACCGCCTCCCCCACCTCATACTTCCCCGGCTCTTCCAGGAACACCAGCGCATTGCCCAGCGCCATCGAATGAATCATGTTGGAGCCTTGCCCGTCCAGTATGCGCACCTCACCGCTGCGGATGTGGGCCTTGAGAAAAGTGGGGCGTTTGAACCTGAACTCGTACCCCTCTGCAAGCGGCAGCGAAATGCGCGGCAACCCGCTTTCCTGTGCGCCACTGAGCTTTTGCAGCAGGGGGAGCACATGAATGTAGAAACAGGTCAGCGAAGAGGCCGGATTACCCGGCAGCGCGAAGACGAACTGGTTGCCCTTTCGCCCGAAGTACAGCGGCTTGCCGGGCTTTTGGAGGACTTTGTAATAAAGCTCCTCGACGCCGTTGGCTTCCAGGGCAGGCTTGACGTAGTCGTAGTCGCCGACCGAAATCCCACCCGAGAGAATCAGTACCTCGCAGTTCGCTAGTGCATCGGCAATGCCTTGCTCCGTCGCTTCGTAATCGTCTCGGATGTGGGTCTTGCCTTCGCAGTAAAAGCCCTGATCATGCATGGCGGCCATGAGGGCAAAGCTGTTGGATTCGTAGATCTGCCCTTCCCGGCGGGGTTGTCCAGGAGCAATCAACTCATTGCCCGTGGTGATCAGGCGGATGGAAGGCTTTTGGTACACCTTCACCTGCTCCACCCCCAACGAAGCGATCATCCCCAAGGCAGCGGGGTTCAGCAGTTGCCCCGGCTCGAAAACGGCCTGCCCGGTCTTCAGTTCTACGCCGCGTCGGCGGATGTTCTGACCCGGACGTACTTCTTCCTGAACGTGTAGCGTGATTCTCTCGACTGCCGTTTTTTCCTGCATGACAACGGCTGTGGCATTGGTGGGCACCTTCCCCCCGGTGAAAATGCGCATGGCTTGCCCAGCTTTCAGTGCTTTTTCGGCGATGTCTCCGGCGGCTATTTCGCCCACAATTTCGAAGGCCTGCCCCGCTCCGCAAATGGCATAGCCATCCATGGCGGAGTTGTCAAACGACGGCATGTCGAAGGGAGCCGAGATGGATTGGGCCAAATAACATCCCTGCGCAAGAGCCAGTGCCAGCTCACGGGTGTTGAGTTTTACTTCTTGGGAGTCAACGATTTGTAGGGCTTCTTCTATGCTTACCATTTGGGTGCTTGAGGATAAAGTGTTTTGCGGAATTCGGGCGTCAGAGGCGCCTGGACTTGGCGTTTCGCTTTACAGATGCTTCGGCCCTGCTCAGCACAGGGCTCACGAGCAGAAAAAGAAGGTGTCATCGTGTGTGTCCCCCTTTGGAGGGAGAGGCCTGAGCGAAAGAGGGAGGAATTACGAAGTACGAATCACAAATTCCGAATTCTCTTCTCCTATCCCCCAATCGAGATCATCGATCGGTTCTGCTCGTAGTGCTCGGCGTCCATCTTGACGTCCATGCCGTCGCGGGAGAATTTCTTCCCCTTGATCGAGGTCAGGATCAGGTCTTCCAGGGGCTTGCCTTCTCGGAAGGGTGTCAGCAAATCGGTCTCGGAGGTGGCAAAGAGGCAGTTTTTCATCTTGCCGTCAGCCGTGAGGCGAATGCGGTTGCAGCCGGAGCAAAACGGCTGGGTGATCGTACTCACGATCCCGAAGGAACCGACGTGCCCTTTCACCCGAAAATTTGCGGACGTACTGTGCTTCGGGTCTTTCAGCTTCTCGATTTTGCCGAATTTCCCTTCGATGGTTTGAAGAATCTCTGCCTGGGAGACGCCCTTGCTCCAGTCCCACTTGTTGCCTTTGAAGGGCATGAACTCGATGAACTTGACCGCCAATCGTTGCTCTTTGGTCAGGGCGATGAAGTCATTGATCTCTCGGTCGTTGACGCCTTTTACCAGCACGACGTTGATCTTGAGGTCCATCTCGTAATTCAGCGCCTGCTGGAGATTGGCCATGATGCGGTCGTAGTAGTCGCGCTTGGTGATGAAGACCGAGCGGGCTTTGTCCAGCGTGTCCAGGCTGAAATTGATCTTTTTCAAGCCGATTTCCCGAAACAGGTCGAGGTAACGGTCGAGCAGGATGCCGTTGGTCGTGAGCTTCAACGTAACGCCGAGACCAGCCAGTTCCCGGATGAGGTGCTCAAAATTCTTGCGAATTAGCGGCTCGCCTCCCGTCAGCCGGATGGTATCCACCCCCAACCCCCGAAAGACCCGTGCGATGTCGATGATCTCCTCCAGCGTCATGATGTGCGACTTCTTCATCAGGTCGATGCCTTCCTCCGGCATGCAGTAAAAGCAGCGCAGGTTGCAGCGATCCGTCAGCGAGATCCGCAGATAGGTGTGAGGTCGTCCAAATGTGTCAACTATCCTGGAGGCCATTGGCGTAATTCGTGATTGGTAATTCGTTATTCGTAATTATTTGCTCTGCGCTAAGTAGAAAGACAAAATTATATAGGTCTGAAGTATATGGGGATATGAAGGAAAATCGCTGCTTCATACCTTCATACCTCCATGTCCTTCCTGTCCTCCATACCTTCCCCTCAATCATGCCGACTCCCCTTCAGCACCTGAAAAACATGCAGCAGGTGGGGGAAAACCGCGTCTATGCATTCCGCAGCGCCTTTGGTAGAGCCAGGAACCGCCAGGATGAGTTTGCCGTTTTTGATGCCAGCGACGGAGCGGGACAACATCGCAAAGGGCATGCGTTCCTGACCGTAGCGGCGCATTTGCTCCTCGACACCAGCCAAGTGGGTATCGAGCAGTGGTCGAATGGTGTCGGGCGTAACGTCGCGGGGGCCGACGCCCGTACCTCCGGTGAAAATCAGCAAATCAGCCTGTTGCTTGTTGACGATCCATTCGATTTCAGCAGCTTCATCCGGGATGACAGCGTAGTCAGCACTGATGCCCAGGTCCCCCATGCGCTGCACGATGAGTTTGCCCGACTTGTCCAACTTGTCCCCTTTGGAGACAGAGTCAGAGCAGACGACGACCTCCGCAGTCAGCCCTTCCGTTGAGGGCTTGAAAGAAGATTTTCCACCGGACTTCTTCAGCAGTTTGATGGTGCTGATCTCGACCTGTTTGTCGATGGGCTTGAGCATGTCGTACATCGTCAGCGCGACGATGCTGGCTCCATGCATGGCTTCGACTTCCACTCCAGTCTTGTAAATCGTCTTGACCGTTACGGAAATCACGATCTCCAGCCCCACGATGTCGTAGGCAATGCCAGTGTATTCGATGGGAAGTGGATGGCAATCAGGCAGCAGTTCCGGGGTCTTCTTGACCCCGAGCAGCCCGGCGGCCTTGGCCATAGAGAACACATCGCCCTTGGGCACCTGCCCATTACGGACTTTTTCGATGGTTTCTGCGCTGCTGGTTTTCACGATCGCCTGCGCAGTAGCTTCGCGTAACGTGCTGATTTTGTGGGTTATGTCTACCATTGGTTGGGAGTTTGATGGAAAGGAAGGGGTTATAGGGGGAATAAGGTTTATAAGGGGAATATGGGCACGGGGGGATAGTTGGGGCACAAAAAGGAACTTACTCTAAGGATTGGGCGTCATCCCTATATTTCCCCTATACACTCTATACCCTTCACCAGCCGCTCATAGATTCACCTTCCACTGATGGCTCTGATCTTCAAAGAGTTCCTTGCCGAAAATGGGCACTTTGGCCTTGATTTCCTCGACCAGGTAGGTGCAGGCGTCGATGGCGGATTTGCGGTGGGCGGAAGAGGTGAAGACGAAGAGGCACAACTCGCCTGACTTCACTTCGCCGAGGCTGTGGTAGATGTGGGAGCAGGTCAGGTCGAATTTTTCGAAGGCGGACTCCCGGATTTTGTGAAATTCCATTTCGGCCATTTCTTCGTAGGCGGAGTAGTCGATGGCGGTTACCCGCTTGCCGTCGATTTCGTCGGCGCGAACCTGCCCGAGAAAGATGCTGTGTGCGCCAATGTTGGTCTTGGACTGATGGTTGGCGATGGATTTGGCAATCTTTTCTGGGGGAATCGGCCCCTGGACAAATACCTTTTTGGGTTTCTTGTTGCTCATTGTATGATGGAATGAATGCCGTCTTTGACGTTGGTTAAGTTGGTGAAGCCAAATTCCTTACTCAGCAGGCCGATGGCTTGCAGGCTGCGTTTGCCCGACTGGCAGAAGACCTCAATGGGGCGGTCCTGGGGTATTTCGCGGTGGCGGGTGCGAAGTTGCCCCAGCGGAATGCGCAGCACATTGGCCCCGTCAGGCTGTGGCTCCTCGAATGGCTCCCGCACATCAAGATAAAGCTTTTCCTGCGAACGCAGCTTACAACGGAGGACTTCGAGCTGAAGCGGACGGTTGTTGACCAGCGCTACCTGTGTTTCATTTCGCGCAAACCGAATCATTTGCTCCTGCATGCTCATGGCGTCGAGGATTTTGAGCTTCCCGGACAGTGGCTCCCCGATTTCGAGGATGAGTTTCAGCGCTTCTGCCGCCTGAAGCGACCCGAAAATCCCTGGTAGGACGCCCAGTACCCCGGTTTCTTCGCAACTGATGTCCTTCTGGGTCGAAGTCGGAAACAGGCATCGGTAGGTCGGGCCGCCCTGGTAGTTGAAGACCGACAGTTGCCCCTGATGCTTGTACAGCGAAGCGTAAACCCAGGGTTTTTCCGCCAATATCGCTGCGTCATTGATGAGGTACTTGGTCTGGAAGTTGTCGGTGCCGTCGAGGATGAGGTCGTAGGCTTGGAAGAGCGAAATGGCATTCTCAACTGTTAGGGCTTCTGGAATGGCGGTGAGGTTCACCTCTGGATTCAGGCGCTGAAGGGCAGTCTGAGCGACTACCGCTTTGGGCTGGCCCAGATCGGACTCGTTGTAGAGTATCTGCCGGTGCAGGTTGCTCAGCGCGACCCGGTCGTGGTCCATCAGGCCGAGGGTGCCCACTCCTGCGGCGACGAGGTATTGCGCGGCGGGGCACCCGAGTCCGCCCATCCCGACGATGAGAACGCGGGCCTGTCGGAGTTTTTGCTGTCCGGCAGTGCCTACTTCGGAGAGTTTTATTTGTCGGCTGTAGCGATTCACAATTGCATGGATTTCTACCTCAAAGGACTCTAAGCTGGACTTTAGCCATTTTCAGATTGGAGCAAAATCCCTTCTTAGAGCCTGGAAACCGTTCTTTTGAATTAATCAATCTCGGGGTTTCAAACTGATGTTGGTTAATTCCTGGCCCAGACCAGCTATTAACGGGCGTCGGAGACGCTTTGACGGTGCGTTTCGCTTCAGAGAAGCTCACGAGCGAAACCGCTATAGCGGTTCTAAACAGTTTCCCGTCCATAAGGACGGGCTGGTGAGGCTCTCTGAGCCGACACCTACCGTCTTCTAGTCTCTGACTTCTGACATGCCAGAGCGCTTGGAAATCAGGGCCATTTTGGCTAAAGTCCAACTAAGAAACGCGGCCAAAATAGCTTTACATTCTTGGTTGATCTTTTCCGCGAATCCTGCGTCAGAAAATCCTCGTATCCCGAGAATCGGGATAATCGGTTTTCCTTCCTTGTCTTCACGAAAAATCTCTGCCCAATAATACACATCTATTTCGTCCGCGTTCCTAAGAAGAGCGCAAAGGACACGAAGATTTCTACTTGGTATGCTTTGCGCCCCATCCGGGGTTCATATACCAGAAAGCCTACCCCCCGGCAAAGGGTGGCAGAAAGGCGATTTCATCTCCAGCCTTCAGCTCGCCGGACTTGGTGAGTAGTTGGTTCACAGCGATCTGAATGGTAGCCTCATCCTGGAGCTGGTATTTCTTTAGGCAAAAAGCTTTTAGGTCTTCCAGCGTTCCGCCTGTTTCCTCCAGGTTCAATACCTCTTCTGAGGTGCCTACCTGTTCGGCTATGGCTCCGAAATACTTTACCGTGACTTCCATTACGCAAATGTAATATTTAATCTTCTTTCTCTAGTTGCTTCAATCGCTCCAAATCCTCAGGAGTATCTACGTCAAAATGCCATCCCTCAAAGGTAACTCTCCCCATAAAAGCCTTATGCTTTCGCAGCAATTGCCTCCCTCCCTCGTCGCCTTCCAACCGCAACAGGCTGGGAAACAGGCTCCTGGCAAAAATCGCCGGAACTCCCATTCGGTCTTTGCCCTGACTGGCGGTGATTTTGTGGCTGCCCTCAATCTGAATTCGAATCAGTTCTTCCAGCAACTTCGCCGAGACAAAGGGCTGATCGGACAGCAAAAACAGGATGTGCTCCGTGTAGGGATGTGCCTCCAGGGTCTCCTGAACGCCCAGCCTGAGGCTACTGGCCATGCCTTCTTCCCATTGCTCATTTTGCACGACGGCTGCGTTTCCGGTGTCAGTTTTCGCCAAAATTTCCTCCGCATGAGCCCCAAGAATCAGCAGGCGGGTTGAAAATTTAATCTGGCTCGCCTCATCGAGGACGTGCTGCAAAAGCGTTTTTTTCCGAAACGCTACCAGTTGCTTGGGTTGCCCCAGTCGGCTGGAACGGCCTGCCGCGAGGATGACCACCCCTATGTCTGCTGTCTGCATCAAAAGCTTACCTCCTTGAAATAGTAGTTCTTCTTGTCGTGGATGGGACCTGGGCGATCTCGCAAAGGCGTCGCATCCGATCGGGTCATGACAGACTGTATTTCCGCCAGGATCGAAAGCGCAATCTCAGCGGGACTTTCGGCCCCAATCGACAGCCCGATGGGGGCATATACCCGACTGGCCTGATTTTCCGTCAACTGGATTCCTTCCGCAGACAGGTCCGTCAGCATGCGCTCATATTTTTTCCTCGGCCCCAGAATTCCAATATAGGGTAAATCTGGCTTGTCCAGCAATAGCCTGAAAACGGCCAGGTCATAGTGGTAGTTGTGGGTAATCAGGACAAATGCGGTCCGCTCGTTGAGGGGAATATTCGCCAAAATTTCCTCAGGCTTCGTAACGACCACTTGACAGGAGGAGGCAAAACGGTCCTCATTGGCGTGGCTGGGTCGTCCGTCGGCGACGATGAGGCTCCAGCCCAATGGCTCGGCCATCTGAGCCAAAATGCGGGCGTCGTTGCCAGCTCCGACCATGACGAGGGTAAAGGGCGGAGGCAGCACTTCGATAAAGGCCTGCATTTCCACCGTTTCAGACTGGAAAAGGCAAAAGTGGGAGGTCTGGTTCGACAGCGCCAGTTGTACTTCTGCTTCGAGCTGCGGCGCCATATCAGTGTTTTCCAGGGTGCCAATGGCCGATTTTTCCCCCATCCAAAGCATCGACGTACCGGGCTGATGTTGGTGGCGCTTCAGGCAAAACAGCGACACCAACGCGGCAGCTTCCTGGCTCTGATGAGCCTGCCGTAGTAGCTCCAGCGGATTGTGATCCTGCTTGAAGTCCAGCGGCTCGAAGAGCACCTGAATCACCCCATTGCAGCCGAGCTGCGCGCCGATGATGGCGTCGTCCTCGTCGCTGGTATCGTAGGTGACGAGCTTGTTGCGGCCCTGGTGAATGGCCAGGAGGGCCTTACGCAGGGCATCGCCTTCCAGACAGCCGCCGCTGATGGCTCCGGTCATGAAGCCGTTTTCATCGACGAGCATGCGTGCACCCGCCCGGCGATAGGAGGAGCCCTCGACATGCACCACCGTTGCCAGCGCGCATTCGGTAGCGGTGGCTTTGGCCTGATCGTAGGCGTGGATGATGGCTTCTATTTCCCTCATGAGTCTGGACATTTTTTCATTTTAGGAACGCGAGAAAAATAACTTCCCGATTTTACGAAGAGATCTTGTTCGCAGG
>CAYFIR010000131.1:0-18194 GCA_964343195.1 uncultured Bacteroidia bacterium | reverse complement strand
TGCCGGAGCTGTTATCCCACTCATATTTCACCCCTTCTGGGCCAATGATTGTACAAACCGCTCCACCCCTGCGAGTAGATAGCGCCTCATCTGATGCTGCATGCCGCTCACCTGACCGCTGATTACGATGGACACGTGCCCATGCGCCATGGCCCACCAGTTGAAGAAGAGTTCTTCCACCTCAGTGCTGAACAGATGTAGCTGTTGCAGGGTCTTGACTACAGGTTTGCCGGCATCACGGAGGGCGGTGGAGGTAGGAGGAGTGGAATGAATCCCTTCGAGGTTGAACATCACCTGATACAACTCCTTCTGGGCAAATGCCCAGTCCCAATAAGCCTCCGTCATGGCCATTAGCTGATCGGCAGGGGCTTGACTCTGCTCACGGGCTTCCTCCATGCTGTATCTGAGCTGCCGAAAGCCGATCTCTTCCAGCTCGATCAGGATGGCTTCCTTGTTTTTGTAATGCTCGTAGATGACCGGCGGGGTGAACTCGATTTCGTTGGCAATCTTGCGAATGGACACCTTGGGCCATCCCTGTTCGATGGCGAGACGGCGTGAAGCCTCCAGAATATTGGCTTTTACAGCCTCAATTTCTCGTTGACGACGTTCTTTGATGCCCATAGGGAAGTTTTTGAGAGAAAGCCGGAGAAAAACTTGTGATAATGCCTAACGATGTTAAATATTGGGAAAAGTTACGACGATTCAAAAAATTGCATTTGGCATTTGACACAAATCGTCGCACCGCCGATACCCTAAAACCCGCCCTGTGCTTTCCATCTGCATTCCCATTTACCAACTCGATGTACGGCCACTGGTGCAGGCATTGCTTGCCCAGGTAGCGCAACTATCCGTACCGGCGGAACTGGTCCTTATGGATGATGGGTCCGGGGAAAAGTGGATCGGGATCAATCGGGAGTTAGGAGAGCTGAGCGGAGTTTCACTGTCATTTCTCCCTGCCAATATCGGCCGAGCGGCCATCCGCAACCGGCTCGCCGAAGCAGCGAAGTTTCCCTACCTGCTGTTCCTGGACAATGATGCGGAAATCACCGAGGAAAACTTCCTGCAAAACTACGTATCAGCCATTCAGGAACATCCCAATGTGCGGGTGATCTGCGGAGGAAGGGTCTATCAGCAGGAAACCCCTGAGCCGGAATTTCGCCTACACTGGCGCTATGGAAGGGAGCGCGAAAGCCAACGGGCCACCATCCGGCAGGCTCATGCCCATCGGTCCTTCATGACCAATAACTTCCTCATTTTCAGGGAACTGATGCTCGACATCCGATTCGACGAACGGCTGAAGCAATACGGCCACGAAGACACGCTCTTTGGGTTTCAGCTTTCGCAACGGGGCGAATCGATCCTGCACCTGGACAATCCGGTGCAGCACCAGGACCTCGCCACCAATGCTGACTTTCTCCACAAAACCGAGCAGGGTATCCAGAACCTGGTGTGCATCTGGCAGGACTTTGACCTGCCGCCAGCATTTGCCCAAACGGTGACCTTGTTGAAAACCTACGAAAAAGTAAAAGCAGTGGCTCCAGCCATGCGGGTAGCATTTCGTCTGTTGAAACCAGGCCTCAGACAAGCAATAGCCTCTGGGAAAGCCCCGCTGAGGTGGTTTGATGCGTACAAACTGCTCTACCTGGCCCAGGAGTCCACCCAGATCGCGAGGCGAAGGCTGTAGTCAAACGCTTTTCAGCCATCCGGCGATGCCGATGCGAGGACGTTCGTGCGCAGGCTTCACCTCGTGCTCCAGTTCGTCACTTTTGAAGAAGACCGCCCGCCCCGCGATGGGAACAACCGTCTCTTCTCTGTCCGGTAGATACAGGGTAAGTTGCCCCCCATCCTTGGCCTCCCAATTCTCGTTCAGATACATCACGAGGGAATATTTGCGGCCCCGATCACTGCGAAACTGATCGATGTGCCGCTTGAAAAAGCTGCCTGGCTCATAGCTGGCGTAGTGAAACTCAAATGCGTTGATGCCAGCGTAGCAGGTTTGGTTGAGGTACTGGACGAAGGCCTTGATCTGCTGATTGAAGGCCGCCTCATGCGGGTCGGCACTCTCGGGTTCGATCCACCGGATCACATCTCCTCGGATCTCGGCATTTCGCTGGTAGTCGAACTTGCGACCGACTCCGGCTGGGTGCATTTCTCCAGATTGGTGGTACTTCATGAGGTTTTTCTGCAGTCCAAGGAGCAGGTCTGGAGAAAAAAACTGATCACAGAGGCCAAATCCTTGATTCAGCATCCCATCGATCAATAGCTCGAATTTAGCTTCGAGGGCGAGAGAGGGTGTTTCACTATTCATGAGCGGATCATGCAGCGAAAAAGCGTTTCTAATGATGTAAAAAGCCGGAGCTTCACGCCCCCCGACACAGCGGCCTCCTCAATCTGTGGGACGGATCTTAGGATCAGAATAGCCGCGCAATATAGATATTTATTCGAATTGCAAAGGAAATAATTGATTCGCGTGCACTCCCCCTCTGCTGGCGCTGGACTCTAGGGCAGCAAATGGAAGAATAATACGCTGCTATTTTTCTCACGCAGATCGAAGATACCGCATAGCGGTAGGTACAGAGACGCAGAAATAAACCTGTCGTTTTCAAAGCCCTCTTCCAAAAGAGCTATAAAGCAAGCTTGTGGCGGCGTAGGGGGGCATTCGGTGAACCGGGGCGGCCTGCGGGGCAGAATGGAATGCCCAGGTTTCTTTGCCTACTTTCTTTTGAAAGAAAGTAGGTCCCGCTGATCCACGATCCCGCGAAGCGGGGAGGCGAAATAGCACTTTCAGAAATCATGTATTCAAAATCCATTTGCGGAGCTACGGTCCAGTGTCAGTAATTCCCGGTCTCTGACCGCAGATTCCGCAGTAAAAAACGTGTGTCGGAGCGGACAGAGTCCGGGAAGGGGTCACACCGGACAGACTCCAGGCGTGAGCGAAGTTTATTCAAGAAAACTTAGCTCCCAGCGGAGATTCTGCCGAGCCCTTTCTTCCAGCCTGTTCTGAAATTCCCCAGTCTGAAAAATGCTGTCTTTTGCCAGAAAATGCTCCAGCACTTGCTTCCGGCCCGGACGGTATAGCTCATCGGGATAGATGGCATACTCCGCCCGAATCTGCTCGGTATAGCGCCGATAGGCCTCCGGCTCCGCCCCGAGGATGGCGAGGTCGAAATCCAGCAGGTACTGGGTGTCCGAGTCCTCAGCGCGGTCATGGGCTTTGGTCGCGAGAATGAGCTGGGAGCAGCGTTCGATCACTTTTGCCGAAACCCCAAGCCTGGGCAGGCGCTCCGCCGCGAAAGCAGCACTTTGTGCTTCATTGTCCTGTCGCATCACCTCATAGACGATGTCATGGTAAAATATCGCGAATAGCACCGCATCCGGGTCTTCCAATTCTTCCTCATACTCCTGAAACAGCCGGATCATCGCCGCGAGGTGCTCCAGGTTGTGGTAGTGGCGGTCGGGGGAGGAATAGGCCTGCTGAATTTCTTGCCAGAGGGAATCGATCAGCTCTTGAGTGGAGCCATATCGCTGGCACAGCTTCAGCCAAATGGGGTAGAGGGGTGAATGGGGGTTCATGAGGGTATTGTTGTCCGACCCCGCTGGGGTCGCTTCTATTATTCGTTCGGTTTCTACAAAGGTTAGACCGCTCTGCGGTCGCCTGTGCTGGCATTAGGCGTTGATGTCGCCGGCACGAGTTGTACGAATCGCGGTTTAGGTCGCCTGTGGGAGCGATATGCGATTTGGTACAGGCGTTTGTTGGCGGCAACACTATGGGCGCGAACCCCATCGGGGTTCAAGCTTTGTAGCGCTTGTCCAACGTTGTGGATCGACCCTTTCGGGGTCGGACAAAAGGGGCGTATGTGGGTGTTGATGTCCGACCCCGCTGGGGTCGCTTCTATTATTCGTTCGGTTTCTACAAAGGTTAGACCGCTCTGCGGTCGCCTGTGCTGGCATTAGGCGTTGATGTCGCCGGCACGAGTTGTACGAATCGCGGTTTAGGTCGCCTGTGGGAGCGATATGCGATTTGGTACAGGCGTTTGTTGGCGGCAACACTATGGGCGCGAACCCCATCGGGGTTCAAGCTTTGTAGCGCTTGTCCAACGTTGTGGATCGACCCTTTCGGGGTCGGACAAAAGGGGCGTAAGTGGGTGTTGATGTCCGACCCCGCTGGGGTCGCTCGGTTTATTCGCTGGTATGCTACAAAGGTTAGACCGCTCTGCGGTCGCCTGTGCTGGCATCCGGCGTTTATGTGGTCGGCACGAGTTTTACGAATCGCGGTTTAGGTCGCCTGTGCTGGCTTCATACCCCACAATTACGAATAACGAATCACGAATTCTTCCTCCCCTACATCCACTCCCGTGCGTTCACGAATGCCTCGATCCAAGGCGATACCTCGTCCTTACGTCCGTCGGGGTAATGGGCCCAGTTCCAGGGGAAGGTCGAGCGCTCCAGGTGGGGCATGGTCACCAGGTGGCGGCCATCCGCACTGGCGAGCATGGCGGTGTTGTAAGCACTGCCGTTGGGATTGGCGGGGTAGGTCCCGTAGCCGTACTTGGCCACGATGTGGTAGGCGGAGGGAGCCTCCGGTAGGTAGAATTTTCCTTCGCCGTGTGAGATCCAGATGCCCATGCGTGATCCTGCAAGATCTTTCATCATCACCGAATGGTTGGGCATGATCTCTACCGAGGTGAAGGCACTTTCGTGCTTGCCCGAATTGTTGTGGTGCATGAAGCCCTGCTGGCTGTGCTCGGGGTTGATCAGGTTCAACTCCATGAAGAGCTGACAGCCGTTGCAAATGCCGATGGACAGCACGTCCTCACGGGCGAAGAACCCATCCAGTGCGGCCTTGGCTTTCTCGTTGTAGAGGAATGCTCCTGCCCAGCCTTTCGCAGAACCCAGTACGTCGGAGTTGGAAAATCCGCCTACGGCCCCCAGGAAACGAACATCCTCCAGCGTCTCACGACCGCTGATCAGGTCGGTCATGTGGACATCCTTGACGTCGAATCCGGCCAGATACAGTGCGTTGGCCAGTTCCCGCTCAGAGTTGCTGCCTTTTTCGCGGAGGACCGCCGCCTTGGGTCGCCTGGTGGGGCGAGTGGGCTTTTTGCCCGTAAACTTCTTGGGGAAGCTGTAGTGCAATGGCTGCTGCATGTAGCCTTCGTAGCGCTCGTCAGCCAGCGAGGGGGTTGTCTGATGGCGATCCAGCAACCAGGAGGTTTCGTACCAATCCTGTCGGTACTTCGCGACGTCGAAGGCATGACGCTCGTCTCCGTATTTCAGGCTCAGTTTTCCTGCGTTGGCTGGCTGGCCGATTTCATAAGTCACCAGGCCCAATGCTTCCATGCGAGCGGCGAGGCGATCATCATTTGCCTGAATGACCAGAGCTGCATTCTCCGAGAAAAGCAGGGTGATCAGGTCTTTTGCCTGAAGCTGACTCAGGTCCACTTGCAGCCCCGCTGATGGATCAGCAAAGCACATTTCCAGCAATGCGGTGATCAGGCCACCCGCGGAAACGTCATGCCCCGCTGCTACCAGACCCTCGCGAATCAGGGTTTGTACCGCGTCAAAAGCTTTGGAAAAGTAGCCTGCGTCCTGGACGGTAGGTGCCTGGTCCCCGATGGCGTTTCGGATTTGGGCGAATGAAGAGCCTCCCAGCTTGAACTCATCCTGGGTCAACGGCAGGTAGTACAGTTTGCCAGCTTCGGGCTTGAGTACAGGCTCAATGATTTGGGTGATGTCGTCGCAGTGTCCCCCCGCCGATACAATCACGGTACCGGGTGCCAGTACATCCCCATCGGGATATTTCTGCTTCATGGACAGCGAGTCCTTTCCCGTAGGAACGTTGATTCCCAGCGCAATAGCAAATTCTGAGAGTCCCTTTACGGCCTCGTACAGGCGGGCATCCTCCCCCTCGTTGCGGCAGGGCCACATCCAGTTGGCGGACAGGGAAACGGATTTGAGGCCGTCTTTTAGCGGTGCCCAGACCAGGTTGGTGAGCGATTCTGCTACGGAGTTGCGGGAACCTGCGATGGGATCAATCAGGCCGCTGACAGGAGCGTGGCCAATGGCCGTGGCGATTCCCTGTCCACTTTCATAGTCGAGGGCCATGACGCCGCAGTTGTTGAGTGGCAGTTGCAGCGGACCCGCGCACTGTTGCTTGGCAACCAGCCCCCCTACACAGCGGTCCACTTTATTGGTAAGCCAGTCCTTACAGGCTACGGCTTCGAGCTTCAGAACTGCGGCGAGATAATTGGACAGATCAGAGGCTTCGTAGGGAATCTCGGGGTAAATTCTGGCCACCTTGCGGTCGTCCATGATGGTTTTGGGAGAGCTGCCGAACATGTCGGATAGCTCAAAATCCATGGGCTTTTCTCCTGTGTGTTCATCTACAAAAGAAAAGCGCATGTCTCCGGTTACTTCACCCACCACGTACATCGGGGCACGTTCGCGTTCGGCAATGGCCTGGAGGGTAGGGAGGTCTTCTGGCGAAACAATCAGCCCCATTCGCTCCTGAGACTCATTGCCGATGATTTCCTTGGCAGAAAGAGTCGGGTCGCCGATGGGTAGGCGGTTGAGGTAAATGACTCCACCTTTTTCTTCTACCAACTCGGACAGGCTATTGAGGTGCCCACCCGCCCCGTGGTCGTGGATGGAGATAATGGGATTGGTGGCAGATTCCACGAGGCCGCGAATGGCATTGGCGACGCGCTTTTGCATCTCGGGATTGGAGCGCTGCACGGCGTTCAGTTCCAGCCCGGCTCCGAATGCGCCCGTATCTGCAGACGAAACAGAAGCGCCGCCCATGCCGATGCGGTAGTT
This sequence comes from uncultured Bacteroidia bacterium, assembly GCA_964343195.1. Lineage (GTDB taxonomy): Bacteria > Bacteroidota > Bacteroidia > J057 > J057 > CAYVAP01. Next base: position 11,378 of record CAYFIR010000131.1, on the reverse strand, counting down.
GTCGCCTCCCATGACGACTACCTGGTCGCCAGCCTTGGGGACGTGCTTTTTTGCCTGTTCGGCGCGGCCATAGCCGACCCCACCTGCGAGCATAATGACTTTGTCATAGCCGAGTTTGCGCTCACCTTCGTTTTGCTCGAAGGTCAGGACCGAGCCACTGATCAGCGGTTGCCCAAATTTATTCCCAAAGTCGGAGGCTCCATTCGAAGCCTTGATGAGGATGTCCACCGGTGTCTGGTAGAGCCATTTCCGCGCAGGAAAAGCTTCTTCCCAGGCGCGATTGTCTTTCAGGCGAGAGTAAGCCGTCATGTAAACAGCGGTTCCGGCCAGTGGCAGAGAGCCTTGTCCACCGCCCAGTCGGTCGCGAATTTCTCCACCAGAACCGGTCGCCGCTCCGTTGAATGGCTCCACGGTGGTCGGGAAATTGTGGGTCTCGGCTTTTATGGAAAGCACTGAGTTAATGGGCTTTCGCTGGTACCAGTCGGGGACATCGGCTTTTTCGGGCGAAAATTGGGTGATTTTCGGGCCTTTGACAAAGGCTACGTTGTCTTTGTAGGCCGAGACGATGCTGTTGGGATTGGCTTTGGAAGTCTCCTTGATGAGTTTGAACAGCGACTGGGGTTGTTCCTCGCCGTCGATGACAAAGGTGCCGTTGAAAATCTTGTGGCGGCAGTGTTCGCTGTTGACCTGCGAAAAGCCAAACACCTCAGAGTCCGTAAGTGGGCGGCCCAGGCGTTTGGAAAGGTCCTGGAGGTACTCGACCTCTTCGGACGATAGGGCGAGGCCTTCGGACTGGTTGTAGGCGGCTATATCTTCGACCGGCTGTATGGGCGCCGGGGTGATGTTAATGGTGAAAACCTCCTGATCCAACTGCGCATAGCGCTGAAATAACATGGGGTCGAATTCATCACCTTCCTTTGCTGGCATGAATCGCTCGATCCGACGGATGCCCTGGATGGCCATATTCTGGGTGATCTCTACCGCATTGGTACTCCAGGGAGTAATCATGGCAGCGCGTGGTCCGATGAAAGGGCCGTTGAGTGTCTGAGAATCAATCTGAGCCTGGTTCCCGAAAAGCCAGCTGAGCTTTGGGGCGTCAGTTTCGGATAGTTCATGAGAAATTTCAACTGCGAAAACCTGCTGAGATGGAGAACCGAAGAATACAATCATTGCGGCGGAGTTGGTGTGAGGTAAGCCGCAAAGGTCGGAGTTTTTGGGGTTTTTCGCTAGTCTTTGGAATCGAAAATGAGGGTGTTTATCAGCGTGTAGCCTAGCGTAGCACTTCGATTTCGTCTTGGGTGAGTCCGGTGTACTGGATGATTTTGTCAATGGATTCTCCCTGTTTGAGCATGGCGCGGGCGATTTGTATTGTGCCTTCCTTTCTTCCTTCCTCTTTGCCCTCCTTGAAAGAAGTATCCAAAGCCGCTTTTAGGTCGCGGTACTCTTTAAGGCTTTCCTGGTAGTTGTCACGTTCTATGTCATCCATGCTGGCGATTTCGGCTACTTCAAAGAGCTTTTTGAAAATAGCAGTCTCCAGTTCCTTGGGCATATGTCGCAGGCGGTGGAGGTTGCGAAAGGCGTACAGCCACCGCTCGAAATCGTTCTGGAGATCGGAAAGTTCTTTGTTGAATTTGGGGATTTCAAGGTACACGAAGGTCAGCTTGTCCCAAAAAACCACGTGATTTTCCTCGTCCATGAGCTTGATGCGGTGCTCGTATTTGTCGGGATATCGCTCATCAAATACAAAATCCATGATGGCGATGGTATATACCCCTTTTAGCTCATAAGCCCACTCACGCCCCCGACGCGCTTGTTCCTGGATCGCAAAAGTGGAGTAGTAAATGCTCCGGTCTTTGAAGTGTTCCTGCTTGGCGCGCTGCACCTCTACAATGAACTTCTCCCCGCGATCATTGCTACAATACAGGTCGTAAACCGCCCTTCTGTCGCCCTCAGTTTCCGGAAGACGCTCATTCTTTAGGTAAGTAAGGTCTGTGATGTGCTCCTTGTTCCCTAACAAATCATTGAGCAGGGCGATCAGCAGATCTTTGTTGGGTTCTTCCCCAAATAGCTTCTTGAAACCGAAATCGGTAAAAAGGTTGATGTAGCGATCGGTGGTGATGGTCATGACAACGCGGCATCTCTTTCATCAAACATACGAATTTAACCCGGAAATATTCTTGGCCGAAATCTGCCTCGATTCGGTGATCCTACCCATCAACTGGCCACATAAAAGCTCCACGAGGCCTCACGCAAATACCTCTGCCAATTCAATTTCGAGGCCGGGTAACAGGTCTGTTTTCAGTATCTCCTGATCGGTGAGGGGACGTTTGCCGATGAAGATGCCTTCTTCGTTAAGTAGAAAGCGATTCACCGCTTGGTAGGTGGGATCCACCATCCAGTATTCCTTAACTCCGGCTTCTTCGTAGAGGGTGAATTTGTCGCGCATTTCCCGACGGGTATTGCCGGGAGACAGGACTTCTACCACAAGATCAGGAGCCCCCTTGCAGCCCTGCTCGTCCAGTTTTGAGTCATCGCAGACCACGCAAATGTCGGGCTGGACGACAGTGTAGGTTTCTTCGTTGGATCTATGTTTCCCGATTGGAAGCCTGACGTCGAAAGGGGCCACAAAAACCTGGCAAGGCTGGTGTAGCAAAAACGAGCCCACAAAAATGTGAAGCTTTCCCACAATCTTCTGGTGATAGAGATTGGGCGCCGGGGACATCAATGCGATTTTTCCGCGAAGTAGCTCGAGCCGCTCCTGTAGACGCCAGGTCAGGTAGTCTGCATAGGAATAGGATTTATCGAGGTCAAGCTGATCAAGTTCTGTAATGGCCATGCGACTTCTTTTCCTAAAAATACGAATTATTCCATCGAAGGTAGCGGCATCCTCAATACCGCCAGCTCGTCAGGTCGGCACCTGTTGGAGCGTGATCCTGCACCCATTTGGTCCACTTGGGGATGAACATCTGGTGGTAGCGCAGGCGTGAGTAGGCGTTGCTTCGGGTGTGGTCACCATTCCAGCAGTGCTCCGCACGGTCGCCATAGTCCACTTCTCCTTCGTAATAGGGATTCGAGGTATTCTCCAGTATTTCCTCGGCCAGATAGACAGCATTGTTGAGGTAGTAATTGTCCATATCACCGCAGTAGAGATGGATTTTTCCCCGAAGTTTGGGCCCCAGTTCATTCCAGTCTCGCTTCATGATATAGGCCAAATCATAATGCTCACGCCAGTAGGCCGCTACCTCCGGATCGATTTCGCCGGTGTATTTGTCCCAAATGGGCTTGGGGTAGCCGTCTTCTCCCAGTGGAGAATAGGTCGCCTGCCAGATGTCCCACTGCTGCCCGCTCCGGCCGTGACTTCCTAGTGCCAACTCCCGGTAGCATGACTGGCGCAGGGTTGAATTGACGATGCCCAACGAGTCCCGGTGACCAGGGCGCTCGACATTTTTGAACTCTCCCGGCATGAAGTAGGCGTTCTCGTCCTCATATAGGTTGACCAGGGTGTAGGCCCGAAAGTCAATGGGATCGGGACAAGCCGCATAGCAACTGTTGTACTCATCGGGATAGAAAACCTGAGCGGCAAGTGCTTCCCAGCCACCTGTCGATCCTCCATAAAGAAAACGGGCCCATCCTTCGCCAATTCCCCGGAATTTTTGCTCGATATAGGGAATGAGTTCATAGGTAATGGCGTCTCCATATGGACCCTGTGCAGCGGAGTTGACGGCATAGCTATCGTCGTAATAAGGCGTAGGATGCTGGATTTCGATGGCGATGACCCGTGGAAAGGTATCGCTGGTCCAGTCCTGATAGAGTTGATAGGCGAGCTCCTGCTCGATGATGTTGTATCCGTCGATGCCGAAGCGTTCGCTGTAAACAGGCTCCAGATTTGGATCGGGTGGGGTAGTGCGCCACCCCCAGAAGTCACTGGGAAAGTGCCCGTGGAACACCGCGAGGGGATAGCTGGCCTCTGGATGCTCATCGAAGCCTTCTGGTAGCAACACGTGTGCTCCCAGGTACATGGGACGGCCATAAAACTCCGTCAGCAGGTCGCTTTGAATGCGGATATGTTTGATGTACTTGCTGTCTTCGGGGGAATCAATCGGGGGAATGATCTGGTCCAGGACAATTTGATGCGTTTGTGTTTTGGACGGATTGACGGTGATTTTTTGGGGGATGCTGTAAATATTTCCAGGAGAAGTATTCCAGTGCTGGCCCTCGTTATTGTCCATCGGAAGCTTGACGGTATGCCCGGTACTCAGGTGAAAGGTCTCATACACATGAAGTAGTCCCTGTACGTAATACTCTCCCGGAGGAATATCGGCCAGGCTTTCGATGGGGTAGCCAAAGGTGTCCGCGTCAATTACCACCGCCTGACCGGAAGCAAGGCCTTCAACATCAGCTCCATAAACCAGCCCTGTTGAAGGTCCATCATTGATCTGGAACCTCGGTTCGACGCTGGCATCCTTAGCCAGGAGCAGTAGCAATCTTCCATCAAGAGAAGAATCGGTAATGTTTTCTGCGAGGGAGAGGTGGAAATGTGGACCCTGACCAGAATTTGCCGCAGGAGTTTGGTCTTTGCAGGAACTGGCTGTCAGTACCCACAAAGCCAGGAGAAGAAGAGGAAATACACGCATGGTAGAGTAGTTTTGGCACCCATTTAGGGCGCATTACCCTTCAATATATGGAAATACTTAGGCGAGGAAAAGTGCTCCTATAATAAAGTAGCTATTCTGCTAAATGATGCCGTTCCTTACTGCAAATGCAATCAAATGAGCCGTGTTTTTAGTCTTGGTCTTTTTCAGGATGTTTTCGCGATGTTTACGGATAGTAGGTTCGGCGAGGTCCAGTTCTCGGGCAATGTTGGGGGCGCTCAACCCTTCTGCCAATAGGCGAAGTACCTCAGTTTCCCGATCGGTTAACAGGGACTTTTTGCCTTTTTTTCCATTGCTACGTGGATCGACGCCTACTCTTGACTCTGCCCCTGCAATCCCCAGAAATGACATGGTATAGGGATTTCCTGGATTCATGTGGCTGATGTCACTATGGACAGCCAGGACTTTCCCCAGACGGCCGCTTTCATCCATGGTGAGTCCCATGGCCTGATGTAGGATCATGCGATAATTTCCATCTGCGAATTTGACTCGGGCTGCGTAGGTCACCTTGTACTTCAGCATGTCGCCAGTGGGGATTTCCTGAAAGAGAAACTGGCCTGCTGTCATTTCGCACTGAGAGACGAACATCATATCATCAGGGTGAATCCGGGCAAGAAATGTCGGGACGTTAAATTCGTCCACGGACACCCCTAACATGGATTCTACCTCGTTGCTTACCAGATCAAATACTTTGGTGCTAAAGTCAAATACGTAAAAGTAATAGGGCCCCGGGCAAAAAACAGCTCCCAGCCTCTGACGGACCTGGGCGATGGAAAGATCGGTGGTTTCCGGAGTGAAATGAGCATCATAATGCTCCCATGCTTGTAGTATTTTTCGTTCGCTCATGTAGGGGGTATTGAGCCAAAGTTAAATTTTGGAGACCGAATTTGCAAAATATTCAATTTTTGGCAAATTGTTTCGATTAGGGTAATGATTGAAAAGTGTAATCTGGATACTAATTGTGTTTGATATCTTCACCTGGCGTTGGTGAATTAAACCAGATATCTGAAATTGCTTTTTGGAGGAGGTTGAGCATCGTTCAATTATTTGGCAATGCTCTATTAGCTGGACTTTATGCAAAATGGCACTCATTTCCAAGCGCTATGGCATGTCAGAAGTCAGAGACTAGAAGACGGTGGGTGTCGGCTCTAGGTACTTCACGTTGTTCAGCACAGGCTTTCACCAGCCCGTCCTTATGGACGGAAAACTGTTTAGAACCGCTATAGCGGTTTCGCTCGTGAGCTTCTCTGAAGCGAAACGTACTGTTACAGCGCCTCTGACGCCCAGTGGTATCTGCTCTGGACTCCGAATTAATCAACATCAGCCTGAAACCCTGAGGTTTTTTAATTCTAAAATGTGGTTTTCAGACCCTGTGTGGGGATTTTTCTCATTAAAAAAATGCATAAAGTCCAGATTAGGCCACCGTTGACAAATGGGCCTGAGCTCGTACATATCGTCGATAATGCAACCTTAGGTTTTCATGCTGGGGAAGCCGCAGGCCAGGATCCTGGGCGACAATGTCAAAGGCAACCTGACGTGCAGCATGAAGGATGGGCTGATCTTCTACGACATTGGCAAGCTGGAACTGGGGTAATCCACTCTGGCGAGTGCCCAGGAAGTCTCCCGGGCCACGCAGTTCCAGGTCGATCTCTGCGATCTTGAAGCCATCGGTCGTGTCCCGCATGGCCTTGAGGCGCTTGCGCCCGTCGGCGCTGACCTTTTTGCCTGCCATCAGGATGCAGTACGACTGTCCTCCCCCCCGGCCGACCCGGCCACGCAACTGGTGTAATTGCGAAAGCCCAAAGCGCTCCGCATTTTCGATGACCATGATGGTACTGTTTGGGACATCGACCCCGACTTCGATAACTGTGGTAGAAACCAATATGTGGGTTTCTTTTCGGACAAAGCGCATCATCTCCATTTCCTTGTCTTCCGGCTTCATTTTGCCATGGACAAGTCCCACTCTAAACCCTTCAAAATGGCGTTCCAGCAACTCGTGGCCCTTTTCTGCTGCCAGTAGGTCCAGCTTTTCAGACTCTTCCACCAGGGGATACACGACATATGCCTGCCGTCCTTTCTGCAGCTCCCGCTTGATGAAACCAAAGACCTCCAGGCGCTTGCCCTCGCCGTGAACCATGGTCTGGATCGGCTGCCGACCGGGAGGCAACTCGTCGATGACCGAGACATCCACATCGCCATAGACCGTCATGGCCAGGGTGCGCGGAATGGGGGTTGCCGTCATGATCATATTGTGCGGAAAGGGATCGGCCTTTCCCCAGAGTTTGGCGCGCTGCATGACGCCAAATTTGTGCTGCTCGTCGATCACGACGAGCCCCAGCCGTTTGAAGACCACCGGATCTTCGATCAGGGCATGTGTGCCAATCACGATATCGGCCTCGCCGGAAGCCACTTGCTCCAGGATTTCGCGGCGTTCTTTTTTACGCTGACCCCCTACGAGCAAGGCCGTACCCATGCCAACTTTTTCTGCGAGTTTGCCCAGTTTGCGGTAATGTTGTTCGGCAAGAATGGCCGTAGGGGCCATCATGGCTGTCTGGAAGCCGTTGTCTTTGGCCATGAGCATGCTCATGAAAGCGACCATGGTTTTGCCACTGCCGACGTCACCCTGCACGAGGCGGTTCATCTGGACATTGCGCCTCAGGTCTTTGCGGACTTCCTTCAGGACTCGCTTCTGAGCTCCCGTTAGTTCAAACGGCATGTGATGTTCATAAAAGCCGTTGAAGTAGTCCCCAATTTGAGGGAAGGGTGCTGCCTGGTTCTCTGACTTGGCGACCTTGCGCCGTCGGGCCAGCATGAGTTGGAAGTAAAACAGTTCCTCGAACTTGAGTCGATAGATGGCCTTTTCCAACTGGTCAAAGTCGTTGGGGAAATGAATTTGTAGCAGGGCTTCTGGCCGCGACATCAGGCCCTGCTGCTGGAGCAGGGTAGGAGGGAGCGTTTCTTCCAGGTAGGGGCGGGTCTCTTCCAGTAGCTGGTGCAACAAATCCCGGAATCCTCTGGCGTCGAGGCCGATACGGCTGAGCTTGTCCGAGGAGGGGTAGTATGGAACGATCTGCTGGGTTTTTCGAGCCCCGTCGGAGCTGATGTGGTCGATTTCGGGATGGACGATCTGCATTTTGCTCTGGTACCAGGTAGGCTTGCCAAATATGGCAACCTCCTCCCCAGCCTTTAGGGAGTTTTGGACCCAGCGTATTCCCTGGAACCATTTCAGCTCAAGGTTGCCACTGCCGTCGGTAAAGTTGGCACTGAGGATGCTGCGTCCCTTGCGGCTGCTCTGTAGGTCAAAGCGGGTAATTTTTCCTACGAAAGTGGCTTGTACATCGGCCCCGGGAGGGACCTCGCCTACTTTCATGACCTTGCTCCTATCTACGTATTTGCGGGGAAAGTACTCCAGCAAGTCCCGATAGGTAGCAATTCGACATTCGGTCCGCAAGAGCTCGGCGCGCTTGGGGCCGACCTTCTTGAGGTACATGATGTCCTTTTGCCAGATGGGATGCAAGATTAGTTGACGGTTTGAAGTTCGTAGTTCAATGTTGGCCGTTTCGCCTTAAGTAGTTGGGGAGAATTATATAGGTATGAAGTATATGAAGTATATGAAGTATATGAGGATATGGAGGCAAATTGCTGCTTATGACCTTCATACCTCCATACCTTTCATTTGTAGTTATTTTTGGACTCCTACTTATGAGGATATGGAGGCAAATTGCTGCTTATGACCTTCATACCTTCATACCTCCATGCCTTCATACCCTTCCCCTCTCCATACCCTTCCCCTCTCTTCTGTCAATATTTTTAGTAATTGGGTGTGGCTTCCTGACAAACTTAGCGATTTTGCCTAAAAAATAACACCTCATTTAACGCAATGTCAATAACTGTCAACTCTTCGGTAACAGGTTGATTTTCAGCGGTGGCGAACTCCGGAAAGTAGAGAGCTGTAGGCATCCGATTTTTGGGCAAAAAAAGTGACTGAGTTGAGGAAAAAGTTGGTTACTTCGCGAGCTTTTTCCCATCTAAGCACCATGATTTATTCAAACATTTATCGTGGTATTCCCGCTATTTACCTTTCATGATTTTCAATAACCCAAGAAATCATTGTCATGAAACACACATCCACAGAGATTGTTAACCCCGGGAGTTTTGATCCCAACCGCCACTGGTATCCCAAGGCTCTGAATGCACAGATTCATCCATTGGTATCGTACTTCATGAACCTGGAGCCGGAGCGCATTGTAAGCCGGTATTGCCACCTGAATCCCCAGGTGGATCGTACCCTGTTGGAGGAATTACTGACTTACCAGCCAAGGCATTTCTTTCATGCGGGTGCCGACCTGTTTCACGTAACCGATGCGAATGGTAACCGCAAGATGGTGGTCATTGAAACCAACTCCAGTCCCAGTGGGCAAAAGTCCATGCCACTCCTCGATGAAAACAGGGAGATGGGTGGATATTCCCAATATATGGCCAATACCTTCAAACGCATCCTGAAAGCGCGCAGGCTGAAGATAAAAGGTGGATTGGCTGTCATTTTTGATAAAAACTATATGGAAGCTTCTGGCTATGCAGCAGCTATGGCGGAAGTAATGGAGGAACCGGTTTTTCTGGTTCCGTTTTATAACAATGAGTCTGATCCATCGGTACGATTTGATGATGGCATCATGCACATTCGGGATGATGAGGAACAGTGGCACTCCATCCGGGCGGCATTTCGGTATGTTACCCAGAAGCCCTGGAACCGCATTCCTGTTCATTCCAAAACACTTATTCTCAACCCGATCATCTCCTGTCTGGCAGGTGGCCGAAACAAGACCATGGCTGCCAAGGCCTACGATTTCTTCAATGCAGAAATCCAGGAGAAAGGCCTTTCGATCAATATCCCGGAGACGATTTGGGACGTGAATAAAAATGAGATCCCCCTGTGGGTAAAGCGTCTGGGAGGCCAGGCGGTGGTCAAGGTGCCTTATGCCAATGCTGGTCAGGGAGTCTTTACCCTGGTGAATCAGGCAGAGTTGGATGCCTTCATGGAAATGGATTTTGACTATAACATGTTCATAGTCCAGAGCCTGATCGGCAACTACCAGTGGAGCTCTACGACTTCGGAGGGAAAGTATTATCACGTCGGAACCATGCCCTCCAAGCTGAACAACAGCTACGTGGCCGATATTCGCATGATGGTGGGGAGCTTTGAAAGTGGGCTGAGACCACTGGCGATTTATGCGCGTCGTGCGTCCAAACCACTTGTGGACACCATCGAACAGGGAGCGGATTCGTGGGAAATGCTGGGAACCAACCTGTCCATCAAACTGGAAGATGGAACCTTCTCATCAGATAGTTCCCGATTGGTGATGATGGATCGCAGAGACTTCAACAAGCTGGGAATCAGTGTGGATGACCTGATTGAAGGCTACATACAAACGGTACTTTCCCTGATTGCGATTGACAAAATGTCCACTACCCTGATTAGTCAAAAGGGCAAGCTAAAGCCCCGATTGTTCCGTTCACTCAATGATGATCCGGCACTGATCGAAGAAATACTGCCTCAGTAAACAAGGATCAATACCCAATGCCCAATGAATAATGATTGATATACCCGTAATAAAAGACCTGGACCTGTCTTTGGTAAAGCCTGGCACTCAGGCCAGATTCTGGATACATGTCGTTTCAAGTGGCATGGCACAGCAAATCCATGTACCTGTTATGGTCGCCCGTGGCAAGAAGGATGGTCCCGTCCTGGGCCTTACTGCAGCTGTACATGGCAATGAGCTAAACGGCCTGTCTGTGATCCAGCGAGTGTTTCAGCAGATAGATGTGGAGTCCCTAAGGGGCACCCTTGTGGGAGTTCCCGTGGTAAACGTCCCTGGTTTTTTGATGAACCAGCGTCGGTTCAATGATGACCAGGACCTGAACCGGATCATGACAGGACGGGCCGATGGCAATACCAGCGAGGTGTATGCCTACCGCATTATCAAGAAGATTGTCCGTCATTTTGACTACCTGCTGGACCTGCATACCGCGAGTATGGGCCGCATCAATTCCTATTATATCCGGGCCGATATGCATGATCCGGTTGCAGCAGAACTCGCCTACCTTCAAAATGCTCAGATCATCGTGAACAATGAAGGACAGGATGGAACCCTGCGTTATGCTGCGTCGGAGATCGGGATCAAGGCCATTACGGTGGAGGCGGGAGATCCCCAGAAGTTCCAGCGAGGTATGATCCGCTCGGCTATTACAGGTGCGCACAATGTGCTTGGTCATTTAGGCATGACCGATAATGAGATTGTGAAGCCTGAGGATCCCGCCGTGTACTGTGGCCGTTCCTATTGGATCTACACCAATGCCGGGGGGCTACTTGAGGTATTCCCTCAGATTACCGATCGGGTAAAGGCCGGGCAACGAATCGCTATAGTGCGAAATGTATTTGGCGACATTATCCGCGAATACGAAGCGCCAGAGGATGGCATCATCATCGGAAAAAGCGTGAACCCTGTCAATCAGACTGGTGGACGGATTGTGCACCTGGGGATCGAGGGAAAAGTCAGCACATGAGGCTGATATGATCCAAGTAGGACCTTGGCCTGGCATTGGCGCTCGGGGTGACCTGCAGGGCAGTCTGAAATGCCGTCCCGACTCGTCGGGATCGCCTACCTTTTTTGTAGGAGAGCAAGTAGCTCTATAAAATCCTGGGTTCCTCCCTCTCTCGCACAAGCC
>CAYFIR010000130.1:0-18430 GCA_964343195.1 uncultured Bacteroidia bacterium | reverse complement strand
CTTCATTTCCCCATACCCTTCATACCTTATTTCTATTGTCCAGGTGCTTAAGCAGAAGACCCAAAATATCTATCATGAACAGGTATGGAGGAAATGAAGGCATGAAGGGCCCAAGCAGCGATTTGCCTCCATATCCTCCGTTCCTTCGCCTCTGCTCCCCGAGTCTCGCTCGGGATCTGCGACAGGACAAGACTCCATACCTGGATGATTCTGTCCAACTACTTTGTAGACCTGCTTTTGAGCCAAAGCAATTATGGGCATTCCCCTCTACTCCATAGCATGTAGTGCTTCCGGAATTAAGTAATTACCCATTCGAAATTCGTATAAAGCACTCGCCAGCAACACTTTCAATCCCGTTGAGCGCAGCGAAATCCCGCAGAGTGGGAAATTACTGATGAGATGCTTCGATTACCACTCCCCGCTTCGCGGGATCTTCGACAGACACAAGATTTAGAATTCTTTCCAGTAATCATTTCCACTTCGGGCTAAACGACGGCTGCGCCACTGGTTTTTCTCTCCCAGTTTCCCAGGCATTTTTCCCAACCACTACATCACCTCTACATCAAACGCCCAAATATGCAAAAAAACCTATATCTCATAGGATTTCCTGATCCTGAGTTCGGTACATTGATGGAATGAACTACTCGAATTTCCGAAACCTTTTCACCATAGGACTACTCGTGTTGCTGCTTCCACTGGGAGCTTTGGCACAGTTTGTACCGGTTGACAGTGGCAGCTACACCACCAGTTTTCCGGGAACTGACGTTGCAGGAAGGAATACCTTCCCGCCGGGTACTCCCCTCACCACGGGCGCTGCCGCTGGCCGCCCTGTCCCCACCAACGACTGGTGGTCACTGAAAATCCGTGAAAACCACGTCTCCAACCTTTTCAACTATCCCTACACCTACAAAACCCTCAACCAGGGCCTGGTAACCACCTACATTCCCTGGGGCGTAATCGACGATCAGGAGCCCATCATCGTGGGCGTAACCGGACTGAATGCCTCAGCTGCCAAAGTCTCCAATTTCTCGGACTGGACCGTGAGCATGGAGTGGCAAAGCGGGGCCCACCGCTTCGAGGCGACCATGGGCATCGCGATGCCCTTCACCTACTTTGAGAAAGACCCAGCCGATGTGGCCCAGGTGACCGTCAACCTGGGAACCGCTACTGTCACGGACGAAGTCCTGCTCATCACCGACGCTCGCAACGGGGCGGATTTTGCGATCTATGGCCCGGTCGGCAGTTCCTGGACGCAAAATGGCAACACCTACACCTCCACCCTCAATGGAAAAAACTACTGGTCGATGGCGTTTTTGCCAGCTTCGGGAGGTACCCCCGCCAGCCTGGCGACTCAGTACCAGCAATATGCCTACGTCTTCCCCGTCGATACCCGCGCCGAGTGGGGCTATGATGAGCAAAGTGCCAACGTGACCACAACTTTCACCCTGGAAACGGATGTAAAAGAAGGCACCGACAGCACCCTGCTCATTGGACTGCTGCCGCACCAGTGGAGCCACCTGGCTCCCGGAGCGCCAGCCCTGAGTTCCCATACCTACGCCACAGTCCGGGGTGAAATGAAAACCATGGCGACCAACCAGTTTTCGGTAGAAAATTCCTTTCATGGCATTCTCCCTACCCTCCCCTACCTCGACTACTACAGCCCCACTTTTGACCCGGGCCTTTTGGTTGACAAAATCAACTCGATCAAAAACGATCAGCTCAGCACCTGGACAGACTCCTACAACGAAGGGCAGGTCATGAACCGCCTGATCCAGACTGCCCGCATCGCCGAACTGATGGGAGATACGGCTTCCCTGCAAACCATCATGGGCACGATTCAGGAGCGTCTGGAGGACTGGCTCACTGCTGAGGCTGGCGAAGTGGCCTTCCTGTTTTACTACAACGCGGACTGGAGCGCCATGATCGGCTATCCAGCAGGACACGGGCAGGACGGCAACCTCAATGACCACCATTTTCACTGGGGATATTTCATCCATGCAGCCGCCTTCCTGGAGCAGTTTCAGCCAGGCTGGGCCGACAAATGGGGCAGTATGATCAACCTGCTGGTACGCGATGCCGCAAGTTCCAACCGACAGGATCCTGACTTCCCCTTCCTGCGAAACTTCAGCCCCTACGCTGGACACTGCTGGGCCAATGGCTTTGCCTCTTTCCCACAGGGAAATGACCAGGAGTCCACCTCCGAAAGCATGCAATTCAATTCTTCCCTGATTCACTGGGGATCGGTTACAGGCAATAACTCTATCCGCGACCTGGGCATTTACCTCTACACCACCGAGCAGTCTGCCGTCGAGGAATACTGGTTTGACATGGAGGAGCGCAACTTCACCCCCAATCACCCTTACAGCCTCGTGTCGCGGGTCTGGGGCAATAGCTATGACAATGGCACCTTCTGGACCAGCGACATTGCGGCATCATATGGCATCGAGCTGTACCCCATTCACGGAGGGTCGCTTTACCTCGGCCATGATACGCTCTACGCCGCCAAAATCTGGAACGAGCTGACCCAGCACACGGGCATCCTCAACAATGAGGAAAACCCCAACCTTTGGCACGACGTGGTCTGGAAATACCTGGCCTTTACCGACCCTGATCAGGCCCTGACCCTCTACGACTCTTATCCTGATCGATCTCTGAAATTCGGGGTGTCAGATGCCCAGACCTATCACTGGCTCCACAGCATGCAGGTGCTGGGACGGGTAGATGCCTCGCTTACAGCGGATCATCCGCTCGCAGCCGCCTTCCGAAAGGGCAGTGAGATCACCTACGTGGCCCAGAACTATGGGGAGACTCCTGTTTTGGTGAATTTCTCCGACGGCTTCACCCTCAACGTACCCGCCAGGAAGCTGGTCACCAGCCAGGACATCGACCTAAGAGGCGAGATCAGCAGCAGCTATCCCGAAGCCTACGTCGGAGGCAGTGTAAACCTGACCCTGAATATCACGGGCGGCGCTCCCACGAAAGTCGAGTTTGTCGATGGCAATGAACTAATCGGTACGCTGACCCAACCCCCTTTTGAGTGGAAAGCCGAAGGCCTCAGCGCAGGTAAGCACAACTTCTACGCCCGGATCTATGACGGGCAGCAATTCAACATCAGCAACTTTGTCGAGGTACGGGTGGGCGAACAACTATCCTACCTGGGCGATCCGCATTCCCTGCCCGGCGCCATTCAGGCAGGACATTACGACTACTTTGAGGGTGGCAATGCCCAGGGAATCGCATACAACGATGCCTCTCCCGATAACACTGGCGGCTATCGCCCAGACGAGTACGTCGATGTGATTGAAGAGGGGCCAGAAGGCGCAACCATAGGCTGGATTTCTGCTGGCGAATGGGTGGAATACACCGTAGAGGTATCTCAGGCAGGATATTACACCCTTGGCTTCCGCTATGCCTGTGGCAATCAGGCGGGAGGTGGGCCGCTGTTGCTGGAGTCAGATGGAATGGCCATCACCCAACCCGTCCCGGTGACCTACACGGGAGACTGGAGCACATGGCGGACTAAAACCGTCGCTGATGTCCCCCTCAAAAGTGGGAAACAGGTGCTACGGGTATTTTTCCAGCATGGAGAAATGAATTTCGGAGAAATGACCTTCAGCTATGACAGGCCACTTGATTATGCTCAACCTGTTGCAGATGCGGGAGAAAACATCCTGGTGCAGTTACCGAATGACGTAGCACAACTGGATGCCAGCCAAAGTACTGACCCTCAGAATGGTGCCCTGACTTATCAATGGACCCAGGTGTATGGCCCTTCGACCCTCACGCTGTCTGATGATCAGGCGGTTAACCCGCAGATTTCTGGCCTGGAAGAAGGCGTTTACCTGTTTCGCCTCAAGGTGGACAACGGTAGCTATGGGGACGAAGATGAAGTCTATGTCATCTCCAGCACGTCGGCTGATGTTGCTCCCAAGGTGTCCCTCATTTCCCCCCGTGACAATGCCGGATTCCTGGAAGGGGACAAGGTGCTGCTTTCAGCTTATGCCTCAGACCTGATCGGCGAGGTGTCGGAAGTGAGCTTTTTTGCGAATGACACCCTGATTGGAACCGCCACTCAGACTCCCTTTGAGATGGAATGGGAACCTGCCATCGGCAGCTTTGACGTCAGGGCGGAAGCCACCGACGACGGTGGGATGTCCAGCGAATCCCAAACCGTAGCCGTCACGGTTGAGGCCGCCCCCTCCTGCTCGGGAACGGCCTTCAATGGAGATTTTTCCTGGGAATTTTCTGATGACGACGACAATCCCACGCTGACCTTTATCCCCAGTCAGGCGGGAGTGGGATCGCCCACCTGCATCCTGTACTACGGCACCAGCGCCACCGGCCCACTGCCGGGCTATGGCGTTACCCCCAATCAGCCCTACCAACTCAACGCTACCAAAGGAACCCGGATTTATTTCTACTACACCTACTCCTTTCCCGGACAAGGCGAGAAAAACACCGCGGGCAACCTGGAGAGTTACGTGATCGGAAGTTGCCGATCTGAGAATAGCACTTCGGTCAATTCCCCAGGATTTGACTTCCGCTACTACCCCAATCCGGTGGAAGAGACACTGTATCTGGAACTGCCGATCGGACATAAAGAAGTGTCGATCTACTCGACCACTGGGCAGGTCATGGTTCAGCGAAGCACTCTGGAAACCCGGCCAAGCCTGGACCTGTCGACCCTATCCGCAGGAATTTACTTTTGCGAGGTTCGGTATCAGGGCCAAATACGAACCGTAAAAGTGGTGAAATAATCCTAACGGGGCCGGGAGTATTGCTGGCCCTCATACTCCTAGACAAATTAGACAGGATTTTCAGGATTACAGGAAAGTCAGGATAAGAAAGCCCTGATAATCAATCTTGTTAATCCTGTTATCCTGTCCATCCTGTCAAAAAACATAGGTCGGAAATGAAAATGTCTAGTAGTATGGCTGGCCCTTTTCATTTTCCGGGACGCAGAGAACCTTATCGCTCCTCACTCGGATTGACCCCAAAGCGCTCGGTGAATTTGCGGGTGAAGGAGGAAGTGCTGCCGATTCCGATTGGGGAGCTATTTGAGGGGCTTTGTCCATTCTCCTGACAGAAGGTCGAATGTTAATGTTGATAGGCTGCCCCGGTAGAGGGCAGCCTATTCGATTGCAATTGGTTTAGAGAGCGTCCTAAAGTTTTATCCAGCCGCCTTCTTCGTATCCCCAAAAACCCTTGGCTGTGAAGACACCTCCGATTGAAGTAACATATATCATCATTCCGTTTTCGGGGGTGAGCAAAGCAGCCTCGGCGGCAGTCATTCGGGACAACACAAAGCCATCCGTGGTGCTATTGACCTTCAACCCTCCATTTATTTCTACCTCATCGGTATCAAACTCACCATAAATCAGCGGCTCATCGCTGTCGGTATTCTCAATGTAGAGGGTTTGAGAGCGATTTGCGAGGGTTCCAGCATTGTTCCCAATAAAGACTGAAGAGTCTACAGCTATCGCACTTGCTCCTGCTCCAACTCCCAAAAAGACATTGTAGTCACCGTCATTGTTCCATCCACTGATGTTCCCTACAAAGACATTTGCCAGCCCATTGGTATTTCCCGTACCGGAATGGTATCCCAGAAAGGTATTGTCTCCTCCGATGTTGTACTGGCCTGCAGCGTTACCCAGGAAGACGTTAAAAGAGCTTTCGGCAAATTCTCCGGCATTGTTTCCCAGAAATACATTGCCCGGTGAGTAAGTGAGGTTTTCTCCGGCATGAGAACCGATAAAGAGGTTGGAGCCGTCCTGAACATTGGTCTGGTAACCAGCGCGGTAGCCTATGTAAACGTTTCCAAAGCCGGTGGTGTCGTGATATCCTGCATCATGACCAAGGTACACCGATCCAAAACCATACTGGTTGTGGTAGCCCGCATTGGCTCCTACAGCTGTGTTGGATTCTCCTCCATAGTTGTAGTAAAGAGCAAAGTCTCCAAGAGCCGTGTTGTAGCTCCCGTTGGTCTTCCAACCCATAGCACGATTTCCTATGCCAGTGTTGCTATTCCCGTCCACGTTCTGAACCATGGCGCCGTATCCCAGGGCGGTATTGAACCCTCCAGTGGTATTTTCCCGCATGGCGCCCGTTCCAATTGCCGTGTTCCACTGTCCAGTTGAGTTGGCATATAAGGCTGAGTCTCCGATGGCTACCAGGCCTTCCTGTGTGTTGGCGGAATCACTGCTCAGGGCATTTCCCCCAATTGCCACGTTATGACTGCCGTTCAGCACCCGGAAGCCAGCGTGTCTACCCACGAAGGTATTGTAATCTCCGCTTTGCATGGAGACACCAGTCGCCTCACCGACATAGACATTGGATTTACCGTTAGTACTAACGCCACCAGAAGCCTGACCGATGTAAATATTGGCACCTCCACTGGTATTGTTTGCACCTGCTCCGCTACCGATGAAGACATTTTCTCCACCTGAGGTATTGGCCTTGCCAGCATCATGTCCGAGGAATGTATTCGCAGCGCCAACGGTATTGTTCCAGCCAGCAAAGGCTCCTACGGCAGTGTTTTGGTCGCCCTGGGACCCAGCACCTCCTACATTTTCTTTCAGGGTCTGATAGCCCAATGCAGTATTCCAGCGACCGGTGGTATTTTCCAACAGGGATTTGGACCCCACAGCAGTGTTCCCCTGGCTATCTCCCGCCTCGGATTTTCCCACTCCATTTCGAAGCAGCGAGGAGTCGCCAATGGCGATGGTATAAGACACTGAATCGGCGTAGGCCATCGAGGCATTTCCCACACTTACATTTCCATGTAAATTGTTTCCATACTCCATTACTCCAGAGCCAATAGCCACATTTGAGGAGGGCAAGGAATCTGAGAAGAGAGCACTGGTGCCAACCGCCACATTTAAGTTCCCGCCTTTTGCCCGGTTAAGGGTAGCGACCCCCAGTGCTGTATTGAAATAGCTCACTGGAGCAAGTGGAAGGGCCCGGTGGCCAATAACCAGGTTGTGGCTTCCTGTTTCCATTTTTTCCAGAGCCTCAGACCCGAACGCCAGGTTTGTCCCAGCACCATTTGAGTTGTAGCTCCCGAGAGCATCCATTCCGATTGCGTAGTTCATATCACCGCCTACTGCACTACCAAGTGCACTATCTCCAATAGCGATGTTATCTGAGCCAAAGTCATTTTTAATCATTGCGTCCACCCCGATAGCGATGTTCTGCCCACCATCAAAATTGTTCTGAAGGCTGTTGTTCCCAAGGGCGATGTTCCTTGCTCCAGTCACATTATCCCTCAATGCACTGGAACCAATGGCAGTATTCTGGGTAGCTCCCTGATTTAGTCTCAGGGTAGAATCTCCAATTGCGACAATCTGGCTTGAATTGCTCGCATCTGTCATCGATTCTGCTCCAATGGCTATGGAATTATGATTTTTTGCCCCATCGGACATCGCCCAATGCCCAATTGCAATGGCATACTCAGTAGAATCTCCCGCACTCAAAGCCCTATTTCCAAGAGCAATCGAATACCTGGCGTCAGTGGACTGATTCAATGCTGCATTCCCAATGGCAATATTTTGAATGCCATCTTCGCCATGTTCCATTGCAAGACTTCCAATAACTGTATTTCCCAGACTGCCTTTTACAAACTGCATGGATCGGTTTCCAATGGCAATATTGCCTTCTGGAATTGAGTCCGATAAAAGGGCGGCATACCCGATCGCGACGTTTCCATCTCCTCCCTCAGCCAAATACATGGCGTCACTTCCTATCGCCACATTCTCACTGCTATTGGTCCCGCTAGTGAGGGAATTTGCTCCAACTGAGACATTATGCTCGCCTGTCTGGAGATCTGCCATGGCTCTGGCCCCGACGGCAACGTTGGTCTGCCCTGTGCTCAGATTTTTCAATACCCCTGTGCCGATTGCGACATTTAATCCACCGATGTCATTGTAGCTGGACAGCGCACTATCTCCAAGAGCCACGTTTTCATAGCCACTCTGATTAGAAGCAAGCGTTGCCTCTCCAATGGCAATGTTTTGAAACCCATATTCATTGTCTCCAAGGCTATGGCTCCCTATCGCGATGTTTCCCCCGCCGGAAACATTGCTCATCAAGGCCTTATTACCAATTGCCACATTGCCATTTGCTCCCTCATTGTTAAACAAAGCGGAATCTCCAATAGCCACCAAACCAGAATCGGTTTCATTGCTGTACAATGCTCCACGCCCCATGGCGACATTTCCTTTCCCTGATACATTGTTGAATAGCGCCTCGGTCCCTACGGCAGTATTCCCATTCGCATCAAAATTGTGGTAGAGTGCTCTGTAGCCCAGTGCAGTATTGGCCTGGCCACGACGGTTACTACGGAGAGCCCTCGAGCCAACTCCTGTGTTGTAGGCTCCATCGCCTTCAAACTCCACATCGCTGCCATTATTGAACAAAGCAGAGTCTCCCACCGCCACCAGATGTGAAAGGGTATCGTTGAGGCCAAGTGATAATGCTCCTACTGCCGTATTGTAGCCGCCTCCGGTATTGCTGGCTGCCGCGCGATCTCCAAGGGCGACATTTTCAGAGCCAGTGAGATTGAGGCCAAGAGCTGAAAAGCCCATGGCAGTATTGGCCTGACCTTCCGTATTTGAGCCAAGGGTAGCGTATCCATTGGCGGTATTGGCAGGGGCATCCTGGTTGAACCGCAGGGCGCGATATCCGGTTGCTGTGTTATAAAACCCCTTGTCATTGAGCGCGAGAGCCTGAGAACCCAGCGCAGTATTTCCGGTGGCTTCCATGGCGGAGCTGGCATTTTTTCCATTGGTGGCCAGGGCCGAATCCCCTACCGCTACGAGATAGGATCGGTCTGTGCTGCTTCCTAAAGCCGCGACCCCAACTGCAGTGTTAAAGTTTCCCGAGGTATTGCTGGTCAGAGCGGTAGCACCTACTGCGGTATTGAGCCCCCCTGAGGTATTACTTTTGAGAGTGCTGTGCCCAATGGCGGTGTTGACGAGTCCGGTTGCATTATCTCGAAAGGCAGAATCCCCCACTACTGTATTGAAAACCGCCGTGAGGGTTCCCTGTTGTCCGGTTCCCTGACCTATATAAACTGATCCATTGTTATTGATGGGTTCCAGGCTATTGCGTTTCATTTGCCATCGAATGGTCCCATCAGTCTGAAAGTGGATCAGGTCATCATCCGGTGAGGCCTGGTCCACGACACACACTTTGGTGTCGCCGTCAACATCTTCCAGGCAATAAGCCGAAGAAGATCCTCCAGTAATCGGTAGCCACCCAGGGACAATGGCAGAGTAATATTGAAATTCCCCAACCTGATCGTTGAAGATCAGCAGACCGTCAGCCGGCGAGGGAATGAGATCGCGCTGGGCGGTGCTCATACGGGGAATCAGCAGCCCCAGGTCATCCGCAGACAAATCCAGAAGGGCGCTGGGGTCGGGGTTTGCTCCGGTTGAATTGATGCCCACACTCTGGGCGAAGCTGAGTTGGGTGGCAAAAGTCAGGCATAGCCAGGCCACCATGCCTATTGGCACGTGAATTCTGTTCATGACGTTATTGAGAAGTTAAAGGGTAAAACTGGTTTGCTACCGGGGCAACGCTGCCTGGATCGGTTGTAAGTTGAAGCCAGGGAATGACCATTTCCCGTCAGCAAAATTTCATTTATTTAAACCTGCGGTTAGTGGTAAATTGAGCACACCCAAAGGTGAGAAGGTCTTGCCATGAGCCGCGCCTCAAAAGGGACATGTTGGCACTCATTTTAGACAACTATTGATAGTCAACCACTTACACAACTATTTTGATTCATGCTTTCCTATTTTAAGCAATACACTTCTCTGACTTTTCTGTTACTTATTCTGCATATAGTCAGCTATCCTCAAAGCAAACTGGATAGCCTCGAAGCTCAGCTTGGGAGGAACCTTGCTCCTGCCGAGAGAGCCAGTACCCTCACAGAACTCTGCACACAGAACTATCTGGAGTCTCCTCAGGTTGCGCTTGAGTATGGGCTGAAAGCGGAAAGTCTATTGACCAGTGAAGTGAATGACCCCAGGCTGGAAATCAACCTGTACTATGCCATTTCTCGTTCTCTGGAAAGGCTACTGCGCAATGAGGAAGGACTTGAGTATGGGCAAAAAGCACTGGAATTGGCAAAGGAGCTGGATGATCCTCTGCTTCAGGTGTTGCCTCTGGCAACGATCGCTCGAAACCATGATGCACTGGGAAATTACTCCCAGGCAATCAACGCTCAGCTTGAGGCCATTAACATTGCGGAGCCTCATGGCCAGTCCCCGGAATTGGCCCGAGCATATTTGGGCCTGGCAGATACCTACATACAGATCAGTGAGTTTGAAAATGCTGAGAAGTTCGCATTGAAGGCAGTTGAGGTGTCAGAAGCTATCAAGGACAGCTACCTTCAGATGTATAGCTATTTCCTTCTGGCTTCCAATCTAAAGGATACCATCAGGGCCCGAACCTATATAGACAAAGCAATTGAATATGCCCACAAAGACGGCAGACCGATTTACCTAGGACGAACTTATTCTCTGAGGGGAAACTACTACTTCCTAAGAGCCTATACTACCCCTGAAATCCAGAGGGCATTGCCTGGATTCAAACAATCCCTGAAGTATGCCATACAGGCAGATGATAGGTCGCAGATAGCCTCAACCCTGAATCAGATCGCTCAATGTTACTGGAGATTCGGAGTTGAAGAACCTGATTCCCTGAAGAAATACGCGGAATGGGCCCTTAAATACGCAGAAGAAACCGGATACGAAGCACATTATTACCATGCCCTTAGATCCCTGAGCAATTATCTAAACCATGTTGGACGGTCTGCAGAAGCATACGACATGCTCTCGAACTCCTACACCCTATCAGACTCTGCCAGATTTGGCACCCTTAATGACCAGGTAGCCCAGGCAGCAGCAAAATATCAAAATGAAAAAGATCAGGCAGAAATCGCCAGGCAGGAATTGCAACTGGAGCAGGAACGCAATCGCCAAAACATCTTTGTCGCAGGTAGTATTGTGGCCATCCTGATCCTGATCAGTATTTATCAGTGGTATCTCTCCCGCCAACGGGCAAAGAAAAGAGCCGCAGAACTTGCCCTCGCCACTGAGCAGACCGAAGCCTCCCGACTTCGGGAGCTTGACCAGTTCAAAACCCGATTCTTTGCCAATATCTCCCATGAGCTACGCACCCCGCTTACCCTCATCCTCAGCCCTCTGGCAGACATATCTGACAACATCAAATCCCTGCCAGTACGTGACAAACTCAGCATCGTCCGGCAAAACGCTCAACGACTCCTTGAGTTAGTCAATGAAATTATGGATCTGTCCAAAGCTGAAGTCGGAAAGCTCCAGCTTTCCCCTGGCAAACTCAACATCGCAGAGCAGACGCGACGGAATTTCGCGGCCTTCGAATCCATGGCCGAAATCCAGCAGATTACCTATCAACTGGACATTGACCTCCAGGATCATTACGTACTGGCCGACGGTGAGAAATTCGACAAAATCCTCCAAAACCTGCTCTCCAACGCCATCAAATTCACCCCACGTGGCGGACTGGTGGAACTGCGAGCTACCCGTCATGATCAGAAATACTTCTTTGAAGTAACAGACAGTGGCCCGGGAATCGCAGCGGAGGATCTGGACCGAGTCTTTGATCGTTTTTTCCAAGCTGGGGAGCAAGCCCCTCAGGGAGGTACTGGCATTGGCCTGGCACTATCCCGTGAGATGGCCCTATTAATGGGAGGGAAACTGGAAGCTGAAAGTACCCTGGGGCAAGGCAGCCTGTTTCGCCTAATTCTGCCTCTGGAAAAAGTTGAAACCCCCGATACTCCTGAACCATTCTCAGAACCGGAGACTCAGACATACACCGAGCCCATCGGTTTTGCTCCCCTCATAGTTAACGGAGACAAACCAAAGCTCCTGATAGTTGAGGACAATCCCGACATGGGACGCTATCTCGTGCAAATTCTGTCAGATCAGTACCAATGCATTCTCACTCGAGATGGCATGGATGGTCTGAAGCAGCTAAAAAGCAGCCGCTTTGACGCAGTCCTTTCAGATGTCATGATGCCCAATATGGACGGCTTCACTTTCCGGGAAAAGATCAATGAACGCCCGGAATGGAAACAGATCCCATTCGTAATGCTCACTGCCCGACACCTTGAAGCAGACAGGCTACGTGGCTTTCAACTTGGGATTGATGACTATCTTGCCAAACCCTTCAGCACACTTGAACTAAAGGCCCGCCTCCACAACCTAATCCAGAATAAACTCGAGCGGGATGCCTACCTGGTCCAACCTGAAAATCAGGTTGAAAGGGAAGATTTGAATCAGGATCAGATAATGCTCCAGCATCTGGAACAAACAGTCCTCTCCAACCTCGACAATCCGCAGTTTGGGGTAGCAGATCTTGCCCAGGTTGCCAACTATAGCGCCAAGCAACTCGGACGTATCATCAAGAAACAAACCGGACTGACTACGGTCAAATTCATCCTGGAGATCCGGTTGCAAAAGGCAAGGGAGTTACTTGAAAATCGTCGCGTCAGTTCTGTTTTTGATGCACAGGTGCAGGTAGGAATCCACAGCAATGCCTATTTCGCCAAAAAGTTCGCCGAACGATTTGGGGTATCCCCCTCGGAGATTTACAAAGGCTGAAGGCTGAAATAAGCTTCATAAAAAGCTGATAATCAGCACGTGTCTAAAATGAGTGCAGCAATGTCCATTTAGGGTAATGGTAAAAATGGGCGATGGGGTAAGCTTGAACCAGTTATCGGTTCAACCCTAAAGCCTCTGATTATGTGCAACTACCCACTTTCACCTTGTGCCCCAAAATTCCCGACGGGAGATCGAGAGTTTCTACTCAGGTTTCAACAGGCTGTTCTTTCCCGGCTTGACGATTCGGAACTTAGCATCGATGACCTCCAACAAGCTTGTCACACCTCCCGCAGCCAGCTTTACCGTCAAGTGAAAGCCTTGACTGGTCTTAGCGTCCGGCACTACATCCGCAGGCTCCGGCTACAGCAAGCACGGCGGCTGTTGACTTCAAACTCCGACCCGGTGGTGTATGTTGCGTATGCAGTCGGCTTCAGTGACCCTAGCTACTTTCATCGAAGCTTTCGGGCAGAATTTGGGATGACTCCAGGAGAGATGCGCCGGGTGGGGTAGTACTTGCAGAATGTAATAATCGGCCAGATAAAACGCAGTCACTTTTCTGCGAGACAAGGAAGAAAAAATCGAGCATAGTGAGCTATGGGGAGTTTTCCAACGCAGTAACGCTGGAAAAGGACAACTTTTATCGCTGAAAAATTTGTTCCGAAAGTACCAGCCCCCTACTCTATCGCTGGCATCTGCCATGGCTCATAAGAAGGAGTCTCATGCTCCTGGGCCATGATTTCCTCCATGCGTGCGACGATCTCAGTATGCTCAGCAGCAATGTCCTCGGTCTCGGTGGGGTCCTGGCTCAGATCGTACAGCTCGATGGCGAGGTTGCCGTTGAGGATGTCGCGGCGCACGCCTTTCCATTTGCCCATGCGAACGGCCTGCTGTCCGGGGCGCGTGATTCCCGCGTGAAATTCCCAGTAGAGAAAGTCATGCGAGGGCTGCTCTTTACCCGTCAATATGGGCAGCATGCTCAGCCCGTCGGACTGCTCAGGTACCGGCTGCCCCAGCAGGTCTGCGAAGGTGGGAACGAAATCATAGAAGGCCGAAATGTGTTGTGAGGTATCGCCGCCGGAAATTTTGGCGGGCCAATAGGCAATCAGCGGCGACCGGATGCCTCCTTCGTAAAGGTCTCGTTTGATGCCGCGTAGCCCTCCAGTAGAGTTCCAGAAGTCGGGGTCGTGACCGCCCTCGCGGTGGGCACCATTGTCGCTGGCGAAGAGGACCAGCGTATTATCGAGCTGTCCCAGGCTGTCGAGCAGGGCTATGAGGTCCCCAATCTGCGCGTCGAGGTGCTGCACCATCGCTGGGAAGGCCGCGATGGGATTGCGAACTGCGGGACCGCCATGGCCATAGGTCGCGACGATCGTATCGAACTGTGGCAACTTCTCACGCCACTGCTGGTGCAGTGCAGGCGGTGCATGCATCGACGCATGTGGGATCGTAACGGGCAGGTAGCAGAAGAATGGTTCGCCCTTTTGGCCGTACTTTCGCACAAAGTTAAACGCTTTCCCCATCACCAGGTCGTGGACATAGGTGCCCGAGTCGACCTTAAATTCCCCCCCATCTTCCACCATCGTCGGGGGATAGTAGCTGTGGGCGATGGTCTGCGATTTCCAGCCAAAAAAGGTATCAAACCCCTGGTTGAGGGGATTGGCTGCGCCTGCTTCGTAGGGCTGTCCGACGCCCCATTTGCCAAAGGCCCCCGTGGCATAGCCCGCCTGTTTGAAGAGTTCTGGCAGAATGGTCATAGCGGTATCAAGGGAAGTTTCGCCTGGCCGGTTGCCGCGTACCTTGACGTGGCCCATGTGCTGCCCGGTCAGCAGCACCGCGCGCGAAGGGCTGCACACGGTCGTCCCGGCATAGTGATCGGTAAAGCGGAGTCCATTTGCGGCGAGGCGATCCAGGTTGGGCGTCTCAAACTTTGTCTGCCCATAGCAACTCAGGTCGCCATAGCCCAGGTCATCGGCCAGGATGAAGATGACGTTGGGCGGGAGTTCCTCAGTAGGTTGTGAGGTATCAGATGATTCGCAGGCCCAGAGAGTCAGCAGGAGAATGGGAAGCAGGAGCCACTTTAGCATGGGAGGATTGATTTAGCGGGTTAGCAGGAAAGCTGAAATTACGGTTTTTCTCAATTTGCCCCATATCCTGGCAATCTCCATTCTGCCCTGTTCCCATAATAAGTAGATGATGTCCAGCAAGTCATACAGGGTTCATATGGGCGGAGTGGCCATTCCCCCCCATACACCATATATCCCCTATTTCCCCTCAAAAAAAGCACTGTCTTACTGCACCTCAACCCACACGTCATGCTGCCACTTTTGCCCTACAAAACGAAGGAGGTAATGCCCGGGAGCAACGGAGCTGAGGTCAGGTTCAGCGATAAGCATACCCCCTGATGTAGCCCAGTCGCCAAGCGGGACCACACGCCCCATGAGATCGGTTAGTTCCAGCCTGACGTGTTCGGACTCTCCTGCGTAGAGGCTGATGGAGGAGCCATTACGCAAAGGATTGGGGATGATGAATGATTCGCCTTTTACTTCAGTGGCCAGGATATCAGAGAAAACCGTAGCTCCATCGAGGTCTTCCTGTCCCAATCTGAAATACCAGGTTCCGGGAGTCAGGCGGTCGGTTAGAAAAGAATACTCTCCTCCGAAGTTTCCATTACCAGTCACAAATCCCATGGTTTGAAACGCCATTCCTTCCTGGTGTCCCTGCACGTGAAACCCCCTGTTATTGGCTTCCACGGAAGTTTCCCACAACAGCTTTACACGATCAGATATCGATTCTACTTCAAATGAGCTGAGCACTACAGGGAGCGAAGGCGTAGCCCCTTCCCCTACGAGGTATTCCGTACCGCTTTGGTTGGTCTTTTCCAGGTAATTGTGGTTGGTGTCCACTGCTCCGTCGAGTTTGTTCCAGGTCGTTTCCGAGTTGTCATTGCGGCTGGCAAGAGCAATGTGGGTTTCCATCCCGGTGTAGGGGCCATTGGCGTAATAATAGCGAATGGTATAGGTGGAACCGTCCAATACCTTGACGCCCCAGTATCGTTCGTCAGAAACTGATGCCAGTCCGGTCGTGGTGGAGCTATTGGGGGATTCATCCACGTAATACAGCAAAATGGCCTCCGCAGGAGAACTGGTTGTTACCACGATGGAGTCCCCGTCGGGGTGCGCCAAGGAAAGGGTGCTGACATTGGTTGCAGCGGTGGAGCCATCGCCTGTTGGAACTGAGGAAGTAGCCCACTGATCCCCGGAAACTTCCTTGAGCCTGCCATCAAAATCGTGGTGCACATCACGGAAAATGGCTCCATTGGCATGGTCAAAGCGCCAGTAGGCCAGCAGGCTGGTGTTGGTGGGCGCAACTTTACCCCCCAGAAAGCTCAGGACTTCTGCCTGTGAAAGCTCCTGATCCCAATAGCTCAATTCGTCCAGAGATCCATTCCAGAAGTCCTCTGCTCCGGAATTGTAGGAAGCCCCCACCAGCAGCGGACTGGCGTCATTGGGGGAGTAGGTGCTGTATTGGGCGCCAGCGAACACGCCATTGACATATAGCTTGAGGGTGTCATCGCCGTAAGTCGCCGCGAGATGGGTCCAGGTATCGTCTTCGATGGCTACCCCTGAGACCGATTGGAAGGAACTTCCGTCCCCCAGGTTGAAGGCCCAGGTATCCGCATCGGTCGCATATAGCGCGAAGCCCTTGAAACTGCCTTCATCGTTTGCGCTGACAACTGTGCGGAAATTGCCGCTACCACCTTCGACTTTGGCCCAGGCCATAACAGAAAATGCCTCCGGGTTTAGCTGTTCGTCGTAATCAACTGCTCCATAATCATCCGTTCCATCCAGCACCAGGGCATTTCCAGAGCCGGGATACGTCGTATCGGGATCGCCCAGGTAGGCAAAAGCCGCTCCGTATCCATTGTAGTAACTGGCCGTGGCGATAAAATCCCCCACCTGATCGGCATTGACGTCCCCCAGGCTGGCGACCTGATGCCCTATTCGCCCCAAAAAGGTATTGCTCTCCACCGACCAGTCGGGTGAACCCGCAGGAGTACTGCTATCTCCGAGAAATACCAACACCCGCCCTTCCTGGGTGCTGCCGTTGGAGTAATAGGTTCCCCCTGCGATGATGTCGTCATATCCGTCCCCATTAATGTCGTCCAGGACATCAGCGGAAAAGGCAAAGCTGCTCGTGCCACCTGAGTAGCTCCATGAGGAAGAGGAAGATAGTCCGGTAGAACTGCCATAATGCAGGTACAATGTCCCGCCGCTGGCCTGGGAAGTAAGCAGCACATCGTCATATCCATCGCCATTGATGTCGCCGCCACCTCCGACTTCTACCCCAAGGCCAGTAGAATAACTAATGGTCAGTGGTCCAGTGGTACCGGAAGAAGCGCCGTAGTAGATGTAGGCCTTGCCAGAGTTGTAAGAGCCGACTACCAGGTCTGCGTAGCCATCTGCGTTGATGTCTCCAGCCGCCGAAATCGCACGGCCATAATATGCCTCCGGCGCGCTCAGCGTCGTGTAAGAGCTAATCGCAGCCGAATCTCCCCAATAGAGTCTGACGTTCGCATTGTTGTATTCCGAAGCCAGAAAATCGTCGTAGCCATCGCCATTGACGTCCCCTACTCCAGCGACCAGCTTACCCAGGCCCATGTTTCCGGAGCCAGTGGCACTCCACCATTCGCTGGTGCTTACGCCACTGGAACTGCCCAAATATACCTCTACCCTGCCGTTTAATCCGCCACCGCCACCATGATACTGGTCATAGCCTACCAGGAGGTCGTCATACCCATCGCCGTTGACATCTCCTGCGTTTGCGACTACGTGGCCAAAGTAGTTGCCGGTTCCACTACCTGTTATGGTTTGGGTAGGTGAGCTCGAAAGCCCATCCGCAGATCCATGATACACCCTGACAATTCCCTGATTGCTGTTGTATGCTGAGCTACTGATCGCCATGTCGTCATAGCCATCGCTGTTGAGATCTCCGACGCCATGGCCGGATGCATTGTTCAAATCCAGGGAATAATTTCCGGTCAGGCTCCAATCCAGGGTTTGGGCCGTAATGCGAGGAACTCCCAAAGGGAGAAAATAGAGGTTCAGGAAGAGGAAAGTATAGGGCAGGTGCAGACGAAAAAATGAAGGGGTGGGTCTGAAAATCTGTGGCATGGGGCTTCTCGCAGTTTATTTCCGGCACAATTTCACAGCCACAAAAAGAATCTTTATCAACACTTTCCAAAAACAAAATAGTACACCACATTACACTTAGCTAGAATTCTGTCAACCCAAAATCCTTTGCTGGACTTTATACCAAATGGCCCTAATTCCCAGGTGCTCTGACATGGCAGAAGTCAGAGACTGGAAGACGGTAGGTGTCGGCTCTAGGTACTTCACGATCTTCCCGATTCTCGGGATCTTCGACAGCACAGGCTCTCACCAGCCCGTCCTTAGGGACGGAAAGCTGTCAAGGATCGACTATGGAGGTTTGAGCCAGATTTTTTGTAGGGCAGCAAATGGAAGAATGATACGCTGCTTATTTTTCTCACGCAGATCGAAGATGCCGCATAACGGTAGCTGCAAAGACGCAGAGGGAAACCGGCCGGTTTTCAAAAAACTCCCTTGAAAAAGAGCCATAAAGCAAGCCTGGGGCGGCGTAGGGCGGCATTTGGTGAACCGGGGCGGCCTGCGGGTAGAATGAAATGCCGGAGTTTTTTCGCCTACCTTTTTTTTAGGGGAGAAAGTAGCACTTTAAACATTTTGATTCCTCCCTCTTTCGCACAAGCC
>CAYFIR010000129.1:0-18692 GCA_964343195.1 uncultured Bacteroidia bacterium | reverse complement strand
AGCAGAGGGCTTACCAGGAAGAGCGGTCGGAGACCGGGAAGGACAGACACGAGACAGAGTCTCGCGCCAGCTTCGTTTTGGGGGACAGTCCAGCGCTAGCTTGGGGCAAAATACCGCGCTGGACTACTCACAAGCCGACCCGCAACCGCGAAGTCCAGCGCAGCATTTTGTGGGGAAGTCCGGGGGAGCAGGGGGCAGCATCTCTACTCGAATCGAAAAGGCCTTTTTGCCTGAGTCAAATCCACGTTATAGTATTGAAAGTGTTTATCGATAAGCAAATACTTCCCTTTGCTCAACGAGGCTAAGAACAAATAAGGTAGTCCATTTATAGTAACCACAATTCTCAACCTCTGGGAAGGCTCAAATGCTATTTGTCTATTCTGATTTTTGAAAGAAACCTCAATTATTCCGTCTTCTCTTCCCCAAATAGAAACTCCTAGGACGATTCCGATACTTGCATCAGAAGATATTACTTCATTTTGCATAATTGGAACCCCATTAACTTCGAGGCATAGTGTATCTGCACTGTAACCTGAACCTAAAACGATTGAGAAATCTTGACCGCGAGTCAGATTGAACAAAGTTAGTAGAGATAGTAATATGAGCACTTGCTTTTTCATTGTTGTCTTCCTTGGTTTAACTGCCCATTTCTAAATTTTCTTTGCATAATTCTTATCTGCAAGGGCTCTATTCTAGTACCTGCAACGCTATTTCCATGCTGATCAACATCACGAGACTGATGCATTAAGTTTCCGGGGTAATCGTTAACTGAAAGCGGTATGAAGTTGCCTGCTTGGGTTACTTCTGTTTCATCTCTGATGTGAGCAAGCCCTGCACTATGACCAAACTCGTGAGCACCAGTACTTGAGTAATTAGTTCCTCTTTGGAGATATATTAAATTTTGGCCAGCAGGGGCATTTCCCTGTATTTCTCCTCCTACTGGATTTACTCTGCCTAAAGTAGCTGCGACATCATCTACGATCCGGAAAGCATGGTCATCATCACTAAGAGGGTTTTCATCTGAGGAGGCAGTAATATTAGCAACCGTCTCAAACTCAATACCCTCCCCAGATCCGCTAAAAGATCTTTCAATTTGCCTTTGAATCTTTCTCGTAATCCTGTTCAATGCCCTTTCACTCAACCCTCTACCTGTATCATCAACCACTTTACCTGTGATAGTTATTTGATAGAGATCTCTCCCGTCCTCTCCCCCTCCTGCAATAATAGCTATATCTATTCGCATCCCATCTGGATCGACGAATACAACAGGATTATTTGCCACATAAGCAAATGGCGACAAGGTCAAAAACTATCCGCCAGCGCATCGACCCCATTCCACCTCCCAATCGTCGGGTTGAGCATGCGTGCCCCATAGTCATACCACCCCAGCCCCAGCTCATTTCCGATACTCGGAATCTTCGACCTGGAGTTCCTTGCCGTTGTATAGGAAAGTGGTCGCCTGACTGGGTTGAATGCCTCCATCAGCCATTTTGAGGCTCCCGATTCTCGGGATAAACTGCGGGGTAGTAGTGATCCTCTTGAAGGGTCTCTGCCACGCCATCCCCATCATTGTCCCCAAACATCACTCGCGTGTTGCCCAGGCCTGTGCTGAGCATACGGCTTTCCTCATGCATGGCGTAGTCTATTCTGGAGACAGGGGTCATAGAGATGCCTCCGCCGGGAGCTACATAACTGGATTCATAAACCAGCCCACCAGGTTCGGAGACCTGTTGGAGCCTCCCCACGAGGCTGATCGACGTCTCCCGAACGTCGATCCCGCATATTCTTCGGGACCCCGGTCCCGCGGTGGCTTCCCACACCAGAGTAAATTCCCTCAGCAACCGAGGTGTAATTATTAACCCCTCTCCGTAACTTGCCCCCATGGCAAGTTTGAGAGATCGATGGAGACCGGGTTACTGGTTGGTGCTACTGCTGGCCACCCAGTCGGTGATCCTGTTTTTCACCTTTGATGACATGTTCAAGGAGCCGGGGCAGTACATGTTTGCCAATTTCTATGATGGCATGCGGCAGTACTACTTCTTCCAGGCCTACGTGTCGCAGTCGCCCGACCAAAGCTGGCTCAAGGTCGAGGAAGTCGGCTATCCATACGGAGAATACCTCCTCTACACCGATGGGACGCCCATGCTGGCCTTTATTACGCGCCTTTTTTCCACCTATGTCACGGACATCAGCGACCACGCCGTCGATGTGTTCAACTACTTCATCATCCTGGGGAGACTGCTCAGCACCTTCCTGATATTCCTGATCCTGCGCAGGCTGGACGTCAAAGGCTGGCGGATCTTTTTCTTCTCCATTGCCCTGGCCTGGATCAATGGCGAGATCATCAAGCTAGCTGGTGGGCAGATGAACCTGTCCTATTCCTGGCCATTCCTGCTGACCATCTACACTGCGATCAGGCTCTTCCAGGCTCATGAAGCGGGCCGCACGGACTACCGGGGAGCTGTCAGCTTTGCGGTGCTCATCTCGCTCACGGCCTTTTTCCACCTGTATTATCTGCCGCTGACCACCGTGGTACTGGGATTTGCGCTGCTTGCCTATCTGATCTTCCTCTGGCGCCAACACCGTGACATCATACCGGTAGTAGGCTATGGACTCACCACTTCGGTATCTCCCTGGATTGTCGTCATGGGGCTGGTACGCCTGACAGATGGCTACTTCGCTGATCGCATTCCCAAAGGCGAAGGCTATGGGTGGGACCGCTGGGTGTTTGAACTATCTGGCTATTACAGTTCTCACCGCTGGAATTCCATTCGGTTCATCATCGAAGACCGGGAGATCGTCAGCTATGGGGCACACGCCTACCTAGGTAACTTCGCTCTGTTTTTTGCCGTCATCCTGTTGCTGACCTACTGGTTCAAGCGAAAGTACAGCGTATCGGTGCGATACTTCCTCCGCAAAGACGCTTACGGCCCATTTTTCCGCTGGCTGGGAGTCGGAGCTCTGGTCTCCATTTTTATTTCGCTGGGCGAAAGAATCTACATCTGGAACCAGACCTATATCCTCAACAACTACCTCAACCTCTTTTTCTACCTCCACAAAATCACCGACCGCATCACTCAGTTTCGGGACGTGAGCCGCTTTGGATTTATCGGATTCTGGTGGTTTAACCTGCTGGCCATTTACCTCTACGATCGCTGGCTCCGCACCCAGAATGCCACCTGGGTCCGCATAATCGCCCTGGGCCTGCTGGTCATGCTGGTCATCGACACCAAGGATGGCTTTCGGCACGCACATAAGCTACAGCGAGACAACCTGCTCTATAATCGAGAGCTTTCTCACATAGACGAATTGATCGAAGGAGTTGCCCTCCGTGAATACCAGGCAGCTTTGCCGATCCCCTATTTTCACGAAGGCGTAGGCGACAACCACTATGCAGTAGATGGCTTTGACGACATGGTCACGCATACTTTTCAGCTACAGTACTGGGGAGAGATACCGCTGATCACGAGTAAGTTTGCCAGGGGCAATCAGGAGCATGGGATGCAACTGATCAGCCTGTTACAGGGCGACAGCACGGGCCAGGGCATTTCTCCCGAATTACTTGCCAACCTTGATCGGCGGCCCATCCTGGTGCTGTATGATGAGAATTTCTACAATGGCACCCGCGAACTCACTGGCAATCAGTTACAGCCCGCCTGGGACCTGTTGCAAAACTGCCATCAGATTATTGAGCGATATGGGATGAAGGAAGTCAAGCGCCAAGGGCATTTCCGTCTTTATCGCTGGGATATTGCAGAACTGCCTGCCTACCAGGCAGCTAACAATAATCAGTAGAGAAGACGTAACCGAGGCTGTGTGAATCCGCTACCCGCAAGGACACGCCTGCTTTTAACTACAAATCCAGGTCTAAAGCACTTCAGCCTGATTGACAGGCTGTGTAAGGGGGTCAAACCCTTCTGAATCATCAGGAGAGGTGCGACGCCAAAGATTGCGCATGTTGTACAGATGAGACCCAATCAGCAACGACGAAGCAACGTAAACCAGATTGCGGAACACCTCTGAATAATGCTCCAGAAAAATGGACATCCCCAGTGCAAGGAAAGAGAACCAAAGCAACCCTTTCATCCACTTGAGAGGGGTGTGATTAGCAGAATATCTTACAGCCAAAAACCCAATCGCCAGGAATATATAGTCCCAGAAGTGGTGCAAATACCACGGAGTATCAGCATGGTGCTCGTGTCCTTGCATTCCTGCAGTGGCCCCCAGCAAAACAGGAGCCGCCAGACAATGAATCAGGCAAACGAAGGCAGCGATGATACCAGTATAATCTGCTAGAAATGATCGAGATCGAGGTTGGGACATGGAGTATGGAAGTGGGAAATCGGTTCTTTTAGGACAAACGACCTGATTGCAAAACTGTTGCAAAAATAATCAAGAACCCTCCTCAACTCCAAGTCATTTTCACAAAGACGTTGTATATTGTAGGTAATTTTGCTAATCCAGACTTTCCATTTTTCGCACAACCCACTCCTACTTTTCATCTTCTCTACATGCTCCAGACAACTTCGCTCCTGTATGATTACCACAATGGCCCCTCTCTATCTTTTCCAGACCTGCATGCGCAGGTGGATGAACCGCTGCTCATCCTGGGCCAGTCGGGAGTAGGAAAAACCACGCTGTTGCACCTATTGGCCGGATTGATACGTCCTCTCTCAGGGAAAATTGTTGTTGGGGGTACCGACATGACCCAACTATCCACCTCCCAACTGGATCACTTCAGAGGCAAGCACATCGGTCTGGTATTTCAGCAGGCGCACTTCAATCAGGCACTAAGTGTGGGACAAAATCTACAGATGGCCCAATACCTGGCAGGAAAAAAGCAGGACAAGCATCAGATTCGGGAATTACTCAACCGCCTGGGATTAGGGGATAAAATGGAGAAATCTGCCTACAGATTAAGCCTGGGTGAACAGCAGCGCGTATCCATAGCACGGGCCGTACTTAACCGACCTCAGCTGTTGCTGGCAGATGAGCCGACCTCCGCACTGGATGATAGCAGTACAGCAGAAGTGATCAACCTGCTTCAGGAGTCAGCCAAAGAGGCAGGTTCCGCACTGGTAATCGTGACCCATGACAAGCGACTTAAAGACCAGATGAGCAATCAGGTGGAACTGAAAAGGAGTACTCAGGTGATCTCATAAGACTTCCCAAGCAGGCAGGGATTAAGTGCTCCCCACTGTGATGATCAACCAATTCCCAAACAGGTGCCGGGTACTTGTCTAATGGGTATTGCACAAAGACTTCTACCGCAATCTGACCCAAACCGTCTGACATCATTTTTTCATCTATTCCAATCATTAGGAGAATCGCCAGATTTCTCCTCCCCCCATATTAATGATACCAAAGAAGTCGGGGGATGCGTGTACAGGAGGAGTAAGGGTTCCCTGTCTATAAGAAGTATCTTTAGGAGGTGGGGACAAACGGAAACCTTTCAGATAACCTGTAGTCAACAAAAACACCCGGTCCTGCAAACTCCATTTCTAGAGCTGACCGATTTCCAATGGAAAATTATCGAATGATACATTTCCCTACATCAGCCTCGTAAACATACATTAGGAACGATAGTCAAGGCCATCCTTTGGACCTGCTACGTAATGTTCAATGCCGCAGGCTTGATAGCAGATACCCCAGGTGGAAAAGCGTCTACTGCTACTTTTACCCCTGGTTTCGCAATGGGATTGGGGATGAGTTCCTCTCGGAACTGGTTCCACTGGAGCGACAGTCGGAGGGTAGAGAAGCCCCAAAAACCTCATTCTCAAGATGGTTTTGTCCCACAGAAAGGACGATGGCCGGTAAAACGATCGCCAAAACCTTTAAGCAAGCAATCCACAAAAAAATCTTATCCATTTGCGCAAGCTGAAGTCCACCTGATCCGATAGCTCCGTAGGTCTTGCGGTTTAATACCCCTACCTACATTCTCCCCAAAGCTACAGGCAAATGGAACTTCATTACCTATCTGATCTGGCAGAATCCCAGGGCCACCAAACAGCTGCCGCAGAACTCCTGCATTGGCTGGAACCTGGGAACGCCCATCCTTATGCAAGAACGCTGGAAATCCACAGCTTCCTTTCTACAGGACCTCCCGAAGAGAAATTCCTGAAAAAATGGAAGTCACTGATCAAGAGCCTGGAGGAACTACCAACCCGGGAAAAGCAGTTTCTGGATGCCGTGCAAGTCGGTAAAAGGGCTTTCCAGGCCGAGGAATGGAGCAATGCGCAGGAGATTTTTCAGATTGCCCTGTCTCTGCATCGTCCTGACTACCAAATGAGCCGGGAGGAGTTGGAGCGGAAACTCAGCCAGACCAGCACGGCCCTGGAAATGCAGCAATTGATCCAGTCAGGAAACGACGCCTACCTCGCTAAATCCTGGAAAGATGCACGTGGGTATTTCCAGGAAGTACTGGAAATCCACGAGCCGGATTTGGGAGTGGACAAGACCGAACTCAGCCAGGTAATCGAAAGATGCAGGAAAGGCCAGCAGTATGTACTGATGGTTCATCAGGCCAGAAATGCTGTGAAGATTGGTGCTCCACAGGATGGGCTCAAGATCTACCGCAAAGCTCTTTCTCACTACCACACGGACTTTGAGCCTGCTGCTGAAGTGTTGATGGAGGAGGTAAAACAGGTAGAAGCCGATATAGAAGCGGCTGCCCAGGAAAAAGTAGAGAAAGCCCCTTTTTGGGGACAATCCAGGGTGCGCATTCCTCTAGTCATCCTTCTGCTGGCGGGGGTAGGCCTGATGGCTGGATACTACTTTTTCCATGAAACACCTTCTCAGCAAAGTGCTCATCCGAGCGTTCAGCGGGTATCCCAACCAATAGACAGCGATGGGAGATCTGCGAATGAGGAAGCCTGGGCCAAGTTTAACGCCAGTACGGAAACCGGAATGGCTTCATTTGAGGCTCAGGATTCAGAAGAAATCACGAAAACTTCGGTAGAAGCAGATCAGCCTTTGCATTCCGCTACCGCCAATAGGCAAATCACCGTGGAATATCCCCCCGCTGAACAGGGCAATTCCGCGGTGAACGAACCGATGCCTGACGCACCCGATGGATTATCCCATCAGGCTGCTGCCACATCGGATATGGAACAGGTTGTTTCCTCCAAGGCGGCCCCCATGCCGGACCCAACACCCGCTACTGACACCAGGGTAGAATCGACTTTGATGCCAGAAACCGATGAGGCTCCTAGCTTCAGGACTGCCGAAACATCCGCGAAGAAATCCTCCGTAGGCTCTGCTCCGATTCCCATCGCCGAAGTGATGCCTTCCTTCCCCGGCGGTGAAAAAGCCATGGCTGCCTACCTCAGTGAGCGGCTGCAATACCCTCAGCTTGCACGGGAAAACCGCATTCAGGGCACAGTCTATTTACAAATGGTCATTGAAGCTGATGGCTCCATTACGCATGTAAAGTTGGCTCGCGGCATCGGCTATGGCTGCGATGCTGAGGCCATGCGCATCGTCCGCAACATGCCACGCTGGAATCCCGGCCTCCAGGACGGAGAGCCTGTCCCAGTCATTTACACCATCCCCATCGCTTTTAAAATCCACTGATAACCACCCCATTACCCTCATTTCTCTTGCCATTCACCTGACACTTAACTCTCCAATTTCACCCTGACCCTAATGAAACAGTTTCTACTCTTCGTATTTGCCACTTGCTCATTCCTATATTCATATTCACAGGTAAAACTCCAGGGACGCATCTTCGACGCCTCCACCCGCGAGACCGTTATCGGTGCCCGCGTCGTGGTAGAAGGCACTACCAAAGGGGCCCTGACCGACTGGGATGGACGTTTTGACCTGGAACTGGACGAAGACCTGCCCATCTCCCTCAAGGTGGAATCCGCCGGTTTCCGGACTAAAACCCTGGAAATTACGGATACGACCAATTTCAAAACCCTTCACCTGATGCCCCAGCAACCCCTGGCCAATGCCGTGGTGATTTCAGCCTCGCGGGTAGAAGAACGCATTCTGGAAGCTCCGGTCTCCATCCATCGGTTGGAGGTACTGGACATGCGGTACAAAGCCGCAGCTCAGGTTCACGGATCACTGTCTACCCTGCCGGGCGTGATGGTCAATACCAGCAGCCTGCTCTTCCAGTCTCCTAACACCCGAGGCTTTGGCAACGTGCAAAACTGGCGATTTCTCCAACTGATCGATGGCATGGACATCAGCGGACCTGGCATCAACTACGCCGTCGGAAACGCCCTCATAGGATCAGAACTGGACGTGCGCAGCGTCGAGGTAGTGCCAGGCCCCGGGTCTGCGCTTTACGGTGCCAATGCTTTCAATGGCCTCATGTCCACCCAAACCAAATCGCCCTGGGACTATCCCGGGCTGAGTGCCTACCTGCGGCAGGGCTTCATGTCCAGTCAGGACCAGACGCAGACTCCGATCTCGTCTGTCGGGCTTCGTTTTGCCAAAGTCTTCAACGATCAGTGGGCGGTAAAGGTCAACGTTACCTACCTCGGTGGGAGTGAGTGGCAGGCCAATGACGCCTCCCAGTTGATCACGCATGAAAATGCTTCCCGGCAGGCTGAACTTCTGGATCGCGATCCCTTTCACCCCAATTATGACGCCGTGAATGTCTATGGGGACGAAGCCCAGGCTTTGGTAGATCTGGAGGGAAATGGGGCGCTGACGCCCATCAACCGCAGCGGGATTCCTGAGGCAGAATTACTGGACCCCAAGGTGCAACAGGTCGGGGTGCAGGCGTCTCTGCACTACCGCATTTCGCCAGATGTTGAGGCAAACTATGACTTTCGCTACGCCAAATCCGACGCGATTATCCGCTCCAATGATTTCTACCCCTTTCAGGACTACCAGACTCATTACCATAAGCTGGAGCTCAAAGGAGACAACTTCTTCGTGCGGGCCTACCACGGGCAGGACAATCCCGGCGATGGCTA
This sequence comes from uncultured Bacteroidia bacterium, assembly GCA_964343195.1. Lineage (GTDB taxonomy): Bacteria > Bacteroidota > Bacteroidia > J057 > J057 > CAYVAP01. The sequence continues at coordinate 9,762 of CAYFIR010000129.1, read as the reverse complement.
TTCCTTGCTGCGCGCTGGAGCGGTGATCCAGGAGACCCAAAAGCCCGGTACCGAGTGGGGCAATGACTATGGAACGGCTTACCGGGGCGAAGTTCCGGGTATTGCTGGAGGTAGCCACCGCGCTGCACGTGAATTTGCCGACCGAGGAGTGAGCGACGGGCCGTTTCGCGGAACGCCTGCCATCCTCAACTGGACACGGTCCCTGCCACTGGATTTTCCGGCCGGGTCAGCGGTCGTCTATGAGTCGAGCATTTCGCAGGTAGAGGCCAATTATCAACTGAGTGAGCAGATCGAATGGATGAACGTTCAGGTGGGTGGCAACCTGCGTCGGCACCTGCTTTCTTCGCAGGGGCACGTGTACAATGATGGGGTTACGGGCTTCAATGCAGCCATTCCAGTCGTAGAAATGGGAGTTTATGTACAGGCTGATCGCTGGCTTTGGAACGAGCGCCTGCACCTGAGGGGATCGCTGCGCTACGACAAACACCAGGAGTTTCAGGGCAGGGTTTCGCCGCGCGCATCGGTGGTGGCCAATCTCGGTGCCAGTCGTCAGCACAAAATCCGGGCATCGGTGCAGAGCGGATTTCGCAATCCTGCCAATCAGGACCTCTATGTTGCCTTTGAGGAGGGACAATCAGTTTACCTGGGCAATGCCCGTCGCAACGTCGAAAACTATCAGTACAAACTGGGCGATGAACAAATTCTGACTGGTGAAGAGATCTACGAATCACTGGTTACCCAGGCTTCTTACCAGGCATTTCTCGCTGCGGGTGGAGATGACGCAAGCCTCTTGCAACCCGCCAACCTGAGCTTCCTTCGACAGGAACAGATCACCTCTGTCGAGGTCGGCTATCGCACCCTGCTGTTTAAAAAGGTGTATTTCGATGCGAGTGGCTACTACAATTGGTACCAGGATTTTACGACCACCCAACTGAGCATGAGCCCACAGGCTGGCCTGCCATTCCTGACGCTGGTAAACGTACCTCAGACCGTCTATGCCTGGGGCAGCACCCTCGGACTCGATGCCGCCCTACCGGGTGACTTTCACCTAAAGGGGAGCTACACCTACTCAGGATTTGACGCAGATGCAGCTACCTCCGCCAATGAAAACTACCATCCCGGCTTCAACTTTCCCGAGCACATGGCCAAGGTTTCCCTAGGCAACCAGAACCTGATCGCCGACCTTGGCTTTCAGCTCGATTATCGCTGGCTGAGCAGCTACACTTTCCATGCACCTGCCATTCAGACCGAAATCCCAGATCGGCAGGTAGTCGATGCCGCCATCTTTTACCACCTGCGCCCAGCGAAGTGCCTGGTGAAATTTGGAGCGACCAACCTGTTCAATGAAGCTTACACCCCCATCTACGGTGGCCCGACCGTCGGGGCGACGTACTACTTCCAGGTTACCTTCGATGAGTTGTTTAATTAGGAGGGGACAAAAGGAAATCGGAATAAGGGATTCGGCATAAGTTTGAAGGTCAGTGCCTTATACCGCATACCTGAAAACCTCTGTCCACTTATTTAAAATTGAGAGTTCGGCCTGATCGGGTCGGACTCCACTCTTTTTAAGCCAATGACAAATGGACTTTTTGCCCCTGAAAACCTGACACTCCAACCCAATACCCACCTACTCCCCAGCACTCCGTTCGCATCTCATGCCCTGAGGGGCTAACTTTACGACGGTCAGGCAGAGCCTGGAAATCGGGATGGAGCCAATATGCGAATCAAAACCTGGGTCATCATCGTTCTCAACAGCCTCGTGATATTCGTCGTGGGTGTACTTGCTTTCGCCTTTTACGAGCAGTTCCTGCAGTCGCTCAACGAAAGGGCCTTACAGCAGCTCAATTCCATCATGCACCTGAAGCGCATTCAGGTAGAGCGGCTGATCATGCAGGAACGCCTGGATCTAACCGGGCAGAAAAGCCGTTTTATGGAACAGGTTCCCTTTGCGCTACCCGATAGCGTCCTCAACCGGACGGGAGTCTATGACCTGACCCGATTCAATCCCACTGGCTATTTGACCATAGGTTTGGTACAGGCTGACTCAGCCAATCCCCGGATTGCCCTGATTGACCACCAAAAAATCCAGCACATCCTGCTGGAGCGTACCGGAATGGGCAACACCGGTGAATCCTACCTGGTTGGGGAGGACTTTCGCCTGCGAACTTCCTCCCGATTTTTTCCCGAAAAAAGACCTCATAGCCTGCTAGCCAAAACCAGAGGCGTAACAGAGGCTCTGAATGGAAAAAGTGGCTATGGCATTTTCCCCGACTACAGAGAGGTGCAGGTTTTCAGCTCTTATGCGCCCATTCAGATTGACTCCCTACAACTCGTCATCCTGTCGGAGATGGATGTGAGCGAAGTCATCGCTCCGCTTCACGCGATGCGACGCAGATTGCTCACTATTTCGCTGGGAATGATAGCCCTCGTGATCGTCATTTCGCTTTTTCTGGCCAATATCCTCACACGGCCTTTGATCCTCATGATCAAGCACTTACAGGCCATGGCCAATGGGGACTATCGGCAACCCATCAGTCCGCCCCGCTATCTGGGCGAAATACAGGAAACCTATACCGCCCTTTCGGAGCTGCAACAGGTCCTGTCAGGAGCAGTCGATTTCTCAACTGAGATCGGCAACATGAATCTCACACGGGCCTACCAACCACTGAGCACCCATGATTTGCTGGGGAATAGCCTGATCTCCATGCGAGACAAACTCCTCGAATACCAGCAAAAAGAAGCAGATCATACCCTCACGACCAAGCGATTGCTTGTGGACCGGATGGAGCAGGAACGAAAGCGGCTGGCCCGTGAGCTCCACGACGGCATAGGTCCGTTGCTGACCAGTCTCAGACTCTATGTGCAAAACCACATCACAGACGACTCGCATCAGGCTGACATGAAGCGCCTGCTGGATGAGACCATCAAAGAAATCAGAATGATGACTTATGCGCTGATGCCGCCATCTTTACAGGACTTTGGCGTAGGGCTTACCCTCAAGCAGTTCGCGACCCAGATGCAGAAGGCCACCCAACTGGACATTCAGTTTGAAGACCTGACACAGGGAGACGGCTCCCGGATCCCCCTTTCTCTGGGAGTAAACATTTTCCGTATCTACCAGGAACTGGTTAATAACACGGTCAGGCATGCTGAGGCATCGCTGGTGAGAAGTTCACTCTCGGAGTTTGAAGACCGGGTTTCGCTGTTTTATGTGGATAATGGAAAAGGCTTTTCGCCTGAGAAAACGACATTTGGAGCAGGGCTGTCCAACATCAAAGAGCGCGTAGCCATCTTCAATGGATTGATTGAGATCCATTCTGAACCAGGAAGAACGTCATTTGAAATCGAACTCCCTCTGGCTCCTGTACATCAATGACCCGACTATGGAAGACATTAGGCTGTTAATCGCAGATGACCACGAACTCTTTCGGAGAGGAATTGCTGAACTGGTCAAAAAACATGAAGGACTGACCGTGGTCAGAGAGGCCCGGGACGGGCAGGAATTGCTAGACCTGCTCAATCAGGGGGTAAAAGCCGATGTGATTCTACTTGACCTGTCGATGCCCCGGCTCAATGGCTTTGAGGCACTGGAGGAAATCACCAGGCGGTACCCAGAGATCAGCGTCATCATCATCTCTATGCATGATGAAGGCAGCTACATTGCCAAATGTGCCCAAAACGGTGCAGATGGATATCTGCTAAAAAACACGGACGAGGCAGAATTGGTAAGCGCCATCCGGGTAGTGAGCAGGGGCAAAAAGTATTTTGGCCCGGAAATAACCGAGAAGATGGTCAATGCCATGGCGGAGCCAGCACCCTATCCCAAAAAGCTTTCTAAAAAGGAATCCGAAGTCCTCAAGTGGCTGGCAGAAGGCCATACCACCAAAGAGATCGCCCATAACCTCTTCCTGAGCACCCGCACGATAGAGACGCACCGCGCCAATATCCTCAAAAAGCTGGACGCGAAAAACACGGCCGAGTTGATCCGGAAGGCGGTGGAATTGGGGATTATTTGAGACATCAGGGAAAACATCCGTAAAAATACGGATACCCAATCGGGGGATATACCGAGCATAGAATACCAGATTTCTTAGAGTCACTGGCCTGCGAATGCTGCGTTTAATAAAACAAACATCAACAAAACGCATTCGCATATGAAAAGAATAGCCCTTCTGGTAATCGTCATCCTCGCTGCTAGCACCACTTTTGCCCAGACCCGAAATCAACTAATGGGACCTGCGGCAAAAAACTATCACCCCACTCAAAATACAGAGGAATCGACTCTGGTGGTAACGCTGGAGGAGCCTGGTCAACTAATGGGGCCTGAGGCGAAAAACTATAGCCCCAATCAGGATGTGGCAAATCAGGCAACCCAGCAAGTGGAGCTTCGCACCACGCGCCCCAGACTGATCGGCCCGGCAGCCAAAAACTACAAGATTGGGCGCCGGAATCAGCCTCAGGAAGTGCAGCCGATTATTCAACCCGTAGAGGAACCAGGACCTAACCAGCCAGAAACTCCACGAGATAGCCTGGAGAAATAAACCTCCTGATAGATAGTAGTTAGACAGAGTTATATAGGGATGAAGTATATGAGGATATGGAGGTAAATCGCTGCCTAAGGGCCTTAATACCTCCATTTCCTCCATACCTCTCTTATCGTTATTATTGGACTCCTACTTAGTAGTAAACAGGTAACACCAGCGATGGCAGCATTAGCAGTCATCGCTGATTTTTTATGGGCACTCCCCTCCCCTATTGAAACCGAATCTCGCAACTTCCTCCCTGTGAGGGCATCATCACCTTCAGGGTTCCGGGTGCGGATCGGCCAGTAGTCATGGGAGCGAGGCGGTAGTTCTGTCCGCCGCCAGTTTCAGATGGACTTTCGTAGGGTTCACTGGTTTCCAGGCCAGTAGATTCAAATCGGGCTTCATCTACTTCGAGAAAGACCGCTGGCTGCCGAATGTCTTTTAGCTGAATACTGGTGGCCTGCCCGATGAGGCGCAGGTGGCTGACGTCCTCCCCAAGAGAGCCGATCGTCAGCGCAGGAGCCAGTTTGCCTTCCATGTCGAGGCTATTGCCCAGCCGCTCAATGCGGACCTGAGCCGCTCCATACTGTCCTGTGATTTGGCCCACCTCTTTCACCTGGACATCCCCCAGATCCGCCATGAGGGTGAGTTGATTGGCCATGCCAATCTCCACGATTGCCCCCAGGCTCTCCAGTTCGAGCCGATGGGCTTCATCCAGGATCAACTGCCCCATCTGTAGCTGAATTTCTCCCTCATGGATATAGGCTACATCGACCTTGGAAAAATTACTCCGGATGCGGTTTCCTTCCCCCATCAGGCTATCTGCCTGTAGCAATCCCTGTCGCATTTTCAGGTCCAGACTCCCGGTGAATATTCCATCAAGAAACAGCTCACCCTGCCCGTGCGAAACGGCCAGCGTGATGTCTCTCGGAACTTCCAGCGTATAGGTTAGTTCCAGGTCGCTCAGCAGGGCAATCGCAGGGGTAAGTTCATCTTCCCATTCGGTCGCAAGCTGAACCTGACTGCCAAAGCGCTTTTCCTCGAGAGAAATCTGGTTAAGCTGATCCGTATCCCGGCCTTCTATCCGCAGGGACAATGAAACATCGGGGCGGTCAGATGCGATGATCCTGACCTCCCCGGTTTGGGTTTCCAGTTCCAGACTTCCTCCAGACTCAAGGGTATAGGTTTCCTCAATGAGCCGTGAGACCAGGGGATTCTGGGCCAGCAGCGCATTGATCCAGCTCATGCTGACCAAAAGCAGGCAGAGTGTTATTCCGGTCTTAAGCGTGTGCTTCGGTAAGCATCTGGCGAAGTTTGCGCTTGGCGCGGCTAAACTGAGATTTTGAAGTTGCTTCACTTATGTTGAGAATTGATCCAATTTCCTTGTGGTCATAGCCTTCGAAATGGTAGAGCCTGAACACTTCGCGGTAGCCATGTGGCAGGTCCTCAATGGCGGACTTCATTTCGTCCATGGACCAGGCGCAGGTTACGGGCTCGCACTCCTCTGCTGCTACATCGTATTTTTCCGGGTCAAGTGGCAACCACTCATTGCGACGGCGCTTGATGTGGTTGATCGCAGTGTTGATGACAATGCGCTTGAGCCAGGCTCCAAAAGTGGCTTCTGCCTTGAAGGTTTGCAAGCTATTAAAAGCCCTGACAAATGCTTCCTGTATCACGTCCTCCGCCTCCATCCAGTCACCGGTGATCCGGAAAGCAATCCGCTGCATGGCCTTGATGTAGTTGCGGTAGAGCACTTGCTGTGCCTGCTGATCGCCCTGCTTGCATCTTTCGATCAGGCGACGTTGTCTTTCATCCGGGCGGTATAGGGGAGCATTAACAGACATGGACATGGCATTGAGGTGTTTTAGTTCGGGGTTCAGGTTCAGGGGACATTGGTCAGTATGAAAGAGTCTCCGTTTCTTTACTGATCAATGATCAACAATCACTAACCAATGATCTCTGATTCTAAATACGCCAATAATTGAGGGGTGACACAGGCAAAGGGAATGAGCCTGGGCCAGGGCGGAATGAACCGGAAAACTTCGGACTGAACGGGAAAAACAGGGACTTTTGGCTAGTTTTATGTCCAGAGTCCCTTTTGCCCGTGAATAACTCCTATCAACGTAAAGCCCTGCTGATGCTCCTTGCCACCACGCTGGTCGGGATATCCGCCCTCGTGGCACAGGTACCGGACAGCCTGGATGATATATCCATACCCCTGCGCCGGGAGGCTCCGGCACAGGTCCCACTTGTTCCCAGAGGGGGCTTCTTTCAGCGATTTGAGATGGTACGGGTGCCATTAACACACCCCCGGAATTCTCCGCTACGCATCACCAACCTGTACCCCGTCGATCAGCACCCTACCGGGATCATTTTTCACTTGATCAAGGGACTACGGGACACGCAGATCCATGCCCTGAATCCCGTTGATCCCTCCAGGGCCTACCGTTATGTGGACCTTCTTTTTGACCTGGCAGAGCTTGAGGGGTTACCTGATTCGGCACTTGATGCGCTCCATCCCCACGACCTCAACTGGGAAGCTTTGGAGGTTGAGATGGACTTACTCCGTCTGGACAGGATTGATCGCCACGGATTCCAGCACAAGGAGGTGATTCACATAGGCCTGTTGTGGACACCTGAAGCTGGAAGCAACCCCGTTTTACTTGCCCTGATACCATTTGAAAATGCGAGATCCTGGCTGGACCAGTTGGAATGTCAGTGGGCGATGCCCGACGGACGAAAGACCGGGACTACGGCGACCAGGTATCTGGAAGGGGAAATGTATGTTGCCATCCCCTACGACCCACAAAATCCCCAAAGATCCCTTTTGGGCCTACCAAATGACGATCGATCCGCACGTGTTTTCCCTGAGCTATTCGACCAACATTGATTGCTTCCCTACTTGATTTAACTCGCCACTTGAATTACCTTTTTGAAGAAACCCACCCTGTATATCCAACACCTATAACTACTAACTACCGATTGAAAAATGAAAACTCTACTACCCATCAGCCTGCTGATAATGCTGACAATGGTACTGCTGGCAGCTTGCAGCAGTTCCAGTCCGACAGCGGATCAGGCGCTTGAGGTTACCTCTCCCAATGGCAAGATCAGGCTTTCATTCTACCTGAGCGAATCTGGCGCCCCGACCTACACCGTTGCGCATGATGGCAGCAGCGTCATCGATCCTTCCTCGCTTGGCTTTGAGCTTCGGGATGCTGCCCCACTGAAAGATAAATTTGAAGTAATTTCCAGCTCAGCTTCATCTACGGATGAAACCTGGGAAATGCCCTGGGGAGAGCAGCGAAAAGTCCGAAACCACTATGAGGAATTGTCCATTCAGCTCCAGGAGTCTGAGGGGGAAAAACGTCTGCTAAATGTCATCTTCCGGGTCTATGACGATGGACTGGGCTTCCGCTATGAGTTCCCGGATCAGCCTAACCTCAGCGAAGTCGTCATCATGGCCGAGCATACCCAGTTTCAACTGACCGGCGACCACGATGCCTGGTGGATTCCGGGCGACTGGGACATCTACGAGCACCTGTATAACCACACCAAGGTAAGCGGCATCAACGCCACCGAAAAACGTGACCATCCCAACCTGGCACAGAGCTACATCCCCTACAACGCCGTCAACACCCCCGTTACCATGCGCACGGCTGATGGCCTGCACCTGAGTTTTCACGAGGCGGCACTCTATGACTACTCCGGTATGACCCTACGGGTTAACACTGACTCCCTCCTGCTGGAAAGCGAGTTGGTAGGCGGCCCTGATGACATCAAGGCAACCCGTCAGGTGCCTTTCCAAACCCCGTGGCGCACGATTCAGATCAGTGAAACAGCCGGAGAACTCATTGAGTCCAAACTGATCGTCAACCTCAATGATTCCCCCGTATTGGACGATGTTTCATGGTTTACTCCCATGAAGTATGCCGGGATCTGGTGGGAGATGCACCTGGACAAGTCCACCTGGGACATGGCCAGTGGACGGCATGGAGCCACGACCGAAAATGCCAAACGCTATATTGATTTCTGCGCAGCAAACGGCATCGGCGGCCTGTTGGTAGAAGGCTGGAATACTGGCTGGGAACACTGGATAGGCTTCGAAGACCGCGAAGGAGTCTTTGACTTCGTAACTCCATACCCTGATTACGACATCGAGGAAGTGGTCGAATATGGCCGTGAACATGGCGTACAGGTGATCATGCACCATGAAACATCTGCTGCCCCCAGGACTTACGATCAGCAAATGGAAGCTGCATTTCAACTTTGTGAGGATTTGGGCATCCACTCCGTCAAAACGGGCTATGTCGGCAAAATCATTCCCGCCGGAACCTACCACCACGGTCAGTGGATGGTCAATCATTACCAGCGTGTGGTAGAAACCGCAGCCAAGCATAAAGTCGCAGTCAACGCCCACGAACCCATCAAAGCCACTGGTAAGCGCCGCACCTGGCCCAATATCATTGCCCGTGAGGGACTACGTGGCCAGGAGTTCAATGCCTGGGCATCAGATGGAGGGAATCCCCCGTCACATTTACCCACGGTGGCTTTCACCCGTATGCTGGCAGGTCCTATCGACTTTACTCCGGGCATCTTCAACATCAAGATGGATCCCTACCGGCCCGATAATCAGATCAATACGACCCTGGCGCAGCAGTTGGCGCTTTACGTAGTGATTTATAGCCCCATTCAGATGGCAGCGGACCTGCCTGAGTTTTACGAGGGCGAGCCTGCCTTCCAGTTTATTCGGGATGTAGCTGTGGACTGGGACGAAAGTCATGTGTTGAATGGGGAGGTCGGCGAATACGTGACCATTGCCAGAAAAGAGCGCGATGGCGATCGCTGGTTCCTGGGTTCCATCACCAACAAGCAGAGCAGGGAGTTGAACCTTGAGCTGGACTTCCTGGAAGAAGGGAAAACCTACCGAGCAGATATTTATCGAGATGGGGTCGATTCTCATTGGGACGAAAATCCCACGAACATCGTCATTGAATCCCGCGAAGTCAAAAAGGGCGATGCGCTTGATGTACGGCTTGCTCCCGGAGGCGGACTGGCGGTTAGTTTTGAGCCCCAGTAGGCATATTAGGCGGTATAAGTAACGTCAGTTTCGGGTTTTATTTCTCATAAGCGACTGGTTACCAGTGTAGTGTCGCCTTCAGCGGGACCTCCTTTCTTTCATAGGGGAGAAAGTGGCACTTTAAACATTCTGATTCCTCCCTCTCTCGCACAAGCC